>CAXSGP010000080.1:3924-10092 GCA_964236955.1 uncultured Oligoflexus sp. | reverse complement strand
GACTTATTCTGTTCAAAATATTCCTGAACTTTCTTAAGGCCGGCACCAGCCAGGAATGCATCGATATCGGCGGCAGCGATGGTCACGGGGAAGCTGTTTGGGTCGAGACGCAGATATTCGATATCGATCTTGGAATCATCAAGCAGGTAGTTGAGCTCGGCGACCTTGCTGGAGCTGCGCGAGGTCTCCGTGACAAAAGTACGGAACTTTTGCGAGATGATATCGCGCCGAAGCTCTTCGGTGAAGGTGGCTTCGGTGTGTCCCTGGTTTTTCAAATAGCTGGCCAGACGTTCGGGATCGAACTTGCCGTTTTCGCCGTTGAAGTATTTACCATCGAGAATGATCTTGGCGACTTCATCTTCAGTGGCGGTAATGCCATTTTTTTCGGCTTCCTTGGTGACGGCCAGATTCTGTACGAGGCCATTCACAACCTGAGGGGCAACGCCAAGAGCCAGGGCATCAAACTTGTCCTTGTATTGCTTCGATAGCTGGTTACTGTAATTGATATAGGCCCGACGGAATTCCGTGGTCCCAATCTTTTCGCCATCGACCTTTGCCACCGTGCCACTCGGGAGACTAAATCCCCCGCCCCCCTGCCTCGGCGTGCAAACCCCAAAAAACGCCATCGTCAGAATAACTGAACCGAGGATCGCGTATGTCATCCAAGACTTGGCAATGGCCTTAGAATCGAGATCCGAGGTCTTTCTCCACTTAAACATCCATTACCCCTTAATTTCACCTGGAAAGTCGTTCTATTTAAGCTCTTGTGCAAGAGTCATTAACAACTGCATTCTGCTTTAAAAAAATGGCCTGTGCATCTGCGATGACAAATTTTTTTTAAGGCTCAGAGAAGAATCTCATATTTTCGCACATTCGCCTATCTAATTGACATATTAAACAAAAGTATTCAGCACTAAAGATTTTCTTCTACCACAATTTGCTAGGGCTGGTTAAGCGGTGAATACACGAATTGACGAGCCGGAGTTGCAGCGGCCCGCTAGCGGGATCGAATCCATCCCCAACCTAAGAGAGACCCATTTTTTTTTAAAGGCTAGGCAACTCTTCGTTTGGACCTTAGTCAAGATCGTGCTTTAATATTAAGTTGCATCTGGAAACGAAAACGGAAACAGGAGATCGGAGATGATATTCGACTGGCTCGCAGGTATGTTCTCAAATGACTTGGCTATTGACCTGGGAACAGCAAACACTCTTGTTTACGTCAAAGGTAAAGGGATTGTCACAAACGAGCCTTCCGTCGTAGCGGTTCAACGCGACGCACGTGGCGGCAAAAAAATTCTTGCCGTCGGCAAAGAGGCGAAGGACATGTTGGGCCGTACTCCGGGTTCCATCGTCGCCGTTCGCCCTATGAAAGACGGTGTTATTGCCGACTTTGAAATTACTGAAGCGATGCTTCGTTACTTTATTGAACGCGCTCATAATCGTCGCACTATGGTGAAGCCTCGCATCATCATCTGCGTTCCTTATGGCATCACTGAAGTTGAGAAGCGCGCCGTTAAAGAATCAGCAGAATCGGCCGGAGCTCGCGAGGTTCACTTGATCGAAGAGCCAATGGCTGCGGCGATCGGCGCGGGATTGCCCATCTCGGAACCAAGCGGGAACATGATCGTCGATATCGGCGGTGGAACAACTGAAGTTGCTGTGATTTCTCTCGCTGGTATTGTTTATTCCAAGTCCGTCCGCGTTGGCGGAGACAAAATGGACGAAGCTATCGTGAACTACCTGAAACGTAAATATAATCTGCTGATCGGTGAACGTACGGCCGAACAAATTAAGATCGCCATCGGCACGGCCTATCCTGATGATGATATTCAGACGATGCACGTCAAAGGCCGGGACCTGGTTGCGGGTATTCCCAAGACAATTGAAATCGCTTCGGAAGAGATCCGCGAAGCTATCGCCGAACCTATCAATACCATCGTTGAAACAGTCCGTATCGCCCTGGAGAAAACCCCTCCCGAACTGGCGGCTGATATCGTCGACAAGGGTATCGTCCTCGCCGGTGGCGGCGCCTTGATTCGTAACCTTGATATTCTCCTTCGTGAAGAAACCGGCCTGCCGATCATGATCGCCGAAGATCCTTTGACAGCTGTTGTACTCGGCAGCGGCAAGGCGCTCGATCAAATTGATATCCTTAGCAATGTAGCGATTCGCTAAGGTGGGCGCTCCCCTCGGGCATGCCCAGGGCAGATAGAGAAGATGAGGGGCTATCTTATAAAGTGGAGATCAATACGGTAAGGAAGGCTCTCCTTTCGGTTTGAGATTGTGTTTATGAGATAGCTTCCGGTTTGCCTTAATGTTTTGCTTTGGCGTCGCCCCCTTTTCAGCTCTTAGTTTGCGTCCGGTCAAAAGCAGAACTCCCTCTCTGATGCCCTCGTCCCCTTGGCTCCGGCTTTCGTTGCTTTTGCCATTACGTTGGGTCTATGGGACTCCAGCGTTCCTGAGATCACGGGCTTATTCGAAGCTTAATTTGAACCCCTGCTAGGATTGAAGCCCATGGCCTCATCGGAGCCTGTGAATTGTGCCCAAGAGGGTGAAGCAGCTCTACCTGGCAATTCCCACTGACATAAGGCGACCTCAGTATGGCTCGTAGCAAGGCAAAGATATTCTGGAGAGTGATACTTGTCGCCTCCCTTTTGTCTCCGTTTGTCTTCCTGTCATCGTCCCTAAGACCTTGGGTCAGCTCGTCTCACGGACTCCTGCTAGCCCAGGAAATCCTCTATCCCTTTGAATATATATGGGATGGCGGCACCCGCATTATCTTTGCTGTGTGGAATCATTATATCGATTTAACCCGGGTCTCGGAAACCAATACCCGTCTTGATAAAGAGATCTCGGTCCTCAAAAGCCAGATGCTCGATTATGACGAAAAACAAAACGAGATCGCCCGCCTGCGTGCTCTTTTTGAATTTGCCCAGCATTTTCAGAGGACTCATATTGTCGCTGAAATCGTCGGTTCGCAGGCTTATCCAAGCTTTAAAACGATGAGGATAAGCAAAGGAAAGCAGGATGGCGTGCAGATAGGCATGCCGGTGGTGACGGCTGAAGGTGTGGTGGGCCGGGTGATCCGGGCTGGCCTCAAATTCGCCGATGTGCATCTGCTTATCGATACCAACTTCAACATCGATATTCTCCTGCAAAGGACCCGTATCCGCGGCGTGCTTAAAGGCTCCGACAATGACTGTGTGATCAAACTTAATCGACGCGTGGAAGTGCGCATCGGCGATACTCTGGTCACCTCGGGGATTATTGGTGGCTTTTCGAAAGGCCTGCCGATTGGCAAGGTCATTCGCATTGCCTACGAATCCGACAATATCTCTCAGACCATAACCGTTGAGCCTTGGGTCAACTTCGATCGAATCGAAGAGGTGATCGTCCTGGAAAATCACGACAAGGAACTGCAAAAGATCATGGAAACAGCCGGTGAAGACTGGCTGAATAAACCCTTTGGTGAAAACGAACAGGCAGGTGGCTAACGATGGACAGCCTTCTGAGACGTAACGGCTGGTCATTATGGAAGGACCAGCTGCGAGGCCTGAGACCCAGGCCCAATACCGGTTCCTTGCCGAAGGATATCGCCTTTGTCCTGGTTATCCTCTTCATTCAAACCACCGTTCTCCCGACTGTCCTTGGCAGTGCCGGGGTTTTTGATTTTATCACGCCTTGGCTGGTGGTCAGCGCGGTCCGGCAAAGGCCTCTGCAGGTGACCGTCCTCGCGATGATCGCCGCCTTCAGTCTGGAGACCAAACTGGCGGTTCCGGCTGGGATTTATCTCTGTTCCTACTGGATCATGATCAATATCTTCTTTCAGATCAGACCGGCCCTGTCCTGGCGCTATCGTACGCCCTGGGCCGTTTCCTATGCCGTGTCCAGTCTGTGGATCATTTTGTTTGAAACCTTTGTCCTGATCTTTCTTCATGACACCTGGAGCGTTACGCCGAGTTTCATTATACAGCAGGCCTTGAAGCTTCTCGTCGCCGTAGGCTTCGGCATGTATCTCTCGCGGGAATGGATGAGAATTGATGCCGAGGAGCCCGTACCGCAATGACTCGAATTCATAAGCAAGAAAGCTTGCTCGTCGAAGCGCGTTTTATGTGGGCAAGCATCGTCTTGCTTGTCGTGATTTCGGGTCTGCTCCTGCGGCTTTGGTATATACAGATCTATAGGGGCGACTACTACCGTGAGGTCTCCGAACGAAACCGTGTCCGTAAGATCGAGATTCCGGCGCCGCGCGGCATTATCTTCGATAGAAACGGGGAGGTTGTGCTAGGCAACCGGCCCTTTTATGATCTTGTCTATGTGCCCCAGTATGTCGCCGACAAGGACACGACGTTTAAGATCATCTCGCGTCTTTTGCATGTTCCCGTGACCCGTTTTGAAGCACGCCTGGAAATGGCCCAGGGACAACCCAAGTTTCTGCCTATCTCTTTAAAAAGAGATCTTTCCCAGCACGAAGTCTCCATCATCGAAGCCAATAAAATATTTTTGCCCGGCATCGAAGTTCGGGTCGCCCCCCGACGCGATTATGGGCCCGATGTGCCGCCCCATCTCCTTGGCTATCTCAAGGAAATCGATCCCGAGGCCTTGGAATCACTCAATGAATCAAACCAGGATAATCCCTACCTTATGGGCGATCTGGTCGGTAAACAGGGAATAGAGCTGCGTTGGGAAAAATATCTTCGGGGCCAGCGCGGCTATCGATTGATACAGGTCGATGCCTTCGGTCGGCAGAGTCAAGGTCTGGAGGAAACGGGATGGTCCCTGCCGAGCGTGCCCTCGAAGCCAGGCGCTGACCTGGAACTCACCATAGATTATGAACTTCAAAAAGTGGCCAAGTCGGCGTTCGCCGGTAAAAACGGTTCGGTCGTTGTCCTTAATCCGCAGACGGGAGAGGTGCTCGCGGCGGTCAGCGAACCCGGTTTTGATCCGAAGATGATGCAACAGGGGGTTTCGCCCGAAGATTGGCGCGAACTCATCGAAAACCCTTTCAAGCCATTGCTCGATAAATCCAGCGGCGGCGAGTTCGCTCCGGGTTCCGTCTATAAAGCGGTTGTAGCGATGGCGGGTTTGGAAGAACACGTCATCGATGAACATCGCACCTTTTATTGCCCCGGTTATTATACCCTGGGCGATCGCCGATTCTATTGCCATGACCATAAGGGTCATGGAACGGTCAATATGCAAAAGGCCCTGATGAAGTCCTGCGATGTTTTCTTCTATCAGGTCGGGATCGAGCTTGGTGTGGATCGACTGGCCCGTTATGCGAAAGCCTTTGGGCTGGGGTCCAAGCTAGGCATTGCCCTCAACATGGAAAAGCCAGGGCTTATTCCGACATCAGCCTGGAAAATGCTTACCTATCGCTTGCCATGGGCCGGCGGCGATACACCCAATATTTCCATTGGTCAGGGCTACGACCTGATCACTCCGATTCAGATGGCCAATCTTTATGCAAGCATCGCCAATGGCGGCAAGGTATGGAAACCATTCTATGTAAACAAGGTCACCAATCATGTTGGTGAAACGATTTACGAGCATCATCCGGAACTCATTCGTCAGGTGTCGGAGGTGAGTCCCAAGACCTTTGCCTTGGTGAGAGCGGCTTTGGAAACGGTGGTTATGGACCCTCATGGAACGGGCAAAAATGCAGCTGTGCCTGGGGTAACGGTCGCTGGAAAAACCGGTTCGGTGCAGGTCGTAAGTTTGAAGAAGAACAGCAATAAAGGCACCTCGGACGTCAGTGACAACTGGAAAGAACATGCGATGTTTGCCGCCTTTTCGCCCACTGAAAACGCCGAGATCGCGGTCGCCATTGTGAGTCAGAACGATTTGGTGGGTGGCGGTGGAAAATCAGCTGCCCCCGTGGCCGGCAAGATCATAGCCCGCTATTGGGAGCTGAAGCGCGAGCGAGCCGCGACGGCTCAAGCTCTTAACAAGGATGAAAGTCATGGCCAGCAAGAAAAAGCAAACTGAAGGTGTTTTTCTCCTTCCGGAAGGCGATTTAAAGAGACCACGAAGTCCTCAGGTCACGATCTTGTGCTTTCTGTTTGTCGCGCTTTTGACGATGGGTCTGATCAATCTTTATAGTGCCAGCATCGGGGCGGGCTATTTCAGCTCACAGGTGAAAAACCTCGTGATCACTCTTTCGGCGTT
>CAXSGP010000080.1:0-3914 GCA_964236955.1 uncultured Oligoflexus sp. | reverse complement strand
TTTGTGCTCTTTGGTTGGGTGATACCGATTCGGCAGGTGAACGCTTATGCATACTGGTTCCTCGGCCTGGTCAGCATTCTTCTTATGATCGTTCTTTTTACGGGACGGGTCGCCGGTGGCGCGCAGCGCTGGATTTCACTGGGGCCCATTAGTTTTCAGCCTTCGGAAATGGCGAAGCTTGCGGTGGTGCTCACCGTGGCCCGATTTTTTTCGTCGAATCGTCAGGATGCTCCCTATACGATTCGTGATCTTATTCCCCTGGCCGGCATTATCGGTATCGTCTTTGCCCTGATTTTTGCTCAACCTGATTTTGGAACCGCGGGAGTGTGCGGTTTGATCGCCATCTGCATGCTTTCTTTTATCCGCATCAATGTTCGTAGCATTGGTTTGGTCCTTCTTTCGGTGCCTATCATCGGGGCCGTGCTCTGGAACGTTTTGCTGATGCCTTATCAAAAACTTCGGATCTTAAATCTTCTCAATCCCGAACTTGATCCTCAGAACTCCGGTTACCATGCCCTCCAGTCGCTCATAGCCGTTGGCAGCGGCGGCGCGTTTGGCAAAGGCTTCACCCAGGGAACTCAGGCCCATCTGCGCTTTCTTCCAGAGCGTCATACTGACTTTATTTTCTCAGTCTTTGCTGAGGAGCATGGATTTTGGGGTGGCGTCGTAATTTTCATGGTCTTCTCTCTCGTAACCTACATTGCGCTGGATATTGCCCGTCATTCCAAGGATACCTTTGCGGCCTTGGTTGCGGTTGGTGTTGGTTCGCTGATCTTTTTAGAATTCGCCATCAATGTGTCCATGGTCATGGGCATGTTTCCGGTCGTCGGCATCCCCTTGCCGTTCTTCTCCTTTGGCAGCTCGGCTATGTTAACGGTTTGTGTTTCTCTTGGGCTTTTGATATCAGTCAATCGCAGTAATACAGGGGTCAGCAAAAGAATTTAGAATACTTTGCCGTAATCCCCCTCTTTTTAAAGAGGGGACGTAAGGCGTCATCCAAGAAAAAAAGATATAAATCCTTAAAAATCCGTGCTAACACCTGATCGTCGATACGCATTTAAAAACTGGGATGATGTTCTCATCCCTAACGTATCGAGTAACATCAGCGGCGTGGTTCCGCCTCCCTGGCCGTCAGGTCGGGCCGTAGCGCAAGGTGACACGTCACCCAATGCAAACCTTAAGCGGCGAAAGCTGCCTGCATTCTAACTACAGGATGCTCGGTAATTTATTGCCGAGAGGATGTCACGTGCCGCTGAAGGCCGACCTTAGAGGTACGGCCCAAAGGAAGGAAAAACGATGCAGACGATACGCGGTTACCTCAAGGAAATCAGTGAACAGGCAAATACCGACCAAGCCCTCACGAAACACTCGTACACTGGGCTTTCCGAAGAGCACAAGGCTCATTACCAGAAGTTAGGCCGCAAAACCTACGCGGGCAAAGTCCGGGAGCTGGTCGCTAAAAACGACGAGCTCTTAATTTTTCATAGCGATCGGCTGTCGGCCTTTGATCGTTTCGTCGGCATGGTGCCTTATAAAGGCGTAATCCTTGCTGATCTCTCTGAGTTCTGGCTCAAGGCCGCGAAGCAGGTTGTCCCTACCCATTTCATCGACAGACCGCATGAACGCGTTTTGCGCTGCAAAGCCTGCGAGCCTTTTAAAGTGGAAGTGATCGTTCGGGGTTACATGGCCGGCAGTATGTCGCGGGCCTATGAAAAAGGCGTTCGGGAGTTTTGCGGTGCCAAACTTGGCGAAGGCTTGGTTAATTTCCGGCCTTTGCCGAAAGCGATCATCACCCCGACCACCAAAGCCGCAGTCTATGAGCACGACGAAGATATCAGTCCGGAGGACTTGATCAAACGCGGCACGGTAACAGCAGCGGAATGGCAGGAAATTTCGGATATGGCCTTTAAACTCTTTGCCTTTGGGCAGGCGGTTTATGCCGAAAAAGGCTGGATACTCGTCGATACCAAGTATGAATTTGGCCGTGATCGCACGGGCCAGATCTGTGTCATCGATGAAATCCATACTCCTGATTCCTCGCGCCTCTGGGTGCAGGATAGCTATGAAAGCCGACTGGCAAAAGGCGAAGCCCCTGACATGCTGGACAAGGAAACGGTTCGGCGTTACCTCCTCGCTCAGGGATTTAGCGGGCAGGGTGATGTTCCAAGCGTTCCGGTAAAAAATATCGTGGAACTGGCGGAAACCTATCTCATCGTCGCTGAAAAACTGCGAGATGAAAAAATCATGTCGGCCGGACCCGATGCAAAAATACCTCTATTCGATTGATAGCGAAAGGACCGATCGCAGCGGAGTCGGCCAGACCCAATAATAGTGCGCATGTTATTCTTGAAGTTTTTCTTCACTAAGGGCTCGTGCCGACCTATTCATGAAAGGTCGACGCGGGTTTTGTTTTTTATGCATTGAAAAGGCCAGTTTTTTAGCGCCTCATCCACTAGGGGAAAAGAGTTTTTGATTGCGTTGGAGGGTCCCCGGCTCTTTTTCAACGTGCGCCTTTCAGGGGTAGATAGTCTATGCGAGAGTTAAACGGCAAAACGATTTGGTTGACCGGCGCTTCTTCGGGGATTGGGGAGGCCTTAGCCTATGAACTGGCAGAAAAAGGCGCGAAGCTGATCCTCTCGGCGCGAAATGTTGCGGAGCTGGAACGGGTCAGGAAGAGCTGCCGATCGCCTGAAATTCATCATATCGTTCCCTTGGATCTGGAAAAGTATCGAACGCTTGAGAAGCTTTCGGAAGACACCTGGGACCGGCTTGGCCCTATCGATATGTTGATCAATAATGCAGGCGTCTCCCAGCGTTACCTGGCGATGCAGTCATCAATGGCACTCGATGAAAAGATCATGGCGGTGAATTTTTTTGGGGCCTTGGCTTTGACGCGGCCGCTGTTGAAGTCGATGGCGACCCGCGATATCGGGCATATTGTGACAGTTTCGAGTGTGCTAGGCCTCTATGGGGTGCAGACCCGCACGGCCTATGCGGCGAGCAAACATGCGCTACGTGGATATTTTAATAGCCTTCGAAATGAGTTGATCAGCTCCAACCTTAAGATCACAAATATCTATCCGGGCTATGTGACGACTCATGTCTCAGTCAATGCCCTGACTGCCAACGGCAAAGCCTACGGCAAGATCGATGCCGGGCATAGCAACGGAATGTCGCCGGTCGTTTGCGCGAAGAGAATTGTACTGGCGATCGAGCGGGATGAGAAAGAAGTGCTTATTGCCAAGGGAAAAGAATACTTCGCGGTATATTTAGCGCGATTTGCACCGGCCTTGTTTCGTTATGTCTCGTCGCGTACTGCGGTTTGAGTCAATGGCCTAAATAGTTATGAAAGCGCTCTAGAGAAGGTACCGACCTTACATTCGTAGGATCGGCTGGCCATAAAACGAAGATAGAAACGAAGGTACCCTTAGTGTCAGAGGATTTTAATCCTCTTCTGCCGCAAGCGATCGATCGAAACGGCTCCCGCCCCTTCCACGATCAGCCAAATAAAGATGACGATATATAGGAATTCCGACATTCCAAAGAGATCGCTCATCGCATGGATGTCTTCAGCCTTCGCCTTTATAATCGCGACCAGCATAGTAAAGGCAAGGGCAGTCGCCGCGGCTCGAGTCGCAAAACCGAAGACAAGCATAGCACCTGCAATCAGTTCCGTGTAGGCCACGAGATAAGCCTGGAATTCTGGAGCAGGAAGGTTTAGGGAAGCAAAAAAACCAGCAACTTTATCAATGTTGTGTATCTTCCCCCAGCCACTTTCTGCGAAGACATAACCCACCACGATGCGTGCCAGGAGTGGGGGCAGCCAGCCAATTTTTGCCAGTTGATTGATACATTTTTCATACCAGGCGATAAGCTGCTTCATTGCAATCCTTAGTGGATGATGGGTTGAGTTC
>CAXSGP010000079.1:0-22649 GCA_964236955.1 uncultured Oligoflexus sp. | reverse complement strand
ACGAGTTTGCCTGTACTTTTCAATCACTTATCTCAAACGTCAACAGCCCCTAGTAGGTTTAACTAAGGAGGGTCGCGTGGAACGCATAAAACACCGGAAAAATTGGCATTACTGGCCCTTCCGATTTTTCAATTCCCAAGATGAAGGACAGGTCGTCAGGCCCTCACTTGCAAAATCCCCTGCTCAGGATGATTGCTGTGACCCTAACAGGCCTTTGCCTCCCGCCGAGATAGCCGCCTCTGGGACGTGACGGAAGTCAGTCCGGAATATCGCTGATACTACGCGGTTCAAAACGTTCAAGCTTGTTCAATTTATGGCGCATCTTCGACGATTGCTCATAAGCCAGACGCCGGACCCGCATGAGATTTCCAAGAGGGCGATGAGCTTCTATACCATGCCAGGGATTGAAGCTTAACACGTCATCCACAAAGCGTCGCCGGGACTCGGAACCGGTATCTTGCATTGGCAGGACTATCTTCCCGATCGGCAGATGGGGCGAGAGAGCCTCTGGCCATTCAACCGATGGATTTTCGACAGGCATCCTGTCTAAATCCGTGCAGAGCTGAATGCGTAGTTCATATTCTGCTGATTGCTTTGCAAAAAAGCCGGTGACCTGCTCCCGAATCAGCTCGGGTTTACCGCTGGGATCGACGATTAGTCCTGCCAGGGCCTTAACATTCGAAGATAAAGGGGCGACGCTGATCCTCCCGAAATAGTTCCCGAATCGCAGCACGCCCGCAGTATGCATCGTCTCGCCCAGAATGTGGGTGTGCGGCGACGTCAGAGCCTTAAGAAGGACTTTCTCCTGACCAAAAAATTTTAGAATCGAATGGATTCGTCCGGCAATTTTTACGGTTTTTAGCTTTTCTGCTACGGAACCGTTGATTTTCCTCTCGCCCATTTTCACGGCTTTCAGATAGGCGGCGAGGTCTGCGAATGGCAGGATAGTTGAATTGACCAGCAAGAGATCCTGCGTCTTTTCATTTTTATGGGCCGAAAGCAATTGAGGACCTTCAACACCGATGATTTTGATTGCAAAGGCCCTTAGGGCATTGACCTCATCGCTTTGTATGGTACCCGGCGAGGTTGAAAGCCGAATCACTACGGGATAGGATTGTGGCGTCGCGAACAGGCCCTGCTTTAAGTGTTCCGGTAGCTTGTCATAGACCGTGAGTGTCCCCTTCAGGGCTCCGTGGCTCTTAGCATGGGCATCCCGAAGACCTTTTTTGTGCACAGTATACTGGCCCTGCAGAGTGCGGCCCATAACGGTTAAAATCTCGGCACTGACCCGGGCTTCGTCCGGAAAAGGTGTTTCCAGGCTATCGCTGTATGGAATGAAGGCGCCAGGCTTTGATGATGACATGTTATTCTCCTCAATTGCGGAACGATGGCATTTGCCTTAAACAATTGTCGAACGTCCGAGAAAATTTTCGGTGAAAACGAATTTAAAAATTGATATTTCTCGACGTCTTGCGAGACTTGAGAACTGAGCGGGTAAATTAATAATTTATTCTAATGGCAATCGCCATTTTTGGAAATTTTTAATTTCGGCAGGACTGCTTTTTCAGTGCTTTCTGAGGTGCTTTGTATGCATCCATCTTCAGACGGGAGGCAGACAGGGGGCTTTCTCCCTGTGCGGAAGTATCACCCTTGTCAGGCGCTGGAGCAAAGGCTCACTCGTCCCTATTATCCCCCTTATCATTGAAATCATTATCAAAATCCCTTTCGGCCTCGGCTTTAGCACGAACCAGGCCATCCGCCTCCCCATCCTCCTCGTCGTCGCTGACCTTCTTCAATGCTTTGATCGAGGGGGTCAAGGGATCGCGGAGTATCTCATCGCGTAGCTGCGCGGCGGCTGAACTCAGTTTTGGAATTCTAGCCTGCACCACCGACTGGAGGTAGGTAGCAGCCCTATAGAAAAGGCTCATGAGATCACCCTGTCCAAACTTCTCGTCGGTCGATTGTCTGACCATATCCCCCCAGCTTATGCCCTTGACCCATTCACTGATCAGGGCGCCGCCGAGCGGATTGAATTCTCGGAAGACGTGGCCTTCACGCCGTTGATTAGGGGGATCGTAGAGCTCTTCGAAGAGTTCCAGGGGATAAAACTCCTGCAGCATCTCATCGACCTCTTTGGCCTCGAAGGGATAGTCATATTCAGCAGGAATTCGCGGATCTTTAAAGCGCGAGAGACACATACTCCCCATCAGTTCCAAGCCGGCCAAGAGATTGGGCACATCGATGTCGCCGCGATCGATAAGGAAGGCCAAAAGCATCCCGCCCGACTGAGGGAAATAGCGGGCGATCGATCCAAACGATGTCAGACGCTCATCCTGGTCGATACAGCCCACGGTATGCAGATGCACGTGCAGGTGAGCCAGTGGATTTTCCATTTTTTCGGCAATCACCGCATGGCAACGCTCCTGATTGGCACAGGCATGGCAGGGTGATTCCGGATCTTCAGCCAGAAAGCGGGCGTAGGCATGGGCCGGGCTTCCACAAGCGAGTTTTTCGACGCCAAGGGCCTTTCTGATTGGCTGTTCGCGGATCAGGTTGAAGGAAACCTTGTTATTTCCAAAGCGCAAAAAGCTTTTTTCGTAAAAATTCTCGATGTCACGCAGCTTGAACCCGCGACCCAACAGACCCAGGAAAGTCGTGGGATCATTTTTCAATCGCGACTCACAGACTTCGCGTTTGGTGCCACCCAGCTTTTGGTACGCTGCGACCGAAGGCCAGAGGCTAAAGCCCACCACATCGCGACCGCGCCTTCCGGCCCGGCCCAGCATCTGTAGGACCTCCGAGGCTGAATAGGTTGTAAATCCAAGTTCGCCGGGTCGTGAATAATCGGTGACCATGGCGGATCGAACTGAAAAGTTAATGCCTATGCTCAATCCCATCGTCGCCACACACACGCGGAGCTGACCTGCCTTGACCAGGTTTTCCACCGCGCGGCGCGCCTGCGGGGCAAGTCCGGAATGGTGATAGCCCACTCCATGGACCAGAATTGAGCGGCGAAGATTGGGCTTAAAGAATTTCAAGGGATCGTCTTCACCCGAGTCCTTGGCGAGCCGATCATGAATGGCCTGCGCCTGTTCCTTGGGAATGGGATCGAGCTGTCGGCACATCTCCATCGCGAGATTTTCGCAGGACAGGCGCCGGCCGGCATAGAGGATTGCGGGCGTGAGGCCGAGTGAAGGCAAAGTCGAAAGCCGACGCGCGATCTCATCGTGCTCCAGAGGGAACTTCGATGGATTCGCCGGTCGCTTGGGAAGAATAGAATCGATCTCACTGGCCAGCAGCCATTGTTCCTGAAAATAAACCATGTCGACCAAAGGTACCGGTCTTTTTTTGACCTGAATCAAGCGACAGCGTCTACTCGTCAGGGTCTCGATCCAGGCGCAAAAATCAGCTGCATTGTCGACCGATGCCGACAGCAGGAGGAGCTGACAGGACGGAGGCGTGAGAATGATCGCCTCCTCCCACGCACTTCCCCGACTGGTATCCTGCATGAAGTGATACTCATCAAAAACCACTAACGAGCGCCCCAGATCCGGTTCCACACCCAGTAGCGAATTGCGGTAGGATTCAAGGGTTGCAACGACGATCGGGGCATCCAGGTTTTCTTTGATGTCTCCCGTCGCAATGCCGACGTTTTCTCGGCCAAAGGTCTCGCTGAATTCCTTGAGCTTATCATTGGACAGACTTTTTACCGGGGTTGTATAGGCAGCTCGAAACGAAGGATCACTGATATTAAGGTCAAAGTAAGCCTCCACAACCCGCGTCTTACCCGCTGTCGTGGGGGCATCGACCACAACGTGCTCACCATTCATCAAGGCTTCATAGGCTTCGCGCTGCCAGGGATCAAGCCTCTCGAGGATCGGCAATTCCACGTCGGGCGAGCGGCGGGCTTGCTCGGCTGCTGCTTTTGCCTGGGCGAGCCAATCCCTGATCGCTTCATCGGTTTTTTTACGGGCCAGAGCGACCTCTTCCCGCTGATGGGGGCTCAGCAGCTGGTCTCGGTATTCAATCTCGGGTAAAGAGCCGCCGCGAAGGGAGGGGCGGCCTTCGGAACTTCCGGCAGAGGCTTTTCTGCCCGGTTTAAAAAAGGGCCGCCCACGGCCACCAGGTTCGGCTGCAGATGGGCCGTTTCCCTGACTGCTTTCATCGGCATCGCCCCGTCCCCTCCGCTGCGGTTGATTGTTCGATCGCCGCGATTCCTTGCTACCGGATTTGCGAGTGGTTTTTTTGCCTCTTTTACTCACGCGATTCTCCTTTGGGGGAAGATGGGTTGAGGTCAGGGGAAAGCGTTTCGAGCGCCCGATCAATCCGCCATTCAAGTTCCCCCCTGTCACAATTCGTGTCGATGACAAGGTCAGCCTGCTTGACTTTTTCTGCGACGGGCATTTGGGCCTTGATAATAAGTTCAGCATCGGCGCGCTGAATCCGGTCGCGGGCGATCACCCGTTGAATCTGAATATCCTCAGGACAGTAGGCCACCCATATTTTATGGAAATCCTTGGTTCGGGCGCGTTCATAGAGAAGACTGGCTTCGTAAAACCAATAGCGGGGCTTCGCAAAGATATGCTCCCGCACCAAAAGCTCTTCACTGACCGTGGCCAGGCGATGGTGAATAATTTTTTCCAGGACGAGACGCCGATCAGGGGATTTAAAAACAATATCTCTCATCTTGGCTCTGTCCATTTCGCCGGTGGCAGTGAGTATGGTCTGCCCAAAGGCCTTCACGATTTCCCTGAGGCCCTCGGTGCCCGCCAAGACCACCAAACGAGACATCTGGTCGGCGTCAATCACCACGAAGCCTCGCTGCCTCAAACGTTCCGCAATGGTGGATTTCCCGGACGCAATCCCGCCGGTCAGCCCTATGCCCCATTTTTGACTAAGCTCAGAAAATTGCATGGCGTGGGCCCTCCGCAGCCATCGTAATGGAGAAGGCCACGGCTTGTCGATCTTGAAGCGTGAGGACTTCAGGCGAGGGAAGGCCTGACAGGAGGCGGAACAATAAGCGGATAAAAAGGCCTTCTCCCGATCGAGAAGGCCCCGGGCGTTACTCTTTACAGGTTCCAGGCAGAGATTGGATCCACTGCGATACCAACTCCACACCTTCAGCATGAACCATTCCCTTGGAAAGTTCAGGCATCTTAACCGCGGCTTTGATCGAATCCATTCTGCCGATCAAGATCGATTCCTTCGGCTTGCCGGGGACGATATCAAACAGTGTTCCCCCGGCTCCGCGACCGGCGGCAATAGGAGGTTTGCAGAAGCCAAAATTTACATCTTGCGGCTGGCCGAGATTAAGATAGAGGCCCGAGGTGCTGGCCTTCCCCGTTACGCTGTGACAGTGCGCGCAGTTGATATCGAGATAGGTCTTGGCCCGCTCAGCAAGAGTCCCCGAATTCGGATCGTTCCAGGCTGCAAATTTAGGGATATTCTTTGGGTCTCCTGGCAATCCGATCAGCACTCCGGCATTGGCCAGCGCGCTCAGCTGGTTCTCGCCGGCAAACTCGCTTTGACCATTACGATTGAGATAACCCGCCTTGATACCGATCGGTTCACTCCTGGAGTGACAGCCTGTGCATTGAGCCTGGTTAGGCACGCGATAGCCGTGAGTTTGCAGCGTGCCGGCCGTGTCGATCCAAGCGACCTGAACCTTTGCACCACCGCGTCTAATTTTAGCATCGTTTCCGTCCCAAACGTAGACGATGCCTTTCCAACCTTCGGCTCTGTGCACGAGAAGGCGGGTTTCAATAAGTTTCCGAAGTCCCTGAGGCTCTGCGGCTTTGGCCGCGAAATAAAAGGTTTTGGCGATGACGCCACCGATCGGAATATCAAACGCACGGTCAGCGCGGTAGGTCGCTTGTTCACCCGGGGGAATAAAGAGCCTGCGATCCTTGACCGCATAATCGGAAAACAGCGGCGTGGTCAGATCATAAGGATAACCGCCCGCGTTTGCTCCGGCCAAAGCATCGCGAGGGTTTTTGAAAAGGCCATAATCACTAAGCTTGGGACAGTCAACGCTCAGGGCTTGCCAATTCACGCCGTCGTGAGGCGCCGAACATAGGGCTGCAATTTCACTTTCCGATTGCGGCGGTAGAGGATCGGGAAGGGGTGGAACGTCGGCAAGGGTGACGGGATTGAGGACGGGACCTTCGCAGAGATGTTTGCTCATATCCCTGTTCATCTTGCCGGGAATAGGCGACCACCAGGCCTTGGTCCAAAGATTGAGATTGCCGAAATAACTTTTGTCGCCACCATCCTGATCGTTCTTGCCAATACAGATGCGCCTGTCGCCTTCCTGCTTGGCTTCGGTTGGCTTGCCATCGGCATCGGGTTGGCCAAGACCGTCATAGGTGATATGAGGGATCCGATGGGGAAAGCTCAGCGCTGCCGCTACAATGCCAAGTTGATTGGTGCCCTTAATAGGGTTTTTACCAGCATTTCGTAGCGTGTTATCATGAATGTAGATACTCTCGGGAAGCGAATCGTAGTTAGGATCTTCGACGACTCGCTCGGTGATCAGGTAATTCACGATCGCAATGCTCGTCGTATTATGGCGGTCGATGGTATTGCCGAAGATCTCCACATCGTCATTGGACATGATGAGTATTCCGGTGCCTTGCGGCACTGTCGCGACACTGTTGCCGGGCGGTGCGAAGTTTGGGAAGTTATTCGAGACTATCCTGTTATTGAAAAGACGCGTGCCATGGCCACCCTGAACGAGAAGATTCGGTAAGTTGAAGACCAGCAGGCCTCCGGTGTTGTTGCTAAGATCATTATTGTAGACATCGGCGTTTTGAGAGTTTTCAATCTCCAGTCCGGCCACGCTATATTCCACACGGTTATTACGAACGATGATCTGATGAGACTGACCCACATAGATCCCCGCATCGGAAGCGCCGATAACCACATTATCTTCAACCAATACATTGGCGGATTGAACCGGATAAATACCGTAGCCACCATTATCAGCACTGCCTTGTTTGGTCCACTCCACCTTTACGCGGCGAATCGTGGCACCGTTGGCACCAATGATCTTAACTCCGTCTCCCGGCTGATCGACGACACCGAGATCCTCGACCGTCGCATGGTCGGCCGCCGCGTAGACGGCCTGGGCTCCGGCCGCATCGCCGCCATAGACCAACACGGTTTTATCCATTCCCTGGCCTTTAAGGGTGATGGAAGGCGTGTTGATCGTCAATTCTCCCTCCATCTTGAAACGGCCGGCCGGCAACAGCACGGTATCACCCGGCTGCGCTAGGATGAGAGCTTCCTGGGCGTCGAACTCGAGTTGATCCGAGGCAGGAATTGTCCAGACCTTGGCGAAAGCAGTGCCGGATCCCGCAAGAGCCAGCCCGGCCGCGAGCGTAAACCCCCGGCCCAAATACCTTGAAAATAATTTCATGACGTACCCTTACCTTTAGGCGCAAATTCTTCATTCCGTTCTAAAGACTTCTATTGGAGTTCTTGTGGGTTCATAGCGCGACGCTTAGGATTTGGCAAGAATTAACATTGCACTCATAGTTCCTGGGGAAATGATCTTGATATTCTCTGAATGGAAGAAAAGCAGGGGAGAAAATGACCGGGCAATCATTTGAAGTCAGCATTGAAATTGATGGATTTGTTTTCTTCGGAAAGTTCGATGACGCGATTGATCGACTCGTCTTCATAGCTGACATTGACTTTATAGCTCCCCGGCTTGAGATTGATTTGAATGGAATGCTTTGTCATCGCCATTTCGCGTTTTCGGCCTCCGCTTTTATTCTCTTCGATGACGACAGTCGCCGGGATTTTATTGGTCTGAACTGAAAGCTCGACAAGTTCTGTCAGCTTGCTTAGCGTGACATTGATCTGCCGCAATTCGCCAGGCTTGATCTGTATCATCTGCTCGTCGACCTTGTAGCCCCTGCGTCTGAGGCGGAGGAGATAGGAGCCCGGGTCCAGTTTAACACCCTGACTGACAAACTTTTTCTCGTTGGTCGTGCCCTGCATCTTTCCGTCGAGAAAAACTTCGGCAGCCGGCAATGCCGTCAGCCGCAGGGTTCCCTGCTCCCCGGGATTAATTTTTTCAGCCGGCTTGGTCTCCGGCATTTTATCCTCGGGCGCTTTTTCAGTGGTCAACGAAGCGGGAGTCGACTCAGGTTTGATGACGACTGGTGAGGGTTCCGCCTTCTCAGTTGGCTTTATCAAAGGCGTTTTAGTTGATGTGACGACGGGTGTGCTGGGGATTTTGGGCTTTGATTTGCCATCGGATTTTATCACAATCGTCTGGGATTCCAAGGGCGAGGTAACGATTTCGTCTCCTGGTTTAGGGTTGTTGACGACGGCAGCTACCCGGCCCGTCCCGGTCGGGTCGATCTCTTTGCTATCCACGCGCGGCTTTCTCGTTTGGCGCGGATTCGTTTCGCCATTGGTCACGCGCGTTGAAGGATCATGTTTGAAGCGGTTTGAAAGTCGCTCGCCGCCAAACATAAACGTCAGGACTACGGCAACGACTGCACTCAGCGCAAGCAGGATGCCAAGGTTACCGCTGCTCGATCGTCTTTCATCGTGGGCAAAGACCCGGTAGGCCGCCTTCTTCGATTTGCGTGATTGCGAAGAAGTTTGGCGCGGTGGCTGCGTTGGTCTTATCGGTGACTGCGAGCTGATCGTTTGCCTTGGATTGCTCGGTGGCGCCGTCGACCGGCCCTTGGCATCAACGGAGGGGCCGCGATTGGACTGCGGCTCCTTGCTATTGCCGCTTCGGCCTGCCTGCGGCCTTTGGTCGCGCGTACCCGGAGCCGTGATCGTCGGCTGCGAGCCTCGTACGGGGGGCAGGGTCGGCATCTGGCTCTCGTCCAGTATCATCGTCGGTACCGGCATCGGAATCCCATTGCCGGCGGGAGATAGGGGGCTCAAGGGCGATTGCTGGGCATTTGCTTTGCCGGAAAGGGGGCTTCGCCCCGGCCCGGCCTGGTTCGGCTCGTTGCCTTTGGCAGGAGGTGTTTTGGATCGGCCCGCCAGTATCTGGGCGAGTCGCTCTTCGAATTTTGCGCGGTTTTTGCAAAACTCCTCAAGTTCGATGCGGCTCTCACGCATATTGCAGTTGTTGAGAAAGTTATCGAGAACCGTACCCATCTCGGCCACGCTTTGATAACGATCCTCCTTTTGCGGCTGGAGGCCTTTGACGATGATCAGATTCAAAGCATAGGGCAGGTCGGTGATCACCATATTGGGCGGCGTATAACGGCCCACCATAATGCGATTGATGACTTCGGCCGTGCTTTTGCCAACAAAAGGCAGAGTACCCGTAATAATCTCGTAGAAGAGAACACAAAGGCTGTAGATGTCGGCTCGCGAATCAACATCCACGCCACGAATCTGCTCGGGCGACATGTAGCTGGGCGAACCCATGAAAATTCCCGTCTGGGTCGCGTTCGCGCGATGTACCTTAGCGATGCCAAAATCCATAAGTTTGAGCTGGCCGTTGGTCAGCATCATGATATTTTCAGGCTTGATGTCCCGGTGAACGATCTTGAGCTTATGAGCTTCATGGAGCGCCCGACAGATCTCTCGGGTGATAAGCGTTGCGATGATGAATTGCAGGCGGGATTGATTGAAGGATTTGACGAAATCGGAGAGGTCTTCACCATATAGAATTTCGGTGACCATCCAAAGCTGGCCGGAATCCAGGCCCGAGAAGTCATAGACCCGGATAATGTTGGGATGATCGAGGCCCGATACGGTCTTCGCTTCCAATAGGAAACGTTCGCGGATATCGGGATTGCGGGCCAGGTGCGGGTGCAGGATCTTGATGGCGACGCGACGCTCCAGCTTCTCGTCCAAGGCGGCATAGACGGACGCCATGCCGCCTTCCCCAATGAGAGCTTTAATGCGATAGCGGTTGCCTATCAGCGAATCAATCATGCAGCGGTCAGTCCCTATCTTTCATCCGATAGATTATGGGTCTATCGGGGGGTAGAGCCTAAATTAAGTCTGTTGGGGTATCGGCGATGGTCTTGGAATCTTGAGCCGGGCCAGTCTTGACATTAGGGCAAAAATGCAGATTTATATAAAGGTATCATAGTCTTATACTAATATTTCGGGCTCAGGTTTGAGCCCGACCCACGGCTTATAAGTCGTGTGGCATCAAGTCGCGGTAGGACCGCATCTTCTGACTGCACGAATAAAAGCGAAGCGAGGATACCCGACTTGTGTAGAGACAGGCATAGGACTCAATCTGCTTGCCGAAACGGCTCTTCTCAAGGCTCGTCCGCATCAACTCACCCCAGACCGGATGAAAGGCCTTTTCACGGAGGGAAATAAGTTCTTTGATGATCTTGTGCTGGGCTTCAAGGTGCTCTTCCTTGATCTGAAGTTCACCCTGCAGCTCCAGCATCTTCGCAAGAAACTTGCTTTCCTGAGGCTTTGCCATGTGCTTGAGTTTTTGCCGACGCTGCTGATTGCTGATGTCCGAGCGGATGCCCTGCACGACGGTCTGGAGCTGTTCCTCCTCACGTATGGCATCCATGATCTTTTCGAACTCCGGCTGCATCTTTTCGGTCTTTTTGAAGTCCTCTTCAAGCTCTTCCACGACGAGAAAGGTTCGCCAATTGAAAAGTTCCTTGGAGCGCATGATATCGCCGTAGATATGGTCGCCGCAGTAAAGGATCTGATCGCCCTTCTGCTGGGTCAACCTCTCAAAGAGTATCGCGTTGCCACCGTGATAAACCTTTTGTGGAAGCAAGGGTCCCCGATGCAGGCGCAGGAGCCCGTCCTGTTCGGTCATCACTTCATAGAAGGGATTGCTGCCGGTAAAGAAGTTCGGTTTACCGGCGCTGACGATGATGTATTCAAAGTAGTCCTGCCACTGATGAAATTCCTCGTGCTGATCCTGCAGCAGATAGGTCATGACCGCGTTGGTGTAGGACCAATCGGAGTTGGTGAGAAGAAAAATCTTCTTGCCGCCGTCGATGAGCTTCACCAGAGTCTCGACCAGATGAGGGTCGCGGACGATGTATTTTGAAGGCTCCATGAGAACCTTGGTTTTGATCGAGCCATCCTGGTGGGAGAGATCGATCCATTCCCTAAGGTCTCTATAGACCTCGTTAAAGCTCTTTTTGATTTGGCCTGGATTTCGGCGCATGTAATCGACGATTTCAATATAAAGCTGGGTCTCGCTCAAGGCGAAGAAAGTATCGACGGTGAGGTAGTCATCGGCCTTGATTCCTCGAGAATTATAGAGTTCGGAGCGAGCCTGTTTGTCGAGCTTCAGGTGGCCATGGAAGGCCACCTTCACGTACTTGTGGGCATCGACCTTCAAGAGATTGCCCCTCTCCCGGTCGACCAGCAAACCCCGGATGACGAAATTCGGGTCGAATTTGAGCGTCGAGAGTTCCTCAGGATAGCCATTGGCGATAAATTTCTTGAGTGTCTCATGAAAGGCTAAATTTTCAAAATTAACCCTGTTATAAAGGACCAGAGTGTGATCCATATCAAATCCTAAGGATCGGATCGAGGCCATGTTAAGGGAGCGATTGACGAATATTTTCTGATGCTTTTTCAGCTTTTGCATAGACGTGTAAGTCCTCAAGTCAGGGCAAAGAGGGATTAACGATTATTTGTGGGACTGTCGAATTTAAAGCCGACCTGACAGTAGCTCTTGCCGTCTTTGGTGAGGAAGGATTGTTGATAGACGACCTGACCGGCGACTTCGCTATGAAGTTTGCCATCCATATAGATGCGCATCTTCTCGAAGCGCCGACCCGCGCTGTAGAGCTTGGATTCTACAGGCGTGCGAAAGGACAGACCGGTCGAGGACATGTCGAGGAGGCTTTTTCTCAAGGTCGTTTCATTGTCGAGAGGATTCATCACCTCTAAAAATGCAGCGTCCTTGGTACCAAAGTTAAACCGTTTGGTATTCCTGTTGTCCTCTATGAGTCGCATGTTGTCGAGAGGGTAGAGGATGTGGATGCCATCGGTCGTCACCTGGTCGCAGACGAATCGAATCGATTGGATCTTGAGGTAGAACTGTCCTGATTCCATGACTCGGCCTATGTATTCGGGCGGTATGGAATTGAAGAGGACGACCGACCGGCTCCGAATCGAATGCACCTGAGTCTGGAACACGACTTTGACCTTGTTGGCGGAGAAATAGACCAAAGTCTTTCTTTGGACTGACTCCCTTATGAGCTCCATGGTTCCATCATCGACACTCATCAGAAGACTCCTCGCTGATCCGCCAATCCCACGAATGGCTCTATATAGCGCTCCACGCCCAGCAAATTGGGAAAGGCGTGGGTAAACACCAATAGAAGCTCGAACTTCGATTCATTATATACGACCAATTTATCATTTTTTCGGTCGTCAAACCTAAATATTGCCGCAAAAGATTGTTGCGAATTATTGACATAACTTGCACCGGCCGCAAATTTCATGATTTTATCGGTACGTTTACAGATAACGCCATTGCCGCCCGAGGCTGAGCCGCCAAACTCCTTGCCGACGTCGCTGCAAGACTGGGACCTTATGACCGATGAGCTGAAATCATTGTTGGCGAAAGCGCCGGCCGCCACGAGATGAAAGTTCCCCCCGACCCGGGCCTGAACCTGGCCGGCAAATCCATTCGCGGTGTAGCTCTCCCAATAGTCGTTATAGAGGTACTGCTGGTGATAGAATTCTTCCTTGACCTTGAGATCAAGCAAGGAGAAGCGGCTTTCGTTTTGCAAGGTGTAGCTCATGAACGGCGATGCGCTTGAACTCGAGATGTTATAGGTCTTATAGGAATAATCGTCCTGTTCTCGATTGAGATGCTTTTCAAAGGTAAGGTAAAAGCGCAGCTTATGCTGGGAGCTATACAGCCATTCCACCCAGGGCACGAAAAGGGTGCGAATCCCAAGGTCGAAGGATTTGCGAATCTCGGGGCGCTCGGGCGCCGGGAAAAGATCCGATCCGGCGCGGATATAGGTCCAGTGCGCGTAGCCTCCAAAGTTCAGACTGCCCTTGGTGCCGCTCGTTTCCACGAACAGCCGATGGCTTCGCTCCATCAGGTCGGGGCGAAAGGGAAAGTATTGAAAATCCCCTGGGTCGGAGGAATAGGTATTCATGCGCTCACTGTCGCTGAACCAGTTTTGGGAATAGACGTAACCCGTATGGCTCTGAGTCCCTGTCCCTTTGAAAGGGCCCAGGATAAATCCGAACTGGGTCGTAAGCTTGTAGTTTTCGTAAGCGGCTCCCGTCTGAACGATCGGTGCCTGGTTTTTATAACCGGGGTTGGCTCGTGAACCTCTCAGATAGTCATAGCCGAGTTCATAGAACCACATATGCGGCATCGACACGAGCGAGAGGGGATTGCTCGTGAAGTAGCTGGCTTTATATTGAGCTCTTCGACTGCCGGCGACCTCGGTGTGGCCCGCTTCGGTCAAATGGTCCTGGATCGATTTCATCTGGTTTTCATAACGACCGTTAGGAAAACGTTTGTTATAGTCATCGATGTTGGCTTTCGCGCCCGATGCGTCCCCTTCTTCAAAGTCGATGACGGTCCATTCGAAAAGGGCGTCCTCAGCAAAGAGATCTTTCGAGCGGGCCTGCCCTGAGAGCAGTGATTTTGCTTTTTCTGACTTTCCCAGTGCATCGTAACTTAGGGCCATGTAGTATCGCCGAAGAGATTTCAGATCACCTTTTGGTTTGGCATTGGAAAGGGTCGTGAGGGCAAGCTGAGCTTGACCGCAATGATAATAACTCGCACCCAGCCATACCCATGCGTCCGCATCGTTAGGATGCTCCCGAAGATAAGTGCGCAGAAGTTCAAGTGCCGCAGGATAGTGCTGTTTGGTAAATTCTTCTTGGGCCGGTTTCAGGGCCTCAAGGTCCCGGTCTTGGGCTCGTAGCGGAAACGGGACGAGGTAGACAAGGCTAAGGGAACGTATTATCAGGTTCAGCAGTCTAGCATTCATAGGTTCCGCAGGTTCCCTATCGACAACAATCTTGCATGAAGGACGTCATGCAGAATCAGTTAAAGGCCAAGGTAGCAGGGATCCATCTGGCAGGTCCCAATTCGACAAAAACGACTCTCGTGATCATGACAGGTCACCTGGGTGAAGGCAACTTAAAGATAAGCTGCATTTACGACCGTATGGGTACTGTCAATAGGCTGTTTTCGGACGATAGATTGTTCGAAGTCTTACGAGCTGAGAGACCGGATCGAGTCATGATAGATAGTCCTTTAACGGTGCCGCCCTGCGTTGCCTGTACGCGCAGCTCCTGTCCGGGTGTCAATGCCTGCGAGGATATCGCCGTCGCCTATATGCAAAAGCTCGTCGACACGCAGCGCGGCAAAAAGAAGAAAAAACCGATGAATCCCCAAACTCAGCGTATCTGGGATGTGAGGGAATGGTATGAATGGCATCCATCCCTGCAGGAGCCTACCTATAGTGCAAATAAGGCTCCGCTCGTGGTGCGCTCGATGACCTTGCAGAAACGTCTGCGCAGTCTTGACAATCCGATCCAGCTCTATGAGACGTCGGTACCCCATGTATTGTCGGTATTGGTCGAGCAGCTCGAACTGCCAAGCGAGCTTGGCTATCAATATCGCGCCTTTGGAATAGGGCGCGAGCAACGGCAAAAGTTGATACGGGCTTTGATCGAAGCCGATATCGTCGATGGCCACATGATGGACGAAGTCACGGCCTCAGTGGAAACATTTAGTGCTTTTATTGCGGCTGTCATGGCTGGACTGGAGAGGGGGGGACTCGTCTCGAGGCCGGAAAATCAGTTTTTCGAGGACCAGGGTTGGGTATACCTCCCGGAGCTGGATCCCAGCCCCGAAACGGACCCAGCAATCTTAAACTAAGTCCCATTGGATTTTCCTAAGGATCCGAAAAAAGCAACCTAATCTTTCCATTTCGGCAAAGTGTCAAAGCCTTTTTAGGGACTCTTTCTTAAATTCCAGTCATTTCCGACCGATAGCACCCCCAGGAACAAGTGGGGTGCAACTTGCGAATCGAAATGTTCGGTGCAACAGATATGGGGCGGGTTCGAAAGAACAACCAGGACAGCCTATTCTTCAATGCCGAGTTAGGTCTTTTGATCGTTGCCGATGGCATTGGCGGGAGAAAAGGCGGCGAAGTTGCGTCCTCGCTTGCGGTGAATGGCATCAAGCAAGCCTATCTGAACTGCGAAAGCCTCAGACATGAAGAGGTTGAGCCCTTCCTCATCCAAAGCATCGACCAGGTCAACAAAGAGATCATTAACAAGGGAATGGGATCCGCTGTCGAGGGCATGGCTACGACCTTAAACTGTATCCTTTTCGTCGGGGAAAAGGCCTTTATCTGTCACATGGGCGATTCCCGCACCTATCTCTATTTTAAAAATAATCTCTGGCAGCTCACCCTCGACCACAACGTGGAAAATTATGTGGAACGCGGCTGGCTTCCCGATGGTACTTTGGCTGCTAACCCGAAAAAAGGCGCTTTGGTTCGTGCGCTTGGACTTTCGACCCAGTGTGAGGTGGATATCTATGAGCTCAAACTTCAGCCCGGCGAGATTCTGTTGACCTGTTCTGATGGCTTGACGGGTATGGTGAACGACAAAAAAATACTGCGTATCATCAAAGAATACGAAGACCGGCTCTATGAGCTGCCCCAACGCCTCATTTCCGAAGCGAATGAAGCGGGTGGGCAAGATAATATAACGGTTGTGATTTCCCACGTGGCGAGGGATTGATGGAGCGTCTGTACCTCATCCGCGTGGGCATGGAACGCTTCTTAGGGCCTTTCACCTTAAAGCAGGTGCAGGAAGCCTATCAAAAGATGCAGTTCGGTCTTCAGGATGAAATCTCTGGGGGATTAAGGCAATGGGTCACGCTCGATAATATCGAGGGTATTCGACGCCATTACCCAGAATTGGTACAGCTCATTCATAGTGAAATGATGTCGGGCTGGGGCATGACGGTGGCTCCCAACGCTAGCCCGAATGCACGCAATCGTATCGGGACAGGCTTCAATAAGCCCCCGGCATCGTCGTCCCGTGCCTTCTATATCAGCGGATTTTTACTGATCACGATCCTCGCGATCCTCGGATTGGTGAGCTTTCGGGACGGCGAATTTGTGAATCCTGTTCTTTACATGCGGGATCGTAGCTACTATCAGGCCAAATATTTTCTTGGCGATCACTATAATGCTCGATTTGAAGGGTTTATGGATCGCAATCGTCATGAAATCAATGAACTGATGAAGAAAAAGAAGGGTTATTACCAATGGCTGCCCTATGTGCGTGCGGTGGCTTTTTCGCGAGACGGGAAATGGGAGGGGCTCAATGCGAAAAAACTCAAGGGCAATGCCGAAGGTTTCTTGCCCATCGATTGCTCGGTGAATGCCTGGGATACCCGATGGCGCGAGTCGCGACCGAACTGGACGGGCTTTATCGAGGGACGGCGCCCCCCAAGGGAAGAATGGTCGCGCATCCTCATGATGGATTCACACTGGATCAAAAAGCGTTCGCCGATGCCTGGCTGGGAGGAGCCCGGGTCCTTTCATGAAGCCTGTCTGCGGACGGCTCTCAAATCTTTGGTCAAGCTTAGCGCGGAAGATTCCAGTACGGAGGGGAAGGTATTCCTCTCCCGTTTGCGTTGGCAGCTCGGTGCCATCGCCGGGACCTCTCCTTCCGCCGAATACGAAATGTCGGGAACACTTTGGGCCATGAGCTGTCTTGAGGATGCGCATCAGGACGATGATTTGAAAAACTGCTTCAATTCAGTCAAGGTCCGCGGCGGCTGGCAGGATTTTTTTGAAACAATGTCCATCGTGCGACGCATGGCTATTCTCACCGTTGAACCCCAACTCTCCGAAGCCAATGTCCGGGAGCTGCAGGGACTCCTGACAAGTTACGGTTCCAAGGCCGATGAGCTATTCCTCGAATACGAGGAGGAAATTAAATTCTATCAGGAAGTCATCGTCCAAAAAGGCAATGTAAAGGCCGCTAAATCCGCGATTCAAAAGCGCTATCCAGGCGTCCACTTCGAACCCTGAGGATATGACCATGTGGTGGCCTACGAGAGCGGTCTGGCTATGGCGAGCGGCAACTTTTATTGGAACTCTGGCGTTGGCTAAAACCCAGCCTTTACTTGCCGCCGACTCACCCGGCCCATCCCCGTCGGGCGAAGCAACGCCGGCCCTGCCAGCTGAGAAGAACAGCAGTGCGGCCCCTCTGGCAGCCCCTGCAAAAAGCCAGGCCCCCGACCCCGAATACGAGACCGGTCTAAGCCTCTTCAAAGCGGGGCGCTTTAGCGATGCCGTAAAGATTTTGAAGAACCTATCGAAAGACGAAAGCCAGAAAGGCAAAGCCGACCTTCTCATCGGCACCATGTATTTTCAAAAGAAAAAATTGAGCGAGGCAAAAGATTACTTTGAAAAGGCTGGCGAGGCAACCCTCAGCAAAGAAACAGCCTATGCCTATGGCGCCACCTATCTCGATTCCGAAGAATATTCGAAAGCCTTGAAAGGCCTCCGCGCCAACCTCAAGCTCAATGGTCCGAACCGGCCGCTCACCCGCCACATGGTGGCCGTGTGTTTCTTCAAGCTCTCTCAATTCACCCGTGCCGAACGTTACTTTCAGGCGACGCCCGCCAAGTCTCTACCCAAAGCCCAGCGCCTGGAGAGGCAAAAGTATCTGGCCGAAATCCGGCAAAAGCACGATGAGCTTTTATCAAGTTTCATCGGTGAGGAAAATGAATCCCGAACCCAGAATACTGTTCCTGCCGACTTCGGCGGACCCCAGGTCGAGGACTCGTGGAAGAGCAATTCGGCTTCGCCCAGCTGGGGCATCAAGTGGAAGCCGGGCGCGGTGTTGAGACAGGAAAGCACTCAGAATTTGAATCGTGCACACGGAATTGATGCTGCCGATTTAGTTGCTCATCGAGTCGGGATTCGAGCGTATGCGGATGGGGATGCCAATGACGCGAGTTTTGGCAGTATGGAGTTCGGCCTGGGATTTGCAGGATATGATGTGAAGACGGCGCACAGCCGATCTTTTGTCTTGCCGGGCATTGACGGCGATTTTTTAAGCGAGGAAAAACAGGAGGGCTCCGAAGAAAATTTCTTTGTCAATTTTCACCCTCTTTTCAATCTTGAGTTGACTCCCTCCCTGCGCGGCGAATTGGGTGCCCGCTACACGGTGATGCTGCCGAATTTTAAATCGGCGACGAGCTGGGGTCAGTCCGAAGGCTTCATCAAGCTGCGGGCCGAAGGCAAGGAAACCGATGGTGGGCTGGAGATTGCCCTGCAGCAGCCTTTTGATCAGGAGGAGCCCACCATTGCCAATGACGTTCTCTTAAAAGCGGATGTCAACCAGCATCTCGGCGAGATAAATTTACGCGTAAATGCCCAGTCATGGCGCACCGATAATACCGCGTTCACCTCCTTCGATAATAACCGTATGAATATCGTCGATAGTCGCTTTAAATATCACGTGGGCTTTTCCTCAGAAGCCAAATTTGGTGCGTCCGGCGAAATCACCTTGGGAGACATGACCTTTCGAATGTCCTATGACTACACCTCCCGCCAGTCCACAAAGCCGCTCGAACGCCTGAATCCCGTCGATGAGGTGGAGTCGGTGGCCAAGGAGGCCAATAAACGGATGTTCGCAATCAGTTTTCCCCTCTGGGATACCGTGAGTTTGACGGCAGCGGGTGGTACGCAGAGCCTGTCGGGATATGTGTTCCGAAGTCGGGATGAAGTCACCGGTGATGTGGTGAAAGAATATAGATCGGATGTCAAACAAAGCTTTAGCCAGCTGGGTATGCTCGTCGTGCTCATCGACTGGATACGTATTAAAGTAAATTATGCAATTGGGCATTATAAGTATGACGGGATTGATATTAATGACCCAATCTTTCAGGATACCAATCCCCGCGCCATTGAATCCTCGCTGATGCATATCGAACTGAGTAAGAGTTTTTAACAGGATCACTGGGAAGTCCAAGCTGAGCTATGTCGCTTTGATAATCAAGAGAGGGCTTTTTGTTCTCTGCCTACGCCTTTTATAGGCTAAACCGTCAGCGGATGCCTGGGGACGCCGATTTTTAGAAATTGTGTCGTTCCAAGTCGAGCCATAGATGCTTGCAGGCCCAAATGTGAAGGCGTACCCTCGAGACTGTAAGTGTCAGAGGCCTGAAACTCTGATCAGACTATGCAGAGTGAGTCATAGGAGTTTAGAGCCATGACGGAAGCATTAGCAGGTTTGCAGCCGAGTCTGCTTTGGAAACATTTTGAAGCGATCGCCGCCATTCCAAGACCTTCAAAACATGAAGCGGCCCTATCCCGTTATATTCACGAGCTTGCCAGTCGCAATGGTATTGATATCAGGACCGACAGGGTCGGCAATATGCTTTTGAGCCTGCCGGCGACTCCCGGCATGGAGCATGCCCCTTCGGTCTGCATGCAGGGCCATCTTGATATGGTTTGTGAAAAGAATTCCGACATCAAACATGATTTTATGAAGGAAGGCATTCAGCTGGAAAAGGATGGCGACACCATTCATGCCAGAGGAACGACTCTGGGTGCTGACAACGGCGTGGGAGTAGCGGCGATGCTGGCCCTTCTGGAAGATCACACTCTCGTGCATGGACCTCTTGAATTCCTGCTTACCGTCGATGAGGAAAGCGGCCTGGCGGGTGCTAAAAATCTCGATCCGGACCTGGTTCAAAGCCGCATTCTTCTCAATCTCGACAGTGAGGAGGAAGGCGCTCTTTATGTCGGCTGTTCGGGCGGGCGCGATACGATGGCGAAGTGGGATCTCCAGGTTGAAGATCTGCCGGAGAAGATGCAGGCCTTCAGTCTCCGTGTAAAAGGCCTAAGGGGTGGTCATTCCGGGCTTGATATCGATAAGCAGCGCGGCAATGCCATCAAGATTCTGGGGCGCATTCTTTTGGAGGTGGAAAAGCTTGGTATGCGTTTGGGCAGCCTATCCGGCGGCAATAAGCGCAATGCCATACCCCGGGAGGCGGTCGCCTATGGTTATATTCCGAACGGAAAATGGGCCTTGGCTGAGGAACGTTTCGCCGATTTCACCGTGAAACTCAAAGCTGAATATTCTTTTGCCGACCCTGACCTGCAAACCGAATGGATAGGTGAGGGCCCAAAAAAAGGCAAGGTTTTTAAAAGGACCTTGCAGAAGCGACTCTTGCGGCTTATCGATGCGATTCCTCATGGGATCATCAAGATGAATCATGAGATTCCCGGGCTGGTGCAGACCTCCACCAATTTTGGAGTTTTGAACACGGGGCGTAAACACATCACCCTGTCGACCGCGCAGCGGAGTTCGGTGGCGTCAGAATTAGCCTATGCGTCTCATTCGGTAGCCTCACTTTTAAATCTGGCGGGAGGCGAGGTTGAATTCTCAACCGGCTATCCGGGATGGACCCCAAACCTAGCCTCTGGGGTTCTGCAAGTTGTTGCAAATACTCACGAAAAGATCTTCCATAAAAAAGCTGAGGTCAAGGCGATCCATGCCGGTCTGGAGTGCGGAATCATTGGCGAGAAAATTCCCGGCATCGATATGGTCTCCTTTGGGCCCACGATTCGGAACGCTCATTCCCCAGCGGAAAGCGTTCAGATTCAAAGTGTTGAAAAGTTCTGGACACTCCTGTGTGAAGTGATTAGTTCATACGCTAGGCCCGGTGCTTGAGGAATGCGGTTCTCCAGCCTCGCTTTCGGCGTGCCTTATGGCACCCCGCCTTGCCTATCGAACATTTAGAATGCCGAGCACGATGACTTCTAAGGAAATGAAAGTACTATGCCTAAATTTGTGCCCTTCGATCTTTGCCACGCTGATGGCCGCGTCTCGCCTATATTCGTCAACATCGATCAGGTGGTCTTCGTCGAGGATCATGACCGGGCCGAACGATCGCGCATTTATCTCGTGCCTTTGACGAATTCCGAGCGTCGTTATATCGTTGTTGATTCTGGTCTTGAAGATGTCGCGGCGCAATTGAACGGATAGCTATTGTCTGCTAATCTCGAGGGGACCATGATAAAAGCGAGGTTCCCCAGTGATGAATTCTTCCTGCATTTTTTCTCTTAGCCTGACCCTCATATTGAGCCAGTGCCTGACATCCTGTGCAAGCTTTCCCGATGTTCGTAAAAGTCCCGACGGCCTCAACACGATCTCTTTTCTCATCGCGCGAAAAGGCGACGGGAATCTTGACGGTATGAGGCAGGCGGAAGCGTTTTGTTCCAAAGTGAATCGCAATCATGCGCTTCTTGTGAGCGAAAACTTCAACTACGTGGGATCGATGGGGGAAGAGGCTTATAGCGATAGGAAGGCTGAAGCTGAAATCAAGAAGGCCAATCAATTGACGCCAAAGATTCTGCCTAAGAAGGACAAGGGCACCAACGTTCCCGGCAGTGCGGTGATGGTGGGAGGAGAGGATAGCGACCAGGAGAGCATTACGGGGAAGGGTTATGAATATACACTCGAGTTTCGCTGCCAGTGAAGCGACGGATATTCGCCGGTGGCAAAACGCAAAAAACCCCAACGAGCGGTTGGGGCCTAGGCTCTACTTATAAGCTGGACTCATTTCTCAGGGGTGCCGGCAGCGATCCAATCGCCCAAAAGCTTTTGATCGGCCTCGGGGAGGGGGCCGGATGTAGGCATTGATGCTTTGGGGCCGATTGCTACTGCCTTGATTTTTGCGGCTACTGCCTTAACCTTTGCATAGTCTTCTAGATTCACCCCACCCAAAGTCAAACTAGCATTGTGACAGCCCACGCATTGGCTGAAAATTTTGCTATTTACGGTAGCAAAATTGATGCCGGCGGCCGGAGCTTTAGTCTCGGCTGGCTTCGCTGGTTCCTTGGCAGCTTCCTTGGCCTTGGGAGTCGGAGGGGTCACCGGCTCTGCACCCCCATTGGTTTCTGGTGCCGCTGGTGGGTCTTTATCTTTAGCCTTGGCTGTAGAAGCATCACCCGAAGCGGAGGGCTTAAGATCCGTAGCTGTATGGGCATCATTTCTTGCCACATAATCAGCAGCGACGGTTTTATGATCGGAACAGGACGTGACGGTCAAGGCACCGACAAGAACAGCAGTAACAGCAGACAGGATCAACTTCATGATAACTCCTCGACAACAAAGTCCTGGCGGGAACGACTCACCGTCAGGTGGCCGCTTGTCGGCTGAATCGGGTTGAAACTTTAATATTTATTTTTTGGGGTGAATCTTACCTGAGGTTGGAATTGCTCTTTTGGGTTTTTCGGAGAGTCATAATTCCTATTAACTAGCGGATATTATGAAGAATAAACATTTGGTTTAAACGGCAACGGGAATGCGGGTTGCGGGCAAAACTACAAAGATTCAAATGGCGTTCGATTCTTTTAAAGAGAAATTACGAATCAATGATAGTGCTTAGCTGACCTCATGCAAACTGTAGATTAGGCTTATTCATAGCCGTAGCCGTTGGGGTAATCGTGACCTTTGCCCCGGCCTTTGACCTATAGCCTTTGCGCGCTCGATACTCATTTGGTGGAGAGAGTTAGGAATTGAGAAGAATGTAAAGCAATTGTATGATGATCGACGGCATGTCGGACTCGATCTGCGAAATATCAAAACGACGATGAAAATGGAAAAACTCACATGCAATTCGCCAGACATGATAGAGAAGGAAA
>CAXSGP010000078.1:0-23331 GCA_964236955.1 uncultured Oligoflexus sp. | reverse complement strand
CGATGAAACGCAGCCATCGCCTTTTCCGGACCGACACTAGTTAGCCGCTTCATGGGCTTATGCATAAGGAAGCCCATGAATGCCGAGGGGATTGGCTTGTTTGGTGAAAATGTATTTGCGTCAACCTGTTCGCTCGAGTCGCTCGAGTTTTTGATTTGCTCTTTTTAGCGGAATGTCAATAATGAGACGAAAGGTCTGAAATGGCCCTTCACAGGTTTCGTCGAGCTCAATTGAAATATCGCCGCCTTCCTGGGCAAGACAGGAGCGGATAGAATCCATTCCCAGCCCCCGCCCGGATATGAGGGTCTGCTGAAGGGCTGTCGATAGGCCCGGCTGGAAAATAAGCTCAGCAATCTCCTGGGCGCTATAGTTACGGTTGGCTTCCGCCAGGCGTAGGTCGATCGCCTTCTTTAGAATTTTCGGCAATGCCAGGCCCTGACCATCGTCTTTGTAGGTGATGCGATAGGATTCCTGCTGCTTTGCCGTATGAATTGAGATTTGGCCTCGCGGCGCCTTGGATTTGGCTTTACGCTCAGCGTCACTTTCGATGCCATGGTCAATGGAATTGCGGAAGAGCTGCACGAAGACCTTCTGCAAAGTGCTTTTGCCGGCATCGGTCAGTTGAATGTCGAGTTCATTGATATAAAGGTTGGGGTGCGGTTTATTGAGATCATCGGCCAATTTACGCAGGAGTGTGATTTCGTCGATCACGATCTTATCCAAAGTATAGGCAAAAATCGTCCGGATCTCATTGAGACCTTTGAGTGTCGCTTGAATATCGCTGCGCACCAGGGCTGTTTCGATCTGATTGGTAAGCTCGAGCACCACCTTGGGATCAGTCGTGACCTGATTGCCGAAGATTGGTCGCGAGTAAATCTTTAGGAATAAGTTTTTGTAATTACGGAGCGAGGTCTCGCAAGCCTGGTAGGCGGGCAGATGCTGAAGCGAAAGACTGACGGCACTGAGGGTTTGCTGCTGAATAGTCGCTTCCAGCTGATTCAGGCATTCGGTGAGTTCGGTCAACTGAAAGCTGCTGGCCATAGCCTTGAGGGTGTTGATATTGCGAAAATTCAATTTCGTATTCTCGGGCGTCAGCACCGCGCTTCGCTTGCCTTCGAGTATCATGGCCGCCGCCAGATTGAAAAATTCTCCAATTTTCTTGGGACTGTTCCCGATCAGTTCCATGAGTCTTTTCGCATCGTCGCTGCGGGCCCGCGAATCCTCACGTAACAGCCTGAGTTCCGTGACGTCTTTCAAGAGGAGGAGAACTTTCTTGACCATACCCTTGTCGCTTCTGATCGCCTCCCATTTGGCCGTCACGACCCGGGTTCCATGATCGAGAGCCAGGCGAAATTCCTCTGGAAGGTCTTTGGAATGAATGTGCCACTGCAAAATATTTTCACCGATCGCTTGACGCAAGATACCATGCATGTGGGCGATACGGTCTGGAGTTAAAGAGCAGGTCTTCCAGAAGGCTTCCAAAGCCCTGGAGGGGTTTTTTTCCTCGGTGTCGCTGCCCGGATATTTTAAGGGCGTGTGAAAGGAATCGATGCCGAGTTCATCCTTATCATTAACCTGGTAGAGGTACATGCCTTCGAGGATGTGATCGATAAGAATCTGCGAATCGCGCGTCAATTCGTTAAGTTTGAGGCTGCTTTCGGCAACGGCCAGATCGGCATTATAGGTCCGTCGGGTGAGGCCGAGTCGGGTCCAATGAAAGGCCGCACCAAAGAAGGCCGCCATCACCAGGTTCAAAGAGTTGCTATCCAGTATCTCCAGATTAAGCCCAAGGGAGAGGATCGCGACTGCAAAAAGGTAGGTTAGGGCCGCGCTCAGGAAGAGCAGGAAATTTTTTAGAGTTGTCCTCACGGCAAGGCTATAGAACAGCATCAGAAACGATGAATACTGAAAGACCGTATCATGCGACAGAAAGCCCGTGACATCGCTTAGCCCTAAGCCCGCTACGGCAGCGATAAAAAGAAATGATGCCACCCGGTGGGGCACCAGCAGGGGAAAATGCTTGGCATGAAATGCCAGTTCGTCCCGCTGGTAATAATGGCTTTTGAGTGAGCTTAAGAGCGACATCGCTGCCCTCCTCCCTTGTTGGTCATAAAACCTACAGGCTGTAAGTTTTTCGGATAACTTCCGCTAGTCTTAGCTTCGGTTAGAGAGTGAGCGGGCTTGAATGTTGGCACCAAAAACCTGATGGACCTGACATTGAATCAAAAATATCCAATATTATCAAAAACCTGATAGTCAAGAATCAGAACAGGCCATCGATCTCGACAACCACGGGACAGTGGTCGGAACCGTGAACGTTGGATAATATTCCGGCCGATTTCAGATGGGGCACCAAAGCTCCCGAGACGCAAAAGTAATCGATCCTCCAGCCCACATTGCGTTCGCGCGCCGCCGTTCGATAACTCCACCAGGTATAGTGGTGCGGATCTTTATTAAAATGACGAAAGGTATCAATAAAACCATTCGCTACTATATTATGGAAGCTCGCCCGTTCTTCAAGCGTAAATCCCGAACTTTTGGTATTGGCCTTGGGATGGGCCAGATCGATCTCCATGTGGGCAACGTTGAGGTCGCCACAAAAGATCACGGGCTTCAAGCTCTCAAGGCTGATGACATACTTTAGGAAGTCGACGTCCCACTCCTGATGACGATAGGGAAGGCGCGACAGGTCGTCCTTTGAGTTCGGCGTATAAACCGTGACGACAAAGACCTTCTCGAACTCAAGCGTGATGACACGACCTTCCTGATCGTGCTTATCCATTCCTAGGCCATAGCTGACATTCAGGGGTTTATGGCGGGAAATCACTGCGGTTCCGGAATAGCCCTTTTTTACAGCGCTGTTCCACTTTATATGATAGCCCGGAAGGTCAAGCCCCGCCTGCTCTTCAGTTGCCTTGGTTTCCTGCAGGCAAAGGATATCGGGGAGTTCCTCTTCAAAAAAATCCATGAAACCTTTTTTAAGAACAGCGCGGATACCATTGACGTTCCAGGAGATTATTTTGGTCACGGGAAAGTTTTTCCTTTCATTCCTCAGCACTCCCGGTAAAGAGGACGTCACGGGGACGTCCACGAAAGGCTGCCATTTAAAATCTGATCTAGATCAAACTTTCCTTGACGAGACCAGGCGCCTTTATCAAAGCCTCCTTCAAACCCTCTAGCTTATCGCCGCCGGCCTGAGCCATCTCCGCTTTGCCGCCGCCCTTGCCGTTGAAGAGTGGGGCCAAAGTGTTAACAACATTTTGAGCGTTGACGCTGGCAGGCGCCTGCTTGCCCTTGGAGATAAGCAGAAAGGCCTTGCCCAGAGCGGATTGCTGCATGCCGAGTATCGCCACGGCTTCGGGCGATTTTGCCAGTATCTTCTCGCTAAGCTCACGCAGGGTCTTGACGCCCGATTCATCCTCAGGGCAGAGGAAGGACACGATCCTGGTGCCCTTTAAGACTTCAGCCCGGCCGATAATCTCATCGATCTGACCTGCAAGCTGACCCGATTTGATCTTTTCAATCTGCTTTTTCAGATCACGTTCCGACTGCATCAGTCGATCGATCTTGGCTTCGACGTCTTCAAAGCTGACGGCCTTGAGCTTTTGTCTGACCAGCCGCGCCTCCTGCTCACGAGTCTTCAGATATTCGAAGGCATACTTTGAGGTATATCCTACGATCCTGCGGACTCCGGCTGCCACTGAACTTTCCGAGGCGATTTTAAAGAGGTTGATTTCAGCCGTGGACCTGACGTGCGTTCCGCCGCACAGTTCGGTCGAAAATCCACCCACCTTGACCACCCGGACCCGGTCTCCATACTTCTCGCCGAACATGGCGATAGCGCCTGCGGCAACCGCCTCCTCCTTCTTCATCTCCTGTTTCGACACCGGCAAATCCGTGAAGATGCGTTCGTTGATCAGCTCTTCGATCTTGTGCAGTTCCTCTTCCGACAGCGCTTGGAAATGCGAAAAGTCAAAACGGAACATCTCCGGCGAAACAAGAGATCCAGCTTGTTTCACATGCTCACCAAGCACATGGCGAAGGGCCCAGTGCAGCATGTGAGTTGCCGTATGGTTTCGCGCGGTGAGCGCTCTCAGGCCTGCATCTGTCGACTGCATATAGACTTCGCCGACCCGCAAACTGCCCTTAAGTGGTTTGATGTGAACGACGGTCAGGCCATCGACGGGCTTTTTAGTATCAAAGACCTCGCCTTCAAAGCCATGGCCCTTGACTTGGCCTTTATCTCCTATTTGCCCCCCGCCTTCGCCATAGAAGGGAGTCGTGTCGAAGACGCCGTAGAGATACTCGCTGGCATCGGCGCCAGCAAAATCGCAGCGGGTGGCCTGCCCCTCCTTCTCCTGAATCAAAGCTATCAAACGGCCTTCTTCGGTCTCGTTGGCCTCATAACCGACGAAACTTTGCCTGATGCCTTGGTCACGAACTTCATTCGCAATATCATGAAAGATGCCGTCGAGTGTATTGTCACCGGCAGCGCCGCCTTTCCAGTGCTGACGGGACTGGGTTTTCTGGCGAAGCATCGCCTGCTCAAAAGCAGCTTCGTCGACTGTCAGGCCCTGTTCTTCGCAGATGATGCGGGTCAAGTCGACAGGAAAACCAAAGGTATCGTAAAGTTTGAACGCCACTTCGCCCGAAAGGACTTTGTTTTCGCCAAGCTTTGCCATCTCTTCGTCGAGAAGAGTCAGGCCACGCCCAAGCGTCTTTAAAAATTGCTCTTCTTCGGCGAGGACGACGCGCAAAATAAAGCTGCGTTTTTCCACAAGATCAGGGTAAGCCTCTTTCATCTGGTCGATGACATAGCCGCAGCTCTCAGCGAGGAAGGTGCGTTCCAGGCCGATTTTCTTGCCGTAACGCACGGCGCGGCGAATGATGCGGCGCAGAACGTAACCGCGCCCCTCGTTGGCAGGCATGACGCCATCGCCAATGAGAAAGGTCATGGCACGCGAATGATCGGCAACCACGCGATAGGGAAAATTGCTTTTCCCCTTGGGATCATAGGTATGGCCCGCGAGTTTTGCAATGTTGGCCAAAATGCCGATGAAACTATCGATTTCATAGTTGGTTTCGGTATCCTGAAGAATGGAGGCAATACGCTCCAGCCCCATGCCCGTATCGACCGAAGGCTTGGGTAAGGGATGCAGGACCCCGTCGGCATCGCGATTGAATTGCATAAAGACAAGATTCCAGAACTCCATGTAGCGATCACAGTCGCATCCGACTTCACAGGTGCTCTTGCCACAACCGTACTTGGCGCCGCGATCAACAAAGAGCTCAGAACAGGGACCACAGGGGCCGGTGTCGCCCATCGACCAGAAATTGTCTTTTTCGCCAAAGCGATAGATGCGCTTGGGATCGATGCCAATCTCTTTTTCCCAGATGGCTGCGGCCTCGTCGTCGTCTTTATAAACGGTGACGTAGACTTTTTCCTTAGGCAGCTTGAGTTCCTGGGTGATGAATTCCCAGGCATAGCGAATCGCGTCCTGTTTGAAGTAATCGCCAAAGGAGAAGTTCCCAAGCATCTCAAAAAAGGTATGGTGTCGCGCGGTGTAACCGACGTTTTCGAGGTCGTTGTGTTTGCCGCCGGCCCGCACGCATTTCTGCGAGGTCGCGGCCCTTGTATAGTCACGGCGTTCCTTGCCGAGGAAAAGATCTTTGAACTGCACCATGCCCGCGTTGACGAAGAGCACGGTGGGATCGTTGTGAGGGACGAGCGAAGAACTCTCAAGCACTCTATGGCCATTGCGCTCGTAGAATTTTAGGAATCGGGAACGAATCTCGGCTACTTTCATTTCAAAAATCCTTGCATGAAAAACGACCAAAGCCAGACCGGCTTTACCGGCTGAAGGGCCTCGAACCCACGGCTCAAACCGGACTGTGGCCTATCTCTATAAATGCGGCCAATACGGCTTAATTTATACTTTTGGCCTCTCTATCCTACCGCGCCTCCGCAAAGGATGCGAGTTGCTTGTCAGGCGGAATCTGTCATGTTAGAGCTGATGCTAGCCCTTATTACCGTCGAGTTAACGTATGTTCAAATGCTTTGCCATTGCCACGCTTCTTGGGCACCTTATCAGTGCTAATCTGACTGCCGCGAACTTTCCCCAGCGAATCGCGTCAGGCACGGTGGGTTCCGACGAGATATTACTGACCCTGCTGAAAGGAGAGGAGGAGCGTCTGGTCGCGGTTTCCACCTTTGCCGACGATCCCAGGTATAGCTTTATCACGAGCCTCCCCCCATCAGTAAAAGCCCGGGTGGGCGACGGCATCGAAAGTCTTTTGGTCTTAAAGCCCGACCTTGTGATCGTGGCGGTTTATACCGCCGCCGCGATTCAGGAACAACTTAAGGCTGCCAAGGTCAATGTCCAGGTGCAAAAATCTTTTGGTGCCATCAAGGATATCGAAGCCAATATCGTGGAATTGGGCGGGCTCATCGGCAAAGACAAGGAAGCCGCGGTGCTGGTGGCCTCTATGGAAAGCACGATAAAGGATGCCTTGGCGAAGCAGCCCAAGTGTAAACGCCGGCCAACGGTGCTGCAGTACGCGAGCAGTGATATACTTCCGGGCACGGCTACGATTATCGATGATGTTGCGGAGCGGGCTGGTTTTCATAACGTTCTGCGGGACATCAATTTTCATGGCTGGAGCCCAATCAGCAGTGAAATCCTGGTGCAGCAAAAACCTGATTACATTATCGCATCAGCTGCCGAAGCGCCGAATAAGAAGGCTTTGCTTGAAAAGCTTCGGCATAGCGCAGCCTGGCAAAAGCTTGAAGCGGTCCGTAGCGAGCGGATTATCCTGGTGCCGGGCCGCCTGCTTTACACGGTTTCCCATCATGCTGCGGAACTGGTGGCATTGCTTGCGGGAGAAATGAGCTGTGGTGCCATCAGAACTGAGGCAAAAGCCACTTCAAAATAATGGGCATTTCTGAGCGAGCGTACTCAATCCTGTTTTTCGCAATGCAATCCGATTGTTTCGCTCTTCGACACCTCATTTGACAATGGTAATCGGGAAGGCCCTGGGCTACCGTTAACCTGACGTCGCGCTTTTTGGATAAGGAGCCAGCCGATGACTCTATTTAAGCCTCTGGCTTTTGGATTGGTACTCTTAAATATGAACTCATGCGTTCTCACGACGGGTAACGAGCCGGCAAGCGGTGAGGTGCCCACCCTGACCGCTCCATCCGCTAAAACTCCGCGCATGGCGGATTGTATCGGGGAAAATCAAAGCAGCAAGGGGAAAACCCGCAAGGACTGCTTGCCAAATGATGCTGATGCCGCAGCGCGCGATACGCAGGCTGGTGGAGGTTTCCCCATTCCCTGACCCATCGAGGGTCCCTGCAGCGGCCCTTCCTGATGGCTCTATAAGTCCTTAGACCTATTTCAATTTACATCTGCTTCTAATCGTCAAAGACTTTGGGTTCCCCGCCCAGTCCTGGATCTTGAAAAAACCTTCCCCCGGGTGTCGCCATGAAAGTCCATCGTGCAAAATGCAATCCCATCCTGCAAAATGCATCAAGAGGATCGACTAAAACTTGCCTCGATCTTGGATTATTCCATTATATCAATGACTTTCAAAACAAAAAAGGAAGGCACATTCTATGCAAATGCTTATCTGTCAAGGAAGGGAAGGCTGATGTCGATACGACTCAAAATCTTAATCGTCGACGACGAAATCAACATCCGCAAGACGCTTGCCATTGCGCTTGAGGCAGAGAAGCATAGCGTGACCGCTGTATCCAATATCAAGGATGCCCTGTCCGAAAATAGCGCAAGCAAATTTGATATGTGCTTTCTCGACATGCGCTTAGGCATCAGCAGCGGTTTGGATTTACTTCCGAAGTTACTTGAGGCTTCCCCTTGGCTCAAGGTGGTGATTATAACGGCACACGGCACAATCGACAACGCCGTCGAAGCCATGCGCTTAGGTGCTTTTGATTACGTGGAAAAGCCTTTCTCGGCATCAGAGATATTTGGCGCGACCCGCAAAGTTGAAACCGTCCTTATCCTTGAGGAAAAGATCCGTGAGTTGGAATTGGAAATTGCCAATGGCAAACCCGAGATGGAGATCCGGAGTCATAGTCTTATCATGCGGAAAGTTATGGATATCGCACGGTCGGCTGCGCCTACAGATGCCACCGTTCTTATCTCCGGAGAAAACGGCACCGGTAAGACGATGATAGCCAAAGCCATACACAACTGGAGTCCCCGGGGAAAAAAGCCATTTGTTGTGGTCTCTTGCCCATCGTTATCCGCAGAGCTACTCGAAAGTGAACTGTTCGGTCACAGCAAAGGAGCTTTCACAGGCGCTTTTAAAAGCAATCCTGGACGTATTGAGGCCTGTGAAGGGGGGACGCTCTTTCTTGATGAGATTGGCGATATGCCGCTTTCCCTTCAGTCTAAGCTGCTGCGCTTTTTACAGGAAAGACAATACGAACGGGTAGGGGACAATACCACGAGGAAAGCGGATGTCCGAGTTGTGGCGGCAACTCATGTCAAACTTAAAGAGGCAGTGAAGGCAGGGCGATTCCGCGAAGATCTCTATTACCGGCTCAATGTTATTGAGATCGTCATGCCAGCTCTCCGCAATCGCATCGAAGATATTGAGCCTCTTGCGGATCGATTTCTCGCCAGTCTTCGGCACGATAAAAAAATCAACGGTTTTTCTAAAACCGCCATGGATAAAATGAAGTCCTATGATTGGCCAGGCAATATACGAGAACTTCGCAATATTATTGAGCGCGCCATCATAATCTGCCACGGGGATATGATAGAAGGCAAAGACCTTAGCATGGACGAACCTAAGTCCGACTTCGCGAACACTTTTGATCAAAACCAAATGGGAACCCTTGAACAGATCGAAGAACAGCATATCCGTAGAGTATTGGCCAGCACTCGTTCTATGGACCAGGCCGCCCAGGTGCTGGGCATAGACTCGACCACGCTCTGGCGAAAAAGGAAACGCTATGCGCTTTAAATGGGCGTTTCTTGGGGAGAAATCTCGATGTTGACCCTTCGCTCGAAGCTGGCTTTTGGATATTCCGGACTCCTGGCCCTGCTGCTTTTGGTTGGAACGTTCGGGATCGTTCTCCTGAATCAGTACAGTTCAACGCTGGAAACCATCTTCCATGATAATTATAAGAGTGTGATTTTCGGTCAGGATATGAAGGAAGCCATAGATAATCTGGACGATAGTGCACAAGAAGCATTGTGGTCGCATGGCCCGAACCTAAATCGGGCCAAGTCGGATGAATTCATCAGAAACTTTGCGGCTGCCTTGGAAGCCGAGTCGAACAATGTAACGTTCCCGGGCGAAAAGGATATCGTCGAACGATTGATTCTCGAATGGCCTTCCTATAAGCAGGAGTACAGTGATCTGGCGCGTGGCGGCAGGAGCGATACGGAATCACAGGCGAAATACCAGAATATTCTAAGGCCAAAGAGTATTGACCTTAAGAATCTGGCTCAAGCCATAATTGATATCAATCTCAAAAATATCATGTCGGCCGACGGCCGGGTTCGCGAAAATGCCAATGGCGCCCGGCTCATGATGCTGCTTTTGTTGCTATCCGGGGTTGTGCTTGCCATTGCGCTGATAGCGTTGTCGGCTCGGAGTATTCTCAGACCTTTGAATATGATTACTGAGTCGGCCAGGGAAATTCAAAAGGGTAATCTTGATCTTACTCTGCCGATCGGTGCAAAGGATGAGCTTGGTCAGCTCGCCGAGACCTTCAATGAGATGGCGGCCAAGCTTCGGGAGTTTCGTCGTTCCAACCGGGCTCAGTTGTTTCGGGTGGAAAAGACCACGCAGCTGGCCCTCAATAGTTTTCCCGAGGCGGTGGCGGTCATTGGCCTCGATGGTAAAATAGAATTGGCCAATCATCTCGCGGTACAGAGGTTTCGTCTGTTCCCGGGGGGGGATCTGGTGAGGCATGAGTATAAAATACTTTGGTCTATGTTTCAGGAAACATTTGCGACCTTGGGGCCCGTAGTCTCAAAGGGTTATGATAAAGCGATTCAGCTCTTTATCAATGGCGACGAATATTTTTTTCTGGCGCAAACGGTACCCATTATCGATGAATCCCAGATCTTGAATGGGGTGACAATGGTGCTTACCGATGTCACAAACCTTCGTCGTATCGACGAAACCAAGAGCGGAATGCTCTCGGTGGTTTCCCATGAACTTAAAACGCCTTTGACCTCGATCCGCATGGCGACTCATCTCCTGCTCGATGAACGTATTGGCTCACTCAACCTCAAACAATCCGAGCTCCTTATAGCAGCGCATGACGATGCCGAACGCCTTCACCGCATCATTGAAAATCTCCTGGACATGAGCCAGATTGAATCGGGCGCGCAGCGCATTCTGCTCGAACCCCAACCACCGGAAAAACTTGCGAGAGAATCCGCCGCTCCCTTCCTCACGGGAGCGCGCGAACAGGGAATAGTTTTTATTAACAAAACCAGCAATCACTTACCCAATGTTATGGCGGATGTTACCCGAATTCCCCATGTCTTTAGCAATTTGATTAGCAATGCCTTCAAGCATACAACGGCCGGGGGGCAGGTGATAATCGATGCCCATTGGCAGGAAGCGGAGGGGATGGTTACTTTTTCAGTTCAGAACACTGGTGCCACGATCCCGGCCGAATTTTTTATTAAGGTATTCGATCGATTTTTTCGTCTGCCAAACGCTGGAGGTACTGAGGGTGTGGGTTTAGGCCTCGCGATTGCCCGCGACATAGTCAATGGCCACGGTGGCAAAATTTGGGTTGAAAATTTGCCTGCTGGAGATGGTGTCCGGTTCTGCTTCACTTTGAATGCGGAAAAAAAGCAGTTGCCCGCCTCTTTAAAAGAAGATGTCTGATGGAGGTTTTGCATCTTGGTGCCTCGATTCCTGTGTGTGGGGTCTCTATAGGGCGGGCGTCGATTAAAATGGCGTTAAACTCAATTTGGCTTTGGACGAAAATTTAGGACATTGAGGAGTTGAAGTATGGGCGAGGGTAGGGCCACGACCTTTCTGCAGATGATCCATAGGTCGCAGCGCGGTCGTCTGAAGGTTTACCTGGGCTACGGACCAGGTGTTGGGAAAACCTATATGATGCTTCAGGAGGCGCATCGGCTCTTGAAGGATGGGGTCGATGTGGTCGTCGGTATTGTCGAGACTCATGGTCGCAGCGAAACGGCTAAGGTGTTAGATGGCTTAAACGTAATCCCCAGACGGATTATCGAATATCACGGCATAATTGTCGATGAAATGGATATCGACGCCGTTATTGCCCGAAAGCCTCAGGTCGTTCTCGTTGATGAACTGGCCCACACAAATATTCCGGGCAGTCGCAATTCCAAGCGGTATGAAGACGTCCAGGAACTGCTTTTCGCCGGAATTCACGTTATAACGTCCCTCAATATCCAGCACCTGGAAAGTCTATATAATACCGTTGAGGAACTGCTCGGAATAAAAGTCCGGGAGCGCATCCCCGATTCGGTCCTAGCTGAGGCGGACGACATCGTGAATGTCGACCTCACAGCAGAAGACCTTCAAAAGCGCCTGGAGGAAGGCAAGATATACCCGGCGGAGAGGATCGCTTCCTCCCTCAATAACTTTTTTCAAGTTGGCAATCTTGAACATTTGCGGGAACTCACGATGCGAGAGATTGCGTCGCAGATTGATTTTAAGCGCCGTGATGTTTTGGATGATGGCGATAAGATGTCTCCAGACCAGATCATGGTTTGCATGGCCTCCAAAGGGCCGAATAGCGCGCGCCTCTTACGGGCGGGATCAAGGCTTGCCGGACGGCTCAATCGCAACTGGTATGCAGTTTATGTCCAGACACCAAGCGAGGACCCGACGCTTATCGATGCGACAACTCAAAGACTTTTGGCTGACACGCTCACGCTCGCGAACCAACTGGGAGCGACTGTCTTTACCTTTAAAGGCCGGGATGTCGTTCAAACGATATTGAATTTCGCCCGCGAGTATCGGGTTGGGCACATCGTGATCGGGCGTCCCATTCCAATTCCGGAATGGAGACGACGCCTTTTCGGTGCTAAAAGCGTTGCGGAACATCTTGTCATAAGGGCTCAGGGTCTGTCTGTAGTGGTCGTTGACGCGGCGGCGCGGGATAACAGTGTTCCTGATATCACGAGTGAGGACATTACCAAAATTACGCATGCGCCGTCTCCCTTAATGGTGGGCGAAATTTTGGAGCTTAAGCATATACTGCTATTTGAACATGCGTTGAAAAAGCAAGAGGTGATCGAGGAGCTTGTTTATACCTTCAGCGACCAATACCCGGATTTATCTCCTGCATCGATGCTGTCGCAATTAAAGCGTCGGGAAAAAAAGGGATCCACATTTCTGAATGAGGGGATAGCGCTACCGCATGTCACGGTTGAAGGGCTCAAGCAGCCGGCAGTTGCCTTGGCCCTCACCAAAGGTGGAATATCGGACAGTCATTCGAAAATTCCGATTAAAGCTGTATTTCTCCTGCTCGATCCGGCCCCACCCTACCTTTCCCATTCCAACCTTATGGGCAAGGCCATGAAGATCATGCGCACCCTCCATGCCCAGCGGGAGCTGGAATCTGTGACCAGCGGTTCCCAGCTTCTTGAACTCGTAAGGCGCTTTGAAAGGGAATAAAATTGCTAAATGTAAAAAGGTCTGGAAACACAGGCAAGGTTGGATCATCCCTAACAAAGCTACGGATAACGCTTTGAATGTGGCAGGATACCTGCCCCACGCGGCTTAGGATTCCAGCTGGGGTCGTAGAGTCCATGTGCTGAGGCAATTCATAAAAATTTCCGATAAGCCCAACGTAAAAATAAGGAAGTGGATAGCATTTCTTTAGCTTCGATCCCTCATGTAGAAATGATTTTACCTCACAAAGCCAGCAATTGATTGGTATGTTCCGGCCCTTACCGCGCTGCCAGGAGCATGCATTTTTCTTTAAAAAACGTAAATAATTCTGCCTGCTAAGTTATATTGAAGAGAACCTGGATCCTCTCTGGAAACGCCGATAAAAAAGACCCTGGCCTACTACAGGAAAACGAAAACCTGCCGATTTATTCGAATGGAGTGGAGTCTCTGACCCCGTTCGCTGTCAGTACATTCTTTTCGCAAAAATTAAGACTTAGAAGGTACAGATGCTGAATTTTCTAAAGACTATGGTGAAAATGCCAATATTTGGCCCCTGCCTGGCAGCCTTCCTCGGCATTTTCTTTGCTTTGATCTCGGGCACGGGCCATAGCATCCCAATAGCGACAACCGTTTTCCTGCTCCTCATCGGCTATTGCGGGCTTGAAGGAAGCCTCTTCTCAGTCTTTTCAACTGCCGCAGTTGGTGTGCTCTATACAGTCGCAATCGGCAGTGATGCGGCGTCTCAGCAGGGGTTCGCATTTAAAAGTATCGGGGATTTTATCCTAGGGTCGATTGTCGTGTCCTCTGTTTCCAGAATGCTGAAAAAAGTCCGGATGGCAAGGCCGAACTCTGGGCCACCCGAGAGCCATGACGATAAAACTGAGTTTGTTTTTAATGGGCCGTTCGCTCAACGCATTGCCGAGCTTGTGCCCAATAATATTTACGTTTTTGATTTGAATAAAATGGCCAATGTCTATACGAATCAGGACACGGCGGCATACCTTGGTTATACGACGGAGGACATCAAAAACATAGGCGACAATCTCCTTCTCAAGATCATCCATCCCGAAGACCTAAGGGGGGTGCAGGCGCACCTGCTAAGCCTATCAAAAAGAGGCGATCGTGAGGTTATCGAACATCAATATCGAGTAAAGAATTCAAAAGGCGAATGGCGCAATATTCTGGCAAGAGATTCCGTCTTTCTCAGGGATGCTAATGGAAATGTCACGCAGATTGTCGGGATTTCCCAGGACATCACGCCATTGAAGACGAAAGAGTATGAGTTAGAACAAGCGAATAAATTGATTTCAGAAAGGAAGGATGTTTTAAACAGCTTCTATAACAGCACTCCGCTCATGATGGGCGTGGTCGAGGTTTTTGAGGACGACGTCCGATCTATTTCTGAAAATGCATCTTCTCAATCATTTGGGAAACTGGTGCTTGATGCAAGAGGTCAGCGGTCTGCTCAGCACGCGGGCGTGCAGAAGGCGATTCTGGACCTGTGGCTTAGGAATTACAGAAAAGCCAGGGACTTAAGCCAGGCGGTTTCTTTCGAATATGAAGATTCCATCGAAGGCCGGGCCTACTGGTTTCGGGCTTACATCAGCTATATCGGTCCGATTGAAAACGGAGTGGGCCGATTTTCATATTCCAAGGTCGATTTAACCGAGCAAAAAGTTGCCGAAAAATCGTTGCAGGAAACCCGTCTTCTCCTCGATGAGGCCCATCTACTTAACCTTAGTTCCCTCCTCAAATATAAGGCGGTCAGTGACAGCGCAAGCGACGCCATCATCGTTGCCGACGAGCGGGGCTTAATCCGATCCTGGAATTATAGTGCCGAAAAAATATTCGGATACTCGGAGCGGGAGATCATCGGCAAGGCGATCAGTATACTTATGCCGGAGCGGTATATCGCCAGCCATACAAGCGGTCTGGCCAGGTTTAAAGAGACCGGCGAATCAAGCCTGTTTGGTCATCCGGTCGAACTTGATGGCAAAAGGAAAGATGGCACGGAGTTCAAATTGGAAATGTCGCTATCTTTCTGGATGCAGGAGGGGAAGCATAATTTCACTTCGATAATCAGAGATATTTCGGATCGCAAGAAGACAGAACTTGATAATAAGAACATGCATGAGCTCATGGAAAGCTTTTTCGATTCGTCACCGGCTAGAATTGGAATCGTGGAAACGAGTGATGATAACATATTCCATGTCCGGGGCAATAAAGCTTCGGCCCTATCCAACCGCCGATCCATAGAAGAGATGAAAAACAAATGGGTGACTGATCTTGGAGTCACATTTGATGCTTTGCCGAAGTATTTGGAACAATACAAAATGAGCAAAGACCATCGGAAGCCCATGACATTTGAGGCTAAATACGAGCATGAGGGTACTACCCAATGGATTTCCTCCACCGTTAACTATATCGGGCCAGGCGAAGAAAATCGAGATCGCTATTCCTACACTATTCTTGACCTTACAGAAATGAGGATGGCTGACATCGCGCTGCAGGCCAGTGAAGATCGACTGGAAAAATTCTTCAGCTGTTCTCTCGACATGCTCGCTATCGCTAATCATGACGGATATTTTACTCGGGTGAATCCCTCATTTGAAGAGGTCTTCGGCTATACGACGCAAGAGTTGCTGGCCTCTCCCCTATCGTCCTTTGTTCATCCTGAGGATGTGGTGAAGACCAACAACGAAACGCAAAGCCTCAAAGACGGCAATCCGACTATGGCGTTTCAAAACAGATGGCGCTGCAAAGACGGCCGATACAAGTGGATCGCCTGGAAGGCGGTGGCCGTCGGAGACAGCGTTTATGCAGCGGGAAGAGACATGACGGATCGTATAGAATCCGAGGAATATATTCGTCACCTCAACGCGAATCTTGAAAATTGTATTTTGAATGAAACGAAAAAGTTAAGAGAAAGCGAAGCAAGCTTTAGAAAACTTGCCGATTCCATGCCCCAAATCGTCTGGACGGCCAACCCAGATGGATACTTGGATTATTACAATGAAAGATGGTATGACCTTACCGGCTTTCCCAGAGGTAGCGGGGGCGATAACAGCTGGCTTCCAATCATGCATGAGGACGATACCGTCCCATGTCTAAAAAAATGGTACGCGTCGGTGGAGACAGGAGAGGATTACGAAATCGAATATCGATTTTGGGATCAAAGGCTCAGTGAATATAGATGGTACCTCGGCCGCGCTTTGCCCGTGAGGGATAAAAATGGTCTCATTACCAAGTGGTACGGCACCTGCGTAGACATCCATGAGCGCAAGATTTTGGCTTCTGAATTAATAAAAAGCCAAAAGCAATTAAAGACGGTCATTGACAATGCTCCAATAGCCATCTGGTCTACTGATAAAAACGGGCTCTTCACATTATCAGATGGCAAGGCATTAAAGCAGCTCGGCCTGACCCCAGAGGACCGCTTGGGCCAATCAATCTATGATACTCATAAAGAGAGCGTCGAGCTTTTATCAGCCATGCGTGACGCCTTGCAGGGAAAGGCCTCCAATCTCAACGTCTATTATCATGGTGGTTGCTATGACACCTTCGTCGTGCCGATTGCGAACGAAAAAGACGAGGTCACCAGTGTCATCGGCCTATCCATTGATGTGACCGCGCGGGTGAATGCTGAGCGGGACCGATCCGAATTAACAATAAGAGAGCAAGGTGCCCTGGAATCATCCCGTTTGAAATCGGAGTTCCTGGCGAACATGAGTCACGAAATTAGGACTCCGATAAATGGCGTCTTAGGTATGACCGGCCTGCTTCTTGATTCCAATTTGTCGCCGGAGCAATTTGAATATGCTGATGCTGTGAGGCGATCCGGCGAAAGCCTTTTGACAGTGATAAATGATATATTGGACTTTTCAAAAATTGAAGCTGGAAAACTGGATTTCGAACTGCTGGAATTTAATCTTGTTGAACTCTTCCATGACGTCGTGAAAACCATGCGCTTTGGGGCCGAGAAGAAGGGTATTAAGCTATTAAGCGACCTTTCTCAGGATCTGCCCACCTTTGTCTTTGGTGACCCCGGTCGATTCCGGCAGATATTGAATAACCTTATCAGCAACGCTATCAAATTTACGGCTAAGGGATTGGTGACTGTCAAGGCAGCTGTTGACGGTAGCGGCAGTGATAGGCTGAAAATCGAGGTTTTGGACACCGGATTAGGTATAACCGAACATGATATCGGCAAGCTGTTCAAGGCATTCACTCAGGCCGACAGCACCACCGCAAGGCGCTTCGGAGGCACCGGGCTCGGCCTTACAATTTGCAAAAAGTTAGTGGAATGCATGGGCGGATCGATCGGGGTTAAAAGCGTTGTCAATGAGGGTTCAACCTTTTGGTTTACGGTAAATCTTAAGTTTTCTGAGAGAAAAGAGATTCATCCCAAAGCTTTGGCACCATTGAAAAACAGAGCGCCTGTATCCGCCCGCATCCTGGTAGCCGAAGATAACCAAATTAACCAGGTTGTTATAGCAAAGATGCTGACGAAATTAGGTTTTCGGGTTGATGTCGTAGGTAACGGCAGGGAGGCTTTGACTGCACTGTTAAATATCCCCTACGACCTCGTCTTGATGGACTGTCAGATGCCCGAAATGGATGGGTATGAAGCGACAACTCTCATTCGAAGGGATTCAAAATATCCAAGCAGCATTCCGATCATCGCCCTGACAGCAAATGCCATGAAAGGAGACGGTGACCACTGTAAAGCCGTAGGCATGAATGATTATCTATCCAAGCCCATAAAATCCGATAATCTGGATGAGACTATTCGCCTTTGGCTAATGAAATCAAGAAGATCAGGAGCGGCTTGATTCGGTATCGAACAGGAGGGGCCTATTTTCAAAGCAAAATAAATTGACATTATATTGCAGATCATTATTCAATCATTCCTAACTTTTGAAGAGGAAGATGCGATGAAATTTGCAAAAATCGCCAGTTTTACCAAAAAATTTCTTTTTATTGGGACAATGTTTGCAAGCCCATGTTACGCTCGTTCGGCTTCAGATGCAGGCATTGCCCCAGGTTTTGACGATATCAAAGCAGCAATAGAGGCTTTTGAAGCGGAGCACCCGGGCCAAACGCTTAGCATTGCAGCGATATTAGAGCGGCTTCCTGAATCGTTCCGATCCCGTTTTAGCCTCATGCATCAAAGCCAGAGCTTACAGGAAGCCAGTTACGAGAATCCGCGGATTATCATGTTCGGCAATGACGCGCGGACAGTGATGGCATTTAATGGGCATCCCTCGCAGCCTGGTTACGGGAATTTAGAGATAGCTTCGGTAAATCCCAGCAACAGTCAGCTCGAATTCCGCTCGATTCAGTTTCCGCCCGATGATTCCGGTCAGGGAAAGGCTATCTTTTCGCAGGCCAATCCCTCGCGTTGCATGCTATGTCACGGCCCGAGTCCCCACTATATCTGGGGTCCTTATGCCCGTTGGCCAGGAACCTATGGAAGTCGCGACGATATTCTGGAACTCGGGGCAGAAGAAAAAGAAAATTACCTACGTTTTAGGAAATTGGCAGTCGATCACCCACGTTACAAATCTCTTAGTTTTGCTCTCAATCCACAGTCGCCAGTAGCACCTTTTCGGCCATTGAAAGAGGGACAGCCGGGAACAGAGCGAGGGGATTATAAGTTGGCTATCGAATTCCGTCCCAACTTTCACCTGGGAACTCTTTTAATGAGGCATCAGAGCCATGCACGAAGCGCAGCGATTCTTGGGTCCCCCCAGTTCGCAGCGGGCAGGCTAGGACTTTTCTTTTATTTGGCGGATTGCCCAGCCGTGCTTGAGCCAAAACTTACGGAACAAATATCGGCTCTAATGGGAGTCGATACCATCGATAACTATGTGAGAAAATACTTCGCAATTGACCCCCGTTCCGAGTGGCATTTGGAAAAGGGTGAGACTTCGATTTTTGATCAACCCAATTATTCTCCAAGTCTTAATACCTTTCGTTCCTCTCTTCTTGGCTTTATCTGGGCTGATACTTTCAAAAACGACGTTGAACTTTCAAGATACTGGAAGCCCGTCCGGCTCGGAGAATATTTAAAATTTAGTGACCCCCTGGGATTCAAGGCTTCTGAACGCGGCCAGCTTATGTGGGATATTCTCGATCGCGAAGGTCCGATTCCTTCAGGAGTTTCGGGATCATTCGAAGCCATCTCCTACTTCGGCGCCACGCAGGATTTATTGAGTACCGAGGCAAAGGGGACCATGTGCCGCACTCTCGCCCTTCGGATTATGGCTCAATAGTGGGGCCATTCGCAGACTTATGCTTGTTTCAATATTGTAATTTTTTCCTATTTTATAGGACAACCACCGAACTATCCCAGGCATCAGCGATGCGGAAACATTCGCTGGGCTTATGGACCATCCCAACAGGGCTTGAACAGAGTTCGAGTGCCAAGCCGCTTGTCTTATAATGTCCCGACGCGTGCAAAGCACGATGTTAGGCGAGCATCTCTAACCGCAATAATTCCAACCCGTCTTGCAACAGCGACAGAAACGGTAATGAAAGACACCCAGACCGGCTCCAGAATATGCAACTGTCGCTATCGGAAGCCAGTCTGTAAATATGCTTTCAAATTGCGAAAACTGTGTGATAGAAAAAGGACCATTTCTATTCGTTCGCGATGCTGTCATCGCCTAAGTGACACAAAATTTAAGACAGCAAAGTCATTAGATGTCTCGATAAGATTGAAAAAATCTGTACCGCTGCCCTCCTAAGTGCGGCGCCTCTTGCTGGAGTAAGACATTGTTTAACAGAATTCTGACATGTGGAATGCTTGTCGCCGTAACCCTAAGCTGTTCCAACAAGGGAGCCCCTTCCGGACGATCCCAGATAGCGACCGCGTCACAAGTCTCAGGCATGGCCTCTGAGCTCGATAAGTCCCGCGGTAATTGCGTTGATGAAGTCAAGGGTGGCACGACCGATGGCCCGCCTCTTCGGCAATTGACCTGCGTCAGTGAGTCGAATCGCGAGGGGCCATTTGCCCTCTTATTGTCGGTGCCCTACGTCGAGTATCTTGAGGTCGAATTAACGCCGCCACCGCGCGAGGGCACGAACGTATTCCGCATTCAGAACAATACGCTCGAGCAGCTCGTGCACTACGACGGCGGTCCAGTGACCTTGAGCGTGCGCGCCAACTCCACTTTTGGACGCATTCCGCACTTCGTTGAGAGTGGCCGCGTCGGGAACCCTCTGACGGTGCAGATGGATGGCAATCGCCAGGTGAATGTGGCCCTTGTGGCCACAGGAAGCGACGAGAAGGCAGCCGTCTACGAGGATCCCATTTTCTTTCCGGAAGCCAAGCCCCGTCCTGGCGACTTCACGCTGGGATCGCCTGCCCATAACGATGTGGTGCACCAGTCTCGCCAGCCTGTTCTGAGCTGGCCGGCAGTGGCAGGGGCTACATCCTATCGAGTCTACCTGAACGTCACGCGTAGCGATTACGACTTCAGTAAACCAGGCTCACTGCTGGATCGTTACACTTTGTTGGGCACTACTGCCAGCACCAGCTTTACACCTGCGGCGCTGCCTGATCGCTGGACGTATCGCTGGTACGTGGAGGCCGTGACGGGAGCAGGCGTGCTTACGAGCGAGAAACGCAGTTTCGCTTTATACCTGCCAAAGCTTGAGCAGATTGATGACGGCGTGGGCAGTGTGAACGGCTTTCGCGACCTTAATAAGAATGGCAGCATAGAGCCCTACGAAAACTGGACCTTGCCCGTCGAGACGCGCATTGATGACCTGATCAGTCGGATGACCATCGAGGAGAAGGCTATGCAGCTGTTTTTCGTGGCTGAATCATTCCCGACTGCGGGGTGGCACTTCGGTCCGGCACGTCCAGAGGACCTGATCGATTTCCAAAAAGCCAGCGCTCGGACCCGTCTCGGCATCCCATTTATCTCGACCGGCGATACCACCCATGGCTACATTACAAGCTTTCCGACGGGTGTGGGCATGGCAGCCACGCGGCAGCCCAGACTTGCCTATGAAGCTGCCAACATGCAACGGGGCGAACAAGTCGTGGCCGGCTATCGCGGAACACTTGGGCCGATCGCTGAGGTAGGGACCAAAGTTATTTATCCGCGCATCCAGGAAGGAGGGGGTGAGGACGCCGAGCTGGTTGCCGCGCTGATGCGGGCGATGATTGCGGGCTATCAGGGCGGTCCCGAGCTAGCACCTGACTCGATCTTAGCCACTATCAAACATTGGCCTGGCGAGGGCGCGGGCGGTGAAGCGGGCATCGTTTACGACGGCGTCACAATTAACTATCACATGAAGCCGTTCAAAGGTGCAATCGATGCCGGTACGGCTGCAATTATGCCTGGTTACGCCGGCAGCTCTTTTCTTCATCCCGGTGGTCCTGGAGCAGGTGACAGCATCGGCATCCTTTCTTATTTACGCGAGGCCCTAAGCTATGACGGCTTGATCATGACCGACTGGCTGCCCAGTGGAGCATGGATCCGCGCCGCCAATGCCGGCAGCGACGTAATGGGTGGCGCTAACCCTTCCAACATAGACATGAGCGCTTTTATAAAGGGTGTCGATTCAAACCGCCTGCACAAAGCACTTAGACGCATCCTGCGCGTTAAGTTTAAGCTCGGTCTCTTCGAAAATCCTTACGGAGAGCAGGAGCGGGTCGCCGCAGTACACCATAGTGATGCTAATGTGGCTCTTTCCCAACGGGCTGCCGAGGCTTCACTTACGCTGCTTAAGAACAATAATATCCTGCCCTTACGACTCGATAAAGGTGCCAAGCTGCTCGTTACGGGCCCAAGGGCGACCGATGGGGAGGCACTGTGCATATGGCGCAGTGGATTTCAACCTTTGCTAGGTGAAAAGACCATCGCTCAAGCCATTGAGAAACGGGCGACAGAGGCTGGCCTAACGGCTGTGATCGATCCATCGCTTCAGCCGTCGAACCAGGGCTACGCTGCGGCCATCGTGGTGGTCGGTGAACGTTCTTACACGCACGGCACTTTCTGGAACAAGGAAGCGCCCTATCTACCAAGCGAAGAGCGCGGTTTGATCGATTACCTCGCAGCTCAGCGTATTCCGATCGTGCTGGTTTACCTGATGCCGCGACCCTACGTGATCACTGCGGAGCTGCCGCAGGCCGATGCGATCGCCGTTGCCTATAGACCAGGTGGCAGCGGTGGACCCGCTATAGCGCGTCTCCTGTTCGGCGATATCAAACCGCAGGGAAAACTGCCCTTCCAGCTGCCACGGGACATGGCCCAGGTAGGCCTCGACCACTATCCGGAAAGCCCGGGCGCGGAGAAATGGGACTTACCCTTCGACCTTGGCGCCAGCGATGCCGAGCGCACACAAATTCGCGATCTGATCGCGGCCGATCAGCATGTACCGCCCACTTTTGGTCATCCCCTCTTTCCATACGGTGCGGGCTATGAGGACTTCCATCTCGTGGATGCATCGCCGCCCGCTACGCCGCGCATAACCAGGCCGATGCCCGGCCAGCTTTTTAGCAGCGCCCCCCTCTTTACCTGGACGGCCTCCAGTGACCTAGAAACCGGAATTCAGTCCTATGAGCTGTGGCTTGACGGTGCCCTGCGCGCCACCACACGCGCCACCACCTTCGACGCACGGGGACTCGCACTGTCGAAGGGTAGCCACGAACTCATCGTGCGGGCTCGCAACTGGGCGGAGCAGACCACGGCCAGCTCAAGTGTAAGCTTTGATTTTGTCGATAGTGTGGCGCCGAGCGCACCGCAGGTCATCGCCACGCATCGTAGCGAAAATCATGTCCTTGTTACATGGCTAAGTGCAGGCGATGCTGAGAGTGGTATGAAAGAGTACCTTGTGCGCCTGAACGGACAGATTGTAGCCACTCTGCCTGCTGCTGACCGCGATGTCACACACCGCAATGTAGCGCGTCAGGCCCAGGCCACTGCCAGCAGTGTGCAGGGCGATCTGCGCGCCTCGTTCGCTACTGACGGCGACCTCAATACCCGCTGGGGCAGCGAGTCGCTCGACGGCCAGTACATCAGTCTTGACCTCGGTGCCACCTACAGTCTCGATCGTCTTGACCTTGCTTGGGAAGCAGCTTACGCACGCGGCTATCAAATTGAGACCTCCCTTGACGGCGCCAGTTGGCAGGCGCTGCTTACTGTGCATGATAGCGTCGGCGGCAATGAGACCCATGCGATTGCTCTTGACGCGGCTCGCCACATCCGTCTCACCAGCCTGGAGCGTGGCACAGGCTACGGTGTGAGCCTGTGGGAGCTGGGATTGATGGGTCGGCCCGTCGAACAGCTCACGCTCGACGATAGAGGCGACGGCACCCTAACTGTCGAGGCCGTTGACCGCCACGATAACCGTTCCCTGTCGGCTCCTTTTGTGCTGGCACCATAATTTGCCAAGCCGCTTTTGATGCCTTTTTTAAGCCCCGTCTCTGCCTTGAGGCGGCGGCTGTCCCGGACTTCGCTCAGGGAGCGAAGACTTAGACCTTTTCGTTGCAAAATTGACAATATTAAGGGAGCGGCGATGGGATGTCCTCTTGCCGGAAGCGTCAGGGATTTTGATAGAGTCCCTGGTCATTTTGATTTCCTAAAACCCTAACTTACTGCAACTTTTTATTAGGGGCTGTTGACGTTTGGCTACGCCAACGTCGAACATCCCCAGTAACGC
>CAXSGP010000077.1:0-23549 GCA_964236955.1 uncultured Oligoflexus sp. | reverse complement strand
GCTTCGTCCATCACGCGGGATGAAAAATGATTCATGATGTTTCAAACATAAAAGCTTTCCAAGCCCGTCGCACCACGTTGCTGCATAAATGAATGTAGCGGACCTAAAAGGCTCAACGGCAGTCTTTGACAAAACCCAAATCCTGGCAAAGAAAGGCTATCAATCTCACCCTGTGATCGATAAATTTTTGGTCAAAAAAAAGCTGAGTCACCTCCAAAGAGACAACCCAGCCGAAACCAAACATGAAAGGAGTATCTTGCGATATCAAGTCGTAACTTGATGAGGCTCTAAAGCCCCTCCAGAAAGAATACGTTCATAATAAGATTCAAGGAAATCGATAAACGCACTTAAGATCTCAGTCTTACTGCGGGCACCAACCTTGTTGTTGATGTTTTTCACATGAATTCGCACAGTGTTTTGGCTGATGCCTAATTTCTGAGAAATATCTTCGGCATTAACAACCCGATCGATCATCAATCTCAGAACGTCTTGCTCGCGTGGCGACAAATTATACTTTTTGCTAAACGCGGCAATGGGTATTTTGACATCTGGCTTCATATTTCCCATCTTTCTTCTCAACAAGGCTAACTCAGACTAAGTAATTCTTACGTTCACGTAATATTCTACATAAGTACCTAGCCTTATTGGACAAGTCAACCATAAAAGGATTCCTAGCGATTTCTAAGCCTTAAAAATCACCACAAAATAACTTAAAAAAACTGCCATTTCGAACCGAGACTAAGATAAAAAGTCTTACTAGACGGGGATATACATCCAAGCGTTTTGGATTAGGCCCGTAGCGAGCATCATATAATTCTTATAAAAAAATTCTCAAGAAAACCTTTAAAAAAGTTCATAGCGCCATTTTAGCATTAGTAATGATCTTCATCTGGCTTTAGCCGTTGGCAATAAAACCCTGAGAAAAACATTCTGGAGGAAATAAAAAAAATTTGCTTATGGGAAAAACCGAAAGAGCCAGGAATTTAACAATGATTTCTCATCGCTAAGGTTTCAATCTATACGCATTCGAAATTTTTATCTCAGTGAAATACTCAACCCTTCGACCCTCCAGCCGATACTTGTGATGTCGTATAAATCGAAGCGTAGGTTAGAGACATGAAAATATTCTCACGTTTGATTCTCTGTTTGCTTTGCCTCTGGCTGACGTCGAGTCGGCTCCTGGCAGGTCCGTTGGATAAAGCAAAGGAGGCATACACCGCCGGGGACTATAAGACGGCCGCCAAGCTAGCTACAAAAGCCGCAAAAAAGCTTAAAGGCGGTGACAAGGCTCAGGCCTACGCTCTCTCCGGCGCAGCCTTGATAAAGTCGGGCAAAGCCAAAAAAGGCAAATCCAAATTTAAGAAAGCTTTCAAGGCTGACCCCGCTGTCGAACTGCCGTCTGAAGCCGCAGGCGATGAGAAGGTCGAAAAGGCCTTTGCCGCGGCTCAGAAAAAATCTGGATCTTCCATTAGTGATGGCGGTTCAGGCAAAGGCTCCGACCGGCTCACCAAGACTGGCATGAAGGGCAATAAATCGCCAAGTAATCTCAAAAATTATCTGCCCTTTGGGTTGAATAGCTATTTGCAGGGTAAAACCCTTTCTGCAGTCGTCTTCGGTGGCGCCCAGGCCGGCGGCCTCCTTCTCTTCCTCAATAGAAAGCAGGCGTCGGCGGCGGCCGATAAGGATGCCACCGCAGTGATTGCCGATGCCGAAGCTAACGATGGACTCCAATCCGAGGAGTTTTTGCAGTTTCTTGACGATAACGATGCTTTCGTGAAAAAGGCCAACAGTGAAGCGACGATTGCCCTGCTCCTCGCCGCGGGTGGATACGGACTCAGCGTCATCGACTCGCTCTTTGATCCCTTTGGTACCAGCAAGACCGCCCTGCTCGAAAACAATTCCAAGGAAAGTTATGCAAACCTAGGCTCCGCCAGCTTCGATAGAGGGCTGGACAGTTCCTGGAAGTTCGACCTCCAGATTTTACCGCAACGCGAACCTGGTCTGCTCCTCTCTATGAAACAAAGGTTCTAAGCCCGATATTTTTTTGAAGCAAAGGGTCAGTGATAGGTCACTGGCCCTTACCTTGTCGCGGCAAACCAGCAATCAATCCTCATAAACCCGCCGCAGAAAGCCTTGATTCCATAGGTGGACTAAAAGCTCGAAAAATCCTTCCTGCTTTTCAAAGCGGAGAATATCCTTGGTTGAAAAGACTTCCTGTCGGCAAAGCATTTGAACAAGTTCGAGCAGGTCGCGGTGCAGAACCAGGGATTCACCTTCGAAGGCAAAAAACACCTGCTCCCCTTTTTGATGATACGCAAAACGCCCGCCCTCCACCTTTAGCAGCTCGGACTCGGCGGCGAGTAGCTTGACCAAGGCGTGGGAGTCGAGAGGCTCATCCCTGGCTAGATGAAAAGTCCGAGGCTCAGTGAGAAAAGCACCGATCCAGCGGCGAAAGACATCATCATCGTTGAGACTTGCCACCATAAGGGCTCTAAGTCGTTCCAGATCTTCATCAGCAATCTGTCCCGGATCACTGCCACTGCCGCTCACGCTCCTTTGCGCCCCCATGTCGTCTGTATAGAAAACCTCTGGATTTTCCGTCTGCAGTAGAAACTGACTGTAGGAAACCATGAGCTCATTTTGAGTGGGGGCGCGAAAGCCAATGGAATAAGTCATGCATTCCCCATCTGCCACCCCATGATGAGCAACTCCTGGGGGCAGATAAAGCATGTCGCCGCACTCTAGAACAAAGTCGTGGTCGAAAGAAAATGATTCCAGGATCTTCGGATCCAGGCCTTCCCTAAATCTCGGCTGAACGAGCGCCTTTTCGCCGAACTGCCAACGCCGCCGCCCCATGGCCTGGATGAGAAAGACATCATAATGATCGGTATGGGGGCCGACGCTGCCCTGGTCGACAGCATAGGAAATCATGATATCGTCGAGCCGCCAGTTAGGAATAAAGCTAAAGGCTTCGCGCAATTTTGATACCTCCGGAAGCAATCGATCGACGGCCTGCACGAGTAAGCTCCAATGGGTTTCGGGAAGGCTCGCAAAGATGGTTTCAGCAAAAGGGCCCTGATGCGTTTGCCAGGGATAATCACCCTTTTCCATAACAAGGCGCGAATCAACTCCTTCTTGGCATGCTAGGCCTGCGAGCGAATCGGGATCGACGATATCTATTCCACCCGGGAAAGCTCCCCGCAGCAGCAACGGCTTTTTCTGCCAGTATTCAGAAAGAAAACTCTTGCTATAGGGCCCCAGTCCCGTCGTCTTTGGCATTGATAATCCCCTTGTCTCGACCTGTCTATCAGAGGTGCATAAGGCCCGCAGCATTGCATAATCAGGCCAACGCATCAATTGGACTTAAAGCCGGCACCAAGGCTACGCCTGTAAGTTTTAAACTTTAACAAAAAGTCAATTCAATTAATTTTAATCGTGAAAAATTTACTAACTGGCTAGATAGTCAATGGTGATCGCCTTTGATATCAAGGGCTGCAGAAATAGAGGATATAAAAATGATTATGAAAACAGTATCCAAGTCTCTCTACCTCGTAGCTAATCTTGCCCTATCAGCGGTTTTAGCTTGTGCTTGCGGTGATGCCACACATAAGGACAGCGAAACAAAAATATTTGGGGGCACGCCCACTGTCGCCGGTGACTGGCTTAACACGGTCGCCCTGACTGATACTTTTGGTGGAGTCTTCTGTTCGGGTACCGCAGTCACCCCACTGCTCGTTGTTACCGCCGCTCATTGTGCCGATACGGGCCTAAGTGCGGGCGATATCCGGGTTTATGTTGGGGCTGGTCAAGCGGGTGGTCTTTTTTTAGGAGCCAATAAAATTGTCAGGATCGTAGCCAATCCCGAATATGCTCCGCCGTCTGCTCTCGATCATGACGTGTCCTATGTCTTGCTTGAAAAGCCATTGCCTCTTGCAAAAAGTGCCTTTATTCCCCTCCCTAACGCCGCCGAATCGGCAGAATTGCTAAAAGCGGGCAAACTATCCCGCATTATAGGCTTTGGTAACCGTGAGCATGATGAGATCGGTGTGAAATACCAGGTCGATGCCCCCATCACCGCTTTCAATAAAACGGAAGTTAGAATTGGCGGACGCGGCAAGGATTCTTGTCAGGGCGACAGTGGAGGTCCCGTCTTTGGTCAATTGGCCAATGGCCAATGGCGGTTCATGGCGGTCGTCTCGCGTGGCGGATCCTGCGGTGAGGGTGGAATCTATGGCTTGATTAGAGCCAATATGTGCTGGATACAAAGCGATTCCGGTATCGATCTTGGTCTAGCCAAAGGCAGCTGTGCTGTCAGCGAATAGGTTCTATCGTATTGAATTCATAAAAATATTTATCATGAAAGAAAAATATGGAGACGACCATCGTCTCTTGCCTTCTTTCTCTGACCCTGATTAAAACAAATAAAATGGCATAGTTACAGATTTCCTCTAGCTTTGTTTCGGTCGCTGCCGATAACTTAAGCGTGGAGGAACTATGACAAGACTTTTGTTTTTCATTTGTTTGTGCCTCTATGCCTGCGGCCAGGAGGATGGGCCTGGAATACCCGAGCCGCTGACTCCCCTATCCGAAAAGCCAGGCGCAGCGGCAGGTAAGGCTATCAATCCGGAAACTGGCGCCGATGCTGGAGCAGCCGATCCCCGATTGACCAGTCTGCCGGATTTTTTACGGATCCAGGTGCTCGCTTGCGAGGCTGGGTCCCACTTCTATGACCTGGGTTCCCAAACCTGCACTACAACAGCTCCGGCACCTTTTCCCTGTACCATTGATCAAGCGCTTAGAGATAGGCTTGATCCCTCGACGCAAGATCCCCTCAACGACTATCTGACAAACAAAGCTATCGACCTGGTTCTCTATTCCTGCACTGTTGACGAGAAAAACATTTCCCTGCACTTTTTTAAGTTCGAAGCCGGCGTGGTTCAATACCGAAAACTCAATGTTGCGAAAAAGCTTTAAGAAACCACCAGGCGATCTCTGCTTGTGACAGTCTTCGGCAAGTCACTGATCAGATCCATACCTAAAGCCTTACACTGGGACTCGAGAACCCGAAATAAACCGTGCGCCTGTGGTTTGGCCTTCTCGCTATAGGCTTGAAAGGTTGAAATTAAGGGCGCCGCGTCGGCAGCCGAGGCAACTTCCCGAGTGACTTCCTTGAGTGTGAGGGCCTGATTCGAACTGAGGGCTTTTTCAACCCTTTCGCGAAGATCGAGCGCTTTGCGTTTGATCAACTGCTCGCCCTTCCCTTCCGAATATTTTAGCAGGGGCAGGGCGTCTTTGAGACGGTTTTGCCGAACCAGACTTAATCCGAAATTATAGGAGACCATGGCGCTCAGACTCGGATGAAGGCCTTTCAAAGCCTTGAGCGCGTTGCGGTAGCAGACCTCGCTTTCCTTCCAGCGCATGGCCCCCGCGTGGGCAATGCCGAGATTATTCATAAAAGCGATCATTTCCCGAGCCGTGGCTTCCGACTCCAAAAGCTCGTCGACTTCTTCGAAGATCCCATTGGCTACCGCGTGCTTGGCATAAACGCTTTGCACCAAACCTATGTCACCGCCAATCTTGCGAGCTTCCGTGGCAAGCTGCAAAGCCCGCTCGGGTTTACCGACCTCCGACGACGCATCGGCGAGGTTGCACATACGTTCGATGTTTCCGGGAACCATCTGATTAGCCTGCTCAAGGAACTTCAAAGCGTTGACTGGATCGCCAAGTCGTAAAAGAATCTTACCTAGAAGTGAAATTTCCTTGTGCTTTGGAACGCCCTGGCGAACGGAGGCCAGGATCAGATCTTTGGCATCCTGAAAGCGATGATCGCAGTAGGCTAGATGAGCCTCGACAAAATCGCGGCGATGCCGTTCGATTTTGGTATTGGCCTGGAACTCTTTGTTGAGCATCTCAGCTTGTTTGAGGTTGCCGGACTTCGCACAGTTGATGATCTTGTCTTCCTGGTCAGTCGCTTCCTGCGGGAAGTTCCAACGCTGCAGCACTTCGCTCATTGCAAGTTTGAATTGTTTTTTGGGCATCGGCTTGGGAATTATAAAAACCCCTCTTATCTCGCTGATGAGAGCCATATCCTCAGGTTTGACAAGCGTTGAATTGATGATCACGGGCTGACTCTCATGCCCATGGGCACGAACGTGCTGGATGAAGGCATGACCTTCCACCTTGTTCAGTTTCCATTCGGTAATGATGAGGTCATAGACAACCGTTACGTGCAGGGCCTCACAGGCCTGTTCAATCGTCTCGCACAAGGTGATGAGCGAGGCGCCCATTTCGGTGAGGGCAGTATTGAGAAACTGCTGGTGAGAGGCATCGGGATCAAGGATCAAGACATTGTCGAGGGGAAACTTACCGCGAAAGGTTTGTATGTCATTCGTCTTTAGATAGGTGAGGCTAAGCGCCTTGAGGTCGGGTGCCAGCTCTGGATGCTGAAGCAGGGCATTTTTCATATCAAGCATCGCTTCGAGATTGCTGCTGCCCTTTAATCGCGCCTCGATCAGTTTTAACAACTGTGCGGGTGAGGAATCGATTTTTTGGGCGAAATTCTCCTCAAAGGTCTCGAGCTTCTGCCAGCTCTCGCTGGCACGAAACCGAGCCCTGACATCAACGGCTATCACTTCGGCGACGGTTCGATACTCCCTGAGCCGCTGTACGAGCTCGCCAAACTCCTGATTAAAGCTGTTATAGGTCAGCTGTCGCGAGTGGATCGACAATGCTCCGAAGGCATAATAATCTTCGAATTCGGCAGCCTGCTCCGGTTTGACCAGCACCGAAACCATGATGTTATGAAAGGCCTGAACTTCGAGCGGCAGGCGCAGGCAATGCCATTGATTGAGTCTTTCTTCGAGCAGGGGTGAGACAAAAATCCAGCCTATCGAGTTGTTACTGAGCGTATTAAAGGCATCAAGCACCGAATGAGCGATGAAAACACTGGTATAACCGTTTTCGAGAAATACCCGGCGAATACTGCCGGCAATCGACGAGGTAGGCTCGACGATGAGGATGCCGATGGATTTGTCGAGTAGACATTCGCTTAAGATTGATTCCAATTCCTCGCTCCGTGCTTTTCATGTGTTGAGATCAGGCCTTAGCGGCTCAAATCCAAGTTCCTGTTCGGACTCGATGAAGCCATCGTTTTTTATCGTTGACCAATGGAACTTTAGTTTTATGTGCGACCTTAGATATAAGCCCAGGGAAGTCACTACTTAGCACAATTTCTAAACGTCCATTTAAGCCCGTTGGGAAGTCGATTATAAAGAACTTTTATTGCGCCGAATACTCACCTGTTAACGTTGGGCAATTAACCCACGTTCCATATTAGAGGTATCCCTATGGTTCGCAATCTCTCTTTTCGTCATCTCACCTGCGTCCTAGCCTGTACAACACTACTTGCGGCTTGTGGCGAATCCACCCCGTTCAAAGGGGCGGGTAAAAAAATCATTGTAAATGATGGAGTAAGCTCCGATGCAACGAGCGACATTACCAAAACTTTTCTTTCAGGCAAAACCCAATCGGTTCAGTTGACAATAAATTCCGGCTTCGCAGATCTTACGCAGAGCCTGGTCTTGGAACAAAACCCCCGGCAACAGGAACAGTATAATCAGGTTGAACGAACAATCCATACTGACAACTTCACGCAAGGGCATAAAGGAGTCAATGCTTCGCAGAATTTCAAAGTCTCCGAAGCCGGTATCTTTGACCTTTTGCTCGTGATCGATGACTCGAGCTCGATGGGACCTTATCAGGGCCGCCTTTCGAAGACCTTACCCGACATTCTCAAGCACATCTCCAACACCAACTGGCGAATCGCAGTCGTATCAACCACGAGTCCCTGCCTTAGGAAGACCACTTCCGGAAAATCCTACCTTTCCCGTGCTGATGCCGATGCAAGTCCAGGCACGCTGGATGCCGATTTCCAAACACTGATACAGGTTGGCGAACAGGGTAACCCGATTGAACGAGGAATCCTGATGGCAACCCAAGCGATGCAGGAAACCGGTTGCAGCGCCGGCAACGTCGCTTGGCTAAGACCTGATTCGCAACGCTCGGTCCTCATCCTTTCCGATGAAAAAAACTGCGGCAGCGCCGACAATGAAGGCTGCATTGGTCAACCTTACGAAAAGGCCGATTACTTCTTTGATCGTCTCGGTAAGACTATAACTGTCAACGCGATGCTGCTCACCCAAGAGCCGCCGAATGCGAGCAGCTCGAATCCTCTCGATCCGAACCACGACTGCGAGAACTCAGGCGGTTATTCCCTGCCGCCGAACCCAATCGAGTACTATCGCATGGTAAACGAGACCGGTGGTCGCTACGTTGACCTTTGTCGCTCCAACTACTCGACGGTCTTGAGCGAGATATCAGCCGATGTCGGCAAGAAAATCAACGTGCAGTTCGAACTGGCTTTCCCAGCGGAGTTGAGTTCCCTCGATATCCGGGTCGACGGCAAAAAGATCAATGCCTACAATGTGAATGGCAAGATACTCAGCATACTCGAGCCGGTCACCGAGGCCAACGCTCAAGTCGTTATCGCCTACAAGCACAATCCGGTCCCGATGGTCAAAAGCTTTAGCCCGGCTCACCCGATCGACGCGAGTACAATCGAAGTCTTCCTCGGTGAAACCGCACTGAATGCCAAAGATTTTACCTTCAACACCGCAAGCCAGAAAGTTGAACTTCGGGATTTACCAAGCGAATTGTCTCAGATCAGGCTGCGGTACCGCGACAGCACCCCGCTGGTTAAGACCTTTAGCTACCTTCAGCCCTTCTATCTCGATACTCTGGAGGTCAGCGTCGCAGGAGTAAAAACCAAGGCTTTCACGGTCAATACCGATCTGAAAAAGATCACACTCCTCGAGGCACCACGCGATGGCCAGCCCGTGTATCTGACTTACGAGCTTCCTGGTGATCGTCATACCGAATATCCCATCCTTGGGGTTTTGGATGATGAAATCGAAGACTTTAAGGTGGTCGACCCTGCCACCGGCGAAGAATTGAAGGCGAGCCGCAGCAGCGGAACCATCGTCCTTGATCCCTTGGATGTCGCGCTCGGCAGAAAAGTGGACGTGCGCTACAACTTGAACCACGACTATGAAAAAGCTAAGTTCGTGATTGATTCGGCAAAGGTTCCCTTTCTCGATTCTCTCAAAATCGTAGCGGAAGGCAATGCTGACCTCTGCAACAAGGATGTCGAGATCAACCAGGGACAGATCTCCTTCAGCTGTAAGGACGAGGACTTCAAAACGATCGACATAAGCTATCAATATGCTGAGGACTATAAAAACACCTTCGATGTCGCGGTTGATTTCTCAGGACTTAAATCCTACCGCGTGTTTATCAATGGAGCGGAGACAGCAAACTACAGCATAGTCGATGATAATCTGGTCATACTGAAAAAGGATCTGCCGCCCGAATCCGAGGTCAAAGTTGTCGTGCATCCTAAGGTTGACTAGAGAAAAACCCTTGGACTGCCCGTGGCTCGTGTCCCGCTAAAAGCAGCTTAAACTCAGTCCTTCCCTGCCCGGCACCGAAGGAATTGAGTCAAAGTATAAGGTCTATACTTTTTAAATGATCCCTCTGAATTACGCCTTCGACTCCTCTTCACCGGAGAGTCGAGGGCTCTTCGTTGTCTCGACAAAAGAGATGGCCGCTGGCCCCCTCTCTCTGGTAATTTTGAACAGACAGAGTGGCGAACCTGCTTTTACTCCACAACAGAGGATCTGTATGCGCGTTCCCTTTATCGACCTCAAACGGATAGTCACCCCTATCCGTGAACAGGTCCTGGCAGATTGGACCGATTGCCTAGACAACTGCGAGTTCGTCGGTGGTTCCGGGGTACAAAATCTTGAGAAAAAATTGGAAGCCTACTTAGAGACGCCCCATGTGGTAGCCTGCGCCAATGGTACAGATGCCCTGGTTATTGGACTGCAGGCTCTTGGAATCGGCCAAGGCGCCAAAGTTGCAGTTCCTAATATGACATTTTGGGCCCCCTACGAAGCCATAGTTCAGGTCGGCGCGACTCCAGTGCTGGTCGATATCAGCCCTAAAGATTTGCAGATGGACTTTGAGGAATTTTGCCGTGGCCACGAAAAATATCATTATGACGCCGCTATTCTGGTCCATCTCTTTGGTTGGACGAGCGAACATCTCGAAAACTACCGTGACTATTGTAAGAAACACAACATCCGCCTCCTTGAGGATGGTGCGCAGGCCTTTGGTGTAAGAAAAAACAATCGCTCGATTTATGCCGATGCCGAAATTTCGACGATTTCCTTTTATCCGGCGAAGGTCCTGGGAGCGGCTGGTGATGCTGGTGCCATTATGACTCCTGATCCAAAACTCGCCGAGAAAATACGCTCACTCTGCAATCACGGCCGCGCCGGCCACTATACCTATGATTATGTGGGCTGGAATTCGCGGCTTAGCGGGCTTCAGGCCCGTTTTTTAAACCGTATGATCGATCAGATCGATGGCATGCTTGCCTCCCGAATCGCGGCCGAGGCGTACTACCAGGAAATTTTTGCCAAGCATAGCACTGACTGTATCGTGCATAAAGCACCGCGCGGTGTGCAGACGAATGGTTATCTTTGTGTCATCGAGAGCAAGCGACGCAGTGGTGATGAACTGTCCGCCAGCCTTCGAGATGACGGCATCGGCAGCGCCCGCACCTATCCGCAGACGCTATGCGAGCAAGCGCCTGCCAAAGATGCCTTGCGCACCTCCGATCTTCAGCACAGCAAACGTTTCAGTAAAATGGTGATCAATCTGCCCTTGTTCGCGGGCATTACGCTTGCAGAGTGTAAAGCCTCCGCAGATTCGCTACTGAAAGCCTTTAAAGTCATTATATAGTCTAAACTGGACCGTCTCGGCAGAAAGGAAAAACGCAATGGCAACGATCGATTTTCAATGCGAGGTCAATACTTCCTATGATCATCTTTGGAAGAATTTAATCGCGGAACTTGAGCATCCTGAACAATTCAACCAAGGCATTATGCAGTCGAAGATTTTAGAGCGCTTTAACAACGGTGTTTTACGCAGCATTTCCGTGCCCGATGCCGAAGTTCGCGAAAAAATAACCTTTCTCTATGAAAAGGGTATCGTCAGCTCCCATCTGGTCGGCCACCCCGATCTGGTCGGCGTCATCGAAAAAAGAATTCGTCAGCATCCAGGCAAACCTGAGATTTGCCTTCTTTCAAGTCACATCGAATGGGAATCAAAAAGCCAGCGAGTGGATTCGATGATAAGACGCAACGTCGAGCGCTTTGTCACGCAAACCCTTGAATCGGTAAAACGTCGGGCTGAGGAAACAGCCGGCAAATAACTGGGGGCCACTGGCAGGAGAGACCGTGTGGCCTTCACGGACGGAAGGCCACCCGAAGTCAGACTTTGCCCTTACAATCGGAGCAATGGCCAAAGAGTTCTAAGGAATGTTTGGTCAATTTAAAACCATGTTTTTTCGCCACCAGTTCCTGCAGCTGTTCAATTTCATCATTCTCAAATTCAATAACTTTATGGCAGATAAGGCAGATCAAGTGATCATGGTGACCTCCGGGCTCCATCACTTCAAATACTGATTTGCCGTCAGAAAATTGTTTTTGATCGACGAGCGCCGCCTCTTTCAAGAGGTTCAAAGTTCTATATACGGTAGCCAGTCCTGGGTTGTGTTCGGTGTTTTTGAGCTGGCTATAAAGTTCTTCAGCACTCACATGGGTCTTCATCTGCAGAAATTCTTGGATGATGAAGTTTCTCTGTTTCGAGTGTTTAAGCTGAGATTTGGCCAAATACTGATTCAATCGCTCCCAAAACCACTCATGTCCAGCCTTGACGTTCACTTCCACGATTGATCCTCCTCAATACTCAACAACTGACTCGGACTTCCTGGCATGATCCACGCTACCATCCCTTTGGCCAACTGGGCCTGCTATAGAGGGGAATCGCGCTCTCGAACCCATACATTTCCCGCAAAATATTCGCGAACCCGGGCAAAAGCATCAGGGTTATGACAAGATTCAGAGTCCTAATTCTCAGAAAGTCCCGAATCGGTAACATAGGGAATAAGGATAGGAGTGTCAACACTGGCAAGGGCCGCCATGTCATGAGCTTAAGAGATCAAGTGCGATTGAATCTTGATTCCAAGTCCGCTCTTTGATTTCTAAAACTGTCCCCCTCTCGATGCGAGATGGCCACAAAATCAAGGCCGCAACGCCTGCAAAAATTGACTGCAAGGCATCGACATAATTTAATATTTTGACATTTTATGGTGATTATTGAATCAAGCAAAACTAGAGATTCTAAGCATGACAAGAGACATACTCATGATTGACGTTTAGAAGAGTCAGGTGGAATGAGTTCGAAAGGTCTTCGAGCCAACGGCTCATTCATCAAAGATTTTTTTGAAGAATGCTTCAGCCTCGCGTAACTTTTTGTCTATTTCCGCACGAACCTCTTCGGCCTTCTCGCTTTTGACTTCCAGGTCTTCATCAGCCTTACTTTTAATGACCGCATACACTTTTACGGCTAGAGCATGCAGTTCTTTAATGGTCGCAATTGCGATCTTCAGGATCGTGCCCAGCTTAACGCTCAGTCCCTGATCCTGCTCACCAGAAAGAAGGTTCTGGAAGGCAACCTTGATTTCGGTCGCTTTGGCTATCGCTTCCGATGCCGATTTATCCTTGGCTTTGAAGTAATAAGCAACATCGTAAACGGTGGAATCGCTGAGGTTTTCCACTGAAATCTGGGCAGTGCTGCCTTCCGGTGCTGCATAGGAAAAGACCGTAAGCTTGGCGATATCAGTCAGGGCAACCCGCTGGCCCGCTTTATTTTCAAAGCGACAGGCAACCGTGATTTCAGGACCCGCCTGAACCGGATCGGAGGCCAGTGCACAACGGAGCAAGGCCCCACTGATGACGTTGGGAATATTTGCCGTTTCATCAACCTTGTCCTGAGGCTCCTTACTATTATTGACCGTGCCACCTGACAGAGGCACAGAATCCGATTTATCGGCTCCCCCCTCACCATCTTTATTGACCTTGCCATCCCATGGCTCGTCAGTAGGGCGGATGAAAGGCTTCGTTACAGTCGGAAGACCGCACGCCGTCGCTAAAAACAGAAGAGCCAATGGTAATAATTTCATTCAATCGCCTCACCGCCAAAGGTCCAGCCTCCTTATCGGAATTTTTTGGCGAGCGTGAAAAGTATTATTTAAGCCCTCAATATCCTTCGATTATTAAGACTTCTTTTGGCATAGCTTGCAAAATCCGAGCAAATTATTGAGTGAATTTTTTACCGATCACCCAACAGCTTCGGCTCCACTGAAGTCTCAATTATTACAAACTCGACGCGACGGTTGAGCAAGCGACCCTCTTGGCTGTCGTTGGAAGCGACAGGATGAGTTGCTCCCAGTCCACTGGCCTTAATGAGGTGAGCATCAACACCCTTTTTCACCAGATAATTTTTCACCTCCACTGCTCGCGCCTCGGTGAGGGCCTGGTTCACCCGTGCATCGCCATGGGCATCGGTATGTACCTCAAACCCGAAACGTTCGATTCCCACGTCGGCCCGGAGAAGCTGCACCAGCTTATTCAAATCCGATAATGAGGGCGGGGCAATTTTTCTTTGCCCGGCAACAAACTTGATTTGAGGAAGCTCCAAGGTCTGACGAAGCGAAAAACCTTTGGTCTTGTCATAACTGATTTCGACGAGAGAGGTTTGATCTTCAATTGCAACGATCCGTTTGTGAAAAACTTCCAGACCTTTTTGCTGAATCGAAAGCTCATAAAGGCCTGGGGTCAGCGCCTCGTCGTTTTTATCGATTGGATTCGACTGTTTCGATGGTGCGTTAAGACTATAACTCAGACCTTCGGGCAAAGGATCCGCCCCCCGCTTTAAGGATAATTTGAGACCCGAGTGAAAGCCGGCGGCGCCTTCCAGCCCTGCGGACAGGCCCTCTTGTTCGTTTGCCTCAAGCCGGGGGGAAAGGGGTGGGCACTTATCTTCGTCATGGCCACTGTTGCCAAAGAGAGACTGTCCAAAAAGTAGGCTCGTGAGAAAAGCAAAGGCCACCATGGACGAAAAACCGGTCATATCATCCTCACTCTTAAAGATCGGCTAAAGGATGGGCAACGGTCCAAGGCGCCTTAAAGTGTTCCCGTATCCGTGTGCTGCTAAGTTCTTTCAGCTTGGACGGGCTCCATTGAGGAGCATGGTCCTTATCGACGAGTAGAGCCCGCACGCCCTCGGCAAAATCGGGGTGAAGGCAACATTGAATCGAGAGGATGAGCTCCTGTCGAAAGGCATCGCCGAGGGTCATACCCTTGCCACGGGCATACTGTTCGAAGGTGATCTTGAGCGAGGTCGGTGAGCCACTCAGAAGGTTATGTCGGGCACTCTTCAGAAAATTATCGTCAGGATCGGGGGTCAAGCGGCTGAAGCGGTCGAATATTGTTTCAACATCAGAACCTGCGACGAGATTATCGATTTCGCCCCTGCGACTTTCCAAAACAGAGGGAGCTGCGGTATCCGGCTGAGAAAACGCGGCAAGGCATTGGGTGATCTGAGCATCGGCGTTCTGGCCTTGAAAATTTATAGACGCCAGGGCTTTAAGCAGATCGACTTTAGCGGTTTTCGAAAGCAGATGATCGGCGAGTCCCACGTAGAGCGCGTCACGGGCGTTGAGGCGGGCCGCCGTTAGACCAAGGAAAAGACCGACCTTACCCTGCATTTTCGGCAAAAAGTAGGAGGCCCCCACATCGGGATAAAGCCCTATCGTAATCTCCGGCATTGCCATTATTGTCGATTCTGTGACGATGCGGTGGCGGGCTCCAGCCATGATACCAACCCCTCCCCCCATCACAATACCGTCACCCCAAACGACCACGGGCTTTGCATAGCGATGGATCGAGGCATCCAGTCGATATTCATTTTCGAAAAAGACCTGGCAAAGGCCAATTGGATCCTGGCCCTTGCTCTTTGCCGCGACGATATAGTCCCTGACGCCTTTCACATCGCCGCCGGCACAAAAGGCTCTGTCTCCTGACCCCTCGATAAACACACAAACGACCCGTTTATCCATTTCCCAGGCCGAAAGGACTTCGCGCATGGCGACAATAATTCCAAGATTGACAGAATTAAGGGTGCGAGGAGAATTGATCGTAATACGACCGATATTGAGCCCTGAATTTCCGCACGGAATGAGTTCGGAAAGAACAAGGGAATCGGTACCTGGGGCAGACATAACTTCCTCCCGATGGATGGACGAAACGGTTAGGACTTCACAGTGAAATTAAAAAGACTGCTGTCGAGCGCATTGTAGGCCTCATAACGGGTGAGGCTGTAAAGGTCCTTACGATGCTGCATCCTGTCGAGCAGTCCTTCCTGAGTGCCCCTGGCCTTGATCTCGGAGAGTCCATCGATCGTTGCCTTCATGGCCAGACGGAAGGTTGTTACGGGGTAGATGACGATATTATAACCAAGGCTCGACAGTTGCTCGTAGGTCAGGAGTTTGGACTTGCCAAATTCCGTCATGTTAGCAAGCAAGGGAACTGAAATCGCGGCACGAAACTGTTCAAATTCCTTTTCGTTCTCAAGCGCCTCGATAAAAATACAATCCGCACCGGCATCGATATAGGCCTTCGATCGCTCAACCGCCTTATCAAGCCCCTCGACAGCGCGGGAATCGGTCCGGGCAATGAGCAGAAAGTTTTCGTCGAGTTTTTTGCCGCGCGCGGCAGCCGCTACCTTTTGCACCATAGTTTCACGCGAAACGATGTCCTTGCCATCGAGATGGCCGCAACGCTTCGGATTCACCTGATCTTCGATATGACAGCCGGCAAGACCCATCTCTATCATCTCCTGCACCGACCGTGACGCGCTCATCGGCTCGCCAAAACCAGTATCGATGTCGATAATCGAAGGCAGCTTCGTGGTACGGGCGATCTGTCGGCCGCGACTGGCGACTTCAGTCAAACTGGTGAGTCCTATATCGGGGTAACCCAGATCATTAGAGATAACGGAACCCGAAATATAAACGCCGTCAAAGCCTTCTTTTTCTATCGCCATGCTCACCAGCGGCGACCATGAACCCGGAAATCGAAGGAGCCTGCCCGACTTCAACGCGGTCCGAAGATTGGCTCGTTTCTGGGCCGGGGAGATCTCGGGGAAAAGCATTAAAAGATCCCCTTGCTATCGCGCTTGTTATTCACGAGCTGATCGAAAGCCACTTGGACGTTGAGTTGGGCCACCTGATCCGACGTAAGCTGAGCCAGGTTTTGGACGAGGTCGATGAAACGATTGCGTTCATTCTTGGTGATGACGCTCTCGGTGAGAGTATCAAATTTTCTAATGTAATCAGCACGTTTGAAGGGTCTGGCTCCGGCAGGATGGGCATCGGCGACGCCGAGCTCATCAAGCAGTGTTTCACCGTTTTTGAAATGGATCTCGACGCGGCCTCCGAAACGTTTTTTGTTGGGATCCTGATCGTGGTACCATCGCGTCCACTGGCTATCTTCAACAGTGGTGATTTTGTTCCAGAGAGCAACGGTATCGGCCCGTTTCGCTCGCTCTGGCGCATAGGATTTCACATGGTGCCAGTCACCATCCTGCAAGGCGACGGCGAAGATATACATGATGGAATGATCAAGAGTCTCGCGGGAAGCGCTGGGATCCATTTTTTGCGGGTCGTTGGCACCGGTGCCGATCACATAGTGAGTGTGATGCGAGGTGTGGATGACGATATTTTTAATGTCGTCAAAATTTTTGATTTTAGACTTCATTTTCCGGGCCAAATCGATAAGAGCCTGCGATTGGTACTCGGCCGAATGTTCTTTGGTATAGGTTTCGAGTATGGCAGCCTTCGCTTCGCCGATCTCGGGCAGGGGCACCTCGTATTGGCCATCTTTGCCTTTGAGCATATAGGCGATGACCGAGTCCTCGCCTTCGTAAATCGGCGAGGGCGCGCCTTCGCCACGCATGGTGCGATCGACGGCTTCGATCGCCAGTTTGCCGGCGTGGGCGGGAGCATAGGCCTTCCACGATGAGATCTCGCCCTTGCGCGACTGACGGGTGGTGAAGGATACGTGCACGGCCTGTTGGATAGCCTGAAAAATTGTTTCGGTTGCTAGACCGAGCATCGTGCCTATGCCGGCTGCCTGGGCCGGGCAGAGGTGAGCGATATGGTCTTTTTTATATTCGTGAAGGCAGATCGCCTTGACGAGGTCGACATGGACTTCATAAGCCGTAACGATACCCTTTAAAAGATCTAAGCCGCTTTTTTTCATCTGCTGGGCGACGGCAAGTATGGGGGGAATATTGTCGCCGGGATGCGAATAATCAGCAGCTAAAAAGGTATCGTGAAAATCAAGCTCGCGAACGGCGGTGCCGTTGGCCCAAGCTGCCCACTCACAGTCGAAGCGTTGGTCGTTTGGCATTCCAAAGACCAAAGCGCCGTTGGCGCGTGGATGGGCAATCGCCATAGCCCGTGCCGAAGCTACCGGCGCGCGATTGACCGCGGCAATGGCAACAGAGGCATTATCGATAATCCGATTTATAACCATGTCCAAAACGTCGTCACGAATGGGGGTCGGATCGGTCGCAAGCGTGGCCAATTTCCAGGCCAACTGATCTTTGCGTTCTAACTTTTCTTTCGAAGGATAGACGCGAACAGGATGCTTTTTCATGGATGTCCTTTCCAGGCGAAGCTGAGAGGGCGATAAAGTTTGAACGCCAGGCCTCGACTCCCGCTTCAACTCAGAGACTGACGGCTTCATCGTCCCACCGGCTGAGGCCGACCCTTACCTGCGTAAACGTCCGCTTTTTAGCCCTGGAACCAGCCTGACTCAATTTCTTCTGAGCCGAAGCACGGGGATGCAGCGGCATAGTGATTCGAGCTTAAAGGCCAAGCTAACTGAGAGAGTAATAATGTGTCAAGGAACGTGTGCCATCAATTGATGGCCCAGGCTCAAAAGAGCGCTGTTAAGGGTGAGGAGTTAAATCTTGACTGCTTATGGTATCTCATCAATACTTCCGCCTGAAGGTGAAGGCTCCGATTTGATTTCGAGGATTCGCCTTTTTTTTTGGGATGGGCAGCCCCATGCCAGACGCTGGCATGGTCCCGGGTCGCTATTGCCGGCCATTCAGTAGAGAGACCTTGGGCGGAGCCATAGCGAATCACGTCCCCTTAATTCCGATCACCAAATAAAGGAAGCCGTCCCGTGGCAGAGTACATCAATCCCGATTATGTCCCTGAGCCCGATAAGATGAACGTAAAAAGAGGCCTGGAAGGCGCGGTTATCGATACGACTGCCGTCTCCAAAGTCAATCCCGATACGAACTCGCTGATCTACCGAGGATATCCGGTTCAGGACCTGGCAGAACATTGCACCTTTGAAGAGGTCGCTTACCTCCTCTACCATGGTGAACTACCGAATTCGAAGCAGCTGGAGGCATTCCAGGCCCAGGAGCGTTCCTACCGCAAGGCTTCACCCCTGTTGCTCAAAAGCATCGCGGCCTTGCCCAAGACCTGTCATCCCATGGATGCGATTCGAAGCGGCGTGTCCATCATGGGCTGTGAAGATTCGAGAATTTGGGATGCCACGCCTGAGGTCAATCTCGACAAGGCCATTCAACTTCTCGCTCGCATACCGACTCTGGTAGCGGCTGATTACCGTTATAAAAAAGGCCTCAAAGCGATCGAGCCCAAGCCCGAACTGTCGATCGCCGAGAACTTCTTTCATATGTGCTTCGAGAAAATACCGGCCAAAGCGATCGTCAGGGCTTTTGATGTCTCCCTTATCCTTTATGCCGAACATAGCTTCAATGCCTCAACTTTTACCGCACGCGTGGTGACGTCAACACAATCCGACATCTATTCGGCAACGGTCGCCGGTATCGGCGCGCTTAAGGGCCCACTTCATGGCGGTGCCAACGAGCAGGTCATGCACATGATGCTGGAGATCGACGACCCTGCAAAGGCCGAAGAGTGGATGATCGAGGCCCTGGCGCAAAAGAAAAAAGTTATGGGATTTGGTCACAGGGTCTATAAGTCAGGCGATTCCCGCGTGCCGACTATGCGTAAATATGCGCAGGTGGTGGCTGATGCGATCGGTGAGCAAAAGTGGATGAAGATGTATGATGCGCTGGAAGCGGTTATGGTCGACAAGAAAAAGATTTATCCTAACCTTGATTTCCCCGCAGGCCCCGCTTACTTCATGATGGGCTTTGAAATCGATTTCTTCACGCCCATCTTCGTTATGGCAAGAACCACCGGCTGGTCGGCCCATGTTTTGGAGCAGACGGCCCATAACCGCATCATACGGCCACTAAGCGAATATATCGGCCCGGCGGAACGCAAGGTCGCAGCGCTCGCCGAACGCAAATAAGAACTTCGATCGCGCCAGCGGACACCTGAATTTCCGCTCGAAGCCTTATCGCATACCGTCCTTGAGAAAGTTTATCCGCCGTCCTATCAAGTCTGGAGTAACGTATGAATTACTGGAACGAACATGGCCTTATTTTTATGGCTTGCATGTTTTTCTTTCCCCGCCTCACCCTCTTCTTCGGTTCGGTCGCATCGGGCGGCATACTCTGGTGGTTAGGATTTATTTTTGCGCCAAGGCTTCTCGTCGCCATCCTAGCCACGACCGCCTATTGGCCGACCAATATGATACTCGTCATCATAACTTGGATCTGGGCCCTTTCGGGTGAAACTGCAGAAAAAACCCTGGTCAAACGCCGCGGTTTTTCCAAACGTTAAAGGACAGGGAATGAGGAACGACGGGAACCGAGATGTCTGCTATCGCTGCCGCAAGGCCCAGGTTATGTGTTATTGTGGAGCGATCAAGGGCTTTGCGAGCAATCCCGAGTTCATCATTCTTATCCATCCTAAAGAAAGCCGCAAAGCGATCAATACAGGCCGTATGGCCTTTCTTACGATCGCCAATGCCAATCTGCTGGTTGGTCGTGATTTTAGCGAAGATCAGACGCTCAACCGGATTCTTTCTAATCCCCTCAAGCGTTGTTATCTCCTCTTCCCCGGCAGCGAGGCAATCGATATCTCCGAGGTTCCGCAGGCTCATGAGGGCGATGAAAGGACGGTGGTGTTTATCATCTTGGACGCAACCTGGTCGATGGCGAAGAAAATGCTGCGCTTGAGCAGCAATTTGCAGAAAGTCCCGCAGGTGATGTTTCGTCCCGAAGTACCGTCAGAGTTTGTCATTCGTCAGCAACCGGGTAGCCATTGCTATTCGACTATAGAAACGATTCATCACATTATCGATGTACGCGGCGAGCAGCCTAAGGGCGAGCATCATCAACTTCTCACCCTCTTTCGCTCCATGGTGCAAAAGCAGATCGACTTTGAGAACGCTCCCTGACATCGACAGATATCATATGAATTTGCCTATGTCAGACATATGAAAGAATGGGTTTTGCAAACGGCTATTAATCCTATACACAAATGATAATAAAACACGTCCCCAACAATGAGGCTTGAATCGATATGACCAACCCCCTAAGTCGACGCAATATCCTTCAAAACACCTTCCTCGTGGGAGCTGCCGGCCTCGCTGGAGTCGCTCAGGCTCGTGCCCTGTGCACGACCACCCGCAAAACTCCCGCGCAGCCTGAGGGACCCTTTTACCCTGTGGTACCACAAAACGACGTAGATTCCGATCTGACTCTTATTGAAGGCGAGACAGAGCGCGCGCGTGGCGAGATCGTGGAACTGACCGTGTTGGTGCAGGATCAAAACTGTCGCCCCGTCGCCAACACCTTAATTGATCTCTGGCAGGCCTGTGCAACTGGTAAATATAACCATCCGCTTGATCCCAATACTGCCGATATCGATCCCTATTTTCAAGGTTGGGCGAAAGTTTTGACCGATGCTTCGGGTGTGGCCCATATTCGTACGATTAAACCTGGGGCTTATCCTGCAAGTGATACATGGATACGACCACCTCACATTCATTTTAAAATTTCGGCCCAGGGCTTTGCCCCCCTGACGACCCAAATGTACTTCGCAGGCGAAGCCCTTAATGCACAGGATGAATATCTCAAGGTTATGACGGCAGCAAATCGCAGTCGACTGATTGTCAACTTTACCCGAAGCTCTTCGTTGGCCATACCAGCCGGTGAGTTTACGGTTACCCTGCTCGACTTAAGTCCCCAATAATAGCCCGCCTTTTGAGGAAAGGTCGACTGATTTAAAATCAGGCGGCCCTTACCGGCTATCGAATCTTTAGTTACCTAGCACCAAAAGGTTAGAAGCCACATTGCTGCTGTCTTTTCAAAGTCTGAATTGCGTTTTCAATGCCTTCAAGCGTAAGGGGATACATGTCGGGAAAGACAGTGCGGATCAGTTGGTTCGACGGGCGCCCCCAGTATTCCTTTGGTTCTGGATTCAACCATACCGATCTTGGGAAATGTTTTTTTATCCGCGCTATCCAACGAAGCCCGGGTTCTTTATTCCTTTGGAAATAATCGATCGCGCCCCCCACTTCCGTAAGTTCATAGGGACTCATTGCCGCATCTCCGACCCAGATGACCATCCAGCTGGGATCGAGATCCCGCAGGATATTCCTGGTCGCGATCCGTTCTTCCTGCTCGATATCACGAAACATATAATCGTAGGGACAGTTATGGAAATAATAGTGCCGGAATTCTTTAAAATGAACGATTTGATGAGCAGCTGAAAACAATTGTTCGCAAATTCTTGTGTGATAGGTCATCGATCCACCGACATCCATCAGCAGCAAAAGCTTCACATGATTTTTGCGAGGCGCTCGGAACACAAGTTCGATATCGCCGGCATTCTTACCGGTAGCTTCGATGCTGCCGTCAATATCAAGTTCGTCGGGAAGTCCTTCCCGACCCCAATACCGAAGCTTTTTTAAAGCGAGACCGATTTGTCGTGTGTCGATAATCAGATCCCGTCGAAAGTTTTGAAAAAGCCGTTTTGAAGCAAGCTGTACGGCCGTGCGCTGTTCGCCTTCCCCGGCAACACGAATGCCCGCAGGATTATAGCCGCCGTGACCGAAAGGACTGGTGCCCCCCGTGCCGATCCAACGGTTGCCCCCATCATGCTGCTCCTTCTGTTCAGCCAGCCGCTCTTTAAACATCCGCTCCAGCTCTTCAAGGTCCATCGCCTGCATGGCCTCACGCTCTTCATCGGTAAGAGATCGCGGCGCCTTTGCAGTCCTTAGCCAAGCTTCAAGCTCTGGATTAAGAGCGCCTTCGCTGGAAACATCTTTAAAAAATTCGGCAAAGGCCCGATCGAAGGCATCGTAATCCTGCTCGGTGCGGGCGCAGATCGCCCGCGCCAGAAAATAGAATTTACCGAGCGACTCAGCAGCATGGCCACGCTCCAATGCCTGCATAAGCGTGAGCCATTCGTTGCCAGAAATTTTTAGTCCATAGAGCCTTAGGTGATATAGAAAATCGATAAACATCGGTAAGCCCTCAGACGCGTGAACCACGTTTACTGTTGGATTTTAAGGCTTGAATATCACTTTCTTTCTTGATGAGCACACCGAGAAAAGGCAACTCTTTTTCAAGGGCCTTGAGATCGACACCGCCCCGCACTAGAGCGCCTATCCAATCGACGAGTTCGCTGGTCGAAGGCTTTTTGCGAATTTCGCTTTGTTCACGCAGCCAATAGAATCGCAGCAGAGCCTGCGATATTAATTTTTGATCGACCCTGGGATGATGAACCTTGAGAATCTCACGCATCTCGTCAGCTTGGGGAAAGGCGATATAGTGGAATATACAGCGCCGAAGAAAAGCGTCGGGCAGCTCTTTCTCAGCATTGGACGTGATGATAATGACTGGACGTTCTTTAGCCGTGATCACCGCACCGGTCTCGGCTATTGCAAAACTCATCAAATCAAGTTCATGCAAAAGATCGTTGGGAAATTCTATGTCGGCCTTATCGATTTCGTCGATTAAGACAATGCTTCGCGAGGCTGCCGCGAAGGCCTGTCCCAACGGGCCAAGCTTGATATATTTGTTGATATCGTTGACATCGCCGCTGCCAAAGCGGGAATCGTTTAGTCTTTGCACCGCATCATACACATAGAGTCCCTCCTGAGCTTTGGAGCTCGATTTGATATGCCAGGTCAAGAGGGGAAGGTTAAGAGCTTCTGCCACCGCTTTTGCCAAGACGGTTTTACCGGTGCCCGGCTCACCCCGGATAAGCAATGGTTTCTGCAAATCAAAGGCAACGCTTACAATCTCCTGCAACTCGGGTGAAGCGATGTAGGATCGGGTCCCTTTAAAAGTAAGCATGAGATACTCCAGACTGAATGCAAATTATTATATAAGAAGGCCACTCCAACAAAAGAGCAAAATTTTCGACGCCGCGCTATGGCTAGTTTGTGTCTGTCCGGAAATCGGGAATGGTAAGGCGCGAGGCAGAAAAAAAGCGGAGTTTATTCCGCATAAATGAGCATTTTTTTCTGCCGATGAAACCCGGCCTTCGCCTTTTCCGCTCAGACACTAGGGGCTGTTGACGTTTGAGATAAGTGATTGAAAAGTACAGGCAAACT
>CAXSGP010000076.1:0-23673 GCA_964236955.1 uncultured Oligoflexus sp. | reverse complement strand
TTTTTTTCTGCCTCGCGCCTTGCCATCCCCATTTCCGGACAGAAACTAACTAACGCAGTGACGGCAAATTCTGGACAGGAACTAGAGTGTAAAGCTTATACCTTTCATCGCGAGGTACTTATGAAAACCATAAAATCCAGCCACGGCTTTCTTTATGCTCATAGTCTGGGCCTTTGTCTGGCCACGGGCTATGGTTTAGCCAGGCAAAACACCTGGCTGATTTCTTTCATACAATTGGCTATCGGAAAGTGAAGGGTCATGGGAGAAGTGAAGGGAATCGAATCCGACCTGCATGGCAGCGTGCCAGACCGTAATTCTCTCGCCTTATTGCTGATTGATGTCATCAACCAATTAAATTTTGCCGGTGGAGAGGATTTGCTTAATCCATATCGGAAGATGAGTCATAATCTAGAAAAATTGCTGGGTCGGGCCCGCGCAGCAAAAATTCCTATTATTTATGTCAACGACAACTTTGGAAAATGGCGATCGAATCTCAACCAGCACCTTGAGGCCTGCCTAAACGAAGATTCAATCACGAGGCAAAGTGTCACAAAAATACTGCCAAGTCCGGAAGACTATTATATTCTGAAGCCGAAGCATTCCGCCTTTTACGCCAGTCCCTTGGATATCGTATTACGCTCACTCAAAACTAAAACTTTAATCTTGACCGGCCTGACTGCTGAAAGCTGTATACTGTTTACTGCGGCTGACGCCTATGTGCGTGACTATAATATAATCCTTCCTGAAGACTGTATTGCATCGTTTTCAAGAAAAAAGAAGAGTGATTCCTTAAGTCTTATGAAAGAATCTTTTAAAGCGAGAGTCCTTAAGGCTTCGAGTTTGAATCTTCGAAGCTTGAGTCAGTCCTTAGGTAAGAAAAAGTGAGTTTGAGCGTTATTACGCTCAAACTCTTTTATGGGACCTTTTTAAAACTTAGACACTCACGGATGGAGGGGGTGTGCAGAAGGTGATAGGGCATCGCCCTGCCCTTGAGACCTTGTCGGTTTCATCATCCCGCTGACCGGTGAGTTGATGCCGTGAGTACTGATCGATTCCTGCACTTTTTGCTTGTGCTGCATAAAAGCGTGGGATAGCTGGACCAATTCAATCTGGTCGCTGTTATTCCTAATGAGATTAAATATCTCGCCTTCCTCTTCTTCAACATGATGTTTGACCAGATTTTCCAAATCCGATACCAAACTGAGGAAGAGGTTGTGGTTGTTTTTAGTATGGGATATGGAATCTATGATCGCCCGCATCTTCACATGATCACGCCAAGCATCGTCCAGTTTCTTCTTGAGCTCGGGTATTTTCAGAAAGCGCCGATAAACCGTTTCCTCTTCGGCCTCGGAATGGGCCGTAATATCGGCCTTCAACTGATTGAAAAGATCGAAAGCTTCGTATTTGTCCTTCGAGTCCCGAATCTCGTTGAAAAGGGCTTCGGCCTTTCTATGATCTATTTTTAAAATATCGAGTACTAACATCTCATCGGCCGGTTTCGCGACTTTGGCCATGACACCACCAAGGGCGTTGGCTGCCACATCCCTGACCCTTCCGAAAAATCCCGTAGATGGCGCCTCTCCCGTAATCCATTCCACACCTGTCTGTTCCAGATGGGCATTGAGTTCGCTTAACTGCCGAATTAAGATTGCATGGACCCCATCTAATGGCGCTAGAGCCGCCTTGATATCGGCCTTTGATATCTGCACTGATTTATGAAGTAAATTACTACATATGGCCTGATTTTGCTTGAGCAGTAAATAAGCTGAAAGCTTTTCTATGGGCAAGGTGAGATGATCCTCAATCAGCTCACAGAAGGCATCGGTCAGTATCACCGAGCCGCTTTTCGGCTCCCGTCTCAAACCGAAATTGCCGACGGCCGTTTCGATTAGACGAAAGTTCTTTTCATCTTCCTGCGCCGTGGATTTGAATACTTCCGACACCGCATCAGCTTCTGTAAAGTGCAGAGTCTCATTGCATTTAAGAATCATGGACTGACGATACAGAATGTCGGCGAGTTCAATTCCAACCGCATCACGTTTTTCCTGCTCGGTTATTTGCATAAAAAACTTTCCCTTCTAGGTTAGCGGGGAGGAGGTCGCCTTGACCTCTGTCTGGGTTTAAGATTAATGCAGGTGCATGACTATCTTTGTGCAGCTATCTTGTTTTTCTTTGAACATCTTATAGCCCTCCGGGGCTTCGTCGAGGCTCAGTCTATGACTGATGACGAAAGACGGATCAATTTCGCCATTTAGGATGCGATCAAGAAGAGGGCGCATATAATTATGAGTATGGGTCTGACCCGTCTTGAATTTTATGCCTTTGTTAAATGCCATCCCAAAATTAAATTTATCGATAAACCCTATATAAACTCCAGGCACCGAAACAATACCCCCTTTACGGCAGGCCCTTATCGCTTGACGTAAGGCATGGGCACGATCCGGCTGAAGACGTAACATGGCCTTCGCGTCATCCATCAAAGCGTCAATAGAATGGCCATGAGCTTCCATACCGACAGCATCAATGCAGGAATCAGGTCCTTGGCCGCCCGTTTCATACTGCAGGGTTTCATAGACGTCATCAATTTCGTAATTGATGGTTTCCGCTCCCCCTTGCCTGGCAAGTTCTAGCCGCTCGGGAAATCGATCAATAGCAAAGACACGACCGGCACCTAACAGGAAGGCGCTTCGTATTGCAAACTGTCCAACCGGTCCGGCACCCCATACGGCCACAGTATCGCCCGCTTTGATCTCACAGTTTTCTGCGGCCATATATCCGGTAGGAAAAATATCGGACAAAAACAGCACCATCTCATCGTCGATATTATTTGGAACGACCATAGGTCCAATATCGGCATAAGGTACACGAACAAATTCTGCTTGACCGCCGGCGTAGCCGCCGCACATGTGGGTATATCCAAAGAGAGCCGAAGTCGCCTGGCCAGTGGCCATAAGGGAAATGGCTGGATTGGGATTGGAGTTATCGCAGGCGGAAAACATCTTGCGTTCACAGAAATAGCACTGCCCGCAGGCAATGTTGAAAGGAACCACAACTCTATCACCCAGCTTTAGGTGCTTTACGTCACGGCCGATTTCAACCACTTCACCCATAAATTCATGACCGAGAATGTCACCTTTGAGAAGGCTTGGCACCCGACCCCCATAGAGATGAAGGTCAGACCCGCAGATCGCCGTACTGCTGACTTTTATAATGGCGTCACTACGATTTAAAATACGAGGATCAGGAACTTGCTCAATGCCGACCTTGTCGCGTCCCTGCCAGGTGAGAGCTTTCATGCGTGAGCCTTTCTCTTAGGATTAGATTCAAAGGGATAAGATAAGCGTGCTGCGTCTTCCCGAATTGGGTGAAGATCGTTTGGACTGCTAAGAGCTGTCTTGCTCTGCACCTTCTCCAAAAGGAAGTCTCCAAATTTTTCGACGAGCTTGCCGATAGGGCTGCGTTCTCCGTGAGATTGGCCTTCGATTGTAGCGATCTCGCCTGTCTCCATCAATGACTTGAGTTTACGAAGTTCAAGCATTCGAGCCGACTTTGGACTTCGCCCCAAAGTGCCCGGATCTATCGGCTCGTCCTGGGTTTCTAATGATGGAGAGGGATTTTGAACCCAGCTGGCTTTGATCAAAGTTCTTTCATGATCAGCGTGGGGGCTCAGGCTTAAAGTCCAGGTTCGGTCATCGATATTGATCTGATACTGATCGTCAATAATGCCGCTGTCAAAGAGTCCGTAGGGAGTTTCTTCCATTTCTAAAAAGGAACGAACTTCGTCGATCGGTAGGTTGACGAGTGAGCTTCTTTCAAGCAGATCTGGGCCCATTAGGGACTGGCCCTTAGTCGCTGTTGAGATATCTAGGCTCGAATAAATCGGACAGCTTCCACTTGCACCTCGCCACAGAAGCGCCAGTCCCATGCTACCGGCGGCCGTGCGCAATGCTGTCGATCGTTTGCTACTAAGTGTTTGACTAAGACTTAAGCCACCCAGGATTAGGGAGGCAAGTCTCTCAATTCCAGCTACATTGCGTTGCATATAGACTCCAGATATTCGATTGATATTGTTGGTAAATAGTTTTTTGGGCGGCAAAGTTCAAGTTCCCTGTCCCGTTCCCTAGCCAGGCGAGGCCCAGGGTAGGCCGGTAAGCATGGCAAGGGGGTGTTCCAAGCCTCTAATCATATGAAACGCTCCTCTGGATAGGTTGGTTCATAAAACTGCTGTGCACGAATCTTGCCACTCTTTTCAACGGCGGCGCTGAGCAATACAGAGGCCGTTCTGCTCAGGGTTTGCCAATGAACTCAAGTCTGGGACCCGCCCCGTTTCGCCGTCAGTAAAAAGAGGAAATTGAAGGCGCATTCAGCTGTTGGCAAATCGTTGCATGAACGGAGAAAAATACTCTACTTGTTGGTGACGCCCTACAGGTATCAATGCTCGGTGGCTATCTAGCGTGGGTGGTTTAACAGCAAAAGGCTATGGATATGCCTGCTCGATAGCGTTCTGTAGAGTGTGGGGAGACTGGGGGGGCTTTATCGATAAGGAGCGGCCAAAATTTTGCACCCATTGAGTCGGTAGTCCTCCGTTTGCTATAGAGAGAAATCAGAAAGGGCCTCACATGTTATGTCGTGATAGGATTAAATTGCTAAGCAATTGTGAGAGGATACCAATCCATTTGAATAATCTTAAATAGGATGCTTTAAGGCAGCAAATTGTACCGTTTTCCACGACGAGATGGTGCACCTGCAAACACAAAACCATAGACTCAAAGCCCAGATAAAGCAGCTCACTGAAGCTTTAGCTTATCATCAGCGTGCTTATCGAATTGCGCCATTAGGACTGATAACATTTTCGAGCGATGGTGTAATGTTAGATATGATTCGCGCTGCTGCGGACTGCCTAGGCCTTTAGTCAGAGGAGACTCAGAATCAATATTTTAGCGATAGTTTCGTCGATTCATCACAGCTGATATTTTCAAGTCATCTTTCCGAGTGCGGAAGCCGGCAAAAGTCGGTATTAAATGATTTGTTAGTCGTGAATTCAAAGAGAGGTTTGGTCGGCTTTCAATTGAAGAGCAGCTCCTGGACGAGCTATCCCGGCGAACCATGTTATATTCTTTCTGTGGTCAGCGGCGCGCGAAAAAGCCCCGACTGCGACGACTCTCCGGTTGATCAGCTGCAGCGGGCCAGAGATCATCGCGCAAGAAGAGATGGAGCGGCCGCAACAGACCGTATTGAAAATAAAGATGGGCAACGGAAAATCTTTGCACATAATGGTCACTGTTTAAAGACCCCACATTTGGGGTCATACTGGGTTTTGCGGATCTCATGCTGGGGCGGCCTGATCCTGACGAGGAATTACAAGAGGATCTGGCTAGCATTCACCGCAACGGCTTTGGTCTTATGGCCTCGTTTGAAGATTTGCTCGATCTTGCCAAGTTTGAAGTGGGGAGTATGAATATGGAAAATTTGGATTTTATGATAGAGGCAGAGGTCTTGAAGATACTTGCCGAATTTGAATCAATGGCGAGTGAAAAGGATCTCCAGCTTAAATACGAGTCGCTTACCCCTCTGCCTTTAAAAGTGCTTACCGATCCCCTGCGCTTTCGAAAAATTCTGGTGAATATCATCGGCAACGCCGTGAAATTTACGGAACGGGGCACGGTGAAGGTCCAGGTCTCGATGGTGCCTAAGACCCTTCAGGAAGATCCGGGCAGCTATTTGCATATCGATGTCACCGATAGCGGTCGCGGCATCTCTTCTGACCAATTCGCGCTGCTTTTCCAGCCTTTTGCCATAGATGAGGGCACTGAAAACCAGAGTCTTAATGGTGCCGGGTTTGGACTTTCCCTGGCCCGGCGATTGGGGGAGGGTCTTGGGGGCGGAGTACAATTGCTAAGGAGTGAGATCGGGATTGGGTCAACCTTTCGAATCACGATCGATCCCCACGTTGAAATCAATGCTATCCAATCAGCCGATCCCCTGCTTTCAGAGGAAGGACTTCTGGGCGAGAAGCCGGTTTTAATGGATATCGGCTCATTGGCCGGGCTTAAGGTGCTCGTCGTTGAAGATGGTGAAGACAATAGGCTCATTCTTTCGCGGCTGTTGAAAAAAGCCGGGGCTATAGTCGAATGCGTGGAAAATGGCGAAGAGGCAATTCGTGCCGTTGCGAAACAGACCTACGACGCTATCCTTATGGATATCCAGCTTCCGCATATGGATGGCTATACGGTCACCACCCACCTGCGGATGAAGGGCTGTAAAACCCCTATCATCGCTCTAACGGCTCATACCCAGATCGAAGACCGGGTAAAAGCTCAAAGAGCGGGTTTTGACGATTTTCTTTCAAAACCCATCGACAGGGATAAACTCGTCAACACTCTGGCCCATTATCAGGATGAAGCCCATAAGCCCTTTCTGCATTGATCCCAGGCTCTGGGGCGTTGCCGATGCCTCGGCATTCCTATCCTCCACAAAATCCCGTGCTAAGACTTATTGAGCTTGAGCTTGCTTCTCATTTCCTCATCGGGAATGCATAGACCGGAGCGATAGTCCATCACCCGCCTTCGCAGAGGGTTGGTATAGTAGTGAAGGTTCACAACCACCCCGAACATGTCGGACAGTTCAAGTTTCGCTATAACAAAGCCAGCCTTGAGCTTAGGAATTATAACGGCATTGTTCGTCGCACAATGGGTGCTATAAATAATCTGAAATCCCTGTTCAGCAACCTGGGCCACGACGGCGTCAAGCAAAGCTGAATAAAGTCCCTGGCGGCGATGCTCCTCAATCACGGCTGAGCAGACCATATAAAAGCTTTCAGCCGTCTCCTGATAGCCAAAAGAAAATCCAGCAAACTCATGGGATTCTGAGAAGACAGCAAGGTGCAGGCGATAGAGGTTGCCCATTCTTTGGCCTAAGGACTTTATTTTGGATTTTTCCTCGTCACTGTAATAGTCGCCTCCAAAAAAAGTATGGTCTTCGCCGAAAATACGCTCGTAGTGTTGGCCGAATAGCGGGAAAAATTCCTTTTCAGTCATTTCCTTTAGATAGTATCCCGAGCCAAGAGCGACGGTCGAAGACGTAGCACCAGGTGATGCTGAATGGGGGAGGGGGGAAGCAGCGCCGTGGTCATTCATGAAGCTCTCGCCAAAGGGGTTAGATCAACTCGCGATCGCCTGACTCGATTCAGAGACCGACGCCCATGTATTGCTCAGTATATACCCATTAGAATAGTCCGAACTCTCTTCAAAAGTAAGACTGTTTTGAGGTCGACCGCGCATAATTTCAAGAAGAATGGGAAGTTTAATTAAAGATTCATGAGAAGTGGCCTTTTTAGCGGCAATCTTTGTCAAAACAGCATCACTGAGTTTTGCTATTGCTGGCTTGGGCGTTGTGCCTTTGCTGTCTTTGATATTGGGAATAACTTCACAGATGACCTTTAATTCCAGGTCAAAACCCTTAGCTTAAACTTAGACTTAAGAAGTCTCTCCGGGCCTTGGCCGTAAGTGGTCTTGGGCACAGCGTTCAGCCTGCTCAAGGATGTAACGGTAGCCCATCGATTTTTGGATGAATTTTTTTATTGACCTGGGCCACTGGCGAGTATCGGCCCGTCTATCGTTGGCACTCACAAGAATCATCGGGGTGTTGCTGCAGAGCAGCTCTAAATATTCTGCTATCTCAAGGCCATTCAAAATGCCGAGATCATAATCGACGATCGCCACGTCGTAGCGATTCAATAAACCAACTGCGCCTAATTCCTCCAGTGATTCATAGGCATCAATTTGATACCCATTCCTCTTAGCGGATCTTAGCAAAGTCGCACGAAACGTGGGATCATCGTCGATGAGCACAAAGTGCTTACCTGATAATGGAGCCTCACTTGTATTCATAGCTGTACCTCGCGAGACAGGTAATGATCGCTCTTCATTTGCATTTTCTCTCCCCTTTTTTTCAGTCTTGGCCAAAGCTTGGCCCTATGAAAGTGTCGGTCTATCGCCTTTGGCTCTGGAGCGACTCAAGGAAGCGCTGTCTAGGCCAATGGAACTTCAATAAGGCCCCGCGCATTAATTTTCAGTTATAGCGACTGCTTGCCAAGCAATCGGCACACGGCGTACTGGGAATGGTGACGCAAACGTCAGCACTGACGGATCTTTGTTTCGTGTATTAGAACGGAAAGTGGCTTTGATGTTCCTACGTAATAATTCTAAATCCTGGAGATTCGCTCAGGAATTCTTAAGGAGAAGGGCACGGGCTTTAAAAAATAACGAATAAAGGTGCATCCCTTAGGTCCAGTCGCTGGGTTTTGGTTCATGGAACGGCCGAATTAACCGATGACAGGACTAGCGCTCTTTCAAGTCCTGTCTTTTGAGAATTGAAGCCATGAGAGGAACCAAATGGAAAGGGAAAAACATTACACGATAACCCTTGACGATGATTTGATGATTGCCCCAATTATCGCCCGCACTACCGGAATCCCCTCTTTACCCTTTATTTCGAGCGATACGCTTCTTCGTCGGGCCAACTCCTTTGATCCCGTTGCCGCCTTCATCGATGTGCATCTTGGTATTGATATCTCCGGCCTCGATGTTATTCCTCATCTTCGCTTGATATGGAAGTACACCCCAATCATTATCGTGACATCCGATGAAAATGCCGACATGGTTGGCGATGCCCTTGCGGCCGGCGCCAACGATTTCATTCGCAAACCTATTCACGGCTCAGAGTTAGTCGGACGACTTCAGGCACGCCTGGCTGAGATGAATCAACTGCGCTACCGTGATGAAATCATAGTCGGTGATCTGACCTTCTCCAAAGCGGATGGAATAGTTATAGTGGGCGAAACACGAGTGTACCTGCCTAAGCTTGAGGCCAAACTCTTTACGATCCTGATTGAGAATCGTGAGATGATTGTGACAAAAGAAAATTTAAAGAGACGCTTATGGGGAGAACTCAGTGTCGCCGGTAATACTCTCGATAAAAGGATATCCAAGCTGAGAGGGTATCTGGCTGAAATCGATGCTCCACTTCAGATTGAAGTGGATTACGGTAAGGGGGTTTGCCTGAAGTTTGTCAAACGTGGCACCGAGAAATCCAAGACCAAGATAGCCCTGTGAAAAAACTTTCGCCAAGGTGAACGCTATGAAGGTAGATGATAAAGGAACCTATTCCCAATTCGTTAGAATCGATGAGGCTACTATCTCCAATCTCCGGGAGCTCGACGATCCGTCGGAACCGACTAGCTTTGTCGACGAACTGATTCTCATTTATAGGCAAGAGGCGCCGATTGCATTTAAAGGTTTGGGCGAAGCGCTTGCGAGGCTAGATTCGGGAGCACTGGTGCACTGGAGCCACAAGTTAAAGGGACTCTCGCGAAACCTTGGGGTGCGGCGCCTTGCTGAAGTTTGCTCCACGGTCGAACATACGGCCGAGGCCCTGAATGTGTCTGATTTGCAGCGACTTATCGATCTTGTTGAAGCCGAACTCGACGCAGCTTTTCTTTTGCTTTGCGAACATATGACCGATAAGGCAGCCTGAGCTGGTTTCTCTAAACTTCTGCAATCGATAGACCAAAGCCTTTTTTGCTTTTTTCTATCAGATATTTCAAATAGTTACCCTATTTCCTTTTGCTCTGGCGTCGCCTTATCCCACTCTCACTTTAAAGTATTTAAAATTTCCATATCATCGAAGCTTTAAGAGGGCATAATGGGGGCAGCCTCCCGTTAAAGGGTGTACTAGCATAAGGTTTTTCATGGAATTGAAGAGAGTAGGGGCCACCCATGCCTCCCATCGCGTTGCCAAAAGGATGATTGAAAGGCTCGAGAAAAAAGAGAGCATTCAAGTCGATCATTCCAAGTTCGCCAAATTAACCTTGGACAAGTCCCTTTCGAAACGGATGCCATGGACATTGGCTGGCGGGACTAAACTGGAACTCGAAGAAAAATATTCGATGAACTTCTGGCGAGCGATGAACACGCCGGGCGATCGAATCAATGTGTCAATTTCAGTGAAGAGCTATGACGATGAAGTGATAAATGAATCAAAGGCGCTGGCGAAATCGGGTCGTGAGATTGCCCGGCGCCTGAGCAAAGGCGGATTGGAGGTTCGTCATGAGTCGATGATGGGTGTTATACCAAGATATACCGTAAACGTCTTTCACTTTGACGTCACAGCTCACTTTTCCAATTATCGGATCGTCCTTCTGCCTATTCTTAAAAGCCTTTTAAAGCCTTTTCCACAGGCCGACGTCCAAGTTTCGGTTACTCATTTTCAGCTTGAATCCTATGCCAAGGCAGTGACAAAGCGGGACAATCAGCAGCAAAACAATATTGATTTTTGACGATAACCCGTCTGCAAAAGCGTCATTAAAATAAGCCTGACCCCTGCCCTGTAGTCTTTGACCGCCTATTCGGCTATCTTTTTCCCTTTCCCTTTCCCGATTTCAAGTGCTTGGGAATTGAAAGGAAGCTGGAGGGAATTGGGCCTGGCGGTCGGTGTCGGTTCCTAGGAACCTTTGAAACCGAAATCACCAGGGCCCAGTTGGAGGGACGTCTTGACGAATATGAGATTAAAATTAGGCTCGAAGCTGCGAAATTTAGAAATTAAGGGGATTGAATTCCGACACACGGGTGTAAACGCCAGGATAACCTGCTTGAGCGCAGCCGTAACCCCAACTCACAACACCCACGACAGTTAAGGTTGTGCCATCGGAACTGTAGAGCGGCCCACCTGAATCACCCTGGCAAGAATCGGTGCTACGAGTGTAGGCGCAAAGACTGCCTGCATAAATATTGGAGCCATAAGCTGCTTCACAGTCGTCATTCGAAACGATGGCGACCGTGGTGGCTTTAAGCTGAGTGCTAACGTTCCCGCCCTCACGCGTCGATCCCCATCCGGCAACTATAGTGCTGGAACCGATGATGGGTAGTTTGCTGCTGGTATTAACTTTCGCGGGAGCGAGGGTACTTGCCCCTTTCAGGGTAATTACGGCCATATCGAACTGACTAGTATCAGCATCATAGCGAGGGTCTATTTTAAAACTCGCAACTCTGAAGCTCTGGGCTCCCACACTGCTATCAAGCCGTGAGCTGCCGAGCACAACGGTTATATCGTTTTTGATCGACGAACTGGAAAAATCGGCGAGACAGTGGGCCGCAGTTAGAATTTTATTTGCTGCGATAAGGGTACCGCCGCAGAAATGCAAGCCACCATAACGAAGAGAAGCAATGGATTGAAACTGGTTTTTATAGTTTAGGGCACTAACCGTCGTTCCGCCGACGATCTTAAGCTTACTGCTAGCTCCGTCAGAAGAGCTGCTGGGTCCTCCACAGGCAAACATAACTGGCCAGCCAATCAAAAATAACAGCGCAAAAATCCTAGATTTTTTAAACATCTTCTTACTCCTTGGGATAGCATCGGGTCACTCTTGGGACTGTTATGGCATTAAACTTTTCTTGAAATGGATTTACAAAAATTAACGAAGGACTGAAACGATTCGGTTTGAAGATAACAATCGGCAAAAATTATGAGACCTGATTTTTAAAAAAAGTCTTAACAATCTATAAATATTTGCTTATTTTGTCTAAGGCAAGGCTGCCCAGAGAATGAGACCTGAATTCCAATTTAGATTTCCGAAAATGAGTTGTTCGCTTTTGATTGTGCAGCAACTCTTCTTGACTCAGGTTTACTTTCCAAGCCCGGTCATGCCACTCTTCAGTCAATGACAATCCGGTCCTAAGTCCATGGAGTCCCTATGAAATCCCTTCGCTCGTTGTTCATCCTCTTGCCTATCTTTTCTGTTGCCTCGTGTGCTAGCGAACCGAAACCTCCTGTGGAAACCCTTCAGCAGACTCCTGTCGTTGCGCTGCCCACGACGATTGCCGAAGCTGTGGACAGCAGCTATCGTAGTCCCGCTAACAAGGAACGCGATGCCTTTCGTCATCCTTTGGAGACAGTACAGTTCTTTGGTCTCGAGCCTTATATGAGGGTGATCGAAATTAGTCCGGGCGCAGGCTGGTATTCCGAAATACTGGCTCCTCTCCTCACGCCTAAAGGCGAGTTTATTGCTGCGGTCCAAACGACTGGTAGTGAAGGGCTGCTCAAGGCGGTCGCTGAATATAAGGCCTGGTTTGAAGGCAAACCCGAGCTGAAGGCTACTTTTATTCCCTTAGAACTTGGGACACCACTCGCTGTGAGCGAACCGGTGGATATGATCGTAACCTTCCGTAATGTTCATAATTGGATGAATCAGAATAAAGCGCAGGAGGAATTTAAAGCCTTTTTTGCCGCCCTTAAGCCAGGCGGTATCCTCGGTGTGGTTGAGCACCGCGCTGATCCGAAGAAAAAACAGGATCCTAAAGCTAAGTCGGGATATGTAAAAGAAAGCGAAGTCATCCGATATGCGACCACGGCTGGATTTAAGCTCGACGCCAAATCCGAGATCAATGCCAATCCCAAGGATAGCAAGGATTATCCCGATGGTGTCTGGACCCTGCCCCCCACCTTTCAAAAGGGTGACGTGGATCATCAGAAATATGCTGATATCGGTGAGAGCGATCGGATGACCCTAAGATTCATCAAAGCGATTCCTAAAGAAAAAGCCGTCAAGGGATCAAAAGGAAAAGTGAAGGAAAAGGATAAAGCCAAAGTTGATCCAGGCACAGTGTCCCAACCATAATTTATGATCGGCCCGATTATTAAATTGGGCAAATCTAAATTCTTTTGAAAAATTGGCAGCCGGATAAATCGGGAAGCGGTGCAATTCGCCTTTCACTGGATTAAAAAGCAATCAAAAGGTCAATTTCAACACTTCCCCGTTTGAATCCGCCCCTACTTCCGCCAGGTTCGAAGATTTTCGAATGGGATAGGTTAAGGTCTTTGCTGTCTCGTCAGTGAGCTGGGGACAGTTTAGGGTACAGGTATAAAATGCCCGCGACATCTCCTGCCGAAAGCGTTGTAATGCTATCCGAATGACAGTAGTTCATGATCGAGTCACTATCATATTTCCCAACATAGACGTAAGGCGGCTGCGCTTGCACCCGGCCTGTATTTCTATCGCAGTTTACGACATCGGTTCGCTCATGTTCATGCATGAGCCCGATAGCATGTCCAAATTCATGGACCGCAGTAGCCCGCGTGCGATTGGTGACGAAGCTTCGATAAGGGCTGTCGACAGCTGGATATTCACCATCTGCCCCAATATCGAGGCGCATCGTGCCACCGGCACAATCGGCGCCGCAGCTCACAGCGCTTCGGCCGACCATGGAAAGCCCGCCGCCGGCAACCACTGTCGAATGGCTCGCCCAGTTGTGAGTTCGATTAAACTGAACCCGCACCACGCTCGATTTCTTTTGACTATCCGTACAGGCCTCCCAGCCCATAAACCGAATGCCGGTCTTGCTGGCATAATCGTTGGTGACAAAGTTTTTTACGTCAGCATAGAGTTGGTCGCCGATTTCATCGCGATTCATAATGCAGACGGGAATTGCCTGCGGCGAAGGCCATTTGCTGGACGGTGATGCCAGGACTAGGGACTGGGTATCCGAAATTTCAGTGGGTTGCCCACAGGCGGAAAGGATTTGCAACACAAAAACACCTGCCATAAGACGCATTTAAGCTCCTCGTTGTTTGTGGATCTGAATTTGAAGTTTTTTTTGGTTATTCTTGGTGAAGGTATGCAAAGCCTATCAGCAAGTATCGAATTCGTGAAGGCTTAATTGATAAGCACAATAATAGTCTGTATTTAAAGCCTGGTTTGGATATTCACCTATGCTGTATTTCACGGTTTTATAAGGGCGAAACTCCTGGCGTCAGGCTAGGGTCAGGCGGCAAGTTGAGGCCGGGCAGGCGCTTTCGATAAAAATGAACGCAGCCTCATAAAAAGTACCGAGGCCTCTCATCCCAGTCTTAAAATCGATGGGCTGCTGAAAAAGGTTGCTACTCGGGCAGAGACGGCCCTCATATTGCAATAGATCGAGGGGATACAAGTCTACGACCTTATCAGAGCCCTTGTCGTAGGCAGTGAAGGACAGTCTGTATGATTTTCGCTGCAGACGTTCTGATTTTGATTTTCTAATTTTTCTCATTGTTTTCACATAGGAGTGATTATGGAAACCCTACAGAATGGAATTGAACCATTAAACCGTCTTTTGCGCGGCGAGCTTTCGGCGGTGGAAACCTATCAGCAGGCTCTCGAACGCGTATCCAATGTCTCAGCGATCGCCGCACTGGAAAGAATATCGAACGAACATGCCCAGGCTGTGAGGCTGCTTCGCGAAGAAATTCGCCAATTTGGGGGTATTGCGGATGAAAGCTCGGGTGCGTGGGGCCTTTGGGCAAAAACAGTAGAAGGGACAGCAAGTCTTTTTGGTGATACGGCATCAATAAAAGCACTCAAGGAAGGCGAAGAGCATGGGCTTAAAGAATATCAGGCTATAATGGATGATCCCGATCTTCTGCCCGACCTTAAATCGTTACTGACCGAACGTCTTCAGCTTCGGCAAAAGGAGCATATTGAGGCTCTCAATCGTTGTTTAGATACGCTTCATTGATGGGAATGGATAAAAGACGCCATTAAAAAAGCCTGACAAGAATCACCAAAAGAGGAATGAGGCATGGAAAAGCAAAAAGGCCAATCACGTCCAGTAGATGATCAAAAGGAAAAGAGCAAAATGAGTAAAAGCGAGGCGATGAATCATCTTCTTGAACTCATCACGGACGTTAAGATGGCAATGATGACGACCCAGGATAAGGAAGGCAATCTGCGGAGCCGTCCTATGCAAACTGTCGAGTCGACTCCCGATGGAACCTTTTGGTTCTTTACGAGCGATCATAGTGCGAAGGCCCAAGAAGTCGGGTCGGATCCTCGCGTGAATCTTAGCTATGCCATGCCAGAGAAAAATCGCTATGTTTCGGTGAGCGGCCTAGGCGAAATCGTCCATGATCTAGACAAGAAAAAAGAACTTTGGAAGCCCGCTTTCAAGGCCTGGTTCCCCGAAGGTGTGGATGATGCTCATTGCGCATTGATGAAGGTATACATTGAAAGAGCTGAATTTTGGGACACACGTTCAAGCTCTTTTGTGGAAATTGTTGGCTTCACCAAAGCGATTCTTAGCGGTGAAACCTATAAGGCTGATAAGGATGAGCACCAAAAAATAGATTTTAATGAGTCGAGCAAAACAGGCACCGAAGGCATTTGATTGGTCCATGAATAAACGTCGATGCAAGCTGTAATTTAAAGTCGCAGGACGATTCAAGGCTAAAGACAAAGACGCAGTCAACGGCTTAGGTCGTGAACTGTGTCTTATCGATTGACCTAGGACCATCTATGGGAAAATTTTATCGCAATTCGAACATGATGCTAAGTTTCGACGGTTTTGTTTGGACTGCGGAATCGCTCGCCCCGATAGCCAGCACCAGAGTTCCCAGAACGTAATCTGGCGAAGACTTCCGGGTCCACATCCGTGTCAAGGGCAGGAAGAGGATTTAGATTCAGCGTGCCGGCTTCAAGGTCGCCATGAGCGAGGCTCTGTCTGTTGTAGGCCTCAACTAAAAGCGGGTGCAGGATCAATACATCTTCAGCGTTGTAACACATTAACGTGGTTAGTGCCGAGTCGATGCCCTGCTCATAGAGGCGCCAAAGTCTGACTGCGTCCCAGCCATCGATATCCATACTTGAGCGTTGGTGCAAATGAGGAAAGGCTTTTTGTATCGCCTTCAAACCGCCTTGGAAGCCCTGGGCCCTAAGCCAGTGACAAAGATCGACGTGCGCCTTGTGAAAAGGCACTTCAAATTCATGGGCTAGGAAAGGGACATCATAGGCAGCACCATTGAAAGTACAAAGCAGCGACGATTCGGCTAAAATATATTCGATAAGCTGGCGTTTGGCTTTTTTCTCATGCTCCTGCAGCAGTTCACCACGAAATAAAAAGGCAATTACAGTCGATTCAGCCAAGGGCGGCATACCCCCGCCGTTCGCCTCAATATCAAAATAGGCTATATCGTCGAATGCTCCGCGTATCATACGCCAACGCTCGTTGCTAGGTAAGAACTTATGAAAAAAGAAAAGATCCCTTGCATCCCAGGCCATGAGCGAAAGTTCAAGATCCTCCTGTATCTCATAAAGTTTTTTGGCACCAAAAAGATGGGGAGCTTCAGCGGCCAGATGATTCCAGTCACGGATTCCTAGCGACCATAGGTGACGCTCCGTCCGCTCCCCGATTCCCCGCAAGTGGATAAAGGTTTTTCGAAGGAGATGGTGCTCATCAAATGCCGTTTGGATCATCGCTTTTCCTAAACCTGAGATCGTGCCACCTATGAATGTAGAGCTCCCAGCCCATCATTACCAGTAGAAACCTGTTTGACAGATAGGACCTATCCCTAATCCTAGGTAGATACCGCGTTCTTGACGCGGAAGGCCTACCGCCGCTAGTATCGAGCCCTCCGGCAGACCCTTTAGCACTAGAATGCAGGAAATTTTACCCAAAGGACTTATCATGAACAGCCTATGGACCCGCCGGCAGCTCCTTCTTGGTTCCAGTCTGAGTGCATCCTGGCTTGGGGCTGATTGCCAGACCTTTGGTCGGGTACAAAGCTGAAAGCCTAGCTCCTGGCCCCAAACTTGCGTCGTCGATGGGAGGACCAGGATGAACTTTCCAAGCAAAAATTTTTGACAGCCGTGGCCTGGTTCCAATCTAACGATAAAAAACATTTGCGCCGGGCGGTCTCCGGTCCTTTCTCAGCTGGCGGAAACTGGCCAGCGTGCATGCATTGTCCTGGCAGCATAGAAACGCTTAGTTTCTGCCCTGGCATCGCCTCTATTTACGATAAGCTCGAAAACACTGAGCCTCAAGATTCGGGGCCGGATCTCTCGAGGCGAAATGAACGCTTGATCGAAAGCTATTCACGAGTTTAAGAAAAAATTCTTTTGAGCAATCTCACGATCAATACCGAGATTGCGGATCAATTGAAAGGCCTGAGTCAAGAGGAAAACCATGCGTCGCTCCTCGTGCTGAATATTCCTGTCCCAACCGATCCCTTGGTGAGCCATCGCACAGTGTTGCGGTTTTTTGCGTTTGATGGCGAGGGGTTGAGTGCGGTTGCGGACCATGATTTGCGAGGACCCTTGGCTCTCGAAAAACCCAACGATCTCGGTTCCCATGCGGTTTGGTGCAAGGTCCTATGCATCATGAAGAGGTCAACCGAGGACTTATTCAAATCAATTTAGATATCACGGAATGGTTGAGGGATCGGGACAACAAGGAGCGTATCACGATTCTCGTTGTCGCCCTCGATACGGGACGCGGCAATGCAATTGTTGATTTGTTCGAGGAAGTGGAAACAGTCATGCAGCTGCAGTTTTCGACTACTGACTGAGGCCTTATTCTAATGGCCTGTAATGGCACGGAATCTCTAACCTAGCACGATGGCGAATCGGTCTAGGGCCGCTGAGGTATTCTTACGAAATGCATACCTGCCGCGATCGCAGACTGAACACCAGATTCGGCATCTTCAAATACAAGGCATTTGGCAGGATCCACGTTGAGCAGCCGGGCGGCGGTCAAAAAAGGCTCGGGACTGGGTTTACCGTTTTTTACGTCTTCGGCACCGACTATCACTTCAAAATATTCCCAGAGCCCAAGTTTACGAAGAGTTTTCTCCACTGTTCCTCGGCTGCCGCCTGATACGACGGCCATCGGTAGTTTGCCGTGCTGCTTTTTAATGATGGCCTCGACTTCAGCATGGGAAGCTAAGCTTTCAAGGAGACTGAGATAAGCAATCTCCCTTGCATGGGTGACCTCCTCGATAGGCATTTTAAGGCCTAAGTGGGTATTGAGCATCTCGACGGTTTTAGGCACTGGTATGCCGCCCCAATCATAGAAGAGGTCTTCAGGGAAGGCTGCTCCGAAAGGCGCAAGCGCGGTTTCCCACGCTTTGAAGTGAAGCGGCAAAGAATCTGCGATTGTTCCATCACAATCAAAGAGATAAGCTGCAAAGCGACCCTCGGGAATTTGTAATATCATCAGGAAGCAATCCTTATTATGGGGGACTCAGGGCGAGAGTTCGAAAGGTGGCCAAGCCTTACCCTAGGATCATAGAGTGTAATACAGAGCCTGTTGGAAACGAATCGCAATTTTTTGTAAAGATTATTCCCGGCCAACCTTAAATCTGCCTCAAAATCAAGCTTCAAATATTTCCCGATCCTTACCTCAGAAGAATTGTCAGAGTTTAAGCCAAGAGAATTCTTTAATCTTTCAATGAATTCTCAAGTTTTACCAAGTCTCTTCCGATAAGGTCGCTGTCCAGAACTCAATGCTTGAGGTCGCCATGCGTCCATTTTTACCTCTTGTCCCGATCATGTTTTTGCTATTTACAACGAAAGCCTCCGCGACTCCGATCGCAGGTGCCGAGCTCTGTAAAAGATATCCGACGTCAGTCTATTGCGATATTCCAGTAAATGCTTGTAAGACTTGTCACACCAGCGCTCCTAATCTCAACGCGTTTGGTGCGGACGTGCGCGATCATCTAGGCGGCCCCTTGAATACTGAAGTGGTCGGAACCTCCCTGATGTCTATCGAGGGAAGTGATAGCGATGGGGACGGAGTCTCAAATCTCGATGAGTTAAATCAAAAGGGGGCTCCTGGTAATCCTGCCATTAAACCAGCGGGCAATATTTCTTTAGTGTATGAGCCAGCTGTTGCCTACAAGCGACTGAAGGCGATTTACTGCGGTGAATCCGTCACCTATGAAGGTATGCAGGCGATTGCCACCGCTCCCGACCCAAAAGTGATGCTGCATGAAGAACTCAATAAGTGTCTTGCTTCTGACTATTGGAAAAAAGAGGCATTATTTAGACTCGCCGACAAAAAAATACGTCCTACAGCGGCAATTGGTTACGGTGGCAACGTGGTGATTGCCGACTATCGCTGGGACTATCGCTTGTTTGCCTACATAATGAGTGACGACCGTGATGTCCGTGAACTCCTGTCCGCGACTTACCATATCAATGAAGCTGGCAAAAAAGTCGAAGGCAAAGTCGCCCGTGAAGAATTGCCGCAAATCCTTGGCCAGCGAATCGTGCTTGCCGGTGGACAGCCCCTTCAGCCGGAAAAACGGGCTGGGATGATCACCACGCAGTGGTTTATGGCATTTTATACTATGTTCGCGGTATTGCCGCGAAACACGGCGTCTCAGGCCTACCGCGAGTACCTTGGCGTCGATATCGCCAAGGGGGAGGGCTTGAGTCCCATCGCCAATGAACCACGTGATGTCGATAACAAAAACGTCAAGCAGGCTGCATGTGCCGTTTGTCACAGCACGCTCGATCCCTTGTCTTATGCCTTTTCAACCTATAATGGCATTGAAACGAGCGTCGTGGAAATTTTAACAAATGCCACCGGCAGTTTCAAAGCCGATCGCCAGCCTTGGGAAGCTCAAGGCTTCATTCAGGGCCAACCTGTTAAGAATCTTAACGACTGGGCGGATAAGGCTCGAAACTCCGACCTTTTCAAGCAAAACATAGCTCGCACGATGTTCCGCCAGGCGATGAGCCGCGATATCCTGCCCCACGAATCCGAGGAATTTGAAAAGCTGTGGAAAGGGCTTCCCGACGATAAGTATTCCTTCAATAAACTTATCCATCGCTTTATCGAAACCAATGCTTTCGGAGGTCACAAAGAATGAAAAAGCCCACCGCTGCGATTCTCCTCGTCCTCCTCTTCGTTGCCTGTAGCCAAAGACCAAAATGGGTTGGTGGCCATATGTCCAAAGAAAAATCGGGTACTGGATCTGGCGCCCAGGGTGGGAATGATTCTGGTCCCGGAGAAGAGGGTCATGGCCCCGGGGGAGATCCCATGATACCCGCGGCCACCGAAACTGGGGATATGGCGCCGGCCGCACCTGGCCTTGATTTGGTCTGGAAGCGTTATCGCGCCTTTGAAAATGGGTTGGTAACAGGCCTATCTCTCGACAGGAAGGATTTTTGCAAGGAACTCGGCACTCAATCGTGCATCGACAAGACCCATCTAACCGTTCTTGGCGGCAACGAGCCTTACGAATCCGGGCAATATGAGCCCTCTCAAATGCCGACTGTCCTGACAGCCATCGCAGTGGATAGAGTCGTGCTCGCGGCCTGTTCGAAACGACTTGAACTCGATCGGAATGCGGCAGCCACAGCCGTTGTTTTTAAGCATTTTCCCTTGAGTGGAATGATTCCTGAGGCGAAGCAGGTGGAGGCACAGACTGGCGAGCTTTACCGGCGCATACTCGCCCGCGACCCGGAAGCTGCGGAAGTCAAGGTTATGGTTGAAATGCTCAGCCAAAAATTGCCTGCCGATAAGCTGGCTCTACTTATGTGTTTTGCAATCGCAACCAGCGTCGAAAATATTTTGCTTTAATCATTTGTTCAAGGAGATGACCCATGACCTTTAAAACTACCCGCCGCGATGCCTTGAGTGCCATGACCGCCCTGGGTGGCCTTGCTAGTTTGGGCTTGAATTGGCCTGGATCAAAAGCGTTAGGTCAGGGCAGTGAAAAGAAATATATCTTTACAATCTGCGGTGTGGGTGGGGCTAACATCATCGATAGTTTTCTTGCGCAGGGCACGGGTCCGGCAGCTTACGAAAATTTGGTGACGATACCGGGTTCCCCGTTCCATGCGGCACCGTCCCTAAAAAACAGTATCAAAGGTGTGATCGGCCTTGGCAATGGCTACGCTCAGGAAACCTTTCTTAAAAAATATGCGGCCGACACCATTGTCATGACCAACGAGGTTTCAAGCGTTAACCATATGGTCGCCGCCAAGCGGGCCATGTCTGGCGATAACACGAATAAGGGCCGCAGCCTTCCTGAGGCGATTGCTATGGAATTCGGTAAAGGGCTCCCCCTTGCCAATCTGATGCTTGCAGGCGGTGGATACGCGCTGCATGGTGATGATAGCTCGGTAAACGATATGTATCGAGCCCAGCTGGTGTCGGACCCCCTCATGTTTGCGTTCGCTACCCATGGCTTTAAGGGAATAACGAAACTGGCCGGCGAAGCTGAAGTGAAAACCGGCCGCGAACTTAGAAAACAACTTGAGCAGGTTTCGCGTTTTCATAAGAAGTTTGAAGGCTCCAGAATCCTCGAATCCTATACTAAAAATCGCGAAACAATCGTGGATATGCTTGAAAAAGGTGACAACGTTACCAAACTTATGCTGCTCGACCCGGCAAAGAACGATCTCGCTAAATTTGGGTTTGAAGTATCGAAAGACCTTAACCTGGTCCGCGAAAAATTCAATAACCTCGCTAACGACCATTTTGAAGCGCGCCTGGCCCTGGCTTTCCTTGCCTGTAAAAATGGCCTTACGAATGCGGCGACTATCGCCCCTAGCGATACGCCTTTGATGGCGGAAAAAGGCACTCCCAATGCGCCCATCGCCTTTGACTGGTCGCATGTTGATCATCGCTCGGCTCAAAATTCAATGTGGAGTTTTCTCCTCAAAGGAATCGACGGTCTGATAGAGCTGTTAAAAGCAACCGACGTCGATGGCGACCCGGCCAAGGGCAAAATGTGGGATCGTTCCATGATCTATATAGCGACTGAATTTGGTCGTGATAAAGTTAAAGAGGGCGGCAGTGGTCATCATTTGAACAATGGTGTGGTGATGATTTCACCTCTTCTCAACGGCAACAGGATCTTCGGCGGCATCGATCCGGCCACTGGCCTTACTTTTGGTTTCAATCCAGAAAGCGGAGAGCCCGAAAGGATGAGGAGCATGAAGGAAAAAGACATGTACGGTGCCGTTTGTCACGCTATGGGCCTGAATTATACGGGTCGAGCTAATTATAAGTCCATGGTCCGTAAGGGATAAAAACCTTAGAGACCGCTGGCCTGAGCCGATCATCTTCTTCCTTGGCTCTATAGGGATCGATTCTACGTGCTAATTTTATGTCCAGCGAACCTTAAACTTCGTTCCTGTTATCGTAAGTGCTACGAGCTGACCTGATTGCCAACCGGTTTGCCAAGGTCCATTCGACAATATGCTCCAGCGGAATTAGCAGGCTTTCACCGAGTGACGTTAAGGAATATTCAACGCGTGGTGGAATGACAGGAAAAATTTCCCTAGTTATAAAACCGTCTCGTTCCAGACTTCGCAAGGTGGTCGTAAGCATTCTCTGTGAAATACCTTCAACCAGTTTAAGCAACTCGGAAAACCTTGCTTTCTTCTCGGGCGATCGTGACAATGTAATGGTCAAAAGAATGCTCCACTTGTCACCTATCTTCGCAAGAAGCTCAGTCAGATCCTTTTTTTCCTCACTCTTGCACCTCGTTTTCGGCGGAACCATCGCTTCGGTTTTTCCCATGGTTACTTCAACCTCACTAAGTGACTCTTACGTGCCTTCTTGTTATTAACGGACACTCATTTATAGTGTAGGGATAAGTTCGTAACAAAGGAAGCTTTGAAATGCACAAGCGCTCAAAAATGACTTACTGGATTCTCACCATTTTTATGTTCATTCCCGGTTTGGCGGGAGCGGCGGTTGAACTATTCACAGATGGGCCGGAGAGCATTGTTAAAATCATGATCACACTCGGGTATCCACTCTATTTGATGAAGATTCTTGGCTTCGCAAAAATTCTCGGCTCTGTGGCCATTCTATGGGGAAAATTTCCAAAATTGAAAGAGTGGGCTTATGCAGGGTTTGCATTCGATTATTTGGGAGCTACAGCTTCTCACATCTTCGCAAGCGATACTCCCGCTGCAATTTTTCCTTTCTTGTTCTTCATCGTGATGATGATTACGTACTACCTTTGGTACAAGACGAAAGCAACACCGCTTCCCTCCGCCTCCTAAATGATTGAAACCTGGTAAGCTGTCAGGCGCCAATTAAACACGGGCCAAAGTAGTTTCACCGACAAAGAAAAGGGGCCCGTGTGCCCATTTCGCCTTCTCATTCGCGGGGAATCTATGACGAGTCGGTGGAACACCTATTCATCAATGGGTCTAAGGCGATCTTGTAAGATTTGTTGGTTTTCCTTATCATTAACCTAAACCAGTGTGAGTCGGACTCTAGGCTGCACCTCAATAATGCATACGGTATGTTGTATAATACTCATAAGGATCGACGAATTTAGCCGCACATGCAACGGCTCGGAGGCTAACCACTACAATATACTGTGGGGCTAGCTTATCGGCAGTGGCAAGGTCGTTTCTCTCATTAAAGACGCGAATATTGCCTTCAGCTTTGTTTGCATCTGAAATAAAGCCAGAAATAAACTCCGGGGTTCCCCGGGTTAGAATTTGATAGTCGTTTATCAGGCCTTCTCCAATGGTTCAAAATGAAAGGCAGAACCATCACTTAAATTCTTTTAGCGTCGTGGGGCTAGAGCCAAGATTGAAAGGAGAATGGGAACCAGGGTGATCTTCTTCCCCAAACTTCTCCTTAATGCCGATTTCACCGAAGCCTCCACCCGATCCTTTTGGAAGAGCCGGTATCAATACTGGAGTAAGTTCTCCCTTAAAACCTTCGCCTACTCGAATATTAACGACACTTCCAAGGATGGGGATCTTTGAACCATCTTTTACTGGCTGCTTCCCTACTCCATCTGGAATGCAGGCGAAATTATTAGATTGGCAGGTCCCAGTTATCAAAAAATCCCAGAGCGAATCCAGATCAACTCCCTTTAAAGCAAGTT
>CAXSGP010000075.1:0-23762 GCA_964236955.1 uncultured Oligoflexus sp. | reverse complement strand
TCGGCCGCAGAGTCTATAACCCCAACAACATCGTCAATATTATCGGCTGCCTCAGGCCTGCAATGCAAAGAAAATTTGCAAATACTGGCTAGCGTTTCGCGGCAAGGTCAATGGGCTCTTGAACTGCGTAAATTAAGCAATTTATGTGGATTGACTTTTTGTGATCAAGAATTTTTCGAGTCGGTGAAATTTCTTCTGGGTCGCGTATGAGATGATTTAAAAATAAGCTTAGCTTCGTGATGCACCTGCAATTCCGTAGTCACCAGTCGCTATTACCTGCCTAGAGCCTATCACGCGCCTAAAAGCTTTTAATCTGGATATAGACGACCGTGCTTCAAGGCTAAGCTCAGGCTATCATTTCCCCGCTTTCTGAGCATGATCCGCTTGAATCTCAAACGCATCCCCGACACTATTCTCACCGCTTTTCGTCTCTACCCAAGTCCCTTTGGAATTGAAGTAGCCTTCGGCCGTGACCTTCTTCCCCGGCAGGCCGGCTTTATTGCGAGCGACTTCCAATTTCATTTGGCAGGCTTCGTTCTGCTTTTTGAGAACCTTGGTTATCGATCGCATGGATTTTTCGTAAATCCGGGCATTTTTAAGCCGACTTACAAAGAAGCTTTTGCGCACCACTTTCAGCGAGCCATCATCTGTGCTGCCAAATTCCTCCTGAGTGTCTTCGTCCGGCTTAAGATTGCTGACATCAGGAATCTCCGGCATCTCACCGTTTCCGCCTAAGCGGCTGTCGGCCCTATATTTGAGGCATTCTCTGAGTTCGCCCTCATAATGATCCACTTCGTCCTGAAGACGCATATTTACGGATTCTTGTATCAGCAACTCATCCTGGGCCTGACGCTCTTCCTGAACGATAACCTCATTCTTATCATTGAGGCCTAATTTAGATGATCCCACGTTGCCTTTGACGTCCATTTTGGTGTCGATGCTCTTGACCACGTTGGGATTGGTGGCACAGGAAAAATCGGTGAGCAGAACGACGGAAACTAGGACCAATGACTTCAAAATAGACTCCCTGTTGCCTGTAAGTATGGATCCGACCTTTTAGAAAGCAGCGACCCTGTCGAGATCGGACATCATGCCTTGAAACTTTACGGGGCTGGTTCCAATTTATCATTTTTCATGTCACCCCTTATGAAGGATGATCACCGTTCCAATGGGCCGCTCCACCCGTATGATGATACATGATTCCATGCCAAAAGGGAGCTAATAGTCTAAGAGAAAAAAAGTAATAAGAAGAAAGAGCCTCCCTTACGTTGAGTAAGAAAAAGCCACGCCTAGAAACTGTAAGTTTAATTTTTAATACCGTTTTTATCCAGGGCCGATAGACCGTCATCCCAATCGATTTCGCTAATCAGGATGGGGAGACCCTGACCAAAGGTCATGGCAGGCATCTGGCCTCCTTGATCGTCATACTTTATGAGCGAATGGATGCCGTTTTCTTTAAGAATTCCAGAAACGATCTCGGCTTCGAATCTGTCTTTAGCAGTAAAAATAAGTTTCATACTCGCCTCTCTTAACTCCAGGTCCTATCGCTCCAAAATGAAGCCGTCTATCCCCCGATGCCTGCCAAATGCCGAGTCATCCCAAACAACCCCTCCTCTAGAAAATGGGACACTTTCTTGGTGGAAAGCCTTTGCAGTAGCGTCAGCTGCAGCGCTTCTTCCTGCAGGGGCGATTGCAATAGATGGCGAATCGATTCCTGCCCGTCACCGAACAGGCAAAGCTTTAGTTCCCCGCGGCAGCTGATGCGCAGCCGATTGCAACCGTCGCAAAAATTCTTTGCATAGGGTTTTATAAATCCCAAGCGCCCGACATAATCGGGATGAAAATATTCTTCCGCCGGGCCGCTGAGTGGACCGCGCGGGATGGCTTTCCAGCCTTTCCCTGCAAGGTCCCCGACCAGCGCTTCAGCACGCACATGATGCTGATCAAAAAATTCTTTATTGTCACCCGTACGCATCAATTCTATAAACCGCACAGTCACCGCATTGGTCTTTACGTATTCTAGAAAGTTATTGAGTTCAGTATCATTGATGCCCTTCATCAGAACGGCATTGACCTTCACCTTCATACCCGCTGCCAGCGCGGAATCAATTCCCTCCAGCACGGCCTGATTCGATTTTTGACCCGTAACCTTCGAAAACTTATCTGGGTTCAGAGAATCAAGAGAAATATTCACAGCCTTGCAACCGGCGGCCACCAGGCGCGGCGCAAGCCCTGCCAGACGATAGCCGTTGCTTGAGATCGCCAGCTCCTTGATGCCATCGAGCCCAGCAATAGCCGAGACAATATCAACAACGTCACGCCTTAGCGTCGGCTCACCCCCCGTAATGCGTACCTTTTCCACTCCCAGTCCCGCAAAGGCCTTCGTGAGATTGATAATTTCGGAAAGGTTTAAAGGCCGCTCAGCCTCCGGATCGATACACGAGCCCTTAGGCAGGCAATAGGAACAGCTAAAATTGCAGGTGTCCGTGATCGAGAGCCTCAGATAACGAAACTTGCGCTGGTAGCTATCTATTAAACCTGCCATCGCCGGTGCCTCCCTCGTGCAATTCGGAATTTGATATCGGAACAATTCGAACGGGCTGACCGTTCAATACCGCATTTCCTGAAAAAGCGTCAATTTGCGTATCATCAGTGATATCGTTTAAACTGACTCCAGGGACCTGACTGGCAAGACCGAGCCGGGTCCCGGGTCGATGATGGCCCCATCCATGGGGAACGCTTAGCACCCCAGGCATAATGCGTCTGCTGAGGGAAACAGGCAACTCTATACTGCCGACAGCGGTTGATAATCGCACCAGCGAGCCATCGGCAATTCCCTGCTCCTCCCCATCGCTCGTATGCATAATAACAAAGCATTGCTCCTTGCTGCGATGCAGACTGGGAAGGTTATGCATCCAGGAATTATTGCTTTTGAGATTGCGGCGGCCAATAAGCATAAACTGCTTCGGATCTTTTGGTAAAAGGAACGATTGCCATTGCTCATCCTGTAAAAACAGCGACCAGGCGTCCCGCAGCAGCTTGGGCTGAAGATCGATCTTTTTATCCTTGGTGAACAGACGCTCCGGCAGACTCGGTTCCAAAGGTCCAAGATCGATGCCATCCGGATGGGCTTTAAGCTTTTTAAGGCTGAGGCCCTGGTAAGGACCCATTCTCAAACCCATATCAAGCACGGCATCGGTGCCCAGCCGCCGCATGAGTTTGGCAAGCAACCGCTTTTGCCGTCTTTTAAACAATGAATTTTCGCTTCCCAAACGGCTCCAAAGCTCGACCAGTATCTCCCAATCTGCCAAAGAATTCAGGCCGGCTGGAACGACCGCGGGCGAATAACGAATCGTATTCCTGGTCGCCAGCACATTAAAAATCAAATCGAAGTGACTATGCTCCAGGGAACTGCTGGGCGGCAGAATATAATGCGCGAAGCGAGTCGTTTCATTTTGATAGATGTCGATAGCTACATAGAATTCGAGCTGATCGAGGGCCTTTTCCAATTTTCGACCGTTGGGAAGGGACAGCACAGGATTCCCTGCGATCGTGATGAGGGCTTTCACCTGGCCCTCGCCGCCCGTGAGGATCTCATCGGCGAGGGTCACCGATGGATATTCACCACCAAACTCCGGTAGCTTTCGAACGCGGCTTCTATTGCGGGCAAAACTACCGCGATTTCCGGATTTGGCCATAATAGACAGGATATCAAATGCCGGTTTGGTAAAGAGAACCCCTCCCCTGCGGTCAAAGTTCCCGCTGAGGATATTGATAAGATTGATCAACCAATGACAAATTGTCCCAAAACTCTGGGTCGAGACCCCAAAGCGGCCATAACAAATCGCGGTTTTCGACGCAAAAAGGTCTCTGGCAATCTCTTTGATCACGCTCTCCGGCACGCCGCATATCTTCTCAACTACGGCCAGATCGATGGTGGCGAACCGTTCACCAAGAGTCTCACTCCTTTTCGTAAAAGCTTCCAGTCGGCCAAGCTTGGGACCATGCTGATGAATCAGCAGCTTGACCACGGCGGCCAGAAAAAAGGCATCGGTACCAGGCCGGATAAAATGGTGCTCCGTGGCTAAAGACGCGGTTTCAGTGTAACGAGGATCCAACACGACGACCTTACCGGGGCCGTCCCTAAGCTTTTTAATCTTGCTGGATAATCCTGCCGATGACAAAAGACTGCCATTGGATACGGCAGGGTTAGCTCCGAGTATCAAGAGGTAGTCCGTGTGATCGATATCGGCGATAGGCAAAAGCAATTGGTGCCCAAACATCTGCTGTGCTACGAGCATATGAGGCAGTTGATCGACCGAGGTCGCTGAATATTTGTTGCGCGTGCGCAGGGCTTTATAGAACAGCGGCAGCATCATGATATTGCCGAAGTTGTGGGCGTTGGGATTGCCTATATAGGTCGCGACGCTGGAACGGCCCGATTGTTTCTGGATGGCGTTGAGGCGCTTTGCAATATCATCGAAAGCCTCCTCCCAGCTCACCGGAACAAAGCTGGAACCCTGGCGTTTCAGAGGCTGCTTAAGTCGATCACTATCTTCATGCAGGTCTTTTAGACCTTGAGACTTTGGACAGTAGGCGCCATGACTGAAGACATCGTCTTTGTTAGCACGAATGGTATAGGATCCCGCCTCATTGAATTCAAAGCTAAGCCCGCACATTGCTTCGCATAGGTTACAGACCCGTTTCACCCTCGCCGCCATCGCTCGCCTCCCCGTGGCTTTGCGCGAGCTTGCCATAAGGCCTGCTAAATTAAAATGAGGCAAAAGGGCTGATGGTATTGCTGCGAGAATTCCCTTATAAACCAGTCACCTTTTAGAAAACGAGGCCTATTATGAAGTCGTCATTGAACCCATCGCTCTCCAGGCTCGTCATCTTTCTTGCTTTAAGCATGGGGCTCCAGGCACCGTTGGCAAAGGCTGACGAATTCATGCTGGCGGCCGCTGCCAGTCTGCAGGATGCCCTCACGGAATTAAAGGCCGGCATCGAATCCGAAGTCCCAGGGATCACTCTACGCGTGACGACTGGCGCATCGGGCGTCCTGGGGCAACAAATCAATCAAGGCGCACCCATCGACCTATTCCTTTCGGCTGCGGAAAAACCGGTACGGGAACTGGAGAAGGCCGGACAACTGACTCCCGCTACGAGCCTGGCCCTACTCTCCAATGACCTCGTTCTGATTGCGCCCAAGACAACATTCATCGGGTCGATTGCCGATTTAAAAAATCCAAAGATCAAACGCATCGCCCTAGGTGAACCGCGCACGGTGCCGGCGGGTGACTATGCCATGCAAACCCTTAGCTCTTTCAAACTTGACAAAGACCTCAGCCACAAATTTGTCTATGCGAAGGATGTGAGACAGGTCTTAAACTATGTGGAACGCGGTGAAGTGGATGCTGGTTTTGTCTACAAAAGTGATTGGATAAGTGCTGCCGGCAAAAACGTGACCCTTGTCGAGCAGGCGCCCGAAAGCAGCCACAGGCCCATTCGCTATTTTGCAGCCGTGGTTGCCACCAGTAAGAATCAGGACAAAGCCAAAAAAATGGTGACTTATCTCGCGGGTCCCAAGGCCGCTGTCATCTGGCGCAAATATGGCTTTCAGCCCCTTTCCCCTATCGCCACGGTGAGCCGGGCAAAGGCGAAGGCCAGTGCTCCTCACTGATCTTTCGCCGGTATACCTTTCTCTGGAAATAGCCAGCCTAGCGACCCTATGCACGGCCGTTCTGGGGATTCTGCTGGCGCGATTGATCTTGAATTTTTCCTCGTCACGACGGCTGATCCTTGAAACGCTCCTGCTTTCTCCGATGATCCTTCCCCCTACTGTCGTCGGCTATGTCCTGATGATTTTCCTGGGCCGGAACGGACCCTTTCATCGATGGTCCGAGAGCGGATTTCTCTTCACGCCCTTAGCGGCAATTATAGCTGCGGTTACCGTTTCCCTTCCTTTGATGTATCTGAGTGCACGGGCAGCCTTTCGCAGCATTGATAGACATCTCGTCGATGCCGCCCATAGCTTTGGAGCGGGTTCGTGGCAAAGCCTGCTCAGCATCCAGATCCCCCTGGCGATGCCGGGCTTAAGCGCCGGGGTCCTCCTAAGCTTTGGACGGGCGTTGGGCGAGTTTGGGGCAACCTTGATGGTTGCTGGAAATATTCCTGGCATGACGCAGACCTTGCCGATCGCACTTTATTTCGATGTGGAGGCCGGCGATTATCCAAGAGCCTGGATGTGGAGCGGCATCGCGTTCATCACGTCCGGCGGCATAATTTGCCTGATCAATATTTTGAACGAGCGTAAGGCTTTTCAACGACTTTAAAGCCATTCCAAAGCCAAGGGTTTGCCCCCGGCGCTCTACAATTCCTTGGCAGGCGGCCCAGCCCGTTCCAACGAAAAAAACAGCCTGCACCCTTGCCGGGGATACAGGCCACTTTCCCAGTTCGGAACATCACCAGATACTGACGATATCCTTTGGATCAAGAACCATCTTATCGCCTTTTTTGCAGGAAAACGCTTCGGCGAAGGCCGGCTGGTTTTTAACCTGCTCATTGACCCGGGCGTAGCCGAGCGAATGTGGGTCCGTCTTCAACTTTTGTTCCTGATACTTCGGACGTTCCACCGAACACCAGACACGGGCATATTGGGTGAAAAAATCCTTCTTTTGCTGCACGCTGCCTTTTCCGTCAGGAAAGGCTGCCCGATAAGCAAAGGTCACACCCGTGAGGTCACCAATGTTTTCACCAAGAGTGAGTTTTCCATCGTGGCCGATTTTATTGAATTGCTCGATAAACTTTTTGCCGCGTGCCTGAAAGGTCTTAACATCCTTATCGGTCATCCACTGTCTGAGTTTACCATCGGCATCCATCTGCGCGCCCTGATCGTCGATACCGTGACCCAGCTCATGACCGATCACCGCACCAACAGCCCCGAGATTCACCTCGAGGGGGAGGTTTGGATCATAGAAGGGATACTGCAGAATACCAACAGGCATAACAAATTGGTTATCTTCCGCCGAATAATAGGCGTTTATCGTCAAAGGGCCCATGTACCAACGATTTCGGTTGCGAACTGTCTTAAGCTCGTCAAACATTCGCATCTGAAAGGCATGGCCTAGTTTTTCAGCATTTTCGAGAGGGCGATCGATGCTGTAGCTGAGTTTCGGGTTGAAGTACCAATCTTCTTCCGTCTGCGGTTTGACGAGTTGAAGTTTGGCCTTGGTCATTTTCTCGATAGCACCCTTACGGCCCTGCTCCGACAGCCAGTCATTGGTCTTGACGCCATCGATAATGGACGCGCGTACCTTTTCCGCCAAGGCTATGAATTTTTCCTGAGGGAAGTTGGGAAAGACCAGCGGCAGCACTTCGGCATCGATCTCTTTCTCATAGCGGCCCATCACCATCATCGTACAGCGTTCGTCGCGACTGGGACGGGTATCGGGTCCACCCAAATGCTTTTTCTCAAAATCAAACGAGGCCTTGAAGAACTCAGGATAAGCATCATCCATGATGAGATTCAGGCTTTCAAACAGGTAAAGCGCCTTGAGATCGTCGAGACTGGCGGTTTTTAACTGTTTGTCGATAAATGCATAGCTTTTGGGAATAATGTGCCGGATCAAGGTGGCATCGGGTACCTTGGCAATCAAAGTGTTGAGGCGGAGATTGGGATAAGTTTCAAGGAGCTTTTCTTTGGTGATACTGGTGCGCTTGGTATAGAGGTCTCGCTTCTCCGCCGGTAAGGGATCGACCTTGGCAAACTCGGTTTCAAGTTTAATGACAGCTGCGGCCTTCTGTTTCGCCTGTCTGTCGCCCAAGGTCGTGAAGAACAACCGGAGCAGCTCATCGTAGTCCTTGACGACGGATTTATTTAAGTAATACGAACGTTCCGGCAAAGTTTTCATGCTGGCGAACATGGCGAAATCGTTTAGCTCCGGCTTATCAAGGTTCGCCATACTATCAACGCCGATAAACGAAGGTCGGCCCCTTTCATCCTGACGTATCAAGAATTCCTGAAAAGCCTCATGAGTTTTAATGCCACCGAGTTCAGCTAGCATATCTTTGACCATGGCCTGCTCTTCAATTTTGCGGGCATCAGGATTCATACAAGCATTGTAAACGGTCGCAAGGGTATCCGATCGTTCACTCAAGGGGCTCTTGGCAGCTTTTTTAGCACCGATTTCCTTGAGATAGGACTTCTTTTTCTCAAGGAGACGTTCATGGGAATCCGAGAAGGAGAAAGTGTGGGAACTTCGATCATCCCGTAATTTAAAACTGCTGTTGACGTTGGAGCAGGCGTATTCATAAAAATTATCGCAAGGATTCTTCGATTCATTGACAGGAAATTCCCGTCGGTCGGGAATCGCAGAGGAGGGCGCGCCATTTGTGGCAGGCTCCGCCGCGACCAAAGCCTTGCTGAACAAAACCGAGCTCAGCACCATAGAAAGGGACAAACGCATGAATAGCCTCCTCGTGAAAGTCCCTTCATTTTAACTATTTCCTTTACGAAATCGACTAGAATTATCAGCGCAATTGCGCCGGGGCAATCGTTCTAAGGTTGTCATTATAAATTCATAAGTTAAAACCCATCCCTCCACACCCTTCTTATGGGCAGGAAATTTCGGGACAAACCTGCTGCCATCCTAAAACCGGTTCCGTGCCGGCCGGGCACTATCGGCTCCGAGGAAGGGCGATCAAAGCTTTTTGCCACCGCGCATGGTCCTGGCAATCGCCTCCTCTATGAGGGCATCGACGTCGTTGGCCATGAGATCGGCAACCGATTGAGGATCAAGGCTGCTAAACAGAAAAGGGATTCTTTCCTTGGCAAAGGTCAGCATCGCCTGTCGGACGCTACGCGCGGTACGTGGCCCGCCAACGGCTGCAATTAAAGCCTCTTTTTCAGATCGGGAGAGGTTGCTACGCGCCTCTAAAGCCGCTCCTTCTCGAGTCAGTCGGCGAAGGCTCTTCTCTATATCGTCCGCCATTCCCATCTCCTCAATTTAGCCTCGGGCACCAGCGAAAAGTGTATCCCACTCGGCTTGATGCCCGATGCTTATTTTTGAATGGGGCTCCCCGCCCCCGCTGGCGAGGATCTGTTCAAAAAAACCGCTCACGTCCTTGGCCCGAACGAGGGATGGGCCGCTGAACGGCGACGCCAAACCCGAACGGAGATAGGCCCAAAGAATCTTCAACCGTCCAAAGGCGACGGCCGAAATCGCTGCCGATGGTAACTTGAATCCTCTCGTCACTAAGAACGGAACGCCAAACACCAGGCCCGTGAGTTCAACCGTAAGTTTTTCCCAGGCTGGAAAATAGGTTCCGCAGGGACTTCCAATTCGCCCGCTCGCGACTCGGGCCAAAAGTTTTTGAGGATGGTTCTGCCAAAGTTCCTGCAATAGAGTATAGCAGAACAGAGCGTGGACCAGCGTCGTGAGATCCATCTCGGTGGCTTTTGATGTGCGGATTTCTTCAAAGACCCAAGGATTACGCAGGACGCCCCGGCCTATCATAGCGCCTCGTAAATCCGGCGCCGCATGACCCAGGTCTTCCAAGGTCTTGCTGCCCAATATGTCGCCCGATGCGATGACAGGAAATTGCGCGCTCTTTGCCGCCGCGCCGATGTCTTCCCAACGCGCATGTCCCCGATAGCCATACGCACGGGTTCGCCCGTGTACCGTTAATCGCGCCAGAGGCAGGTCAGCAATCGCCTGAAATAAACCTGGGAATTCTTGAGAATCGGTAATTCCCAGTCGCATTTTCACGGCCAGACGTCCCGGCCCAAGCCGGTCGGAGAGTCTTTCTATCATCCGCCCAAACGCATCTTTATCGTGAAGCATGCCACTCCCTGCAAGATGCCCCATGGAGTTTGGCGAAGGGCATCCGCAATTGATTTCGAGGACCGGAGCCAGGAGAGGTGGTATCAGGTCGGCCGCGCGAAGAAATTGTTCGGGGTCACCGGTGATCAGTTGCGGCGTCAATTCATAGGGAAGAATGCCCCGCAATTCATAGAGTTCCGGGGCGAAGTCCTTGGGAATATCGCGCTCGGGCTGAACTCTCGTTACGCGCAGGAAGGGAGTCGTCATCAACTGGGGCTGCGAGACGATATAGAGCCACAGACGCATGGGAAAGGTGCTAATGCCTTCCATGGGTGCAACACTCAACGCTAAGGGATGGGAGAGCATAGGATAGGAACCTTCTCTGAAGCAGCGGCCGACCCCTTAAGTATGCTAATGGCAGCCTGAAACCGCCAGCGATTCCCACGGCCGCTTACCCTTGCTTTTAACCGGCTTTGCCTCTTTGGTGCTCATTGACCATTAAGTCATTGCAATGGCAATCCTTTAGCTGCTTGCGGCTGATTGCCATAGACCCTGAAAAGTGGCGCCCATGCAGGTCATTGCGGCGTTTTTCGCCTGGCTATTAATCCTAGGGAATTCCTTCATGGCAATGCCTTGGTAGATATGGCACACTAAAGGGACAGGGCTTCACAAGGAACACTTGTAGTCATCATCACGATCTGGGTTCTATGTTAAGATTTATGGGTTTTTGCCCAGAGTGCGGATGGCTATCCGGCGAAAACCAAACCATTCGATATCCTCCCTTTGCCAAAGGAAATTAACGCGATGTCACATCCCCACACTATATTTGTCGTTGATGATCAAGAATCGATATTAACGGCAATCACTTCCGTCCTGGATGATGAATCCTATCGCATCCTTACCTTTTCCAGCGCCGAGGCCCTCGAAGAGGGTCTCCGTAGCGAAAAAGCCGACCTAATCCTCCTCGATATCTGGTTGCCGGGTATTGATGGAGTGGAGGCCCTTAAAAAACTAAAAATAGAATATCCCGGCCTCCCCATCATTCTCATGAGCGGTCATGCTGGTATTGATATCGCAGTGAAGGCCATGAAGGCCGGTGCTTCGGATTTTCTTGAAAAGCCTTTGAACCTCGATATACTTTTGGAAAAAGTTGCCGTGCATCTGCCGCAAAAGGAAGCCTCCGACAAAGCCCTAAAGGGTGATGTCCCGGAGCATCTGGACAGTCTGATGAAAGGTGAGGCGGCACGTCTTTCGCCGTCCAAGGAACCCCAGCGCACCGTGAGCAGGAATGCCGTGTTGAATGGCGTGGGCCTTCTGAGCGGTCGACCGACCGGCGTGATCATCAGTCCCGCGCCGGTCGACACCGGAATTATCTTTAGAACTTTGGACGGCGTAGCCATACCGGGTCACATCACGGCTCTCGATAACATCGATAGAATGAGCGATGGCAAAGCCTTCATGGCTAACTCCACGGTACTTTCCGCAGGTGGCCGCCGCATCCGCACCGTAGAGCATCTCCTGGCGGCGCTGCATATGATGGGCATCACCAATGCCTCGATTAAGGTCGACGAGGAAATTCCCAACATCGATGGTTCGGCCGCCGATTTCTGTCGCATCATCGCCGCCGCAGGGATCGAAGTTCAGCCGAAAGCGCGCATGGATATCGTGATTCACAAGAAGATCATCATCGGTACCGAAATCCAGAGCGAAAAGTATGTCTATGTCGAAGCCTTCGATGGCTTTGAAGTTGTGATGCGGGTCGATTATCCAGCACCGATACTCGAGCAGAAATTTAGGTTTTCCCCGGCCGAGCACTCGTTTGAAAAGGAAATCGCAACGGCCCGTTCCTTCAATACCTTTGAGAACATCGACATTGCGCAGCAACGCGGCATGGCTGGCTCCGGCTATCTCAACTCGCATATCATCATTCACGACGGTAAAGTCATCAACACCAAGCTGAACTTTCCGGACGAATTTGTTCGCCATAAAATCCTCGATCTCTTGGGCGACCTCTATCTTTTGGGCTATGGCCTGCGGGGCCGGGTGGTGGGCAACATGACCTCGCATGGGCTCAATCAACTGCTGGCACTGAAGATTCATGAAGCGCTGTCGCGTGAGGCGTCCTAGGGTGAGTCGCCCCCTGAGCATAGACGAGCGGCCGCATGACGGATATCATCGGCCGCTTGGCTTTTTTTGCTATGGGCTTTGATATTATTCGATTCTATTACCGCGCCGCTGCAAGACCCGTTTACGCGATCGGATCGCAGCCTTCACCGGCCGTAAACGCTCTCCTTTCAATCGTGGGCACAGATCCAGCTGTTGTTCGTTGATGCCTTTGTACCACGATTTTCCCAACCGTCAAAAGCCATGGTATGGGCCTCTGCCACGTTCTGCGCATAGGTGGTGGCAGTCCAATAGGAATCCGTCAGGCCACCGCTGAAAAAATTGCTTTTTCTGGCCAGAATACCATCGATATAGCCCTGTAGCATTTCCTTTTCTGTAGGCAAACGCCAGCCCGAGGAATAGCCGCCGAAGTTCGCATTGGTACAGCTTGTTATGGCCGTTTCCCAGGTGCCCTGAGAGGTCGAAAGGCGAGCCCATTTTATATTGGTAATAGCGTCTTTATAAACACAGTTTTCACTCCCGTTACATGTTCCATCGCTGTCGGTATCGGAGGCGGTATCCCTGATCCAATTCGTTCCTGTTGTGATGGTATCGCCAGAGGGGGCTGTGGCAGGCAGGGAGCCACTGTTGTTTTTATCTTCCAGGGTATCGTAGACATCAGCGATGGATGTGCTGTTATTAGACCCTGAACCCGTTGTCCGGTTAAAGCTTCCGAGGACGGCGCCGTTCGAATATAAAGCCAGACTTCCTGCTAGGCCTCCGGCGACCTTTCCTGAGCGAATATCCCAAGCGGTCAGAGCCGATGTATTCACCGATTTATAGACGGCTGTTGTCATACAGTTGGTCTGGCCATCGCCGGTGCAATTGCTCCCATAAATTCCGCTTGTGCCAAAGATAGACACCCCATTTACAATGTTGGTATCGATAATATTGGCACTACCTGTCGCCGTATATCGCGCGCCGGCGCTGTCGAACCATTCGAAAGGAGTTAGCGACTTGAGTCTGACATTTAACGAGGCAGTATCGAGATCGACAGTGGCATCGGCGCCAGCGAGAGGCGTAGTGGAACTGGGGTAGGTGCCGAGGGTCCCTGCTATCGTCGTCCCGGTTTTTACCACGCCGGCAATGACGTTGGCTTTTATTACCGACGGGTAAGCTGTGATGGCAACGCAGCCCGTACCATTATCCGTGGAGCAGTCAGCCAGAGTACCCGCTGTTCCGGCTATAGTGACCCCAGTCCGAATCTTAGCCGCGTTTCCCGTGACGTTACTTTTAAGCACCGAGGGATAAGCTGTTACCGTTACGCAGCCGACACCATTATCCGTCGCACAATCGGCCGGTCTTACGGATGCCGTCCCAGCGATTCCGGCTACGGATTGACCCATAAGAATCTTGGCAGGAGCGCTGGCACTGCTGGCGGCCGGATAGGTGGAAATTGCCACACAATTGGTTCCTCCGTCGCTTGAGCAGTCCGCTAAGGTTCCGACTGTTCCAGCGATGGTCACGCCGCTTTGAATTTTGGCAGCATTGCTTGTGATATTGCTTTTGACAACGGAGGGATAGGCGGCAACTGTCACACATCCAACGCCGTTGTCCGTAGCACAATCGCCGGGTTTTACCGGAGCAGTTCCCGAGATTCCGGCTAGAGTTTGAGCATTCAGTATTTTAGCGGCGGCTCCCGTCGCGTTGGCTGCGGGATAGGATGCTGTGGACACACAACCCTGGCCGCCATCTGAGGAACAATCCACTGGACGTCCTGCTCCGGTCCCCGATATACCCGCCACCGATTGACCTGAAATTATTTTTGCTGCAGCGCCCGCAGTAAGGGCAGCCGCGAAGGTCGGTCCTTCGACCACACAGCCCGCTCCACCATCCGTCGAACAATCTACAAGTGTTCCGGAAACTCCTGCAATTGTTAGCGAATTCCGAATGAGCGCGGCGTTGGCCACGGACAGTTTCGTCGCTTTGTCCACTGCAGGAAAATTCGCTACGGCAACGCATGCGGTCCCGCCGTCACTTGCACAATCGGATGGTCGTCCTGCGCCTGTTCCCGCCACTCCCGCGAGAGTTTGACCACTGAGAATTTTGGCTGCTGCTCCCGTTGAATTGGCTGCTGGATAGGCAGCAATTGCCATACAGTTTGTCCCGCCGTCCGCAGAACAGCTGGCCATGGTTCCTGCGACACCACCGACCGTTACGGTTGCATGAATTTTAAGGAGATTCGCTGCCGTGAGGTTCGTCAATTTATCGACGGCAGGGAAGTTGGCAACCGCAACGCAGTTCGTGCCGCCATCGACAGAACAATTTACCGGCGCAGGAGTTGCGGTGCCGGCAACCCCGAGAAGAGTCTGGCCGGTAACGATTTTTGCGGCAGCACCGGTATAGGTTCCGGCTCGATAGGTTGAGATCGTAAGACATCCTGTTGCTCCATCCGCAGAGCAATCGGCAAGGGTACCGGCAACACCACCGACCGTAAGCGACGAATGTATTTTATTCAGATTGGTGGCGGACAGATTTACCAGGCGATTGACCGCTGGAAAATTGGTAACCGCTACACAGTCGGTACCGCCATCAGCCACACAATCGGAAGGTCGACCTGCTCCTGTTCCACTGACACCGGCAAGAGTCTGGCCACTGAGGATTTTTGCAGCCGCTCCGCTGAAGCCAGCAGCGGGATAAGCGGCATTTGCTACACAGCCCACACCACCATCCGCTCCGCAGTCCACAGGCCGGCCGGCAGCGGTCCCGGTAAGGCCTGCCACAGATTGTCCTGTAAGAATTTTTGCGGCGGCGCCGGCCGTCAGAGCAGCGGCATAGGTCGGTCCCACGACCACGCAGCCAGCCCCACCATCGCTGGAACAATCAGCGAGCGTGCCCGTGACGCCAGCAATGGTCAAGCTGCTGCGAATTTTTCCAGCATTGGCTATCGACAGTTTGGAGGCTTTGTCAACCGCGGGAAAGCTGCTTATGGCCACGCAGTCGGTGCCGCCATCGGCAGCGCAATCGCCAGGCCGTAAAAGCGCTGATCCCGCAACACCGGCTAAAACTTGACCCGTTAAAATTTTCGCGGCGGCACCCGTTGGATCAGCAGCGGGATAAGCAGCGCTTGCCATACAGTTCGTCCCGCCATCCGCCGAGCAGCTTGCCATCGTTCCCGCCACGCCACCGATAGTGACACTTGAGTGAATTTTGGCGAGGTTGCCAGCGGCGAGGCTGATCGTTTTATTAACTGCAGGGAAATTGGCCACTGCAACACAGTTCGTGCCACCATCAAGCGCACAGTCGGCTGGAGAGGGGGTTGCTGTCCCGCCGACACCCGCCAAAGTCTGACCTGTAAGGATCTTAGGCCCGGCGCCCGAGGTGATAGCGGCCGCATAGGATGGACCGACAACCACGCAACCGGCCGCACCGTCGGCTGAGCAATCAGCCATGGTTCCAGCCACCCCGGCAATGGTCAGGGTGTTACGAATTTTAGCGGCATTTGCCACCGACAATTTAGTAATTTTATCAACGGCTGGAAAGTTCGCTACTGTCACGCAGCCTATGCCGCCATCACTGGAACAGTCAGTAGGTCGAACCCCTGCCGTACCTGTAATCCCCGCTAACACATCGCCCGCAGCTATTTTTATCGCTGCTCCCGCCGATTGCGCCGCTGGATAGGATGCCGTCGCCACGCAGCCGGTGCTGCCATCAAGGGTGCAATCCGAAGGGCGAACGCCTGCCGTTCCTAAAACACCCGCTAAAACATCGCCTGCCGCGATCTTAGCTGCCGCACCCGAGCTATTGGCAGAAGGGAAACCCGCAACCGTCATACAGCCAATCGCGCCATCGGCAGAGCAACTGGCCATCGTTCCGGTGACGCCAGCGATGGTCAGGCCGGAATGTATTTTAGAGGCATTAGCCAGCGAGAGTTTATTGATTTTATCAACCGCCGGAAAGTCGGCAACAGCGACACAGGCCGTGCCACCATCAAGAGCACAATCATTGGGTCGAAGCGCGGCACTACCGGCGACTCCCGCGAGGGTTTGCCCCGTTAGGATCTTGGCTGCAGCCGAGCTGATATTAGCGGCCGGAAATCCCGCCACTGCCAGACAATCCGCTTGACCGTCCGCCCCGCAATTATTCAGCGTCCCGACCACACCCGCAATGCTTAGACTCGAATGGATTTTGCCGGCGTTGGCGACGGAAAGTTTAGTGAGTTTATCAACGGCCGGAAAGTTGCTGACGGCCACACAATTCATGCCGCCATCGGTCGCACAATCACCGGGCCGGCCCGCACCGCTGCCCGATATGCCGGCAAGGGTCTGGCCCGTTAGGATCTTACCCGCAGCTGACGCTGAATCCGCTGCTGGAAATCCGGTGATCGCCATACAATTCGTTTCACCGTCAACGGAGCAGCTTTCCATCGTTCCATCGCTACCCCCGATGTGGACCGAACTATGGATCTTCAAGCGATTGGCGGCCGATAGACTGATCAGCTTATCAACAGCCGGAAAATTTGAAGTCGCAACACAATTCACGCCTCCGTCGCTGGTACAATCGGCGGGCTTGCCGGCAGCGGTGCCGATGACGCCAGCAAATGACTGGCCGTCTAAGATCTTGGCCTCGGCCCCCGTTTTTAAAGCCGCCGAATAAGTTGGGCCCATCACAACGCAACCGGCTTCACCATCTGTGCCGCAACTGCTAAGGGTTCCTGTCACGCCGGCAATCGTAAGACTGTCCCTGATCTTGCCAGCGTTGAGAGTGGAAAGTTTGTTAAGCTTATCGACTGCGGGAAATCCGGCCACCGCCACGCAATTGATTCCCCCATCGATAGCGCAATCAGCAGGCTTCAAAGGAGAGGTTCCGTTGACTCCCGCCAAGGTTTGCCCCGAAGAAATTTTAGCCGCAGCACCGCTAAATTGGGCTGATGGAAAAGAGGTCACGGCTTTACATTCCGTTGCCCCATCGCTGGCGCAATCATCCATGGTTCCGGCAATACCGGCAATCGTCAGCGAAGAATGAATCTTAGCCTTGTTTGCAATCGAAAGTTTCGTAAGTTTATCAATGGCAGGGAAGTCAGTCACCGCCAGGCACGAAGTCGCACCATCGGCAGCACAATTCGTCAAGGTCCCCGAAACACCGGCGATCGTGACCTGAGAATGAATCTTTGCAAGGTTAATCGCGGACAGATCGGATAGTTTATCAAGCGCAGGAAAATTCGTTACCGCAACGCAATTCGTTGCACCACTTAAAGCGCAATCCGAAGGGCGGCCTAATGCACTTCCGGAAATACCGCCGAGAGTTTGACCTGTTAAGATCTTGGCAGCAGCGCCCGTGGTGTTCGCTGCGATAAAACCTGGAACAGCAACACACGCTGTGTCGCCATCTAAGGCACAATCAGCCGGACGGGTTGGAGCCGTACCTGAGATCCCAGCCAAAGTCTGGCCTGAGAGAATTTTTGCAGGTGCACTCCCGGCATTAACCGCAGGAAAAGCGGCAACAGCCACGCAACCTGTGCCTCCGTCAAAGGTACAATCACTGGGCCGGGTCGGGGAGGTTCCGGTGATACCCGCTACGGTTTGACCCGCAGCAATCTTTGCCGCCGCACCTGTAGTGATGGCCGCAGCATAAAGCGGACCTACCGCCACACATCCGGAAGCCCCGTCGCTGGCGCAATCATTCATTGTACCCGCCGCACCACCGATCGTAAGAGATGAGCGTATTTTTGCAAGATTGGATGCCGAAAGTACGACGACCTTATCAACGGCCGGAAAATTAGTTGTGGCGACGCAATTGCTTCCCCCATCGACAGCACAGTCCGCGGGTTTTACCAAGGCGCTACCGGCGATGCCAGCAACGTTCTGGCCGCTGATAATTTTTGCCGTTAAGCCTGCGGTTGACGCTGCGGCAAAGCCAGGACCGACGACGACACAGCCTCCGTCGCCATCGCTGGTGCAGTCGGACAAGGTGCCCGGCACTCCAGCTATGGTAAGTGTGCTGCGCACGCGGGTCATATTAAGTGGGGACAGCTTGATAAGCTTATCAACGGCAGGAAAATTTACGGATGCCAGGCAAGCCTGGTCGCCATCGCTGTGACAATCGTTCAAGGCACCATGAACGCCCGCTATAGTGAGTGAGCTATGAATTTTCGAAACCGCGGTTTGAAGCACATTGACCTTATCAACGGCAGGAAAAGCCGGTGAAGCCAGGCAGGAGGTTTGCCCGTCGGTCGTGCAAGTGGGAAGTGCGTTTGAAAGTGTCCCGACAATTCCGGCAATCCTAACGCCAGCGCGAATATCCATGGCATTTACACTGTCGACTTCCAAGGCCTTATAAAGCAGGCCATCGACCATACAGGGCATCTGCTGCGAAGAACTGCAGGGCGAACCTGCTATGGCATCGCCCTGAGACAGCGCTTTTTTCATCGTGGAATAGTCGGCGATACTCTCTTTCGGAAAAGCCGGCCAATCGATGGAAGCGAGGCAATTCGTTTGACCTTCTTCAACGCAGGCCGCGCTTTGACCACACATTCTTGTACCACGGGTAACCAGTCCGGAATTATTTTTATAAATTATGTCACTGCACACGACATCTTCATTGACGGTCATGACCGGAATTTTATCAAGGTCAGACCCAACCAAAAGCGCCATCTCGGTAATGTCTTTCGAATTCTTGCTAAACTTCACCTTCACCATTCCCTCAGGAATGTCATTGGGAAGCGTAAAAAAACCTTTGGTCTTTGAAATTGCTTTAAAATCCAGATCGGTATCGCCGATCTTTGCCACCACGCCCGTACTTAGATTTTTCCCCGACACATTGATCACGTCGCCAAAGCCGGCTGATACCTTATCAAACGAATCAATTCCCACCTCACCGGCAGCGTTCACCGCACTTGTGACCATGAGATCGGAGTTACAGGCGGTAAGGTTTAAAAGAGATGCGCCTATCAACAGGCTCACTAAACAGTTCCCCATAGAGAGTCGCAAGGTCATCAAGGCTTTAACGATAGAGTGTGTCCCCATAAAACTTACCTGTGTCTTAAATGTAGTAAGGATTAGCCTGAAAGGACAGGCGGTTACTCATTACATCAATGATCTGGTTTCATTCGGCAGCCGATCCTCATTTCTTGAGAGGGCCATTTCTAGCCTCTCAATGCTTAATGTTCAAGCTGAGTTGCCGTAAGCAGCAGCTTTAGCGTGGATCGGCCTGGTTGATGGCCAATTTCATTCATTCCCGCTTCTTTGGGATTATCCGCCGCAGCGATAATTTCCTCTTTCACTTGCTTTTGAAGAGATATAGGCTTGGGAATCCTACCGAAAAGGCCCCTGGCGAATTGCTTTTAACTTTTCGGGATTTTGTTATTTTCCCTTTTAATTTTAAATAGTTATATCTTAATGCAGCGCCATTGATTAAGATAATTGCTGTATTCGGATAGGATGAATTCTATGAAAATCTTCATTTATCTCTTGTCAGGTTTCGCCTTCAGTTCGTGCACCAAAAAACCTGAGTTGATCGCTCCCAAAGTCAGGGAGGAAGAAGTGCTGCCGCTGTCGCTCGCCGCAAAGACAGAGGAGCAGGATCCCCGCCCTAAGCTGGTGGAGACAGTCTTTGAGTCCTATAAGCAATCCCATATTGAAAAAAGCCTGGTCAACCTAAAGAATATTTATCAGGGCGACTTTTCGGTAAAGGCTAGCTGGAAAGGCAACGCCCAGACGTCGGAGCAGTGGCGGGCCAACCGTAAGAAATTCATGAATCCGATCAAATCCGTAGAATTCAGTGACACGGTTATTTTTAAGAAGCCAAGCAGAAACATCTATGCTGTCGTCTTTAAGGAAACAGTCGTAACCTATGATAAAAAATCGACAGTCTATTACGGATATCTCGAATCAGCCCCTGCTGATGATAGCCATTTTGCGGTTGAGCAAATAAGCTTGGCTGAGGCTGACTTTGATCGTTGGATGAAGGATCGGAACTGAGCCCTATCAAGATTTTGAAATAGTTCTAACTTTGATTCAAGCCCGCAAAAAAAATCCCAGACACCATGGGTGCCCGGGATTTTGATAAGATTGGAACATTTAAGAGAAGCGTATCAATCAAAGTCAACGAGTTCAACATACTGCGGACTGGTCGTGGCAACAGAAGCGGCCTGCTTCGTCAGGTCACCACTTGCCGCGTCGACTTTAAAAACAGCGACACCGCCTCCCCTTTGCCCTGCAACAAAGAGCCACTGCCCGCTAGCATCCAGCGAAAAGTGCCGAGGCCAGACGCCGGCCGATGGCACATTCTTCAGGAGCTTGGCTTTCCCATCGGCTTCCACTGAGAATATGGCAATCACATCCTTACCGCGAACCGATGCATAGACGAACTTCCCGTTCGGGTGAACTTGAACCTCGGCACCGGCATTGCTACCTGCCTTATCCGTCAAGGCATCCACAGCGGCACCGTTGAGGCTTGGCTTCGCCGCGCCGTTCATGGTGATCGCGTAAAGTTGGTTGGATTTTTCCGTGATAATATAGGACCACTTTCCGTTCGGGTGCAACGCGATATGCCTGGGGCCTCCCCCCAGGGCGAGCGCCCCAAGCGAGGTCAGCTTTCCATCTGAACCGACGGAATAGGTCGTCAGCTGGTCGGATCCAAGAGCCGGCACGAAGACCGCTCCCGGTATCACAAGCGCCTGGTGCGAATTCATTCCTGACATTTCCGAGGAAATGCGGGTGCCCAGCTTTCCGTCAGCGCCTATAGGGAAACTGTTGATCGTATTCCCACCGTAGCTCGCGCCGAAAGCGAATTTCCCATTGGCATCGACAGCGATATGCGTAGTGCCCATGTTGACAGTCACTTTACTCAATTGAGTCAGGACACCCGTCGCTGTATCGAGCGAAAAGCTCATCATGCCACCCGTGGCGTCAGGGATCTCATTCACCGCGTAGACGCGTTTGTTGGCCTTATCTATTTTTAGAAAGGTCGGAGCCGTGCCGGCAAAACTGTTCGACTTGAGGAGGCTGGCCGTGCCGTCCGCACGGTTGAACTTATGAACTTCAATAACGCCGGCGTCGTTGCCTGTAAAGAGCAGGGACAGCCTCGGAGTGGCTGGCGTTGGCATCGGTACGGGCATAGGTGAAGGCATCGGCAGAGGCGTTGACGTCGGTAGGGACATTGGCATTGGCGTAACCTTAGGATCTGCCTCTTTTTCTGGCAAAGACCCTTCCCCTTGCCCATCCTTCGCGCCTTCGTCGTCAGGGACGTCTCCCTCAGGCGGGTCTTCCTGCGGGTTTTCCTCTTCTGTACCCTGATCGGGACCGGGACCTGATTTTGCTGTCTTTTTGGACTTTACGGACTTTCCCGCTGGCGTAGGATTCTCAATTTTTTGCTGGCAAGCGTAAGTCATAGACAACACAAGCCCAAGACTCAACAGACGAGTTAGATTTATCATGGGCGCGAAGTTCCACTATGCTGTAAACGATTCATGCCTATCGGCATAATTTGCACATTACTTGAAAGGTTTTCTTTCCGCATCGGATAATGGGGTTGAGGCTGGCTTTAATCTAGCGCCTCGCACAAGTTAGACTACCGAATACTAACCGACACTCGTCAGAGTAGGGCTTTCGAAGTCATGGGACGAATCATTTATGAATTTTAACTCACTTAAATTCTTTTAGCGTCGCTGGGCTAGAGCCAAGGTTGAAAGGAGAAGGGGAACCAGGGCGACCTTCATCCCCAAACTTTTCATTAATGCCGATTTCACCGAAACCTCCACCCGATCCTTTGGGATGAGCCGGTATCAATAATGGAGTCAATTCTCCCTTAAAACCTTCGCCTTCAAGGATATTATCGTGTCTTCCAAGGGTGGGAACCTTTGTATCAGCTTTTATGGGTAGCTTCCCAATTCCATCTGGAATGCAGGCGAAATTATTAGATTGGCAGGTTCCAGTTATCAAAAAATCCCAGAGCGAATCCAGATCAACTCCCTTTAAAGCAAGTTGCCCGGCAACGCTTATACATTGCTCTCTTCCTTTTAGGCCAGGTGGGAAAAGCTCAGAAATGCTTGGCTTTTCACTTCCAAAGATTGCAACTGTTGGAGAACTCGTCTTTATTTTCGCTCCTTTTTTTAACGCATCACGGCAAAACTGGGGTAGCTCAAGTATGATAGCGGAGTCTTTCCCTTTTTTTTCAACTGCCGGTTCATTAATCTCACATGCTGAAGGATCTTTTTGGCACTCCGACAATTCATGCTGTTTCTGCATGAAATTATGACAGAAGGTATTTCCGAAAACGCTATAATTGCAAAGACCTTTATCTTCAAGATCTCTCGCTGCAGCTTCTGATTTTTGTTTGCGTTCGATATTGAAGTCCTGAGCCTCAGTTCGAAAGGCTTGCATCTTCCAGTTCTTACAGAAGTCATTTCCGAAATAAGAAGAGTCACAGTTTCCTCTAGCGAGGGCATCGTTCGGATCGTCTTTTTCAAAGTCTATCGCGTCGGGGTCGCGGGTAAATTTGCTTGACTCAATCAGCAGTTTTTCATCCTCTTTGCTAATACAGTTAGCTTCAATATCTTTGGGATCAAAATTTGTATCGAGTCGGCAAGAATAGGGCTTTCCTACGCAGCCGAGTTTCTGCTGTAGATCTTTTTTTGGAAATTCCTCACCGTTTGAGCGGCTTTTACATTTGTCGCCTTTACACTCATAATTAGGGGGTGCTCCTGTAAGCTCAGGGTATTTTATAGCCAATTCTGTTTGGACTTTTACGATTTGTTCGACTTTGATGTAATCAACTCTGGAGCCGGTCGTCGTTGTTAACGTCCCTGTAGTATGTTCTCCAGTAGCCACTTGCTCCAGAACTTTTCCCGATGTCAGTTTCTCCGACTCGGTCGTCGAAGTAGACGAGGCTGGAGGAGCTTTGTCTTTCATGCCTGTTGCGGCTTCCGCTCCCTTTTTGATGCCATATAATTCGGCATTGGCCTCTCTTAGATCGGCCGACCAGTGGGGGACAACATCAGAACTGGCCGCTCCATCACTAATTTCCGGGTTGTTTTTAGCCGCCTTAAAAATCGCATAGGGTGGAATTGCGGCAAGCCCCTTGCTTCGACAAATTTCCTCCGCTTCCTGATGGAAGGCAGAAACGACTTCTTTTACTTTAGGAATATCGATGCAAATCTGCTTTTTCTTCCACTCACTGAAACGTTTTTTGGCCTCAAAGTTTAACTGTGGTTTCTCAAGATAAGGAATATCGACTGCAGGTTTGTGGGATGTCGCCCATCTTGCCGCAATTTCATCTCCGTCATTGCAATCTGTCCGCGGCTGCCCTGATTTAACTTTTTCAGATATACATTCTTTATAAATATCATCGGCATAGGCTGCTCCCATTTCCGGGAACATTCGAAGAACATCGTCTTCTGTCAATTCACAGGGACTTGCCGCGAATTCTTCTTGAAAAAGGCGGTCATAACCCAAAGCGGAGGGGGAAGCCGCTTGACTCGTAGGGGTCGAGATTAATAGAATGCAAGTCATTTTAGCTGCTAATACTTTTATCCTATTTCGCACAATTGATCTCCTTAATACGATTAGGCTACTTGTATTGCCTAGGACCCGAGGGGTCAATCATAATTGTCAGAGCCACTCTCAGGCTACTTTCGGTCTAGGAAAGCCTTGCTTCTTTCGGACCCAATTCCAGCTTCGGCTCCTGCATATACGCAGCCAGGTTAACGGCTGCGAGTTATCCAAAACCTTCTCTTTGCCATCCGCTTTCATGCATCGCTTCGGCCTATTTCAAAAAAGGACCGATGTGTATTCCGGCGAAGCCGCCTCTTGATTCCGGCGCAAGCCGTCTCCCCGTTCC
>CAXSGP010000074.1:0-24342 GCA_964236955.1 uncultured Oligoflexus sp. | reverse complement strand
GTTTGATTTTATTCACTTCCCGCCGAGAGATAGGTTTATACGGATTCGGTTTTGAATCGTCAAGTTGGAATTTTGGTTTTTTGGAAAAGATTTTAGGGGGTTATGACGCGTCATTTTTGTTTATGCAGAAGATGGGGTGAAGCCATTGAGAAAGACCCTTAGGATGGCGGCCACCCAATGATTGGGGCGGCATCCAAAAGTTGGGATACCTGCAGCTTGCGTTGCTTAAGCTTTGCCGCGAGTGGCAAGCCGCACTTTGAATCTGAGATCTCAATATATTTAATATCAATTCCTACCGAATTAAAATGTCTCGTTATATAGCTGTATAAACGATTATTCCAACAATTGCCGCTAGGATATAAGTCGCTCGACTCTTTATTGTGAACAACACAGGATCGTCATCAATCTTGCCACGACTCGCTAATATCCAGATGGAGCTGACCCAGTACATATGGATTGGCAAGATTAACCACAAAATTTCGGGCTTCTCATACATTTGATTTACAGCGGGACTATTGAAGTAGAGAGCAAGCACGAGACAAGCCATCAAAGAACTGGCGCCCCCAAGTACGGCAAGAGGGATCCTGTCTTCTGCAAAATAGCCACGGCCCGAGGCCCGTTGATTGGGAGGCAGTCCGGAGACCTCAACAAAACGTTTCAAGGCGGCCAATCCAAAAAACAAAAACGTAGAGAAGGCGAGTAGCCATGGCGAGACCTCTATGCCCGTTGTTATACTGCCAGCGATAATTCGTATGGTATACATGCCGGCAAGCATTATGATGTCTAGGCTATGAACCCGCTTGAGCCTTAAGGTATAGGCAAGGTTAGCCAAAAAATAAATGAGCAGGCAAATAAAAAATTCCGGGCCGATGACGGCGGCGAGGGTAACGGCGATAGAGGCCGTGATTCCATAGAGGAGAACCCCTTGCGAAAGGCTTAATGCTCCGGAAGCGAACGGCCTTTGTCTTTTCTTGGCGTGCTTTCGATCAGATTCAAGATCGAAAAGATCATTTAGAATGTAGATGGACGAGGCCGTAGCTGAAAATGCAACAAAAGCAAGGATGGCAATCTTCCAGAGGTCGGACTGGTACGCATGGGAAAGGAAAAGGGGAAGAAAGATAAGAAAATTTTTAGCCCATTGGTGATAGCGGCAGGCCCTTCGCAAGACTTTAAGATTGATACGCCTTGAATCATCAATCATTTCGATTGGGATCTTGGCCTTTTCAATGCTTTTTCGCGTCCGCCGAGAAGGGTTCACCATCATGGCTTTGCCGCAGTCTTTCCATATCGGGATATCGTCGGCCGAATCGCCTATGTAATGAATTTCGGCGTTTGGAAATTGAGACCTTAACGCTTCAATTTTTACTTTGCCTTTTAGAATGCTGTCTTTCGAGGCAATCACGGCATCAAATATATCCAAGTGTTCGGCAACGGCTTGAGCGAACCGCAAAGGTGATGCTGAGGCGAGGACGACTGTTTGACCGGCCTCGCGGGCTTTGGCGACTTGTTCTAGGACTTTTATGCTGTAGGGGAGGCAATCAACCTTGATTTTAATGGCATCGGCTAAGAAATTATTAAAGTCAGGCCGGCCTTTGAGTCTCAAGCTGACAAGCTCGAAGATTCCCCAGGGCTTTTTTTTCAAATAGATGAATAGGGATTCCTCAAGCAAATCGGTCCTGATCAGGGTGTGGTCCAGATCAACAGCTAGCACTTTCGCTTTTGCATCTATTGCAGACAATCCAATATCCTCAGGCGATGGGAGAAACGAAGTCTGGCCATTACAAGCAGTATGCGCCAATTACGCCTCGCCAACTATACGGTACTGAGGGAGTTTTTGCCGATTAGGTTTTGCCCACATTATGGCATGCTTAAGTCTTCGCCCATCGAAGCTGTTTTAAGGAATTAGGATGACAGTGGAGCCCAAACATTGCAATTTTACGCGGCTTGGTTACATTAGGTGAACGCCTCAATCGCACAGGATAAATAAATGGAAGTCACAAAATGCTCACTTCTGGACGCTCTTCACATTCAGCCAAAGAAGTTTGGAGATCATCGTGGTTTCTTCATCGAAACGTATCAGGAGCAAAGATATATCGAAAAAGGTATTGATGCCCATTTCGTGCAGGATAATCTCTCCTCATCAGCTTACGGAGTGCTGCGCGGCCTTCATTTTCAGCACACCTTCCCGCAGGGAAAGCTCGTGTCTGTGATTCTGGGCAGAGTTTTTGATGTTGCGGTCGATATTAGAAAGGGGTCACCCACCTTTGGTATGTGGGAAAGCATAATCCTAAGTGAGGATGATGGGAATCAATTCTGGATCCCTCCCGGTTTTGCCCATGGTTTCTGCGTGCTGTCAGAGTCGGCTATCTTCGCCTATAAATGCACGGAAATCTATCATCCTGAAACAGAGATTTGCATCCGCTGGGATGACCCCAAACTCGCTATATCGTGGCCTTTGACAAATCCTAAAGTGTCGGAAAAAGATTGCAATGGAATTTACTTTGAGGATCTGGCCGAGCCGTCACTTCTTGACTATAAGCCTTGAGATTGGCTCTGCATCTGTAAAAGAAAAAATCCTAAACTTTGATTCCAGGTGGGCGGTACAATTCCAAAAGTTTTTTCTATTTTCTGCAAAGACATTCTAGAATTTAATGGCCGCTTTGCTTTCGTTGGGTAAGCAGCACTCGAAATGGGTAGGAGTTGATCAACCTTAATTTCATAGCCCAAATGACGAGCATTCTCAAAAATCATTTCTGCGAAGTGAAACCAACTTGTATACCCCCGATCAGAAATATTATAATCGCCGGATCTGTCAGCAAGGAATGAAATGGTTTCATCTCGACCTTGAGAGAGAATGGAAACAACGGTGCTAGCTAAGGTCGAAACACAAGTGGGACTGCCTATCTGATCGTTCACGATCTTGAGCTGACTGCGTTCTTTACCGAGTCGCAGCATAGTTTTTACAAAATTATTGCCGTTCTCCCCATAGACCCACGATGTTCTCAAAATAATGTAGGGGATATTTGCTTCATTGAGCACCGATTCGCCGGCGAGTTTGGACCGTCCGTAGACACTAGCCGGCGTTTTGATTTCTCCTTCGGCAATTGGATGGTTATGGTCAGTATTGAAGACATAGTCTGTGGAAAAATGGACAATCGCTCCCTTTTCCGGTTTCAAATGTTCCACGAAGATTTCTAATGCACGATGATTGATTTGAAAAGCCCGACCCTCATCTTCTTCGGCCTTATCGACTTGAGTGTAGGCAGCCGCATTTATAATAATCTGAGGGCGAAGCATTTTAAGAACTCCTTGCATCGCCGCCTCGTCTTCCATATCCATCTCAACAAAATTTGTACCTAGGACGTTCCATCTTGAATTGGCCTTCCGAGCGGAAAAGTAGAGGTTTCTACATATTGGGCTCAGAGCCTTCGCGACTTCAAACCCAACCTGGCCACCCATGCCAGTTACAAGAATTCGCAGGTCTTCCAGCCTCATGACTCAGCCCCCTCGAGAAATAATATCCAGATGACGCCCATAATCTGTTTTAATTAACGGCCTGGCCAGCTCAGCTAGAGCATCATCGGTGATATATTTCATCCGCCAGGCTACTTCTTCAACAGAGCCAATGAGAAAATTTTGACGCTTTTGGATGGCGGCAATAAAATTATTGGCATCCAGCATAGACTCGTGTGTCCCAGTATCCAGCCAAGCAAAGCCGCGATTAAAAATCTGCACCTGAAGCGCTTCTTTTTGCAGGTAGCTGAGATTGATGTCGGTAATCTCAAGTTCACCGCGTTGGGAAGGCTTAATGCCCTTGGCAATTTCAATAACCGTATTATCGTAGAAGTAGAGCCCGGTGACGGCAAAAGGTGATTTTGGGGAACTGGGTTTCTCTTCTATTGAGATCGCCTTGCCCTCCTTGTTGAATTCAACGACACCATAGGCCTTAGGATTATTTACGTGATAGGCAAATACTGTCGCGCCCTTGGTTTGCAGCGCTGCCTTTTGGAGCATCTGCGAAAGCCCAGCGCCATAAAAAATATTGTCACCGAGGACCAGGCAAACCGAGTCATTGCCAATAAACCTTTCACCGATGATAAAAGCTTGGGCTAAACCGTCTGGCTTGGGCTGAGCTGCATAAGTTAAGGAGATTCCCCATTGGCTGCCATCCTTCAGAAGCAGTTTGAACATGGGAGCGTCATGTGGGGTGGTTATGATAAGAATATCTTTGATCCCGGCTAGCATCAAAGTAGAGAGCGGATAATAAATCATCGGCTTATCATAGATTGGGAGCAGTTGTTTACTTACCGCTATGGTAATAGGCGCAAGCCTTGTCCCCGAACCGCCAGCCAGTATTATACCCTTCATTTTTTGCCCCTTTGACCTTTTCGATAAGAACCGTCAAGTACCCTGCTCCACCATGGCTCATTTTCCAAATACCATTTAACGGTCTTGTATAAACCGCTTTCAAAACTCTCCAGGGGCTTCCAAGCGAGTTCGGATACAATCTTACTGCAATCGATCGCATAACGGAAATCATGCCCCTTGCGATCGGTCACAAACTGTATCAGCTGCTCATGTGGGCAGAATTTTGACTGCGGTAGCAACTCGTCAAGAATACCTACTATCGACTTTACAACGTCGAGATTTGTGGCTTCCGAAGAGCCCCCAATGTTATAAACCTCTCCAATACGACCTTTTTCCAAAACCAATCTCAATGCTGCCGCATGGTCTCCCACATAAAGCCAGTCTCTAATATTAAGGCCTTTCCCATAAACGGGGAGGGGTTTGCCTTGTATGGAGTTTAGAATCATCAAGGGAATGAGCTTCTCGGGAAACTGAAAGGGCCCATAATTATTCGAGCAGTTGGTTGTGATGACAGGCAACTGATAGGTATGATGCCAGGCTCTCACAAGATGATCTGATGCCGCCTTGGAAGCTGAGTACGGAGAATTCGGCTGATACTGATGAGACTCGGTAAACGCTCCCGTCGCTCCAAGCGTGCCATACACTTCATCGGTCGAAATATGATGAAAGCGAAAATTACACTGTTTGAAACCTGTGAGCCTATTCCAGTATTTACGTACGGATTCAAGAAGAGTGAAAGTTCCAATAATATTGGTGTTAATAAATGCGCCTGGACCTTCGATAGATCGATCGACATGCGACTCTGCGGCAAGGTGCATAATAGCGTCGGGTTCAAACTCAGCAAGGGTTGCATCGAGTAAACGGGAGTCTGCAATGTCACCCTTAACAAAGCGGTAATTTTTAGAACTGTCAACCGATACAAGGGAATCTTGGTTACCGGCATAAGTCAATTTGTCAAAGTTGAGAACATCTAAGTTCTCATGAATGAGTTGTCTTACTAATTCTGAGCCAATAAATCCGGCACCACCGGTAATAAGAATCTTCAAACTCTTTCACCTCATATTTCGCATCACGCATTCGTGAATTAGGGCTATTATCCGGGCCCTTCGACAGGAGTCAACTCCATTGTCAACAATGAGCAAAGAGGGTTCCGGCTTCTCTACCGACTTAGCGAAAAAAACAATTATTAAAGCTTACGCCGCCTGATTAAGGTAACATTAACCCCATTACAAACTCATAGCACTATTTAAGAGCAGTTAGATTTGGAAGAAAGTCATGAAATTGCCGAAGCGATAAAGACTGTCACGATAGTAAGCGGAAGCTTCTGTAGTGCGCAAAAAAGACATTTTGGCAAAGCCTGCTTTTCTTTGGCCCACAGATTTCATGGTTTTTAGAAACGTGTTCAGCTCTGAGGGCATGCCTGAGTACGAATCACCTTTGACCAAGCCGGGCCCATTTCCTTATGACGAAGGCGTTTTAAGCGTAGAGTGGATGACCTAGTGATAACTTAAGGATCTATATGAAGATAGCCATTGTGGTTCAACGCTATGGCAATGAAGTGGTTGGGGGAGCTGAAACCCACAGTCGAAAGATTGCCGAGAGACTCAAGGAATATCTCAACTGGAATGTAGAGGTGATCACAACCACTGCCCTCGATTACCGCACATGGAATAATTATTTTCCAGTAGGTGCTTCACTTGTCAATGGTATCAAGGTTCACAGGTTTCCAAATGCCTTTTCTCGATGGAAGCTCTTTAATCTTATTCATCGCTTAACATGCCGATACCAACCTAGCTTAGAGCGACGCTCCTGGCTGCAATGGGCGACGCCGCTCTTAGAAAAATTATGGTACTTAGCTCAGGGACCTTACTCGCCAACGCTTGTTAAATTCTTAACTGCTGAAGAGTCGAGCTACGATGCAATTTTGTTCTTTACCTATCTCTATCACCCGACAGTAGCCGGTATTCAGATTAATCCCTCAAAATCGATTTTGATTCCGGAGGCCCATGATGAACCTCCCTTCTACTTCAGGGCTACAAAATCGACAATTGCCTCTGCCCGATTCATTTTGACCAATACGGATGCCGAATCACGACTTGTCACAGCCATTGAACCGGCCGCCTCAACTAAGATTTTTCGGGCGGGTATGGGTATTGATCTGGCATTAGATCTTCCCTCAAAAGATTTTATTGCCAGAACTGAGGCCTTTGGCCGGTACGTGCTCTACATGGGACGGGTCGATCAGTCGAAGCTGGTCCATGTGCTCATTGAGAACTTTCTCAATTATGTTTCGTCTCAAAACGATAATGCCATCACTTTGTCGCTTGCCGGCGGAAAAGACCCAAATTTTCAGATTCCCGATCATCCACAGATTCAGTATCTCGGGTTTGTATCGGAATCTGAAAAAGTCAGCCTTATTCAAAATTCCTTGGGTATGATCAATCCTTCGGCCTTTGAAAGTCTTTCCATTATTGTCGCCGAGGCCATGGCTCTGCGAACGCCCGTTCTCGTTAACGGCTTTTGCGAGGTTTTACGAGACTACCGGGCCCTGGCAAAGTCCGTGTTTGTCTATAATAACCCTGAGGAGTTTAATATCGGCCTGTCCGCAATGTTAGCGTTTGGGAAAAGTGACGCAGATAATAAAGAGCTAGACCTGGGCCGCGCTGCCATCGATGGCCTTTTCAATTGGAATAATATCGTCAAGACCTATGCCGAGCGGGTCGCGATCATCGCGTCTCGAGCCGACGTCCATATCCTTAAATAGTGTCTGTCCGAAAATGGGGATGGCAAGGCGCAAGGCAGAAAAAAAGCGGCGTTTATTCCCCATAAATGAGCATTTTTTTCTGCCGATGAAACGCAGCCATCGCCTTTTCCGGACAGACACTAAATAGCGAAGTAGAGGATGGCCAGCACACTTAGGGCGACGACATAGGTACGAGGACTTTTTACGGCATAGAGTACGGGGTCTTCATCGACCAGTCCGCGACCAGCAAAGATCCAAAGACAGCTGACCCAATAGAGATGAAGGGGAAGGATTAACCACAGGAGCTGGGGGCGGCTATAGAGATCAATCGTGACGGAACCGTTGAAAAAATAGAGCGCCAGGACCAGGCACGAGATCAAGGAACTGCTGCAGCCCAGAACTAAAAGTGTCCATTTATCTTGAGCAAAATAGCCGCGACCCGAAGCATTTTCGTTGGATTGAAGTTTCGACACTTCGGCAAATCTTTTCAGTGCGGCCAAACCAAAAAAGAGAAAGATGGAAAAGGCCAACAGCCATGGCGATGCCTTGACGCCCGTCGATTCACCTCCAGCGAGGATACGCATGGTATACATTCCCGCGAGCAAGATGATATCAAGGCTTTGGACCTGCTTTAATCGAAACGAGTAGGCAAGGTTGCTGATGAAATAAAACAGTAGCACCAAACCGAAAGTATTTGAACTTAGACCCGCGAGAATCAAAGCCCCGGTGACCGCAATTCCATAGAGCATCAAGCCTTTGCCGATACTTAAGGTACCCGACGCAAAAGGTCGATTTCTTTTACTGGGATGTTTGCGATCGGAATCGAGGTCCAGCAGGTCATTAAGCAAATAAATAGATGAGGCGGTACAGCAAAACGCCAGACATGCAACAACCGCCTTTAACCAAAGGGATGGGTCAACGGCATGCGCCAGGATCAGCGGTAAGAAAATAAGGGCGTTTTTTGCCCATTGGTGAATACGCACAGCTTTTTTTAGGACTTTTGCCGTAACTTTCTTAGAGTCATCTACAAGTTCGAAAGGAATGTTTGCACTCTTAAGGCTAGCCTTCAAGGACCTCGACGGATTGACGACTAAAGCGCTGCCCAGTTCCTTCCATATCGCGAGGTCCGCGCGTGCATCCCCGATGTACTCTAATTTTGCCAAGGGATAGCGCTTGCGGAGAGCCTGAACTTTTTCAATCCCTTTTAAATTCCTTTCGCTCGATCCCATATAGGAGTCGAACACCCCCAGATGCTCGGCGATTTTTTTCACGTAGGTTTCGTGAGAGGCTGACGCGAGAATGACTTTCATCCCTTCGCTTCTTGCCTTTTCGATTCTTTTGAGCACCTTGTCGTTGTAAGGCAGGAGCTCTGGCTTGATTTCGACGTGTTGCGCCAGCATATTTTTCAGGGCGACTTTGCCCTTGCAAAGTGCAGCTATTACAGCAAATCCCCGCAGCGGATTTTTCTTGATAAAAGAAAAAAACGATTCCTGGAGGAGATCCGTTTTTATGAGAGTGTTATCAAGATCAACGACAAGTATATTCTCAGTATCCACAAAACCCGCCAATTTACCAGGTTAAATCTGCTGCCAAAATAGGCAATATTTTGCTTTTTAAGAGAGTCGGTTCTGAAAATATACTAAGTTTGTTATTGAAAAGCTAGTGACCTGGCTGACGTGCGCTTTCTTGACTTATTTTGAGCAAAATCCTGTTCTCTATACCTTTCAGAAAGAGTATTCTCAAAGCGATTCAACCCATGAAACTTCGTCTTTCAAAGGAATGTGGAAAGCTATGAAGTCAGCGCTCATTACTGGTATTACCGGTCAAGATGGATCTTATCTGGCAGAATTTTTGCTGGACAAGGGGTATAAAGTTCACGGCGTCATGCGACGTCTCAGTACTCCAAACCTGAATCGCATTCAACATCTTCTGGGTCGTATCACGATTCATGATGCCGATCTTTGCGACCAACTCTCCTTGATTAAAGCTATCCAACGGGCTCAACCCGATGAAATTTATAACCTGGCCGCCCAATCCTTTGTCGCCACGAGTTGGGATCAATCCCTTCTTACCGGGGATTATACAGGCCTTGGGGTGACAAGAATGCTTGAAGCGACGAAGATGGTTAATCCCAAGATTCGTTTCTATCAGGCGTCGAGTTCGGAGATGTACGGAAAGGTCATTCATACTCCGCAGAATGAAGACACACCGTTTTATCCAAGAAGTCCCTATGGTGTAGCAAAGGCTTATGGTCATTACATAACGGTCAACTATCGTGAAAGCTACGATATGTACTGTGTCTCGGGCATTCTGTTTAACCATGAATCGCCGCGACGGGGGATTGAGTTTGTCACTCGGAAGATCACCGACGGGGTCGCTCGCATCAAAGCCGGCACTCAAAAACATCTCTCGCTTGGAAACCTTGATGCCAAGCGTGACTGGGGCTACGCCAAGGACTATGTGGAAGCGATGTGGTTGATGCTTCAGCAGGATAAGGCCGACGACTATGTAATTGCGACCAACGAAACCCATTCGGTCCGTGAGTTCTGTGAACTTGCATTCAGTCGCGCTGGACTCGATTACCGGGAGCATGTTCTGGTCGATGAACGCTTCATGCGCCCAGCTGAAGTTGAGCTGCTCCTCGGAGATGCAAGCAAAGCGGCCCGTGAGCTCGGCTGGACACCGAAGACCTCCTTCAAGGACCTGGTGTATATTATGACCGACGCCGATCTTAAATTACAGGGCATCAGTAAATGAAGATCTTAATCACAGGAGCAGCGGGTTTTGTTGCTTCTTATCTCATTCCTATGCTTGAGAAAAGTGGGCATCAGGTCATCCTCAGCGCGACCGATAAACGAAAGCTAGTTGTGGATTCCAGGGAATACTGGACCCTGCCCTGTGATATCACCGATGCGGCCCAGGTTAAGCACATGATCAATGAAATCCGGCCCGATGCCATCGTCCACCTCGCGGCGATTTCGCATGTGGCAGAGGCGGAAAAACAGCGCGCTCTGCTTTCCGCAATTAATGTCGTTGGCACTCATAATCTTTGTGCGGCCTGTGATGACCTGAGCCAGGTCTATTTTCTTTATGTAAGCACGGCTTTGGTCTATCGGGGCGACATTTCCCCTTTAGTGTGCTCGGAAGCCACTCCCGTGAATCCAGTCGGAGCCTATGCTCAGACCAAGTTAGCCGGTGAATTCGTGGTTTTGTCTTTTGCGTCCGAAAAATTCCAGCCCTATATTGTCCGACCATTTAACCATATTGGTCCCGGCCAGGCGCCAGACTTTGTCTGTCCCAGCCTTGCGCGACGGGTCATCGCTTGCGCTCCGGGTGGTACAATTCCAGTTGGCAATCTCGATGCCCACCGCGATTTTACCGATGTGCGTGATATGGTGCGAGCCTACTCGGCAATTCTCGATATCCTGCCCCAACAGCGGCTTTTTACTCTCGGCAAGGGCAGAACCGTCACCATCCGCTCGGTGTTAGATACTTTTATCAAACTCTCCGGCAAAGAGATCAGGGTTGAGGTACAAAAGGATTTGCTTCGAGGAGCTGATGAGCAGATAAAATTTGCCGATGCCCGGCTTGCTCACGAAGTTTTAAATTGGCAGCCCGAAATTCCTTTGGAAAAGACACTGTCTGATATATATCATTCCCATAAATAGACTCATGGCCTTCGATCGATACTCCAAAAAGGACCAAGCATGAGTCTGCCCTTTGCCAAGATTCTTATTGTACTGCCATGGTACTCCGAACATGACGCCATATCCAATGACGCGGCCTGGCAAGCCCGCTTACTGAAGGGAAAAGGCTTTGATGCCTTCCTCTATGCGGAAGGCTCGTCGCCAAAACTCGCGAGTGAGATGATTTCGATTGAAGAAATGAAGCATTTAGCTGCCGAGCCGCGCACGCTGCTGATCTATCATCATGGGGTTTACTGGATACTGGGCGCCCAAATCCTGAAGGAGGCGCGATGTGTCACTGTTATGAAGTATCATAACATTACTCCCCCCGAGTTCTATCGGCCCTATGATAGAATTGCTACATTTGCAACCGAAGCCGGACGCACGCAGACGGGTGATTTTCTTGAAAAGAAGCAGTTTCACGCTATAATCTGTGATTCTTATTATAATCTCAATGATCTTAGAACTTATGGATTTGAGCTCCCACAAAGTTTTGTTGTGCCACCTTTTACCCAGCTTAGCGACTTTGACCGCATAACGAGTGATGAGGCTATAAAAACCAAACTCGAGCAGAATGGACGTTTGAATCTGCTCTTTGTGGGACGCATCGTCCCCAACAAAGGCATCCTGTCAATCATTGAAGTGATGCGCAAGTATATAAGATTCTACGGAGCGGCTATTGAAATCAATATCATCGGCGGCCTGGGTCTTTCCGAGGAAACCTATTTTCGGGAAATTGAAGACAAGATAAATTCGTATCAGCTTGACCAGCATATTCATTTTTTAAAGAAGGTAGAATTCGCACAAATCAAGGCTTACTTCGAATACTCAGCTGCTTTTTTGCTGATGTCGGAGCATGAAGGATTTTGTGTGCCTATCCTGGAGAGTCAGTATCTCGGACTGCCGATTCTGGCCTTGGGCCTGGCGGCCGTTCCCGAAACAATCGGTGAGAATCAGTTGGTTCTTGACGACAAGAATCCCGCCGCTTTTGCTGTTGCGCTGCATCGCTTGAAAACCGACAAGACATTACGGCAGCAGTGCATAGAAGCCGGGTATAAAAACTACCAGCGATTTGAACCTGAGGTTTTGCTCACCGATTTGATTACGATATTTGAAACACTGGTCTAAGGAAACTCTGAGTGAGGATATTGATTGCCACGCCTTCATTAGTGCCCAACGATGCTGTCAGTAACGATGTGCTTCAACAGTCCAGACAGCTTAGTGCCCATGGTTTTAAGGTTAAGATTTTTTCCGAGCATTGCCATGAGTCACTGTTGAGCATCAACAGCTCAAGATTTGATTTCGAAAGTGATTTGCGGGATAGGCGCAATCTCCTCATCTATCACCATAGTGTGTTTTGGGCGATTGGCGATTCGATGCTAAGCCTGATGCGCTGCAAGTTGCTCTTTAAATATCATAACATCACGCCTCCCCAATATTTTGCCTTTGACAGGCATCGCGTACACCTGACGACTGAAGGTAGGGCGCAATCGGCGCGTTTCATTCAGAGTGGCAAAGTCAGCCTCTTTGTAGGCGATTCCCAATTTAACACAGAAGAACTCGTCAGGGCCGGAGCGCCCCGTAACCACACACAGGTCATAGCCCCCTTTAATAGAATTCATGACTATGAGGAAGTCGTCCCAAGCCCTGAACTCATCTCGGCTTTGACGGACGAAGTCAAACATGTTTTGTTTGTGGGCCGAGTTGCCCCCAACAAGGGCCATTTGCACCTTCTCCGTACGATACAACGCTATGTGGCCTACTATGGTAAGAAAATTCATCTGCATATCGTGGGCGGCCTTAGCCCGGGCGACAGACCTTACCTCCAGCAAATCGAGGACGAGATTCAAACTCTAAAACTTCTAGGGCTCATCAGTTTTCATGACAAGATCACCTTTGAGGAACTGGCAGCCTTCTATCGGGGCTGCGATGCCTTTTTGCTGCTCTCCGAACATGAGGGTTTCTGTGTGCCCATTCTGGAAGCACAGTATAACGCTTTGCCCATAGTTGCATGGGATCAGTCTGCTGTTGGAGAAACGCTGGGGCAAGGGCAGCTACTCTTTAAAGGCCTGAACTACGGGGAATATGCGGCCGCCTTGCACCAAATTTTTATCAGTCCCAGCCTAAAGGACGAACTCATCAAGAACGGCAAGATAAACATCAACCGCTTCGAGGCGCCTCGACTCCTGGAACAAACCCTTGAGGCCATTCATGCCATTAAAACTTAGCCCGCTCCAAGCCACTATTGCTTCGCCGCTGGAATTTTTCGGGGATCTTTTCCGACACAAAAGAATGATCTACAGCCTTACGGCCCGCGATTTTAAAGGCCGATATGCAGGTTCTCTGCTGGGAATCCTCTGGGCTTTTCTACAGCCACTGACGATGATGATCATTCTTTGGTTTGTATTTACAGTTGGCCTCAAAGCTGGCAGTCCCAAAAATAATGTGCCCTTTGTCGCTTGGTTTTTTACAGCCATGATTTCATGGAATTTTTTCTCCGATGCACTCCTAATTAGCTCCAACGCGTTGGCGGAATATGCGTTCCTGGTGAAAAAGGTAAAATTTCAAATTGCTTTGCTGCCCCTGATAAAGATCCTGTCGTCTCTCCTTCTGCATTGCGTCTTTATTCTCATCCTCATGGCAGTGCTCATCTTAAACGGCATTTACCCGACTCTTTACTGGCTGCAGGCCATCTATTACTTAGCGGGTATGCTCGTTCTCCTCTCAGGACTAGGCTGGATCACCTCGGCCCTCTCGGTGTTTCTAAAAGATATCGGCCAGCTGGTGGGAATAGTCGTGCAATTTGGCTTTTGGGTGACTCCGGTTATTTGGGACCCTTCGGCGGTCCCACCACAGTACCTGCATCTTATGAAGTTAAATCCGATGTACTATGTCGTCGATGGCTACCGCGAGTCCTTTCTCTATGGCAAAGGCTTCTGGGAGGCTAGCCTGTCTCTCACCCTCTATTTTTGGATCCTAAACCTCGCTATTTTCTTTTTCGGTTTCTTCTTGTTCCGTAAATTACGCCCTCATTTCGCGGATGTATTATAAACATGAGCCATGAAAACGTAATTGAAATAGAAAATATTTCAAAGCACTATAAGCTTTACAATTCCCCGATGGACCGGCTCAAAGAAGCTCTGCACGTTCGGGGGAAGACCTATCATAAAGATTTTTATGCCCTCGACGGGGTGAGCTGCCATGTGAAACGCGGCGAATGCGTAGGATTGATAGGAATGAACGGGAGTGGAAAATCCACCCTCCTCCAAATCATTGCTGGCGTTCTGCATCCAAGCCAGGGCACGTTGAAAGTCAAAGGCCAGATATCGGCACTCCTTGAGCTCGGCGCGGGCTTTAATCCGGAATTTAACGGGGTTGAGAATATTAGGTTTCAATGCTCTATCATGGGCATAGCTACCGCCAAGGTTACGGCCCTGATTCAAGAGATCTTGAATTTTGCCGAGATAGGCGAATTTGCATATCAACCCGTAAAAACCTATTCATCGGGTATGTATGTGCGCCTGGCCTTCGCGGTAGCGATCAATATTGATCCTGACATTCTTATCGTTGATGAGGCGCTCGCCGTCGGTGATGCTTATTTTCAGGCCAAATGCATGCGCAAAATCAGAGAATTTCGAGCCGCAGGAAAAACCCTGCTATTCGTCTCGCACGATCCGGGCGCAGTCAAATCTCTATGCGACCGCGCCTATCTTCTCCACAAGGGCAAACTCATTCAAGGCGGCAAACCAGCCGAAGTATTCAACTCTTACAACAGTTTAATCGCCATGAAGGAAGAAAATCCGGAGGGCACGGAATTAGGCCAGGCCTTAAAAGAGGCCATAAAATCGCGATCAGGGAACCAAAAAATTCAGATCGTTGACGTCAGCATGCTCAATCAGGATCATCGTCTCACCGATATTTTCACCAGTGGTGAACAAGTCCAGATAAGTATCACATGCACCATTCATCACGATGTGGAAAATCCCACAGTTGGCATTTTGATTCGTGATCGTTTGGGCAATGATATCTTTGGCACAAACACCCATCTCCTGAGTATCGATACCGGCCTATTCAAAGCGGGAGGCAAACGCACCATTGCCTTTATGATGCCGCTTAATATTGGTGCGCATCTCTATAGTCTTACTGTAGCCCTGCATACCGACGAAACTCATATTCATGAGAGTTTTGATTGGATCAATGATGCCCTGATATTTCGGGTGATTCAATCCCCCGAGGAGAAATTTTCCGGCTTTTGTCGCCTTAAACCCGAGGTCAGGCTGGGCCCTTAGGGACTATTTTTGAGCGATAACGGCGTAATCTTGTTCGCGATAAAACCAATGGGCCAGCTCATTGACCACAGGATCTGCGGAATAGGGTCCGTCCTTTACCGGCGAAAGTCGCTGTACCATGATGTTCTGAAACCCTCGTTGCTGGACGTAAAATGCCAAGGAATGGGGTGGAATGGGGTGAATGTGAGTGGGATCGGTGTAGAAATTACAGGCACCAACGATGATATTTTCGGGATTAGGGGTTTCTAAAATGAGAATACCAGCTGGTTCCAGGACCCGCAGGCATTCATCGATAAGGCGTAGGAGATCCTGAAACTCCAAATGTTCCACCACATGAAATGCGGTGATGGCACCGTAGCTGCTAGTCGCCTGGCCCTTAAGAAAGGACAAAGCATCAATCCGCTCAGCGTTCAGCTCTTTTGATTGGCATTCTTCAATCATGAAATGATTAAGATCGATTCCCTTCGCACTATACCCTTCATGCCTTAAGATATTTAACCATTCGCCGCGACCACAGCCGATATCGAGGATGGGACGGGAATGGGTAGCCCTTCGTTTTTGAAGCTCACTCACGTACATTGCCAGTTTAACAGCAATTTGTTCCTGAGTGCCTCGAAACGAATTTTCAAAAGCAAGGTAGAAGTTATCCATCGGCAAAAAAACCTTGGGGGCCTCGGCATTCAAAGTTGAGAGAGAAGCCGTCTTCGAAGACATTTCGGCGATTTGAGAGCGGTTTTCTAGCAGCAATCGATTCTGATGCTCAAGCTTGCTCACATGATTGTGAAAGCTTTTCTTTAACTCGTCGTTTTCTGCAGCCAAATCTGCAAAAGCATCAATTAACTTCCGATAGCCACTCTCAAGATCTTGCAAGCGGGCTCTCTGCAGGTGCTCGGCATGCCTACACTCACGACTGAGCTGGGCAATATCCTGATTGATTTGACCCATCCGCTTGGGAAGTCTCGCAATAAGCGCCACCCACTTGAGTGGGTAGCCAACCCCAGGAATTTGATACAGCCGTCGCCATACGCCCAGTTTTTCATGCCGTAAGACTCCTAACATGCGATGGGCTAAGGGAGGACGCCTGGCCCTAAGAGAAAACCTTCCGCCCTCCAATTTGTGAAAATCGGCATGCGGCGCTTTCTTTTCCAACTCGGCGGCTTCGGATTTTATGTCTAGAATGACCTTCTCGATATCCAATCCCATGCTCGATCCTTACTTAAAACAGCTCTGCGTAATAAATAGAGCTTTGAATTTAAACCCAAAGCTACGGAATTCCAACGCAGTTTTCAAATAGAAGATTGGTTTGATGGTTAAATAGGACTATATTTCTAAGGTTAAAATCAAAGCCAAGCGCTCGGCTCATGACCGGCGAAAAAATGGTAGCTTTTGCGTCAGAGCGCAGGGTCAAACAAGCTCCACCATTGCAATATTTTTGGCGTAGTCTTGGCTTTTCCCTCAGCTTTAAAGCAGGATTGAAAAACCTATGTCGAACTGGGGAGGTTCTTTGAATTTGAAATTAAGAGCCCTTTCAAGGCTAAACACCGTGGTGCTAGCCTTTAATATCGTATGTGCGTTAGTCTTAGTGCGTATTGATTCTCTACTTGCAGGTCATGGTTTGCAATTTTTGCTTGATGCAAGCCGAGCGCTGGGATTTTTCCTTGCCCTGCCAATATTATGGAAACTTTCCAGGGAATCTCTGCTCTGGGCGCTTGGAATGGGTGCCTTGGTTCTGTTATACAGCTGGTGTTCGGTCTATCAGCCGGCCCTTCGCTTCGGTGTTCCCATACAAGACTGGACCCTAGCAGGAGGCGTTTCTTCGAACTATAGTTTTGGGCAGTTCAAAATCTATGTTCTCAATATCCTTTTGCTCCTTCCGGGGTTTTTAGTTGAGCTTAAGGGCGGACAGCGTAAGGCATCACCAGAATCTCCATTCCTATTGAAGTTACTTATCGCCTGCCTGCTCATAAATGTGCTGATTGCCCTTTATCAAGGTACGGTCAACCTCAGTTTTCTCGGTGCCGGAAGCGGATCGGCGGTAAGCAGTGGGAGGGCAGCCGCGATGCTAGAGGATTCCGGAGCATCCACTGTCTATTTTGCGGCGATGATTTCTGCTATTGTAGCGATTTTACTCTACTCCTTAAAAACCACCCGCATGCTATTACCCACAACTTGTGCATTAATTTTTATTGCCTGGGGTGCTTCCTTTTCGGGTGGACGGACGTTTTTTCTTTCACTCCTCATTTCGTCCACAATCTTAATCACACTCAAAGGCATTGCTCTGTCAAAGTCCATGCCAGCTACTCAACTTATTAAATTCTCTGGTTTTTCGACAGGCCTACTCATCAGCGCATTCTATATAATGCGGCACAATATGGAAGCACTTAAGCCCATTCAAAACCTTATAAATTTGATTTTAACGAACAAATGGGACATCAACCAGCTTTTTGCCAATCTCGATCAAACCCGTAAAATACAATGGCTGACAATGATCAAGGCCTGGATGGATCATCCCTTATTAGGGTCTGGATTTGGCACATTCTATTCCAATTTTTTTCAGAATCTAGCTTGGGCCAAGCAATGGGGCGGCGATGCCCAGCCAGATGTCCCGACATCGCTTTATTTCATGCTACTTTCAGAAGGAGGGGTTGTCGGCGTCCTTATGATTTTCTTTTGGGCCGGTCTTCTTTATCTAAGCTATCAGCAGGTCGTTAATCGGAAAACCTCAGCTGATCGTTCGTCCAGTTTTGTTTTTGGAATATTGATAAGTTTAAGTCTCAGTTTTTTGGTAGGAACTCATATCATCTTTCGGTCCATATCAGTTCTGGTCGCAATGGCCATTGCTCAAAGCACAGTGAATCCAACGGCTTTCACGCGGACACTCATGAGAATAGCCGGCTCTTTAATCGCCATATTGTTAACTCTTGGCATTATCACGAAAGTAGTCACAGCTCCCCGACCAGTTGAATTCTTTTGGACAATCAATAACTCCCCTCAGGTACCTGTTGGCTACAACGTTCCCATTCAAACGCCTTATCCCGGTCAATGGTTTCATTCCGATGTCGATTTGGTGGTTACTAAAGAGAAAATCGAAATTTTTGTTGAACGTGCGGCTAGTCTTTACCCGGCAAAAATTGAATTTAACCTTTTTTCTCTCGACGATAAGATCTACAGCGAAACAAAAACACTGCCACTTGTCGATCCTTTGAAACCAGGACAACTTGTCACCTTTGCTTTGTCGAGAGAATTAAGCAATTTTTGCCTTCAAGACATAACAGCCAAGCACTATTGCTCTATGAGAATCAACATTACACCAAAATGGCTTTACGAGGGGGTAGAAATAGGTTTTTTTATGAATACTAAATAAGGAAGTGGCGAGCGAAAGGTTTCTCACCCGCGCTTTATAGAGATCAAGAGCCTTTAGATAGGCTCAATTTCATTTGATCTCCACTATCGCTCGAAAGTGAATCCTTGATAATGAACTGTCCCCTGCTTGCCAAAAAATCACCAATCACTTTTTGAATCAAGGCTTGGGATCGATCCAATCCTAGCTTTGCAATCACTTCACTACGGCCCAATTTATACTTGGCACTATTTTTAAGAACCAACTGAATGGCTTCAAATAAGCTGTCGGGATTCCCTGGTTCACAAAGCTCCCCAAACTTCGTGATTGAAACCGGCTCTCTCACCCCCGAGAGCTTTGTTGTCACAACAGGGGTCCCACAGAGCATGGCTTCGACCTGGACAATACCGTAGGCTTCAAGGCGCATGGTTGAAGGCATGACAAAGAGATTCAGACTGGAATAGAATTGATTCATGAGTGGGCCGGGGATAAAGTCGAGAAATTTTACCGAGATATTTTTGGAAATCATTTTCTCCAGACTTTTCCGGATGGAACCTCCAGCCACAGTCTGCGAATTGCCTGCCAAGAGTATGTCGGTATCTTTGAAAAAATCCGCATTCCGTCCCGCTGCATCGATCAGAACATCCAGGCCTTTTTCCGAGACAATACGACCTAAAAATCCAATTCTCCTTCGACTTGGGTCAAGTTGATAGTGGGCTAGAAATTCGGAAAAATCTTCTCTTTGCCGCTCCTCAACTCGAATCGGCGGAGCGATTGGAACGACACGGCGCAGATACTGACCTATAACAGGAGAGTTCTGTGCGTAATCATAGCTCAACGCAATGATCGTGCTCGAACGGCCCGTAGCAAAACGCATCGATGAATAGGAAAGAAATTCAATAATACGGCTCAAAAAACTGCGGCCCAATTGGATATCACATACATAGACGGGAAGTATCCTTTTTTTGCTGTTAAAAAAATAGGGCAAGGCGGCTTCCGCCATTGGCATTACTGGCATAATAAGGTCATATTCGCCAAGACCGAACATCAGCTTTCTCATATAGCGAGGGGAGATAATGCCTTTGTCGAGATTCAGGATTCCGCTATAACGATGCACGCAAATACCATCGAGGATTTCTTCCATCAAACTGTCTTTGGAATTTTTCCAACAGTGCACCTCAACATCCAAACCCATCTGCTTCATAGTTGAGCACAACTGATAAACATATTCGGTGAGACCACTTCTATAAGGAAAAAAGTAATTGACCAAAACCGCGACTTTCATGATTTTCCTTTAGAGAGTTAGGTGTGTGACGCTATTTTTTGATATAAAATCTTTCACTTTCCTACTTGAATCTTCGTTAACCTGTGCACACTTTTTTTGACCTGATATTTGGCTGCAGATCGCAAAAGGAGGCAGAGATTCCTTCTCGACTCTTCCTCTTGCATTTACTTTCACCATTTTTAGTTCGTGAAATTCAAGATCTTTGCAGGGACGAAAAAACCAGTCTGAACGACTCTGCGCGAGATAAACCATCTCCGAAGCACGCTCATTTTTAAAAATTATTTCATTATCCACTTCAGGTTTCAAATCTAATGAAGTCTCGTAGAGCGCACAAACGTTAGGAATAATCAGGAAGTCATAAAAGTCTGGCAAGATCGGATGGTCCATGTGTAAACCGAGCCAAGCAGTACTAGTTGGGTGGCCATAATTATATATGTGAGGGGTAAAATGAAACGTCGACTCCGTTACCAATTCGAGATAGGAAAGATAATGCTGAAATAGAATACTTTGGGGCGCGGCCTCGGCATTTATATGCTTGCCGCGCAACAGCCCGCTCTGTCGTAGGCTTTCGACCAATAGGATTTGATCCCTCGTTGTTTTCAAACTGACTTTCAAAATTTTCTTCATTATCTCGACTGAATTGATCACTAGCCCTAAGTAAAGGCTGCAAAAGAGTAAAAAAAATGTTTTCGCCATCCGGCCCACACCCCAGGTTGTCGGCTGCGAAAAAATCAGTAGGATAAGAAATGGCGAAATAATGGTCAGCGTACGCACGACCGTATATTGGTTGCCTTGGCCTATAAATTTATAGAGAAATACCACGCCAACGGTAATGGGTACGATAAACAAAAAGAAAAAAGTACGCTCCGCCGGAATCGAGCCACCACGTCTCAATAAATTTATGAATATGCCCATAATGAAAAGCACTGAGGCTATCATTACAAACCATGAGATGGGGTCGGCGTCGGTTCCCCCTATCACGTAGAGCCAGTACTGATTAAAGTTCAACAAGAGTTGTCCACTTAGACCTGATAGCACACTCAGGCCTTTGACGAGTCGCATCATCGACGGAAACATTAAAAGCGGGCCTGTTAAAGCTCCAAGAATTAGTAAGAAACTTCTCTTTCTGCGTTCTTTGTTTAGGCCTAACAGTGTTACTAGACCTAGGCAAGGCCAGACAAATGGCAGTACTTCAGGATAGACGGCAGCTATAGCAGCGAAAATGGAAAAAGGGGCGATGAAATTTATCAAGCGGCCTTCTAGCCCATTTTCGTCTTCATAATCCTTGCTAACTGCAATCGAAACAATCACAACAGACATGATCATCAAGGCAATGGCATGCGTAGCGGGATAGAATCCTTCAAAAATCAAATCCAAGATGGATCGATTGAGAGAAAGTATGACAATTAGAAAAAAGCTTAAAAGAGACGAATATTTTGATCCAGTTACCCTTTCCCAAACCAAAGCTCGAAAGGCTGCGGCACCGGATACTATGGCAAGAGCGAGAGGAATCGATGCAGATAGATAAACAGTCCTAATGCTTGGGATACCAGTAAGATTGGAAATGAAGCTATCCCAGACACTGTGGCCAATACGAAAATTAGAATTTGGATTCACGAACTGCCGAACGATATTCATGGAATATCTTCGATCCATACTATCGACGTCAAACCGAAAGGAGTGATTCTTCAAATATTCAGCCATAAACTCGTAGTAAACCGGATCATTGTTTCGATAAGTCATCCAACCCAGTTGACGATTGGAAAAATAGACGTGGGTTTGCAGAAAAAGACTTAAAAAAGCCAATATCGTAAATATGGGGTGCCGGACGAAAAAGCATAAGCCCATAGCGATTAAAAACAACCGAGTCATCCAATGAGTGACGGTATCGGGAGTAAAAAATATTTCGAAATAATTCATCCAGTAGAGAAAAACGATCGACGCCCCATAGGCAACTGGAAGTTTAAATAGAAAAGTCAATCGTGAAGCCGGCTTTCTAAAACCATTGACAATAAAAATAAAAGAATAGATAAAACCAAGGCACAAGAAAAACACTTGAAGCGAATCGAACAGAAATATTGTTTTGTTTGAATACAATTGAGACATTCCGTTTTTCTATGATTGTTCAATCGGGTTTGAGTCGATACCCAGGACAAATGCCAAAGGATCCGGGGCAAGTGCGCTCAGACCTCAATCCGCATTTTAAAAAAATCAGGCGCTACGAACCAGTTCCATACAAATTCCACCGCCAAGAAATGGCATCGACTCAAATTTCTTTTCCATCTCAATCATCCAACGGGAGGGAACCTTGACAAAAGGTGGAATTAAAAAAAGAAAATTCACCGACTTCTTTTTCCAACCGTGAATCGAGGCGATTTTTAAAAACTTACTTTTTGCAAATATTCGTTCTCCAGGCTGGGTCGACTGCCTGTAAGCGCTATAAATATTATAGGGATTGGGCTCTATTGTCAGCCAAAGAGTCCGCGATTTAAGATAGGGACCCAAATTTTCAAGCAATTTTTCCCAATTATCGATGTGGTGCAGCACATCATTTGATAGTATCAGGTCAAATTTGTTTAAAGATTGATTATGCAAATCCAAAGTGTCGGACGACTGCGGAAGAAAGTGGACATTTGACAAACGCCGCTCTTTTTTAAGTTGCTCTGCGAATGCGCAGTAGTTGTCTGAGGGCTCAATTCCCATAAAACGGTGCTCCGGAAACTGTTCTGCCAAGTCGAGCAAAAGCCCACCAACACCCGAGCCAATTTCTAAAATGTTTCTGGCATGGGGGTGGCTTTTTAAATATTGAATAATATGATCCATTCGTCTTTTGTTGAGCCAGCATTCCCTCACGTTCCAATAGAGTTCGGGCCGGTCACTGTAGATGGAGTTGAGCATGGGGGCTTTGATGGTCTCTGATTTTGACACAGGGCACTCCTCGGAAAACGCGTTTGAGAAAAGGTTTGTTAAACTCTTTATTCCTATCGTGGTATCAGTGAGTGGTAAAAGCACTCTAAGGTCGTATTTGTCTGCGTTTGGCCTAAATGCATGACGAAGATAGGCCGACATGCGTCAGAAAGAGTCATAATGACGTAAATAGAGTTTGAAATGGGACGCATTTTTTAGAGTATAACGCTATTGATTAGGAATGGCTTTCTGAAAATTCGTGGCAGTGGGCTGAATTCTCCAATGGACACGGCTTACTTCTCTGAAGGTTATGAGGCCATTGGATTCTACTTCGACAGGAGTTGCCGATTTTGAGAGTGTCAAAGTTAAAGCCCTCGGTTGTCTTATTGTTGTTTTCGACCCTATTGTCCGTCGCTGCATTCTATCTTTGTTTTGGCACCTTTCAAGTTGTTATCCCCAGTTACTATGCATGGATGCTTCGTGGCGACTGGAGCTTTATGTTGATGGGTTGGAACTATTTTCAAAAGCAGGGCTTTGCCTGGCCATTCACAGCCATCGAAGGCTACCTCTATCCGCTCCATATCAATCTCTATACAGCCGATATTATTCCTTGGTGGAGTCTGCTGTTAAAAGTTCCTTTTCAATTTGTGCCCACTCCAAACCAGCATTTTGGACTTTGGTTTCTATTTTGCTTTATTATGCAGGGTTATTTCGCTTATCGAATTGGCATGAAAGCATTCCATAGAAATATCAGCAGGGTTGCACTTATAATTTTATGCCTTTTTTGCCCCGCTTTTTTCTTGCGCATTGGCCATCCAGCGCTTTGTGCCCACTGGCTTATTTTAGCGGCTTTTAGCAGAAGTCTTGATACAAAACCAATATACTGCCGACGTGAGCTGCAAAAAGATTGTGTTCTTTTAGCCATCGCCACGGCGACTCATCCTTATTTTATTCCGATGATTGGCACAATTTTGATCGTTAAAGTCTTTTATCGATATTTAAAATTTCAGGAAGTGGATCGTCGTAAAATATTGACAATGGAATTAGGAAGCCTTCTGCTCTCGTTGTTTGGAACTGCTTTTGTATTTGGGCTATTAGGAAACTATCGAAAGATGAAAGGTCCGATCGATATCTGGACCGCCGATGTATTGACCTTTATACAGCCCAAGGGCAATTCAAGCTGGATTGGAACGGCCATTCCAGATTTTGGCAATGGCGAAGGGTATGCTTACCTTGGACTTGGGGTCATTGCTGCCGTTCTCATCTGTTGCATTCTAATATTGAAGCAATACTTTCAAAATTCAATCCTCAGCAAGTCTCATCATGCTTATAGGATCCTGTTCCTTGCGGCATCAATTCTAGCATTCTGGAGTTTTGGAGAGAAGGTAAGATGGGCTGACCATAAAATAATGAGTGTGCATCACCTTTATCAGCCATTCTATTCCTCTATCGCAGTCTATCGGGCTGCGGGACGATTCATCTGGCCTTTGATGTATTTTATCGTTCTTTTTTCTATTTTTCAGCTTGAGCGGATCTTAAAAAACAAAGTCCTCCACTTCACGATTCTAACAGGCCTCCTGCTTTTGCAAATGACCGATGAAAGAAACATTCTGCATACCGACGCGCCTATTTTTGCACCTATCAGCTACAATGAGGTCTTATGGAAAAATGTAGGTAAAACATCTGAAATTTTGGCGTTAGTCCCTCCCAATATTGAAAACACC
>CAXSGP010000073.1:0-24348 GCA_964236955.1 uncultured Oligoflexus sp. | reverse complement strand
TTTGAGAACCCGATGTTCCACGTGGAACATTTCCCTCCACATTGGGACCGATGTTTTACGTTAAACGTTCGTCATTTTGGATACCCGATGTGCCACGTGGAACATTCCCCTCCTAATCAAGACCGATGTTCCACGTGAAACGTTCGTCATTTTGGACACCCGATGTTCCACGTGAAACATTTCCCTCCTAATCGAGACCAATGTTCCACGTGAAACGTTCGTCATTTTGGGGACCCGATGTTCCACGTGGAACATTCCCCTCTTAATCGAGACCGATGTTCCACGTGAAACGTTCGTCATTTTGGGAACCCGATGTTCCACGTGGAACATTTCCCTCCTAATCGAGACCGATGTTCCACGTGAAACATTCGTCATATTGGGAACCCGATGTTCCACGTGGAACATTTTCCTCCAAATTGGGACCGATGTTCCACGTGGAACATTCCCTTGCTTTTAGAGACCTATTTTTCACTGAAACGTTCGTCATTTTGAGATCCAGATGTTCCACGTGGAACATCTCCATGCTTTCAGAGAACAATATTTCACGCGAAACGTGCGGCAATTTGAAACATTCCCCATTTCCAAACTCTGATGTTCCACGTGGAACACTTCCCTACTTTTAGAGACTAATGTTTCACGTGAAACATTCCCGCTGCTTATAGTGAGCTATTTTTCACTGAAACATTCATCATTTTAGGATCCAGATGTTCCACCTGGAACATTTCCCTCCTATTTGGGACCAAAATGTTCGTCCTTTTATTGCCCCGACGTTCCACGTGGAACATTCCCCCGCTTTTGGAGACCGATATTCCACGTGAAACCTTGGTCCTTGGGACCATTTTACTCGATAGGCCACCCTCCCCTACCTTAAAACCCATATCTCTCGTCTAATATTAAGCAAATGGGGAGCTGAAAGTTCCTGCCAGGCCACCTTTTGCTTATTTTTGTTCCAATCATACGTAAACTGCAGCCGACAAAATGCCGTGAAGCTTGGCAAAATCGCGCATTTTTCAAAAGACGATCCATAATGGGTTCAATTATGACAAACAGCGCTGAGAACATTGCTGCTGCGCCTCGCCGTCCTTTTTAAGAATTCACCGATTCAAAGCCTGTTTTAGAGATGATTTCCCGAGCGAACTTAGGCTTGGGGAATATTTTTCGCCCTCATGCGAGGCCGCCAGATACTCACCTTCACAAAAAATCGAAAAAAAGGATTCATATATCCCTAGGCAGGAAAAAACCTCGAATCTTGATCTGAACTCGATAAATTGGGACCATATTTATAGCTGTGAAGTTTTTTTAAGCTGAATTCCGAACTCATAAGTACTTTTCAGACTTTAAAATCAAAAAATCCGGCTATAGCTCGTTTAAACAGTCATTTTTTCGCTCAAATGAAAGTCAAATCGTGCGCAATCAACTCAATTAAAGAAATTTTCTAATGAAATGATTCGAGGCGAAGGCTTTTTAAAAATCAACGACAAATTTTGAGAAATTTTATCCAAAAAAACCGTTGTTAGCTTATTTAAGCAAAATTCTCATTATTTCAGCCAATTTTTTCCATTTTTTAAAAAATTGAGATTCTTATGTGAAAAATTAGCTAAAAAAGTTCAAATAATTCTTATTTTTCAAAAAAATGTTAATAAAGGCTCAAAAAAGCTTAAAAAATGAAAAATTAGAATAAAAAAAAGTGCATGAGTTTAATTTCGTCAAATTCCTAGCCTATGACAAAACAAAGCGCTTATTCTTTTCATACATGCCATTTATTTTGGGGATCACGACCAGATCAATACTGGTTCTCGATCAATTCTATAGGCATCAGAATAAGGCATGGCTTGGTTGTCGCGGTCTAAACGCGGAAAAGTTTCTCTTTGCTGCCGCTCAACTGAGTCAAGACTTCGTATTAAACCGACGGAATTTTAAGGCTGGCTAGGAAGCCATAGACTCTCAGGAGAATGTAAAAGGGACGTAGAGGATTGAGTCGATAGACCAGGCGGTTTCTCGGGTAAGATTGCCGACGTAAAAAAACCTATGTTCCACGTGGAACATAGGTAATGCGTCTTTTTTACTTATCAGTATTAGACTTTAGCAGATAGAATGTAAGCAATAATGAAGCCCATAATTGCCTGAAATTCAATAAGGGCCAAAGCAATGATCATAGGTGTGAAGACTTTGTCAGCAGCTGTTGGGTTACGAGCGATACCCGAAAGCGCAGCACCGGCAGCTTTTCCTTGGCCCATGGTTCCACCGAGAGCAGCCAGACCGATAGCCAATGCCGAACCAACAGCAATCAAGCCACCGTTGCCAGCAGCTGCTTGTGTACTGGCTTCTTGAGCAAATGCTAAAGAGCTTAGGAACAAACCGCCCAAAACTGCCATAAAGCCAGTAAGATTACGCTTCATAATTTACCCCACAAACTGAGAAAGAGTTAATGATCATGAGAAATCGCCATGGAAATATAGATGCCGCTTAGCAGTGTAAAGACAAAGCTTTGCAGACAGGCTACCAGAAGACCAAAAAACAGCAGCATCGAAGGAAGGACGATTTTGGTTAGGCTCGTAAAGACCGAGAGGACCAAGTGATCACCAAAAATGTTGCCATACAGACGAAGTGCTAAAGAAACCGGGCGAACCAGCAAACCGATAATTTCGATGCCAAAGATCAAAGGCGCAAGAATCAGCAGTGGTCCCGCAAAGAGCTTAAAGTAACCGATGAGCCCGTGCTCTTTGACACCGGCAACGTTAAACACGATAAAGACGAACAGACCCAACATTAAGTTGGTACTAAAACTCTCAGTCGCAGGCGTGAAACCAGGCACCAGGCCGGTCATGTTGCTAACAAAGATGAAAAGGAAAATGCCGAAGAGCGTCGACAAAAATGGAGCGCAACGCTCCGGACCAATGATATTGACGGCTAGATCATGGATGAATTCCAAAACCGTCTCGACCATTCCTCGAATATCAAAACGCCCACTGGGGACGACATCCGCTGATAAATTGACTGAACCCTTGTAAAGCAGACCCACAATGATCGTCAAAAGCAGCGTAAGAAAAGACCCAACAACAGGCTTCCAATCTTCCATCTGATGATGGTTAAGACCAAGCCCATGCAGAAGGAATTCGTAGTAGCTAATAATAGGGGCAGCGCCTCCCTCAGCTCGTCCGATCGTGCTCCAGCTCAAGGCCGATAAGGATGTAATTATTTTAAACGTCTTCTTTGTCATATAAAGACATATCCTTTCTTCTTGACCAGTTTTGAAACGGATTACTTTACTAACTGATTTTTCAGCGAATGAATAGCCCAAAATGCAAGCTTTGCATTAGTTAGAGCTGCGAGGAGGATCCCATACTTTTCCTATAAGTCGTCAAGAGAAGACTGGTCAAAAGCAACAGAGAAAACAAGGAACCGACAGCGATATACAAGCCAGGCAGCTTCCACCAAACGATCAGCGCAAACAGGGCGGCAATTAAGCCAACAAATTTGATCGCCGTCCCGAGAAAGAGCCCCGTCTTCAACCGGGGGCTGGTTACCCCGGTTTGCGAGACCTGCACCAGACCGGCAAAGATTCGTGCGAGCAGAATGTAGTTGAGCGAAAACAAACAATAGCCGGCAATCAAAGCCAGGCCGACGTTACGATCGGCAAATTGGGAGGCAATCGCCAAAAGCACCAAAAGCCCAAAAGCCAGCACCAGAAACGTCTTCTTATTTTGTCCGGATATCATCGTTCGCCTCGAGCTTTGCATGGACTGTCTCTGACGCCTTTTGGTCCCGCATCAGCACGCGAAGTACGACATACCAAGAGCGGGCGATGAGAAGCAAGCCCAAAACATATGTCACAGACGCCCAGTCATAGTCCTTAGGATAATGCTCATTGAGCCATTTTGCCGAATAAAAGGCTGCGGCCATCAGGGCGACGGCTTCAAAGTTGGCGCCCATTACTAAACCAAATTTATGGAACTGCTTCATCGACCGGAACTCCCCAGAATAATAAAAGAGATTTTGAAAGACTGGCTATTTTGACATTTCAACGCTTATGAGCGACAGTTTATCCACAGGTGGAAATCACCGATAATATACTGTTCTTATTGCCAAAATAAACATTTTCTTTCACCTTGAAAAACCAAAGGAGCCTGTGATAGCTTTTGGCGTCTCTCAGTCATCTAGACCTTTTGGATAGAAGGTCCCAAGCAAAATGTTGGCCAGCAGGATCTCAATCGATGCAAAGCAGTATCCCCCCAGCACTCCCGTCAATACTTGGCCAGCCAGAAGGTGTTCAAGATACGTGGCTACGCATGAAAGATACGCTGCGCCCGATGATTGCCGAGGATGAGTTCAATAAATGGATAGAGCCGCTGCGTTCCAAGCTTGTTTCCGATTCGGAACTTATCATCAGTTTTCCCGATATGGCTTCCTATCAAAAGGTCCTAGGCAGCTACATGGACCAGCTCGACTACTGCAAGGCCACTCTGGGACTCTCGGTCCTCGTGCGTTTTGAAATAGAAGGCGCTGCCACCAACGATTCGGAAACCTTAGAGCATCTCGATTACTTTGCCGACATCGCGCCGCCGCCCGATGCCTATCCCGATGTGGGGGCGCCGCCTGAAGATGTCAAAGAAAGCCCCAATACCATTGCCAGGGCCCTCACCCTGCAGTCGCAACTTAATGTTGAATACACCTTTGAAACCTTCGTCAACGGCCCGAGCAACCAGTTTGCTCACGCCTCGTGCTTGGCCGTCGCCGATGCTCCCGGGCAGACCTATAATCCGCTCTTCCTCTATGGGGGCACCGGTCTTGGTAAGACCCACCTTTTGCATGCCGTCGGCAACCGCGTCCTCAAAGCCCGCTCCAATGCAGTGATCACCTATATCACCAGCGAACGCTTTATGAACGAAATGATCTATTGCCTGCGCTTCAATAAGATGTGGGACTTTCGCCGCAAGTATCGCAACTGTGATGTCCTACTGGTCGATGACATTCAATTCATTTCGGGCAAAGAGCGCACGCAGGAAGAGTTTTTTCATACCTTCAATGCTCTCTATGAAGCCAAAAAGCAGATCGTCGTCACGTCGGATATCTTTCCGCAGGACATTCCCGATATCGAAGACCGGCTTCGCAATCGCTTCCAATGGGGATTGATCGCCGATATCCAGGCGCCCGATATTGAACATAGGGTCGCGATTCTTATGAACAAGGCTGAAAAGCAGGGCATCCTGCTCAAGACCGAGGTTGCCGAGTACATTGCGACCCACGCCAAGGGCAATATTCGTGTTCTGGAAGGAGCCCTGCGCCGGGTCATTGCCTTTGCGGCCCTGCAGGGGCGGCCCATCAATACGCAGCTGGCCTCGGAAATACTGCAGGATATCCTGGTCGATAAAAATGACAGCTCGATTTCGGTCGAGACCATTCAAAAGATCGTCGCTGATCACTTTAAGCTGAAGGTTGCTGATCTGAAGTCAAAGAAGCGGCATCGCGCCCTATCGGTGCCAAGGCAGATTGCAATGTACCTTTCCCGAGTCAGGACTCAATCTTCCTATCCCGAAATAGGAGGAACTTTTGGCGGAAAAGACCATACGACGGTCATGCATGCTGTGAAAAAGATCGAAAAGGATCGAAAAAAAGATCTAGAACTGCGGTCCCAGGTGGAAATGATTGAAAGGAAGCTTGATCAAATCACCTAGTTTTATAGAGTCTCGGTCTGTTGATAACCCTGGGGATAAGTTGTGGATAAGTTGTGGATAGAATCGCCGTTAAAGTTATCCACATTTTTATCCACAGGCTTATCCACAGGTTTTCCACAGCTTTTGCACAGGCAAAATTGTCTAATAATCTAATATTTTTAGAATGTTGTCGAGTTATCCACTTTTTTGGGCGTCACCTACTACTACTACTATCTGTAAATATAAATAACTTCTTTAAATAAGAAGAAGATTCCCGGAGAACATTGCATGCGAGTGAAAGTCGACAAGGCCCAACTCAGTACCGCTACCTCTCGATCGCAGGGTGCCATGACCGAACGCAATTTGGCACAGATCGGTTTTCGCGCCTCTCAGGGCCAACTGGAACTCACTGCGGCCGATCGTGTCATTGCAATCTACAGCAGCTTTGATTGTGAAGTGCTGGAAGAGGGCACCGTCTTTGTCCCGGCTAAGCTCTTCTCAGACGTCGTTCGCGAGCTGCCTGAGGGACAGGTCGAATTCTACGAGGAAGCGACGCAGATCGTGCTTATCGCCGGCGAGAGGCGAGAGTTTACGATGAAGCTGCCAAAGATCGTGGACAGGGCGTGGCAGGACCCGCTGCATTTTGATGGTGCGCTTGAAGTGACCCTACCCTGCGATAAGCTGGCCTACGTCATCGAGCAGGTACAGTTCTGCGTGATTACGGATTCGCCCCGAAACTATGGCTCGGTTGGTTATCTGCATCGCCCCAGCGAAAAAAATCTACGGCTGGTGGGAACTGACGGCTACCGTTTGTCCTATGCTGAAATGGATTTGGATCTGCCAGCTGATTTTTTAAAGTCAGGAGTCTGCCTGTCAAAACGCGCACTGCAGGAATTGCAAAAGATGTGCTCGGAAGGATTTGCCGATATCGTCATGGCGATTGCGCCGGATCAAACCACACTTGAGGCCAGGTTGCCGGGTTATCAGTTGTTTGTGCGACTTTCCGCCGTGCGTTATCCCAACTATTTTGGAGTCCTTCCCAAGAGCAATGCGAACGCCGTAAAGGTGCAAAGACCTTATCTGCAAAACGTCGCGAAACGCGTACTGCTAGCCTCTGACAAGACCCGTGCTTTGCAGTTGTGCTTTTCAGATTACTCGCTTACCCTTAGGTCGCGGACTCTAGGGAGCTCTGAGGGACAAGAAAGTATCGCATTGGCGGATTACTGTGACGGAAGTCGTGAGCTTGCGATTAACGGCAAATTTCTGACTGACGTCTTCTCGACTATGTCCAGCGATGAAGTGACGATCAACTTCGGATCTGATGAGGATCCTGTGGTTTTAGTTCCTTTTACCGAACCTGCCCGTTGCCACTCAATGCATGTCTTGGTTCCCATTAAAGAAAGCTAAAGGATGGATATGAGCGCGAACCCGGAATCGACAGGTGATTCAACCCGTCCCCCAACTGTGGGTCAGGAAAATCAGACATATACCGCTGATAACATTCAGGTACTTGAAGGCCTCGATGCGGTGCGGAAACGCCCGGGAATGTACATCGGATCAACTTCGGTAGATGGTCTGCATCACCTTGTGTATGAGATTGTGGATAACTCTATCGATGAGGCCATGGGGGGCCATTGCGATAGGATCGATGTCACCTTGCATATCGATGGGTCCGCCTCGGTTCGCGATAATGGTCGCGGTATTCCCGTGTCTATCCATCCGAAGGAAGGCCGGTCCGCCGTGGAAGTCGTCATGACAGTCCTGCATGCCGGTGGTAAATTCGATGATAAGGCTTTTGCCTTTTCCGGTGGTCTCCATGGCGTCGGTGCCTCGGTTGTCAACGCCCTTTCGGAATGGTGTGCGGTCGAAGTCCGCCGCGATGAAAAGGTCCATAAGCAGTCCTACCAAAGGGGTAAGCCCGATGCGCCACTGGCGGTGATCGGCACGACCGATGAGCATGGCACCTACACGACCTTTAAGCCTGATCATGAGATCTTTTCCGATACCACCTTTGTTTTTGAAACGCTGACGCGCCGCCTAAAAGAACTAGCCTTCCTTAATAAGGGTCTGCATATCGTCCTCACCGACGAGCGCACCGATCAGGTGGCCGATCTCAAATTTGAAGGTGGTCTCGTTTCCTACTGTGAATTCCTCGCCAAGGGCAAAAACCCGCTTCACGATAAATCGCTCTATATTTTTGGCCAGACTATTTCCGACAGCCAGCAGATCCTCGGTCAGGTGGAGGTTGTCTTGCAATGGACTGATGCCTATAATGAAAGCATTTTTTCTTTCGTTAACAACATCAACACGGTCGAAGGCGGCACCCACCTTACCGGTCTGAAGGCGGCCCTGACCCGCGTGGTCAACTCCTTTGCCGAGTCCTCGGGCATGCTTAAAACCTTTAAAGATGGCATCACCGGCGAGGATATCCGCGAGGGTCTGGTCGGTATCTGTTCGGTCCGGGTGAAAAACCCCGAGTTTCAGGGGCAGACGAAAACCAAACTTGGCAACGCCGAGGTGCGCAACTGGGTCGAAACCGTTGTCGCGGAAAAACTCAGCGATTATTTCAATGAAAATCCTTCGGTCGTCCGCCGCATCATTCAAAAGATCATCGATGCCGCGCGGGCCCGAATCGCCGCGAAAAAAGCCCGGGAACTGACTCGCCGTAAGGGTGCTCTCGATTTTGCCGGTTTACCAGGAAAGATGGCCGATTGCCAATCGAAGGATCCCACCGAGTGTGAACTTTTTCTCGTCGAGGGTGACTCGGCGGGTGGCTCGGCGAAGCAGGCGCGTGATCGCCGGGTACAGGCCGTCTTGCCTTTGCGCGGTAAGATTCTCAACGTAGAAAAAGCCCGCTACGATAAGATGCTGTCGTCGACTGAGATCAAGCTCCTGATCAAGGCGATTGGTACCGGCATCGGCAAAGAAGACTTTGATATCAGCAAAATCCGTTATCAAAAAATCGTGATCATGACCGATGCGGATGTCGATGGCGCCCATATTCGTACTCTGCTCCTTACCTTTTTCTTTCGACAGATGCCTGAAATCATCGAACGCGGTTATCTCTACATCGCCCAACCCCCTTTGTATAAATACAAAAAGGGCAAGGTTGAGCGATATCTTAAAGACAATCGCGAACTCCTCGAGTTTTTAAGCGATACGGGCATGAGCAATCTGGAAGTTAAAGATTCGCTGGGTCGGCAGCTCGATAAGGTGGTCGTCAAGGGCCTTATTTCAAAGTTTGCCCGTTACACCGAACTCCTTGATATGGCGACGAAGCGTCGGGCCCGCGGCGTCATCGAATATCTTCTCGATCATTCGGATATCGATGCCACAAGCGTCGCCGATGAAGCCAGTGCCACCGCACTTATGCAGGAAATCAGCAAACATATCGATAGCCAGGGGACCCGTAGCCATGCGGTTGGCAGTGTGGTCTTTGACCAGGAATACAGCCGCTATAAGGTGCTGATCGAGACCGTAATCAAAGATGTGCCGCGCGTCTCCGTCGTCGACGCGGCGATCTTTAGTAGCGGAGAGATGACCGAGCTGCGCCGCATCCGTAAGCAGATCGAAGAGATTGCCATCGCGCCCTTTACCTTCGATCGCATGGGCAGGGGTTCGGCCAAAGCGGAAGTTGAGGAGGACGGCGCGACGCCTGGCATCAGCTCGCGCAGCGGTCGATTGAATAATCTCGAAGAACTGCGAGACTTGATCGTTGCCGAAGGCCGCAAAGGTGCATATGTCCAGCGCTATAAGGGTCTGGGGGAAATGAATCCCGATCAATTGGCTGAGACAACCATGGAGACGGATAAACGCACGTTGCTTAAAATCGAGATTCAGGATGCGATTGAAACAGACCTTCTGTTCAGCTGCCTCATGGGTGACGATGTCGAGCCGCGGCGGGATTTTATCCAGACCAATGCATTGAACGTCAAGAACTTGGACGCTTAAGGGAAGATCATGGAACATCCAAATGTGCAGCTGATTCATATAGAAGACGAACTCAAAGCGTCGTTCCTTGACTACTCCATGAGCGTCATCGTTTCGCGCGCCCTGCCCGATGTCCGCGATGGTCTCAAGCCCGTTCACCGGCGCGTTCTGTTTGCGATGCATCAGATGCGCAACTACTACAATCGTCCTTACTTGAAGTCAGCGCGTATCGTCGGCGACGTGATTGGTCGCCTGCATCCGCACGGCGATCAGTCGGTCTACTTCGCCCTCGTTCGCATGGCGCAGAGTTTTTCCATGCGCTATCCCCTGGTCGATGGCCAGGGTAACTTTGGATCGATCGATGGCGACTCACCGGCGGCCATGCGTTATACCGAAGTCCGACTGGAAAAACTTGCCGAGCAGCTCCTTAGTGATATCGAAAAAGATACTGTCGATTTCGGACCAAACTACGATAACAAAGAAGAAGAACCCCTCGTTCTTCCCACCCGTTTCCCGGCGCTGATCGTCAACGGCGCCAGCGGTATCGCGGTCGGTATGGCGACCAACATTCCACCTCATAACCTTGGTGAAATCCTCGATGCGCTTTTGGCCGTTATCGAAGAGCCTGCGGTAAGTATCGAAGAACTGATGCAGTACGTGCATGGCCCCGACTTTCCCACGGCGGGCCTTATCTACGGCCGCAGCGGTATTCAGCAGGCTTACCTCACCGGTCGCGGTTCGATCAGCATGCGCGCCCGCGCTCATGTTGAAGACCATGCCAACGGCCGCCAGCGCATCATCGTCACTGAACTGCCTTATCAGGTAAATAAGGCCAACCTCATCGAACGTATCGCCGACCTCGTTAATGAAAAGCGCATCGAAGGCATCAGTGACCTTCGGGATGAATCGGCCCAGGAAGAAATCCGCATCGTCATCGAGTTGAAAAAGGGCGAGATGGGCGAGATTTTATTGAACAATCTGTTCAAACTTACGCCGATGCAAACCAGCTTCGGGGTCAACACGGTTGCCCTGGTCAACGGAATCCCTCGGATTCTAAACCTCAAAGACATCCTCGAGCAGTTCTACTTCCACCGTAAGGAAGTCGTTATCCGCCGCACGGCCTTTGAGCTTAGAAAAGCCGAAGAACGCGCGCATATCCTGCTCGGCTTGAAGATTGCCGTTGAAAATCTCGACGAGGTCGTTCGTATCGTTCGGGCTTCGGTCGACAGTGATGCGGCCCAGCTCGAGCTTATCGCCCGGTTCTCCCTTAGCGAGATTCAGGCCAAGGCCATCCTCGACATGCGTCTGTCGCGTTTGACCGGACTGGAACGTGATAAGATCACAAGCGAATACGCCGAACTTATGAAGGTCATCGAAGACCTTAAGGATATCCTCGCCACCCCAGCGCGCGTGATTGCCATCATCAAGGATGAGATCCTCGAGCTGCGCGAAAACTTCTCCGATCCCCGTCGCACCGAAATCGTCGCCAGTGATGCCGACGAGTTTACGATGGAGAGTCTGGTCGCCGATGAGGAGGTGGCGGTAGCCATTAGCCATGCGGGATACGTCAAGCGCACGCCGATCACCGATATTCAGGCGCAAAAACGGGGCGGCAAAGGCCGGTCGGGGATGAAGACCAAGGCCGACGATGTCGTGCGGGATCTTTTTATCACCTCAAACCATCAGTCGCTTCTTTGCTTTACCGATCAGGGTCGCGTCTACGAGCTCAAGGTCTATCGTTTGCCGGAAGTCGCCCTTTCGGGGCGAGGCGCACACTTTGCCAACCTGATCAAGCTCACAGCTGACGAAAAAGTTGTCTCCGTCCTTCCTGTTAAGGAATTTATGGAAGGCAAATACATACTTTCCGTAACCGCGCAGGGTTATGTGAAAAAAACCGATCTCATGGCCTACTCGAACCTCCGGCAGACCGGCATTATCGGTCTGAAGCTGGAGGACGGGGATCGCCTGATCGACTGTAAGATAACCTCGGGTAACGAGCATATTTTGCTGGCAACCAAATTCGGCAAAGCCATTCGCTTTGATGAAAAAGAAACCCGGCCCATGGGTCGCTCGGCACGCGGCGTTACGGGAATCAAGTTTAGTGATAAAAAAGATCAGGTGATCGGCGTCGCTGTCGTCAACAACACCGATTCCATCCTCTCCGTCTGTGAAAACGGTTACGGCAAGCGTACGCCAATCGAAGAGTACCGGACGCAAACGCGTGCGGGTAAGGGCATCTATACGATCAAAGTCACCGACCGTAATGGTCCGGTCGTGGGCATCCTGCAGGTAGCCGCCGACGATCACCTCATGGTGATGACCTCGGTAGGTAAAGTGATGCGCTTTACCGTTGCTGAAGTGGGACTGATTGGACGTTTGACGCAGGGCGTTCGTCTGATGAACGTCGAAGCTGGCGAAAAGATTATCAGCCTTGCTAAGATCCAGCGCATTGAAGGCGAAGATATCCAAGAGATTGGGGAGGAAGGCAAAGCCATTGTTCCACTTGAAGAGGTCGACGCCGAAGCAGAAGCTGAAATTGATGTGGACCCAGAAGCAGATGCTGAAGATGACGATGATGAAGGAACGGAAGAATAATGGAAATCAATCGCCAAACCGTGGAAAAGGTGGCTCGCTTGGCCAATATTCAACTCTCTGAAGAGGAAGTTGCCTATTACCAGCAGCAGCTGGGATCTGTATTGGATTACATGCAGCTGATGCAAGAGGCTTCGGACCCCCTGCCCACGGAATGGAGAGCCGATACGGCTGGGAAGCCCTGCCCAGAACGGCCGGATGTAGCCAAGGCATCTTCGGTTATTGAAAAGGTTTTACAAAGCGCTCCCAAAGTCGTCGGGACGGCGTTTCAGGTTCCCAGGATTATTGAGTGAGAGCCACGGAGCAAGAGTGATGTCGAGTTTTGATCCTATACAGATAAGCGCCAGCGAGATCGCCAGCGCGGTGAACGAAGGAAGTCTGAAGGCTGCCGATGTCGCCTCTACTTTTCTCCAGCGCACTGAAGATCTGCATAGAGAGCTAAATACCCATGTCTTTTGGGACAAGGAAGCGGTTTTTAACGAAACCGAAAAACAACTCGATTACATCGAAGCCGCGCGTCGCGCCCATAAGCACTTGCCTTTGGCGGGGGTGCCCATTGCGATCAAAGATAATATTATGGCGGAAGGCGCTATCGTCAGCTGTGGCTCGAAGTTTCTGCGCAATCATCGGGCCGCTTATGATGCCACCGTCATCAAGCAGCTCAAGCAAGCCGGCGCCATCCTTTTGGGTCGAACCAATATGGATGAGTTCGGGATGGGCTCGTCCAACGAAAATTCGGCCTTTGGAGCGGTGCGTAACCCGTGGAACAGGCAGCATGTTTCGGGTGGTTCTTCAGGTGGATCAGCAGCCGCCGTCGCCGCCGGCATGGCAAGCCTTGCGCTTGGCAGTGATACGGGGGGCTCGGTGCGCCAGCCAGCAAGTTTTTGCGGGGTGCTTGGCTTAAAGCCTAGCTATGGCGCGGTGAGTCGTTATGGACTTGTCGCCTACGCCTCTTCCTTTGACCAGATCGGCGCCATCGGTCGCAATGCCCGCGATCTGGCCCTTACCTTTGATATTTTGCGTAAGCATGATCCCCTTGACGCCACTTCGATCGATACAAGCGGTCTGGAAAAAACCGAAGCCGCTTTGGACCGTCCTTGGCAAGGTCTGACGATTGGCATCGCCGATGAGCTTTTGGCTGCTGGCGTGGACGAGGACGTGCGGGCCAGTTTCTATAAAAGCATCGAGCACTATCAGGAGCTCGGCTGCACGATCCGAAAAATCGCAATGCCAAACCTGCGATTCGTAATTCCGGCCTACTATATCCTGGCGACTGCCGAAGCCTCGTCGAATCTTGCGCGTTTTGATGGTATTCGCTTTGGCGTCCGCGCCGCTAGGCCCGGCAACAGTTTGAAAGACCTCTATGCGCAGTCGCGGAGCGAGGGCTTTGGCCGCGAGGTTAAGCAGCGCATTATGCTTGGCACTTATGTCTTATCTTCAGGTTATTACGATGCCTATTATGCCAAGGCGAACCGAGTGAGAGAACTTATTCGCCGTGACTTTGAGGCCGTGTTTGCCTCGGGTGTCGATCTAATCGCCACACCAACCGCACCAACCACGGCCTTTGTTCTTGGCCAAAAAACTGAAGATTCTCTCGCCATGTACTTAATGGATATCTATACGATCGCAGCCAACCTTTCGGGTATTCCTGCCCTATCGCTCCCTATCGATCTCGATCGAAAAGGTTTGCCGATTGGCTTGCAATTGATGGGAAAAGCCCATCATGAAGGGGAGCTGCTCAGGAGTGCCTATCAATATGAGCAGTACAAGCGTTGGTCAGAACGACCTAAGTTTTAAGGGTCCATTGGCCCGTTATGAGCCCGTAATCGGGCTGGAAGTCCATTGTCAGTTGAATACCGCCAGCAAGCTATTTTGCAGCTGTAAAACTGATTTTGGGGCCCTTCCCAATCAAAATACCTGTCCCTTGTGCCTTGGCCTGCCCGGGGTCTTGCCCGTCATCAATACGACGGCCGTCGACTATGCCGTGCGCATGGCCCTGGCGGTTGGGGCGAGGATACGGGAGAAAAGTGTTTTTGCGCGTAAGCAGTACTTTTATCCCGATTTGCCCAAAGGCTTTCAGTTGACACAATATGACCTTCCCTACTGTGAGCATGGCTTCTTAATGCTTGATAACGGTCGCCGCATTGCGATTGAACGTATTCATATGGAGGAGGATGCCGGCAAAAATATTCATGGCGACAGCGCTAGCTATGTCGACCTTAACAGGGCTGGAGTACCCCTGCTGGAAATCGTCAGTGCACCCGAGATGCATGGTCCTGATGAGGCAGTCGATTATCTGCGCAGATTGCGCGCCATCGTCCGTTATCTTGGTATCAGCGATGGCAATATGGAGGAGGGTTCCTTTCGCTGTGACGTTAATATTTCCCTGCGCCTGCGCGGCGCGACTAAGCTCGGCACCCGGACCGAAATCAAAAACGTCAACTCCTTTCGAAACGTCGAAAAAGCGATCGCCTACGAGATTCTTCGTCAGGCCGATGTTCTCGATGCTGGCGATTCGATCCGCCAGGCAACCTTGCTTTTTGATGCCGCTACGGGACGTACGGCAATGATGCGAACGAAGGAGGATGCCCCTGATTACCGCTATTTTCCTGAGCCCGATCTGGGTCCCCTTTATATTTCATCCGATCGCATCAAAGCTATGGCTGAACTTATTCCCGAGCTGCCCGAAGCTAAAAAGAAGCGCTTTCTTGATGATTTCAATATTCCCGAAAGCGATGCCTCGCAGCTTACCGACGAACTGGAACTGGCCAAGTTTTTCGAAAACGTCGTCGGGCTGGTCGATGGTAAGGTGGCGCCCAAAATCGTGGCCAACTGGATCAATACGGAATATGTACGGGAATTTAACAATCGGCAAAGCACCTGGCTCCATCCCATGATGTCGGCCCAGGATCTCGCCGGGCTTTTGCGTTATCTGGGCGACGGCACGATATCGGGAAAGATTGCCAAAACCGTCTTTGAAGATATGCTCGAGCAGAAGACGTCGGCGGCCACGATTATCAAGTCCAAGGGTCTGATTCAAATCTCTGACACCACTGCAATCAATAGCGTTGTGACCGATATTTTAACTCAATTTCCCGATCAGGCCGCCCAGCATCGGGCGGGTAAAGCCAAAGTTTTTGGTTTTCTTGTCGGTCAGGTTTTAAAGGCGTCCCAAGGGCGATTCAATCCGGCCCTGGTCAATCAGTCGTTAAAGGATGCGCTTGATGGAAGCGAGTGAGCGGCTCAAGGCAGCCCTTCTCCATGAGCAAAGCCTGGGGTTTTTCACCGACTTTTATGTCGAGGCCGGTCGCCTCGATAAGCCGGAGGCAAGCTATAGCTTTGGCAATGCCAGCGCGCTTTTTGATCTGGCGAGTCTGACCAAAGCCCTGGTCACAGCTCCCCTTACCCACCAGTATCTGCGCAGGCACGGAATAGATTGGGCAGCGCCGCTCGATCGCTGGGCCCCCGGCACCTGGCAGGCGGCCTTTGCCCCTTGTTTTACCGCTCTTTCCGCGCAATCCTTGCTTGCCCATCGCTCGGGGCTTCCGGCTTGGCGCAATTTTTGGATGGGCCATCTTCATGCGGGCCCGGCGCTGCGGCCCCATATAAAAAACGCCATTATTCCCCACACCTTCGCTCGAATGAAAGCTCCTGAGGGGGCAGCCGATCTTTATTCTGACCTGGGTTATATACTGCTTGGCTATGCGCTCGAGGCGGCCAGCGACCAGCGCCTCGATCAGCTGTGGGAGGCTTTTCTTAAGCCCTTTGCCATCGACGCCCGTGCGCTTGGCTTTACCGCGCCGCCAGCCTCTAAGGCTGAGGACTTTGTTCCGAGCGCCTACTGTGCGCTGCGCGAAAGGCTTTTGCAGGGCGAGGTTCACGATGAAAATTGTGCAGCCTTGGGTGGCATGGCTGGGCATGCCGGTTTGTTTGGACGAGGGCCAACGCTAGGCACCTTTCTTAGAAAGCTTTCTCAATCGAACGAAGGTTTAGCCTATCTTGAAGCCAATCAAAGGGCGCTTTCCGAGCATGCATTTGAAGGCTTGTCGGGTCTAAGACGAGGCGCCGGTCCGAGTGCCCAGCTTTTTGCCGGGGGCCGGGGGATGGGCCATCTGGGATTTACGGGAACCGCTTTTTGGCTTGATTTGTCTTCACAGCGCTATGCAATTTTTCTAAGCAACCGGGTGATCAGCGCCCGTATCAACCCTCATATCACCGCTGTCAGGCGTCAGGTCTTTGGTCTTCTCCATGAACTCTGTTAAGCGGGTGGCCATCATTGGCCGCGGCATCGCCGGACTCACGGCCGCCTATCACTTGGTCAAAGCCGGCATCACGCCAAGCATTTGGGGCCGCTGTGATGGCGCCGAACAAGCCTCCCGTGCGGCGCAGGGTGTGCTATGCAATAAGGGGCTTTTCTTTTATGAATCCCCTCTCTTCAAAGCCAAACTTGAAAGCCTTGCATCGATGCAAAGCTTTTTAAATGAGCTTGAAGCTGGGTCGGGCCACCCGATCCCTCGCTTTTTTCAGGGTGTCGACGAACCCTATTGGGACGCCGCCGACTTTCAAGCGACGGTGCAGCGGGTCTATCGGCATCGCTTTTGGGGCTGCCACGGCACCGAGCTTCGGCCAGCACTTCCTTGCGCCGCCGCTGGGCGTTCGCCCCTGGGCTGGCTGCATTATCCAAGCGATGGATGGTTTGATCCCTCCGCTGTCCTTGAGGCACTGGAGATCTTTTTAAAGGCGCGGGGCGTAAAAATTTACCCCGATCAGGTGGTGGGCCTGGCTGGAGCCGTCGAAAACAGGGTCCTCCTTCAAACGAATGAATCAGGACCTGGCGATGCCTTCGATCAGATTATTTTAGCCAGTGGCGCCGGTACTGCTGCACTTTGGGAAAGCCTCGGCGTGACGGCGCCGCGGATGTTTTTGATCGGCGGCCAAACGCTGCGCCTTGCGGCGTCCCAGGGCGATGCTCGAAAGGTCTTGGTCAAGGGTAACCAATCGCTTGCCCTAATGCCCGGGCAGGTCATCATCGGCTCGAGTTCCTGGCAGGGTTTTACCGCAGCTTCGCTTGAGGCCGATGCTGCTGATCTTTTGATGAAAACGGAAACAAGCTTTGGCCTGCGCTTCAGCAGCGATGCAAAGACCGAATCACGCAGCGGCGTCCGCCTTCGCTTTAAAGACCGTATGCCGCTTGTCGGTTGGCTCTCAACCGGCCCCTTTGCCCAACGCATCTATCTCATGAGCGGATTTTATAAAAACGGCATGCATCTGGCCGAGACCTGTGCCCGGGAGCTGGCGCTCGATCTGATGGGACGCGGTGCCGAGCGGCGCTTTCCCCAGTTTTCACCCACACGTTTTGGGCTGTGATCAAAACGAAATATAGCCCATTAGTAAAAGCTCAACACCCGTTTGTGCCTTATGCCCAAGCTTAAGCTTGAGGTCTTCGTCAGGCGTAATCCCCTTGAGAAACTGCGCGGTAAAAGGGTCGGTCTGGGTCAGGGTCAGGACCTCCTTTTGCGCGACGGGGATAAACAGGATGGAGCCGAGCTTAAAGCCGACCGGACCAAATTTAAAATCGAGAAGTAGGGAGCTGCGAAGGGAGGTGGCGCTCAGCTCGGAGGTCGCATCATAGTAACGATCGACCGCAGCGTTTTCATCCGATTTATGATCGAGGGTAAAGGTGACCTTGGAGGTATCGATTTCAATGCCGTTGCCAAAATTGAGCGAGGCAACCCCATAATCCCAGCGCAGATAGCTGAGGTCAAGCCAATAGCCAAGCGAGCTGGCGCTGCCGATCGACTCAACAAATTCCTCGAAGACGGCCGGGTCGCCCACTTTATTATCGTAGTCGGCCTGCACCCGTTTCGGGGAAAACGTGCGTGAGCGGGCCCCTATCGAAAGGGTAAGGGACTGGAAACCAAAGCCGATTTCACCACCGATTCCCACCGATTTGACGGCGGAATCCTGCTTCCACATCGAATCGGTATCCTGTCCAAGCGGGGTATCGTAGATAAGGTTTTGATAGGTGATGGTATCGCGCAGGGGAAAGGAGCCAAACAGCGCAATATAATTTGAGGCCAGATAGCCGCCTTCGACGGGAGGGGGAGCGTTTTCATCGATTGTGATCTTGACCTCTTTGTTATCGCTGATTTCAATATCGGCTTCCATGCCGAGGGTGATCTTGGCGACATCGGCCTCTTTTTTGAAGAGCACCGAACTCGATTTCCCTTTGGCGGCTTTAACCCTACCGCAGGCTACCTTTTTTTTATCGGCATCATAAAAACAGACTTTCTTTTTTTTAAAGAAGCCATTGCGGGTGCCCTCGTCGAGAATGACGAGTCGCTTGGGGGCCTTGATTTTTTTGACGGTAGCGCCATTCGCTGCCGAGGCTTCGATGGCTAGCAACGTCAGGCCTATCCAATATATGCCCCGCAATCAGCACCTCATAGCCGTTTATTCACACGAAATTGAATCCAGTCCTGCGCGGTGATGATCCAGGGTGGATAGGCGCTTTGGTCTTGGTAGTGGACCTGATTGGTCTCATAGCTAAAGATCGCAAGGTAGCTTCCCGCCGCTAACCGACCGATGAATTCGGGGGGAATCGTCAGCGTTTCCCTGTCGATGGGAAAGCGGCAGGTGAGGACCGTTTCCGACGCGTCCTGGGTCTTTAGGGTCAATTCCAAGCGCGAGGCATCGCTTGGAAAAAGAATACGCGGTGAAAGCTGCAGCTGATTGGCGTTGATTTCAATCGCTTCGACGCTTCCGGAAAGATTGCGGTTTTGCAGCACATGCGTCGTCGTCCCATCACCGACGCTAAGCGAGCCTATATAACCAGGGGGAAGGCTCTCAAAGGAAAAGGCCTTGGCTTCCCACTGAAAATTCCACTTCCAATTTTCCTGGCGTGCGGTCTGGGCATAAAACTCAACAAGCCGGCTTGGGTAGAAGGGGTGGACGGTGGCCGCAGCACTGGCAAAGCCCTCGGTTGTCACGGCCGAAAGCCCCGCCAGGGGTCTTTTCTGAGGATCTTCAAGCGAATGGGCCCGGATAAAGGGCAGCTCTTCGATCGGCGGGTTTTCCACGCAGGGCGTCGCCGGGATTTGGCCAAGTTTGGCTTTGATGTCTTTGATACTTAGGGTCGTGGCCAGGCGGAAGCTATAAATCTCGGCGCTGTTGCGAGGACTTGCGTAGCGCACGATGACCAAATTTTGGGCGGTCGCTTTGCTCAGGTCCTGGCTCTCGCGAAACTCCTGCACAAAGTGTTTGAGAAAGGTCGTCGTCTTGGGCCAGACATAGATGCGAAAGGCGAGCGGAAAGCCGGCCTTGAGTCCAGCGATCGTAAGTTTCTGATCCAGGCTGCGTTTGACCGTCGGGCATTCGCTGGTCAGCGGCGAGGCTGGCGGCGGGGTTCCTGTAGGATCCAGAGACCAGTATTCAACCCGGCAATTGAACTCACCTTTTAGGGTAAAGCTAAGAACCCCGCTTAGGGCATCGGCAGCGCGCTCAAAATTAAGGCTGTCCTTCTCAAGCAAGCTATTGACTTCGGAGCTTGTGGTTCCACTGCGAATGTTGTGAGGCAGCATTTTACAGGCAGGCAGAAAGAGGATTGCCATTGCGACAAGTTTTTTAAACACAGCCAGCTCACGAGCGAAGGTTTTGAAGAAATTTTCTCTCCTTATTCTAACAAGATCGAAATGACCCCGTAACCCCCCCTGGCATTTAGCCAGAGAATTATGTTTGCCGATTGCGCGAAGCTTCTTGACCACTTAGATCCCCTTAGGTAGCATAAACTCCCGTCTGAAAATCAATTTCGCCTCAAAGCGTAACTACCCAATAATATTGCCCTTAATGAGAAAAAGATGAGAAAACGTCATCGCACGAAGTATATTTTCGTAACCGGAGGGGTGGTTTCCTCATTAGGAAAAGGCATCGTTGCCGCCAGTCTTGGCTCCCTTCTCGAAGGGCGCGGTCTGCGGGTCAGCATGACCAAAGTCGACCCCTATCTCAACGTCGATCCTGGAACGATGAGCCCTTTTCAGCACGGTGAGGTTTTTGTCACCGATGATGGGGCGGAAACCGACCTTGACATTGGCCATTACGAACGCTTCACGTCGGCAAATCTCACCCGCTTGAACAGTTTTTCCACCGGTCAGGTTTACGATAAGGTTTTGAGCAAAGAGCGACGCGGTGACTACCTTGGCGGAACGGTGCAGGTCATCCCGCACGTGACCGATCAGATCAAAGAGAATATCTATGCCGGTTCTGAAGGCGCCGATATAGCTATCGTCGAAATCGGCGGCACGGTCGGCGATATTGAAAGTCTGCCCTTTCTTGAAGCGATTCGGCAGATCCGCTATGATCTGGGCGATGAAAATGTTCTCTATATCCACCTGACCCTGGTGCCCTATATCAATGCCGCCCATGAGCTCAAGACCAAACCCACCCAGCATTCCGTGAAAGAACTTCGCCAGATCGGAATACAGCCGCACATCCTCGTCTGCCGGGCCGATCGTCCCGTACCGGCCGAACTGCGGGAAAAAATCGGCCTTTTTTGCAACGTCAAGCCCGAGCGCGTGATCGATTGCTGTGACCTCGATACTATCTACAAAGTTCCGCTCTACCTGCATGCACAGGGCCTCGATCAGATCATCGTCGATAGTCTCAATATCTGGACCCGCAATCCCGAGCTAAGCGAATGGCAACGGATCCAGGAGGCGCTTGATCACCCCCGCGATCATGTGAAAATCGGGGTCGTCGGCAAGTATATCGATGTCATCGACTCCTATAAATCGATCAACGAATCCTTGATTCACGCTGGCATTGCCCATCAGGTGAAAGTGGAAACCATTTATTTCGATGCCGCGACACTCAATCCCGCCAACGTCTCCGAGCATCTTAAGGGCCTCGACGGCGTGATCGTGCCGGGAGGCTTTGGCAATCGCGGCATCGAAGGCAAGATCGCGGCGATCCGCTATCTGCGTGAGAATAAAATTCCCTTCCTTGGAATCTGTCTGGGCATGCAACTCGCGGCGATTGAATTTGCACGCCATAAGCTTGGCCTGACAGCGGCCGATAGCCAGGAGTTTAACCCCGGCAGTCCCGATCAGATTATCCACCTGATGGCGGATCAGCGAAAGCTTAAGGACCTCGGCGGCACGATGCGGCTTGGCGCCTATCCCTGTCAGCTGCAGCCCGGCACCAAAGCTCAGGACGCCTATGGTGCCGAGGCGATCTCGGAGCGTCACCGCCATCGCTATGAATTCAATAACAGCTACCGGGCGCGATTTGAGGCGGCCGGCATCAAATTCTCAGGTCTATCGCCCGACGGCGAGCTGGTTGAGGTGATCGAATTAAAGGATCACCCCTGGTTTGTCGGCTGTCAGTTTCACCCTGAACTGAAAAGCAAGCCTATGCAGCCCCATCCACTCTTTCGTGACTTTGTAGGCGTCGCCTTGGAAAGACAGGACCTATGAAACACAGCAGCGAGACGATCCTGGCCTGGGGCCGCGACGTGCTGGAGGCGGAAAGCCAATCGCTGATCGCCACCGGGCAGGCGTTAAGCGAAGCCTTTGTTCAGGCGGTGGAAACCATCATCGCCGCGCCTGGCAAAGTCGTGGTGACCGGCCTTGGCAAGTCGGGACATATCGGCCGTAAGATTGCAGCGACGTTCGCCAGCACCGGCACGGCGGCTTTTTTTCTGCATCCTTCGGAGGCTCTGCACGGCGATCTCGGGATGATACAAAAAGGTGATGTCGTTCTTGCCCTGGCCTTTGGCGGCGAGACGCGCGAGACGCTGGAAGTGGTGAAATTTGCCAATCGGCGCAGCATAGCGGCGATCGCTATCACTGGCAAAGACAGCTCCTCGCTTGCGCGCCTGTCGACGATTGTTTTGAATGGTGGCATCGAGCGGGAGGCCTGTCCCTTAAATCTGGCGCCGACGACCTCGACCGCCGTGGCCATGGGCCTTGGTGATGCGCTTGCCATCGCTATCATGCGGGCCCGTGGCTTTGAAAAACAGGACTTTGCCCAATTTCATCCCGACGGCAGCCTGGGTCGGCAGCTGTCCCTCGTCAGTCAGCATATGAAGACCGATCTTCTGGCCATTCATGAAGACGATGATTTTAATAGGGTATTGGAAATTATCACGGCCCACAACTATGGGATCGCCGGGGTGTTCGATGCCCAGCAGCGGCTGATCGGAGCCATTACCGATGGCGATCTCCGGCGGTCTCTTAAGATATCGCGCGAAGCCGTTTTTATGATGCGTGCCAAAGATATCATGACAAAAAATCCAAAAACCATAGGCGGCGATCAACTGGCTTTGGATGCAGTCAAGATGATGGAGCAATCCCGCATCACCTCGCTCTTTGTGCGTGACGAGAGGGACGGTACGGTCGGGTTGATTCGCATGCATGACCTGCTTGCTGCCAAAATTGTCTAAAGCCTGGGCGTCGGGCCTTTCAGCTCTTAATTTGGCTTTTCTTCCATAAATCTTGGTAAATTCTTACTCAATCAGGCCCTTTGCGGCCCTACCCTTCGCTTCAATCCCCTACCCTCCCTATGATAGACTAAGCCCGAGGCCTTAATCCCTCAGGAGCAGACCATGGGCAGACACATCGTCGTAATCGCATTTGTGGTGGCCCTAATCGGCTCGGTGGTGGTCTTTTTTCAGCGCAATGAAAAGCAGTCGCATAAGCTCGCGGCTAAGGACGCGGTGAACGAAAGTCATCCCCGAATTGCGATCGAGGAATTTGTGCTCTATGAGTATGAGGATCATCGTGCCACCGCAACCTTTCAGGGCAAGCTTGCTCAGTTTCAGGATCCTGATACTCTGGAAATATTCGGGGCCGTGCGAGGCAATCGCTTGAGCGGCGAGCACAAGGAGTTTGTCGCGGCCGAGTCGGCCACTCTTCGCTTTGCCTCGAAGGGGCTGACGGAGCTGGTGAAGGACAGCAAGCTGCAAACCCTGGTGCTCGAGAATCAGGTGCACTTTGGATCGGATGATGTAAGCCTATTTACAGATTATGCCAAATACGATCATGAGACAGGCAAGCTTGTTTCCGATCGGCCGGTGCGCATGCAAAATCCCCAAGCTGATATGCTGGGCAAAAAAGGCTTTGAATATGACTCAAAAACTAAAGACGTCAAAGTCTTTGGTCCAATGGAGGGAACCCTGGTTGATGGTCACAAAAAGCCTTAATTTATGCATGGCCCTAGGACTTGCCTTGCTTATCTGTCGGCCCATGCGGTTGGCTTATGCCGATATCATCACCGATATTGAACTGCTCGATAAAGAAAAAAAGCCCGATAAGGACAAAGAAAAAAAGCAGGAAAAAGGCCAGGAAAGCGAGCCTGCGGCCAAGTCCAAAACCCCTAAAGCCCATGATCCCGGGGCGCCGCCTGCCGAGGCCGCGCGGCCGCCGCCCGCGCTGATTCCCGAGCCGATGGAAGAGGTGATCCTGCCGCCGCGTTCGGCCGGCAAAGCGAGCGATCCCAAAGGAAGGGCAAAAACCAAGGAGCAGCGGCAACGCGCACCCGTGCATCTGCAGAGCAATGGGACGTCGACCTATTCCAAAGATCGATCGATGGTGGTCCTGCAAAAGGATGTCGTCATCACTCAAGACGATATGCGGCTCGAGTCGGAGGAAGCCAAGATCACGCTGCAGCCCAGCGGCGCTGCGGAAAGCGGCGTAAAAAATGCTCTGCTATCGGGCGGGGTATCGATCTCCCGCTATTCGGCTGATCCATCGGAACGCATGAACGCCAAAAGTGAAAAAGCCGTGTTTGATAATCTTGCGCAGACCGTAGCCCTCGAAGGCAATGCCCGCCTCTGGCGTGACGGAAATCTTATCAAGGGTGATCGCATCGTCTATGAAGTGACGAGCGGCATGATTAAAGTGGATAAGGCTCAGGGTGTCGTGCAGCCAGAACGGATGAAGAAATGACCTTAGATCTCGCCCCCGCGGAAACTGATAATAAGCCGGTGCTTGAGGCCAAGAATCTTAGAAAATTCTTTAAGTCGCGCGAGGTGGTAAAGGGCGCCTCCTTTCACGTCAAGCAAGGCGAAGTCGTCGGCCTGCTCGGACCCAATGGAGCCGGCAAGACCACCAGCTTTTATATGATCGTCGGCCTGCTTTTTCCAACCGAAGGCGAGGTCCTGCTCGATGGCGAAAGC
>CAXSGP010000072.1:18755-24422 GCA_964236955.1 uncultured Oligoflexus sp. | reverse complement strand
CTTCGCGCAATGGGGCTAATCGGCTCTGATGACCAGATTAGTAAGTCGACAATTTCATGGTGAGTATACAGGAACTACAAAGCGTCCCACTCTGCTTTGCGTGCGTTCATCATCATGTCGTTTCTTTTAAGGAAGAACTCTTGGTAAGCTTCCTTCCCTTGATAAGAGGCATCTCTAAGCGCTTGCACATTTTTTACCGCTATTTCTTCAATCTTGGGAGACTGTTTAAAGATCATCATAACTTCAGCCACGAACTCCTCGAGCGGCATCGCATGAGGATCTTTGGCCTGTCTTTCACCCATCAAAGACGTCGCAACGTAAGGCGGAATGATTTCTTTGACTTCTACCGAGGTGCCTTTCAACTGGAATCGAAGACTTTCCGTATAAGAATGGATCGCGGCTTTGCTAGCACAATAGGTTGGCGACATGGCCATAGGCATAAAAGCTAAGCCCGACGTTACCGTAATGATCGCAGCATTCTTCTGCTTCAAAAGATGCGGAAGCAGGAAATTGCTTAGGTAAATGGGTCCTAATATATTGGTCATAACAGTATCTGTAGCCGCCTGAGAATCATTAGGACGCGTAAGCTTTTCATTTTGCATAATGCCGGCGTTATGAATAACGACATTCAGGGAAGGAAAATTGGCAATGACATTCAGGGCAAGTCGTTCAAGGCTCTCGCGATCGCCGACATCCACTGTCATAGTCTTCAGACCTTTTGAAGCTGCATATTCAAGCTTTTCTAGCGAACGACCCGCGACAATGACCTCATTGCCAAACTTCTTGAAAGCTTCGGCAAGACCTAGGCCGATGCCTGACGCCCCGCCTGTAATAAGTATGGTATTGCCTTCTAGTATCATTTCGACTCTCCGAAAGAAAAATAAAAATAGACTCTTTAGACAGGCAGATTTGAATGCCGCCTTTTTCAAGCCCGATGGGCAAGACAAAAATCCGCTATGCACCTGCCAAGCGTTTTACTATCCTCTGCCAAGAGCAGATGCCCGGTCCCTTCCAGTACATTCAATTCAGAATTGGCAATGGATTTCTGCAAATTGTAAGCCGCGCTCACCTTGATAATATGATCTTCGCTGCCGTGTAGGATCAAAGTCGGGCATTTGATTTTGCTCAGGAGGCTTTGATTCTCCACTTTGGCAATCGCCTGGCGCTGCTCCTGAGCCCGCTGCTCAAAGCCATCGTTTTGAATCGAGCCGAGAATCTGCTTGTTCATGGCGTCGATCAACAGCTTATTGCGGGCGGCAAATCCAGGGGTAAAATAATGGGCCATGTGCGCCGCCACCTCCTCGATGGTGGTGCCCCAGGGCTCCCCGCTCACCGCGCTCAGATCCCGCTGACCGGCCCCTGTCGACACCAGAACGAGGCCATTGATATCACGCTCTGAAGCGATCATCTCGCCCAAAAGTCCACCCATCGATATGCCAACGACAAAGCTTTTTTTGATGCCAAATTTATCCCACAGCGCATAGACATCCTGGGCCATCTCAACAAAGCTAAAAGGCGCGAGAGTTTTGGTTTGGCCCGATCCCCGGTTGTCAAAAGTCAGGCATTGAAAACCTGCCTCGACCAGTGAACGGGACAGCAGCCGAAAATCTTTGGAACTGCGCGTATGGCCATTGATCAGGGTGATCCAGGGGCCTTTTTCGCCATGGGTTTCAAAATAGAGTTCGGCATGGGTTACATCAAGATACGGCATATCATGGTCCTTGGGTTTTATTCCCGCGCATTCAGACTTGAGAATTGGCAGTTTGACTCTCATTGTTCTCAAGCATGGGCAGAGGGATTTTTTTCAAACTCAAATAGGGAATCACGCCGGTTAAATTTAAAAAGAGCATCGACAGGGCCAAAAGGTTAAAGGCATTGGCCCCATGACTGAGGCCGACCATATGAAAGAGCTGGTCAAAGGCCACGTGCCCTACCCCTAGTCCGGCTGGAGTGATGGGAATCGCCGTGGTCGTGATGCCGATAGGAAAAATCACGGCTATCTTGCCAAAAGGCGGCACGAGGCCGGTGACTTTACAGGTGATGTAATAAAAAAGCAGCAGGCAAAAGGCCTGGATAACAAGCGAAATTCCAAGGCTCAGCAGGATCGAACCGCGTGCATAACGGTAGACCCTTAGAGAATTGTAGAGCTTTTCAACGAAGTGGATCCCTGGCAGATTCCAATTAAAGATGGCCAGAAAAGGATCACGGTCCCGATAGTGGTAGAGAGCCGCAGTAAAAAAGGCAACGAAGCCCACGCTTAACCCACTGATCAAGGCAAGCAGCGGCCAAAACCCATTGAAGCCCTGCACCGTGCTGAGGTTGAGGACGATCATGACCCAGCAGATGATGAACAGGCCGGCAAGCCCGACGATACGATCCAGTAGGGCCGTCATCATAGCTTGGGATTTGGGCTTGGTGGGATTGTCGCGAATGACATAAGCCACCTTCATGATGTCGCCGCCCACGGCGCCTGGCATAACCGAGCTAAAAAAGAGGCCGGTAAGCTGAAGGGTGATGGCGCGTTTCCAGCTGATCCTATAACCGGCGCCCTCCAGCAGGGTCTTCCAGCGCCAGGTTCCAAGGATAACGACGCCGATGATGAAGTAGAGCAGGGTCATGGCGAGGAGCCACAGGTCCTGCTGAAAGAGTTTGAGCTGGGAAAAATCAAGTTGGCCGGAATTGATCAGCCAGCTGATAAGCAAGGCTGCAAGCGCAAGCTTGCCGACGGTGAGAACTATGGTTTTGAGCATCAAATACGCCCTGTGAATAAGTTTAACGAGCCTTCGGAACTCGCCCATATTAAGTCAGCATCGCCGCCTTGTCTCTTTTTAATATCGCCCTTATGGGCCTATGAAACGATAGTCACAGCACCTAGGCCAGACCAAAAAAAGGCCTGTCGAGGCCTTTGCCGGCGCAAAATTAAAGATCAAAAATTTTGCCAGGGTTGAGCAGATTATCAGGATCAAAGGCGCGCTTGATGCGTTTCATGAGTTCCAGTTGCTCGGGCGAACAGCAAAAATGAAGGTCAAGTTTTTTTAGAACACCAATGCCATGCTCGGCACTGATCGAACCTTTGTGCTTTTGCACGAGCTGAAAAACAGCGAGTTCAGTATCCCGGGTTAAAGCCCGAAATTCACTGGCCTCCTGCCTAAAATCACCTACATAGTTTAAGTGCAGGTTGCCGTCGCCGATATGCCCAAATAAAAACATCTGCACGCCTTTGATCTGGCTCAGCACCTTATTCATCTCAGCGATAAAGACTGGCAGCGAACTGATCGGCAGCGAGATATCGTTTTTACGGACGTTGCCTTCGATGGCGACCGACTCGCTGATGTTTTCCCGAAAACCCCAGAGGTTTTGAAATTCTGTCGAATTCGTGGCAATCACCGCATCGGTGATAAGGCCGCGCTCAAAGGCTTCTTCGAGAAAAGGTTCCATGGGATCCAAAGCGCCATCTGGCTGTTTTTCAAATTCAAGCAGAGTATAGATCGGGGCTTTTTCCTGGAAGGGATTGATGCGGTGTTTTTGATGCTTGAGGACCAATTCCAGACACTGATGGGTAAAGAACTCGAAGGCGGTGGGATGGATGCCGCGCAGGTTGATGAGGCCAAGCAGTTTGGTCACGCTATCATAGTCGGGACAGGCCATACAGGTGAGGCGCAATTCCTTAGGCAGCGTCACAAGCTTCATCGTGGCTTTGGTGACCAGACCCAGGGTGCCTTCAGAGCCAATGAAAAGGTGCTTGAGATCGTAACCGATATTGTTTTTGCGTAGATCGTAATTAAGATCCAGAATCGTTCCATCGACAAGGACAAGTTCGATGCCAAGCACTTGCTCACGTGTGCCGCCGTATCGAATGAGCTTTAAGCCGCCGGCGTTCGTTGCAATATTGCCACCGAGCTGGCAACTGCCTTTGGCGGCGAGATCGACCGGATAAAAGAGGCCCTTATCGCGGGCCGCCTTTTGCAGCGTCTCAACGATAGCACCGGCCTCGGCCGTGATGCTCATATTGATAGGATCGATCCCAAGGATACGGTCCATCTTTTCAAAGGAGACGACGAGTTCTTCATGGGAAGCATTGGCCGCGCCCGCAAGGCCCGTTCGGCCGCCGCTGGGCACCACCTTCATTTTTTCCTTATAGCAGTATTTCATGATAGCCGAAACCTCTTCGGTCGTCTTGGGAAAGACCACGGCAGAGGGTTTGGGAATCGATTTGGTCCAGTCTTTGCCATATATTTGCAGATCATCGGCTTTTTGCGAGATGCGCGAGCTGCCAACAATAGCTTCCAGTGCTTGATAATGAGCAGAGTTCACGACCCTTCCTTTCCTGAAGTGATGAATGACAGCCCTGGCTTCAGAGATAGCCCAATCTGGCCTGAGGAGCAATTCCTAGTTCGCTTAGAGTTCTTCCCAAATCTTGTGCAGGGCCAAGTCCTGGCGCTTGCGAAATTCCGCCACCGTCGTCGTGCGGCTATTGTTGAGTATGGCAAAGGCCAGCATGCCATGTTTTGGATGGCCCATATAGCCGGCAATACTGGAAACCCCAAGGGGCTGAGTCAGGGTGCCGGTTTTTGCCCGTACCATTCCATCGAGACCATCCTGGCCCTTAAAGCGTTTTTTCAGAGTGCCGCTCCATCCGGAAGCGGGAAAACTTGCTAGAAATTCCGGGAAGAGGTCCATACGCTTTTGCATATAGAGTAAAACCTTCACGATCTGTTCTGCGGAAAAGGTGTTGCGATGGTCGAGTCCGGATCCATTATGAATTTCAAATTTGTCTTTGATACCGACATCATTTCTTAAAAAACTTTCGATGCCCCTGACGCCATTGCTGAGAGTGCCGCTGCCCGGAGCGTCGTCGGCAAGGAGGGCGCCGAGCCTTTTGGTTAAGGCGTCGGCAATATAATTGTTTGAAAAGTGATTGAGGCCCTGCACGATGTAGCCCATGTCGTAGCTATCGATCTTATAAAGAAGTTTCGCTCCCGGAGGGACTCTGCCGCTGCGGACTTTGCCTTTGATCGTGATGCCTTCGTTAAGTAAAAAGGCCCGCAGCTGCTCGCCTGATTCGAGCAGCGGGTCACCCATCGAGCGGTAGACTTTAGTCGACGCGTTTTGGGTGCCAATCGTGCCGTTGACTACGATGGAGGAATCGCCGTTGCTGGTCGAACGGACGGCCGCGATATGATTTTCACCGCCGCTGGTCGTTTGAGCTTTGTTTCGGATTCCAATGCCAGGCAGAGGATAGGGATCAAAATTAACCCTGACGGGATCACCACTTTTAAGGCCTGGACTGATAACGATGGGCAGGGTGTTGAAGTTAATGCCGAAGGCGGTAACGGGCGCATCGTAGGCGCGATCGGATTCATGGACTCGATCCATGCGGGAAGGGTCGCGGTCCTCATCATCGAAAAGGCTGTTATCGATAATGAGATCCCCTTCAAAACGGCTAATGCCCATATTTTTCAGATCGGCAGCCATTTGCCAAAGCTTTTCACTGACCAGCATGGGATCACCATCGCCCTTGACATAAAGCGGGCCTTGGATACTTTCCGAACTGCGGGCGCTATTGATAAAGAATTGGGTTTTAAGGGTGGTGGCCGGCTTGAAATAACTCAGCATGGCCGCCGAGGTTAGGACCTTGGTCACGGAGGCCGGAATCAGTGCCTGGCG
>CAXSGP010000072.1:0-18745 GCA_964236955.1 uncultured Oligoflexus sp. | reverse complement strand
CTTTTGCCATCGCTGAGGCGCACGATCAGTATCGATTCCGAGCCGCCGTCGGCAGGCATCAGCCGGCCTTCGGCCAGGAGGGGAATGGTCCAGAATGCTAGCAGCAGCAAGGAAGTCTTAAGCCTTCGCATATCACCTACCTCGTCCAAAAAATGTAAAATCTTTTTATTATAGGACAAGTCGCGCCAGAGCTGAAATACCTGCAAGCACGAGAGCGGCAAAGATCCCGGCAATCACGTCGTCAAAGAGGGTGCCGAAAGCACCTGGAAGCTTTCGATCCGCCCAACCGATGGGACCCGGCTTAAAAATGTCGAAAATGCGAAAAAGTACAAAAGCCGCAATAATGTGAATAGAATCAAAGGGGAAAAACACGCTAGCAATCGCCTGACCCAGGACTTCGTCGATCACGATGCGGCCATCATCATGAGTGTGCCACTGCTTTTCAGTTTGATCGATCGACCACCAGGTGAGGACAGTAAGGATGAGAAGCATGGCGACGACGCCCAGTTCAAAAAAGCCATTTTCAAAACTGCGAGCTGCCAGGACGATGCCATAGGCCACCGGCACACCCGCCAGACTGCCCCAGGTGCCAGGCGCCTTGGGCAGCATGCCAAGCGGGTAGACAACAGCCAGGAGGGAGGCAAAAGACCAGTAAGGAGGTTTTGGCTTAGGACTGCGCATCGAGGTATCCTTTATTTGTCTTTGTTCTTGAGAAGAAAGGCTTTTTGCAGCCAACGATCGAGAGCGTTGGCAAAGGACTGCTTGTCTTTTTCATTATAGGTGGGCGGTCCACCTGAGATCATGCCGGCACCCCGCAATTCATCCATCACATCGCGCATGTTCAGACGCTCCCGAACGTTGGCTTCGGTATAGGCCTCGCCCCGCGGATTGATCACGTGAACATGTTTGGCCACAAGTTCGGCAGCAAGCGGCACATCGGCTGTTACCACCATATCGCCCTGGTGGGATTCCTGAATAATATAATGATCGGCGGCATCGGGGGTCTTTGCTACCTGTATCTGTGTGATAAGGCCGCTGCGCGGCACCCGCTGGAGTTGATTGGCGACCAGACATACGGCGAACCCCCGTTTTTCCGAGGCTTTGTAGATAATTTCTTTGACAGGTAGCGGACACGCATCCGCATCGATCCAGATCTTCAATTCCACACTCCATTGCTTTGCCGAGGCGCGAGCTTGCCACTGGTTTAGCAAACTGCTGCCTTTTCGACAAGGGGGCGGCGATCGGCTGGTGCTGGCGAATTTTTTAAAGACAAGAGTTGATGGGAAAGGCCTATTCTGAGTGTCAATATGGCATTAAAAAGCCGGAGGGCCTAAGGTTCATCAAAAAAAGTTGGCGAAGCTCTCTTAACCTTGAATTGTATGGGCGTTTCAACAAAAACTCTGGCTCATCCTTAATGCGGCCTCGTCGGGCCGTCGGCAAACCAGAGCTTGAACCGAAGCCTTCCCTGCCAAGACCTACGTTTCGATTCAACCCGGCACTTTTAACCCATAAAGCTTTGCACAATCATCTGCGAGGCCATCACCCACTTCGAAGCCACGGCGCCTATCCAACTGAATCCACCGAGCAGCATGAGGCCGAGCAGGGCAAAATTCCCATAGGGAACCACGTACTGATCGTATTTCTGCTTTAACTCATAGGGCAGTAATTCATAGACTACGGTGCCGCCATCCAGGGGATAGACGGGCAGCATATTGAAAATCGCCAGAAAAGCATTGACCCAGATCATGGCCTGCGCCAGTCGACTGAAAGCGATCCAGGGACTCGACTCGCTCACCTGCCCAATCTGAAAAAAGATGACAACCGACAGAAAGCTCAAAATGAGGTTGGTGATCGGTCCCGAGCCGGCCACCATGATCTGTCCCCACTTTTGATTGCGAAAGTTTCTGGGGTCGATCGGCACGGGTTTGGCCCAGCCGAAAATAAAGCCCCCTAATAAAGAACCGATAAACGGAAATATAACCGTTCCCAAGGGATCCATGTGCGGAATAGGATTGAGGGTCAGGCGCCCTGCCTGTTGAGCTGTGCGATCGCCCTGCCAACGGGCAATCAGGGCATGGCCGGCTTCATGAAATGTCAGTGAGATGATCAAGGCGATCATCATATTCATAATATTCGCCGCTTGTGTAAAATCCATGACGCTCCCTCGACGATCTAAAGCATAAGAAAATGCGACACTATCATAGCCATAAAAGGAGGAAATTGCATTGCTAACTCGCCTTCCCGATTTGAACTCAGTTTACCACGTCGTAACGGAGTGGGTTGACAGCCCTCTTCTTAAAGGAAATCCGGCGGGTATGGACGCCCGCCGTCCTCTCCAGGTGCTCGTACCCCATGGGCCTGCCGAGAGGCGTTATCCCGTGCTTTACTGCCTGGCTCCTTGGACGAGTGCCGGGCGCACGCAGCTGCAATGGGAGCCCTTCAAAGAAAGCCTTTTGGACCGCATGGAGCGTCTGACACGAAGTGGCGCCATTAAGCCCTGTATCCTGGTCTGCCCTGATCTCTATACCTGGTTTGGAGGAAGTCAGTTTGTAAACTCCAGCTATCTTGGGCCGCATGGTGATCACATCGTCCATGAACTTGTGCCCTACATGGAAGCCCGCTATCCCGTCCTGCCAGGACCCGAGTCGCGGGCCGTTTTTGGCCGTTCTTCGGGCGGCTTTGGGGCCTTGCGCCTGGCCATGGATTATCCTGGAAGTTTTGCGGCGGTTGCCTGTCATTCGGGAGATATGGGCTTTGACCTTCTTTATCGCCGCGATCTCGTCGAATTTTGTTATGCGCTAGCCCGCTACAGTGGAAAGGTCGAGGCCTACTGCGAGGCGATTAAAAAATTGCCAAAGCTTGGGGGCAAAGATGTGCATACGCTGATGCTGCTGGGAATGGCGGCTTTTTATAGTCCTCAGGGCCAAGGCGGCTATGACCTTCCGATCGATGTTTTCACCGGGGAATTGCGCAGTGAAGTATGGGAACGCTGGCTTGCCCATGATCCCGTGCTCATGGTCGATCACAAAACCGAAGCCTTAGCGCAGCTGAAGCTCCTCTACCTCGACTGCGGCAATCGCGATCAGTATCATCTGCATTTTGGAGCGCGGCAGTTCCGTCAAAAGCTTGAGACGTATGGCCTCTCGCATAAGGCTTTGGAGTTCGATGACAACCATTCGGGAACGGCCTATCGCTACGATGTGAGTCTGCCGCTGATCAGCGAAGTTTTGCGGCATCAGACGTGACTTCCACCCCGGTGACTGGTATCGTGTCGCTTGAATTGGTGATGGAACGAGGAAATTATGACGCAAAAAGTTCACAATGTGGTCATCGTCGGGACGGGTCCTGCCGGGCTCACGGCCGCTATCTATACGGCTCGTGCCAGTCTTTCTCCAGTCATTTTTGCAGGTCTTCTGCATGGGGGTCAGCTGACCACAACCACTGAAGTGGAAAATTGGCCAGGCGAAGAGCATGGCATCATGGGCCCTAAGCTCATGCAAAATATGACGGCTCAGGCCGAGCGCTTCGGCACAGAAATTATCTACGACGCGATCACTAAGGTTGATTTTTCCGGCAAAATTAAAAAACTTTGGACCGACTCGGAAGAGATTCATGCCAAAGCCGTAATCATCAGCACCGGTGCCACGGCGAAGACGATGCAGCTTGAAAACGAAGCCAAGCTCATGGGTCGCGGCCTATCCACCTGTGCGACCTGTGATGGATTTTTCTACAAAAATAAAAAAGTCATCGTCATCGGTGGCGGTGATTCGGCGATGGAAGAAGCCAGTTATCTGGCGAAGCTTTGCAGCGAGGTTATACTCGTGCATCGCCGCGATGTCTTCAAGGCATCGCCGATTATGCTGGATCGCGCCAAAGCCAATAGCAAGATACAGTTCAAAGTTCCCTATCACGTCACGACCCTGCTTTCCGACGAAACGGGTTTGACGGGAGCGATCCTTGAGAATCTGGAAACCGGCGCTAAGGAAGAAGTAAAAGTCGATGGCCTGTTCTACGCGATCGGTCACACACCCAATTCGGGCGTATTTTTGCCCTTTGTCGATGTTGATGCGAATGGCTACGTGCAGGTCAAAGAGTTTACGAAGACCAAAACCCCCGGTATTTTCGCTGCCGGTGACATTGCCGATCCTAACTTCCGGCAAGCGATCACGGCCGCTGGAATGGGCTGTCAGTCGGCGATCCAGGTGCAGCATTATCTCGAAGGTTTTGACGATTAAGGGGATCCTGTGAGTTTTTTTAAAAAAGTTCAAACCTTGTTTGCGCCGCAGGCGAACTCGGCAACCAAAAACAGCGCGACGATGGCGACGACCTCGGTTGGGCCGAAGATTTCGTCGGTTGGAACCCATGCTGCGCCTTCGGGATCCCAGCAAAAAATGGAAGCTCAGGGGGGCGGCATCGAAGGGGTTCGTCACATCGTGGCCGTGGGTTCGGGTAAGGGCGGCGTTGGAAAATCGACAGTGACCCTTAATCTGGCCTTGGCTTTGCAGCAGCTGGGCCTTCGGGTGGGGGTGCTGGATGCCGATATCTATGGACCTTCCCAGCAGCACCTGACGCGGGCACCCAAGCCCGAGATGTCGGGGGAAGATAAGCTTGATCCTTCGATGTACGAAGGCCTTAAAATTATCTCGGTCGCGATGTTTACCAATGTAAATCAGGCCCAGGTCCTACGCGGCCCCATGGCCACGCAACTCCTTCGGCAGTTGCTCACGCAGGTGAATTGGGGCGAACTTGATTATCTTTTGATCGATCTGCCACCGGGAACCGGTGATATTCACTTGAGTCTGGCGCAGATGGCGCCCCTTACGGGTGCTGTGCTCGTGACAACGCCGCAGGAGATGTCGATCATCGATGTGCGGAAAGCCGTTTCCATGTTCAATACCTTGAATGTGCCGATGCTCGGTGTGGTTGAGAACATGAGCTATTTCATTTGCGACAACTGTGACAAGAAACATTATATTTTCAAAAAAGGTGGAGGCTCCCGCCTTGCGGCCGAACTGGGTCTGCCCCTGCTGGCAGAAATACCGCTTGACCAACGCGTGGTTGAGACGTCGGACGAGGGCAAGGCCGTGATGGTTCAGATGCCAAACTCCGACGCGGCCAAAGCCTTTGTGAAGTCCGCGAAGACCATTAACGATGCGCTGGTGCTCCTGCAAAAAAGTGGTGGTGATGGTGGACTGGGATACTTCCTACTGGAGTGGAAATGAGCGACGTAAGAGTCAAACGCATCTGGCAGCAAGATCCTCGTACTCTCGCCATCAACTGGACGGACGGGAAAAAAAGCCTTTACGATACGGTTGAGTTGCGTCGGCAGTGCCGCTGTGCGGTCTGTATCGACGAAGTCACGAAAGAGCCAAAGCTCAATCCTGATAGCGTTCCCGAATCGTTGAGACCGGTAAAAATAGAATCCGTCGGGCGTTACGCTCTGATGATCGTCTTCACCGATGGGCATAAAACCGGTATCTACAGTTTTGATTGGTTGAGAACTTTAGGTTAATTGCGATACAATGGCAGTGAATTTCAAATAGTTTCACGATAGGTCTGGCTTTTGTCAGACCTATTTTCTTTAGTCTCGGCTCTATGTTTCAGTACTGGTCCTTGCAGCGCACCGAAACCCTGATGCGCTTTTCCTCAATGTTTGCAGAAATAAAGGCTTCATGGCCTGAGAAGGCCGCGAGCGTCCCAAGGCGTTTGATGATTTCCTTTGCCGTTTCGGCCATGGCCTGGTGAGAGAGCGTAAAGGCTTAAGCTTCCGCTTTGATTGTTTGGGAATTTTTATGAAATTCCTGACGAAGGGCATCGACTTTACTTTGGTTCATTACGGAGGCCCGTATCTCCTTGACGCGGGCCTGCAGATCGGGACTCAGCAGACCCAGGATCTCCATTTCATATTCCATCCAAACTCCGTACTCGCGAAAGACCAGCTCTTGCATCGCTAGCGTGAAGTTTAGGATGTCTTGGCTGCTGGCGCCTTTATTGTAGACGAAATTGGAATGCTGAGGATTGAGGGCAATCGTCGGCTGATTGAGCGTTTGCGCTTTGGCTCGATCGAGCAGCATGCCGCTTGGCACACCGACGGCATAGTTGTTTTTAAATACGCAGCCACAGCTTGGATAGGTGAATTGGCCTTTTTTTATGCGATCGTCTTCGCAGTGCCGCATGTGCTCGGCGATCAGCCCCTTGTTGCCAGGACTGAGGCTCATGGTCACTTCGGTGACTACGGCGCCGTTGACCATAAAGACTGTGTCCTTATAGCCCTTAAAGACCTGATCGGCGGCCGTATAGACCTGGATCGTTCCATCGGGAAGGACGGCTTTGATCGTGCTTGCAACCTGGCTGATTTCCCCACCATAGCAGCGCGCGTTCATCCGCACCGTGGCGCCTATTTGCCCCGGCAATCGATTCATCCAGGAGATCCCGCCCAAAGCCGCCCCAAGGGCCGCTTGAGCGATTGCCGTGTTATCGGCACCCGCCTCACAAAGCAAGGAGTTGCCCACACGGCGAATCGCTTTCATCTTGGAAAAAATGATGACGGCACCGGGAAAGTAATCGTCCCAGACGAGTGAATTGGTGCCGGCGCCTAATACAAAGAATGGGGTGTGCCTCTGATGGAGGTCCTTTAAAATCTGAGACAGTTCAACCGTTGACTCAGGTTCGTAGAGGACCTGGCATAGACCTCCCGTACGATAGTAAGAATAATCGCTGAGTTTCTTCAAACGGTGGCCTTCTCATTATTCTTCAGGGAATAATGCAAAAAGAGTGTCCCGAAAAATTTGATAGGCGGGACCATCATAAAGAACAAAGCTTATACGGCGGAGACTGCCCTCAGGCAGTTCCTTTAGAAAATCCTGTACCGCTTGTAAAGAAACTTTTGCTGCATTTTTTAAGGGGTAGCCGTAAACACCGCAACTGATTGCCGGAATGGCAAGATGGGGAAGCTTGTGAAAAACGCCCAGAGCCAGGGATTTAGTCAGGCAGGAGCGAAGGAGCGCCTCCTCACCTGCTTGACCGCCCTTCCACACTGGGCCCACTGTATGAATCACTTTTTGCGCCGGGAGTTCCCCCGCCGTGGTCGCAACGGCTTGGCCCGTGGGGCATCTGCCGATGCGGCGACACTCCTCGAGGATGCTAGGGCCACCGGCCCGATGGATCGCTCCATCCACACCGCCACCGCCAAGCAGCGATTCATTTGCCGCGTTGACGATGCCATCACAAACAAAGCGGGTTATATCGCCCTGATAGAGATCGATGGCTGTGTGGCGGTAGTGCCGGATGCCTAACATAATTAACGTTTTCCTTTGCGTTCCATCGCTATTTTAAGCGACGAAGCGATATCAGCCGGCGACTTGGCGACGACGCAGCCGGCTTCTTCAAGAGCGGCCATCTTCTCAGCTGCAGTACCGGAGCCACCTGAGACGATAGCACCGGCGTGGCCCATACGCTTGCCTTTAGGTGCCGTTTGACCGGCGATGAAAGCGGCGACTGGTTTTTTCACGTGATCCCGAATATAGCGAGCCGCTTGAATTTCCGCATCGCCACCGATCTCACCGATCAGGATAATGCCTTCAGTCTGCGGATCTTCTTCGAAGAGTCGGAGGATGTCGATATACTTGGTGCCGATGATGGGGTCGCCGCCGATACCAATACAGGTGCTCTGGCCGATACCCATCGCCGTGGTTTGACCGACGGCTTCATAGGTTAGGGTGCCTGATTTCGAGACGATGCCGGCTTTACCCACTTTGTGGATGTGGCCAGGCATGATACCGATTTTGCACTGGCCGGGTGTGATGACGCCGGGGCAGTTGGGTCCGATCAGCCGTGACTTGGAGCGATCCAAGGCTTTTTTCACGGCGATCATATCAAGCACGGGGATGCCTTCGGTGATGCAGATGATCAGCTCGATTTCAGCTTCGATCGCCTCAAGTATTGCGTCCGCAGCAAAGGGCGGCGGTACGAAGATCATCGATGCATTGGCCTTGGCGCGGTCCTTGGCTTCGGCCACGGTATCAAAGATGGGCAGATCTAAAACAGCTTTTTGGCCGCCTTTTCCCGGTACAACCCCGCCCACAAAACGAGGCGCGTACTCGTGGGAAAGCTTGGTATGGAATTCACCGGACTTGCCTGTGATACCTTGAGTGATGACACGAGTATTCGCATTGACTAAAATAGCCACTTATTCAACTCCTTTAGGCTTTACTTCTTCTTTACCATTTCGACAATTTTCTTAGCGCCGTCTGCCATGTCTGAAGCCGCGTAAAGGTCGAGACCCGAGCTTTTCAGAATGTTTTTACCCTCTTCGACATTGGTTCCTTCCAGTCTTACGACCATCGGGATGCGGAGCCCAAGTTCTTTCGCCGCCGCCACGATACCGTTGGCGATCACATCGCAGCGCATGATACCGCCGAAGATGTTAACGAAAATACCTTTGACATTGGCGTCAGAGAGAAGAATTTTAAAGGCGTTGGTGACCGTCTCCTGGTTAGCGCCGCCGCCGACGTCGAGGAAGTTGGCTGGGGTGCCGCCCGAGAATTTGATGATGTCCATCGTCGCCATCGCAAGTCCGGCACCATTGACCAAACAGCCGATATTACCATCAAGGCCAATGTAGCTCAGACCGTATTTGGAAGCCTGAACCTCACGGATATCCTCTTCGAGGAAATCGCGCATGACTTCAATTTCTTTTTGGCGGTAAAGAGCGTTGTCGTCGAAGTTCATCTTGCCGTCGAGGACAAACATTTTGCCTTGATCGTTGACGATCAAAGGGTTGATCTCAAGCATGGCGTAGTCGTACTTCAAAAACATTTTGTAGAGATTTTTAAGGATAGGGGTCAGTTCTTTTTGTTCCGCAGGAGGGAGTTTAGCCTGGAAACAGATCGAACGAATATGATGGCCCTGCAGCCCGGTCGTTGGATCAACGCTGATATAGACGATTTTTTCCGGCGTTTTTGCCGCGACTTCTTCAATGTCCATGCCGCCAGAGGTGGAGAACATGAAGCCGATTCCTGCGGTTTCACGGTCCAAAACAAGCGCCAGATAGTATTCTTTGACGATCTTGCTGCCGGCTTCGACGTAAACCTTGTGGACCTTTTTCCCTTCGGGGCCAGTCTGATGGGTGACAAGGGTCATGCCGATCATGTCTTTGGCAAGCTTGGCTGCTTCCTCTGGCGTTTTAGCTAGTTTGACTCCGCCGCCTTTTCCGCGACCACCGGCATGGATCTGAGCTTTTACAACGGCAACTTCAGTGCCCAGTCTTCGCATTGCAAATTCAGCTTCAAGGGGGTTGGTCGCCAGGTAGCCTTCGGGAACGGGGATACCGTTTTGCTTGAAGAGCTGCTTCGCCTGGTACTCGTGGATATCCATTTAAAAAATTCCTCCGGAGCATCTACAAATCGTTTGCACGTCGGGGTAGGCTATCATACTCCGGGCGATTTTTGCATCTGTATTCCAGAGCTAGGGCCTAGGAATTCCTCGGTTTTTATCGCCGATGTGGCTAAAGAGCAGCCTTCTTAAATGCCTGCTTGTAAAGGCGGACCGGACTTGGAAATTTTTCCAAAAGCCTGAGCGAAGCCAACCGCGCCTTTGGTCTCAGTGGCTAAGGGTGAAAGAGTCGCAAAGGATAATGGACCGTATCTAAAATTTCCAGCATCCTTTTAAGTATAACCGAAGCTTGGATCCGGTCGCAACGGCGCGCGGGGAGCTTAAGACAGAACGCCGGGACGGCCAGGGACCAAGGTCCGAGTGAGCCATCGCCTTAAGAGGGGATGGGGAGGGTTTTTAGGACTACCCGCCAGGCTTTTCTCTCTGTTCTCCAATTTCTTCAGAAAACAGAGAGCGCGAGGCGCCAGCCCTTAGGCTTCGTGACGAACCATGGTCTGGGTGAACGTGCTTTGACCATGGAGGACAACGCCGCCGACCGGAGCCCAGCCTTTTTTAATATGGTAGTTCACTTGATCTTCCAGGTTTCGTACCGAATCTTCGGTGAAGAGTTTGTACTCGATCACCCGGGGATCGTGCGAAACAGAAGTCACCTTGCCTGCGGTGCGGCCGCTACGCCCGCCGGTGTTGTCAATTGTGGCTAAAATCACTTTGGATATGCCCGCGCTTTTGCTTTTTACCGCAGCCGCCTTGGACTTTGGTTTAGCCTTAGCGCTTGTCTTTTTGACGGCGGTCTTCTTAGACTTCGTAGCCATTTTTAGCCTCCGATTCGATAGAAAAATGATTTTCGGCAAGGTCCCAGGACGTCAAGCCAGAAAATAAATCAGTTCGCACTCTAGCAAGAGCTTCCTTCCTACTCCACAGCTAAGATACTTTCTCTCGTCTTCGTTTGGGCTATGACGGGCCCTGCTTCCCCGTTGCCGACCCTTGGGTCCGTGGATTCCTCGCCGAGCCTGGCTCCCCCTTGCCAACCGATTCGACAGTCCCAATGCCCCTTGCTAAGCCGAAAGCTCGATATTCTCCTCAAGGTCGTTTCGTTAGTTGATTTTTTGATGCTATAACTGCTGGGATCAGCATAGAGAAATCACTCTGCTCCCGAAACTGGCAGCGGCTGGGGCTCGAGTTCGTGTTCTTACCATTCTAGAATTTCGGCCCCATAGATCTTATAAATATCATTATTATCAGGAGTTTGGAATGGCATCATCGGCGCCTGTTCGCTATCAAGCCAAAAACCATATTCGCATTGTGACCGCGGCGTCGCTCTTTGATGGTCACGACGCGGCGATCAATATCATGCGCCGCATCCTGCAGGCTTCGGGTGCCGAAGTCATCCATCTGGGACACAATCGTGCCGCCACTGATATCGTTAATTGCGCGATACAGGAAGATGTGCAGGGGATTGCGATCACTTCCTATCAGGGCGGGCACATCGAGTTCTTTAAGTACATCTATGACCTGCTCAAGGAAGCGGGTTCCCAGATCAAACTCTTCGGCGGCGGGGGCGGCACTATCTTACCCACGGAAATCGAGGAGCTGCATGCCTACGGGATCACCCGTATCTATTCGCCCGATGATGGGCGCTCGCTAGGTCTTCAAGGCATGATCGATCACCTGCTGCGTCACTGTGATTTTTGCACCCAGGAGCCCCCGGTCGATGAACTGCTTATCGAGCTTCCGAAAAAGGCAGCGAAGACGATCGCCCGGCTGATTTCAGTTGCTGAGAATTTTCCTGACTTTCGAGAGTCGCTCCATCAAAGTGTGAAAAAAATGAGCAGCCGACTGGTTCCTGTGCTTGGTATAACCGGCACCGGTGGCGCCGGTAAGTCCTCGTTAGTCGATGAGTTGGTGAGACGATTTTTGCGGGTGAATACGCAGGCGAGGATCGCCATCATTTCCGTCGACCCCTCCAAACGAAAATCGGGCGGTGCTTTGCTCGGCGATCGCATCCGTATGAATTCGATTCACCACCCCCACGTTTATATGCGCTCGCTCGCGACGCGGCAGTCCAATCTCGCGTTAAGCAAATACGTCCAGGATTCCATCGATATCTGCAAGGCGGCGGGCTTTGATCTTATCATAGTCGAAACCTCGGGAATCGGTCAGTCGGATACTGAAATCGTCGAGCACAGCGATACTTCGCTCTACGTCATGACTTCAGAATATGGAGCAGCCACCCAGCTTGAAAAGATCGATATGCTGGATTTTGCCGATATCATCGCCATCAACAAATTTGATAAGCGCGGCTCGCTTGATGCGCTACGCGATGTGCGCAAGCAGTATCGCCGCAATCATATGATCTGGGACGGGCCCGACGACGATCTGCCTGTTCTTGGAACGATAGCCGCTCAGTTTAACGATACGGGGATGAATCATCTCTACAATCGCGTCATGGCGGTCCTTAACAATAAAACGGCCAGTAGCTTTGCCTATTTGCCAGGCTTTGAAGAAAAAAAGATCAGCACCCTCATTTCCGCTGAGCGGGTGCGTTATCTTGCCGAGATCGCGGAGGCTCATGAGGCTTATAAGGCTTTTATTCAAAAGCAGTCGGGAATAGCCCGTCAGCTTTATCAAATGCGCGGCACCGTTGAGATCCTTAGAAAGAGCGATAAAAGCCCTGCAGCAGCTGTTTTTGGAGCTGCCATCGCCGCCTCCGAGGATGCGACCATACAAGGCCTGATCAGGCGCTGCGAGGAGCTTGAGCGGCAGCTCGATCATGAATGTTTTCGGCTGCTCTCGACCTGGGATGAGACCAAGCTGCGTTATAAGCAGGCGAAGTATCAGTTCAAGGTCCGCGATAAGATCATCGAACAGGATCTTTTCACCCAATCGCTTTCGGGTCTGGCCATACCCAAAGTCTCGCTGCCGCGCTATCGCGATTGGGGCGATATCCTCGCCTGGCAGCTGACCGAAAACCTTCCTGGGGAATTTCCCTATGCGGCGGGTGTTTTCCCCCTGAAGCGTGAGGGTGAGGACCCGGCGCGTATGTTTGCAGGTGAAGGTGGCCCAGAGCGTACCAACAAGCGCTTTCACTATGTTTCCGCAGGAATGCCCGCCAAGCGACTCTCGACAGCCTTTGACTCGGTCACTCTTTATGGCGAAGATCCTGCCGAACGTCCCGACATCTACGGCAAGATCGGTAACTCAGGCGTAAGCATTGCCACGCTCGACGACGCGAAAAAGCTCTATTCAGGCTTTAATCTTGCTCTGCCCATGACGTCGGTCTCGATGACCATCAATGGTCCGGCGCCGATGCTGCTGGCGTTTTTTATGAACGTAGCGATCGATCAGCAGTGTGAGATGTACATCAAAGCCGAAGGTCTCGTCGAGGCGACTGAAAAGAAGATCGCCGAGATTTATAAGGACCTCGGTCAGGAGCGGCCCAGCTATCAGGGAGAGCTGCCGTCCAGCAACGATGGTTTGGGACTCATGCTGCTTGGCGTGACGGGCGATCAGGTGCTGCCGCCCGAGGTCTATGCCCAGATTAAGGCCAAGACTATGACGGCGGTACGGGGTACGGTGCAGGCCGACATTCTAAAAGAGGATCAGGCGCAAAATACCTGCATCTTTTCCACGGAATTTGCGCTGCGCATGATGGGTGATGTTCAGCAATATTTTATTGAGAATGATGTCCGCAATTTTTATTCGGTGTCGATCTCCGGCTACCATATTGCTGAGGCGGGTGCCAATCCCATCACCCAGTTGGCCTTCACCCTTGCCAATGGGTTTACCTTTGTCGAATATTATCTGTCACGCGGCATGGACATCGATGATTTTGCCCCGAACCTGTCTTTTTTCTTTTCCAACGGCACCGATCCCGAATATTCGGTGATAGGCCGGGTGGCGCGACGAATCTGGGCAAAGGCCATCAAACATCGCTATGGCGGCCATGACAGGTCGCAAAAACTCAAGTATCACATTCAGACTTCGGGGCGCAGTCTGCATGCCCAGGAGATCGCCTTTAACGACATTCGCACGACTCTTCAGGCTCTTTACGCGCTCTACGATAACTGCAATTCCCTACACACCAATGCCTACGATGAAGCGATCACCACTCCCACCGAGGAATCGGTACGGCGGGCGATGGCAATCCAGCTGATCATCAACAAGGAGTTGGGTCTGGCGAAAAATGAGAACCCGCTGCAGGGCGCCTTTATCATCGAGGATCTGACCGATCTCGTTGAGGAAGCGGTGATGCTGGAGTTTAGAAATCTGTCGGAACGGGGCGGTGTCCTGGGCGCTATGGAGCGGATGTACCAGCGATCGAAGATTCAGGATGAATCGCTCTATTACGAGACGCTTAAACATTCGGGTGAGCTGCCCATCATCGGCGTCAATACGTTTTTAGGTAAAGACGGATCGCCGACCATAGTGCCAGGCGAGGTGATTCGGGCTCTACCCGTGGAGAAGGAATACGCAGTCCAATCGTGCCTGGATTTTCAAAGGCGCAATCGAGCTGTGTCGAAGGCGGCCCTGGCCCGCCTTGAGACCTTTGCTCTTGGCAACGGCAACATCTTTGAGGCGCTAATCGACGTGGCTAAGGTCTGTTCTTTGGGTGAGATATCAAGGGCACTTTATGAGGTTGGAGGTCAATACAGAAGAAATATGTGAATTGGGGCTTTCGCCATAAAAGTCACTATTGCTGAGCATCCGAGCATTATTCAAAAGGCTCTTGTACATCATGTACAAGAGCCAAGTTTATGGGGCGATAAGTTCAGCTTGTCTGGACCACTAAAACTCGGTACCGTCTCTCATGCACAATCCAAAATAAATGACCCCTATTTCCCTGCATCGCGCCCGATGCTGTTCCATTATGGGAGGTTCTATGCGTAAGGCTCAGATAATCACCTTTGCCAACATCAAAGGTGGCGTTGGGAAAACCACGGCCGTGACCAACATTGCCTATCTCCTTGGCGTCACCCTTAAGAAAAGAGTTCTCGTCATCGATTCCGATGACCAGGGCAATTCAACCAAGGCTCTTGGGGTGCGCGACCTTTTCGATCGTCAGCATGAAACCCTTTGGAGTGGTCTTTCCCGGAAGGTCAGCTATTCGGAAGTGATTGTTGAAAGCCCCTATGAAAACATCTGGGTCATTCCCTCGACCAAGGAACTCAAGGCGGCTCAAAATGAATTCGGCCGATCGGCACGCGGTCTTAAGCTCTTTAAGCATCTGCTTAAGGGTGTGGAAAACGACTTCGATTATGTGTTGATCGACACCAAACCGCAGATCAATATCCTTCTCCAAGCGGCCCTGGCGGCCTCCGATTGGTACCTCATCCCAAGCTTTCCCGAGCCGGATAGCTACGACGGCTTTCTGGATCTGGTTGCTGAATGCGAAGAGATTCATGAAGAGGAAAACCCGAAACTTCAACTGATGGGCGTGGTGATCACTTCGGTCAAAAAGATTCCGGCCCATGAGCAGTACCTAAAGTTCATCGCCAAGCATCTGAAGGCTTCCTCGGTGAATCTACTGAAGCCCTATGTAAGAATCTCTAATGCTGTGGCCACTGGCAGCTTGCATGCCTGTCCTGCGGTTTCAATCAGCAGCGGGCGGGCGGTCCGGGATGATTATCTTAAGCTTACGAAAGCGATGGTCAAGCTTGCGGCAGCCAAGAAAGCGCCGCCTCGTCCCAACCTCAGTAAGCTGGGTGTCCTCAAGGAAAAGCACGCCGACGAGCGGAACTGGACGAGCCAGGATGTGGCTCTCGATGAAACGGTGGATCTCCTCTAAACCCTGGAGTGAATGTCATGGCTTCGATGAAAGAAACGGCCAGGAAAAATCTAGAGAAGATGGTGAAGGGTGCGGCACGCGAAGTCGTCACCTCCCGCCCTGTCGCAAGCACGCCAGCATCAGCAGAGGTTGCCGATAACCGCGTGGGCGCCACGGTCGCATCAGCCCCTGAGCCCGAAGAAAAAAGCGGCGGCATCAGCAAGGCGGCTCTTCAGCAGCTCTTGGCCTTGATCGAAAAAAACGGGCGTACCATTCAAAAAGTGCCGCTCGAGAGCATTCATCTCGACGAAAATATCCGGGAAAGCTATGACGATGGAGCGCTGAAGCAGCTGGCTGATTCCTTGGCAAAGGACGGCCTTATTCAGTTTCCCACGCTGGCGCTCAAGGAGCACAAGACGGTTGGCACGACGGCCTTCGTTTGTAAAAACGGGCATCGGCGTATTCTCGCCGCCAAATCACTCGGCTGGAAAGCTATAGAATGTGTGATTCTGCCGTTTGCCTCAGCCCGCGACGAACTCTATCATACGATTGCCGCCAATCTCCGTGAAGATGTCTTTTATCTGGATATGGCCTCGGCTTATCATCAGGCCGCGCGGCTCGGTGAAAGTGATCAGGCGATCGCCGAACGATCCGGCGTCAATCCCCGAACCGTGGGTTGGTATCGACGCCTGACCCGCATGTCCCTTGAGTGTCAGGCGATTTGTCGGCAGCACTCAGACCTTTTTAATGCCACGTGGGCTATTAAATTAGCAAGGCAGGGTGAACTCCCCGTACCTGCCGTGCTGCTCAAGCAGATGCTGACCATGATAGCGAGGCAAAAGGCCTTTGGTCAGAAAGCTCAGGCGGAAAAACCGGAGACAGCTATCGACAAAAACGCGATCAAAGCCAGTCGAGATCAGCTTAAAGGCATTTTCACCTCTCCTAACGAGGAATCAAAATTTGCCTGGGATCTGGTTGATCAACTGTGCCTGGCGGGTTACCTCAGTCCTAAAGTTGTCGAGCGCCTGCGACGCAACTTTACACAGAATGCTCAAAAAGCTGGTTCGGGTCGGGATCCAACCCAATCAGCTGGGTGATGTTATTTTACTCTTTCCTCCTGTGGAGACAGCCTGCTGAAGTTTCGGCGGGCTGTTTTTTCGTCAAGGCTCACCCCACTGCAGGAGAGCCCTAACGGCAAAGCTTACAAGGAGCAGTTCATGGATGCCTTGCAACCCGCCCATCGAGATTCTGCGCGCGATCTTATCCCCAAAAAATACAGTCAGGTCATCAGTCAGCATCATGCTCAGAGTGGTGACGAGCGTAAAGATCTCAAGAAGTTGATTACAGGCATCCGGCGCAAGCGTAACGAGTTGAGTTTTGTCGCCCCTTTCAACAAAGAAAAAGCCGACGACTGGAGTGGGAAAGAGCTAAAGCGGGTGGGCTTCAAGGCGTCATCGGGAAAAAGCATGGGCCCCAACACGGCGAGTGCAACACCGCTGGCGGTCTTGTCGACAGGCTTGGCTGACAGGCGTGTTAGGGGGCCGGGGATTGTCCCGGTATGGTGACCCAGTAGCGGCACGAGGCAGCTCATGAATCCCCCAACCTGGCCAGGTTAACCCGGGCATAGTGTGGGCGTCAACTCATCCTTACCGAAGATAATGCAAAATTAAATAAGATCTGATATGTCCCTTTCACCTCCCTCTCATAAGAGATGGAGATAATGGCATGCAATACACAGGTGAGCTCAGGTCCTTGTGGAAGGGAACAAACGGATGCCCGAATTACCGGAAGTGGAATGTTTAACCCGTGCCGTCGAAGAGCTTTTGGTCGGCAGGACGATAAGCGAAGCTATCTTTCATCGTCAGGATTTACGCTGGCCAATTCCCACCAAGGATTTTCATCGGCTCCTCGTAGGAAGTCCGGTGCTGAAAGTTTATCGGCGGTCTAAGTATATGCTGGTCGAAACGGAAAGGGGCTGTGGCATCTTTCATCTTGGGATGTCAGGAAACATGCTGCTGAGTGAGACCCGGGAACCGAGCTGGAAGCACACTCACGCCAGTTTTCGAGTCGCTGCAGGCCAAGGGAGCGTTTCTAAGGATCTCTTTTTGCACTTTGTTGATCCCAGGCGCTTTGGATGCATTCTGGCTTGCAGTCAGCGGGATCTGGCAGGACATCCGCTCCTCTTCAAACTGGGTCCGGAGCCTTTGGATAAAAGCGACCTAGCTGAGCATCTTTGGCAGCGTAGTCGTGGCAAGTCGGTGGTGGTCAAGAGCTTCCTCATGGATGCTCAGCATGTGGTGGGAGTTGGCAATATCTATGCAAACGAATCGCTGTTCCGCGCTGGGGTTAGGCCGACGCGGCAGAGTACCAAGGTCAAGCGCAGCGAGTGGGAAAAAATTGCCGAGGCCATCCAATCTGTTTTAAAGGCGGCCATAAGGGCTGGTGGAACCAGCTTTCGCGATTATCGTCATGCGGATGGCAAGGCGGGAAGCTTTGAACTCTCATTGCAGGTCTACGGGCGCGAGGGAGAGTTCTGTGTAAGCTGCGCTAGTCCCATCAAACATAAGAAAATTAGCGGCCGGGCTACGTACTTTTGTCCTGAGTGCCAAATTTAAAGGTGCTAAGTAATATTAGGCATCTGATTTTTGCAGGCTACTTAGGGATTTGATTACAGAGGATTGAAAGACTTGGGCGGCTAAGGGGGAAAAAAAATCCCAGGAAGTCGAAAAATGAGCACTAAATATGTTGACATTGTCTGACAAACTGCTAATTTGTCGCAGCTAAGGCAATTAGGTAGCGTCAAGACATCGAGAAGTGGTGCACGACGGGTTTTGAGCAGTTAGTTAATGGCCAGTTTCATGAGTAGGTACAGCGCTTCCCTGGTATTTATCGGCGCAAGCTTATAGGTCCTGGGAATCGAGGATAATAGCAACCGGAGGAAATCAGCTATGATGACACCTGATAACGTAACCGAAGCCGCCCTTAATTTCGACACCTCTTCGGTAGTCTTCCCAGCGGGAACAAAGCTTCGTGAGATCGAGCGTATTGTTATACTCGAGACTCTCCGTCAGAAAAACTTCAACCGTACGCATACTGCACGTGCCCTAGGCATCGGCATCCGTACACTCCAACGCAAGCTTAAGCGCTACGGCGCTTCTGATTGGGGTCTGAAGGCTAAAGTTGGCGGCGAAGAAGGCGACGTTAACGAAACACCATCCTTCACAAACTAAGACTCACGTTCTTAGAATGTATTGGAAAGAAGAGCGCGGCATTAAGCTGTCAGCGCTCTTTCTTTTTGTCTTCATCCCTGGACTCCAAGGGAAAAACGGAAGAGTTCCTAAAAGAAAGTTGACACCCGGAAATAGAATCCTTATATAAAGGCTTCCTGTTTTGGGGATGTAGCTCAGTTGGTTAGAGCACACGCCTGATAAGCGTGAGGTCGGATGTTCGAGTCATCTCATCCCCACCATTCGAAAAGCCCGATTGTCATGAATTTGATGAGCGGGCTTTTTCGTATCTGGTATTTTGATCGGATAGGGGCTGTTGACGTTTGGCTACGCCAACGTCGAACATCCCCAGTAACGCAGT
>CAXSGP010000071.1:0-24797 GCA_964236955.1 uncultured Oligoflexus sp. | reverse complement strand
TGACAAAGAAGATATTGTTTACACTTGGATTTCTTGCGCTCTATCGCATTGGTGTCCACGTCCCGATCCCGGGAGTGAATACGGAAGCTTTAGCTGAGTTTTTCAAAAGCCAAGGGGGCAACCTCTTGGGTATGTTCAATATGTTCTCTGGTGGCGCGGCCGCGAGGTTTAGTATCTTCGCGCTTGGGGTGATGCCGTATATATCCGCATCTATTATCGTGCAACTTCTTACCGTTATCGTTCCCCATCTTGAGGCACTTTCCAAAGAAGGCGACGCAGGTCGGAAGAAAATAACCCAATACACGCGTTACGGGACGATTGTTATCGCTTTGGTTCAGGGCTTTATGATCGCCCGCACCGTTGCGTCCTCTAATACCGGGGGTGCACCGTTCGTGACCGATCCCAGTACAACTTGGGCGATCATGACGGCTATATCGCTGACCGCAGGGACAGCGTTTGTAATGTGGCTTGGTGAGCAGATCACAGATCGAGGTGTCGGCAATGGCATCTCCCTTATCATTTTTTGCGGTATTGTTGCTGGCCTGCCCTCTATCATAGCCAACACCTATACAAAATTTAACAAGTCCGAAATGGAACTGGCTCAGATAGCCATTCTTATCGCCGTGGTTCTTGTGATCACAGCAGGAGTGGTTTTCATGGAGCAGGCCGACCGGCAAATACCCATTCAGTACGCAAAGCGTCAAGTTGGCAATCGTGTTTATGGCGGTCAGACGTCTCATCTGCCGATTCGGATCAACACCGCTGGCGTCATTCCCCCCATCTTCGCTAGTTCGCTTCTGCAGATTCCTATTACCATTGGCCAGTTTGCAAAGACGGGTTGGGTAGCGAATGTCATCAGTGGCATCTTGATTCCTGGAGGATGGCTCTACAATTTGATCTATTTGGCTCTTATTGTTTTTTTCTCTTACTTTTATACATCGATTCAGTTCAAGCCAGATGATATCGCGGAAAATCTCAAGAAACATGGTGGCTTCGTTCCTGGTATCAGACCTGGCGCGAGAACCTCAGAATTTTTGGGCCGTGTGATCAATCGCCTTACCTTGACTGGTGCCTTGTATCTCAGTGCGATCTGCTTGATTCCCTCTATTATTACCGACAGTTTTAATGTTCAGTTCTACTTTGGTGGTACAAGTCTACTCATCATCGTCGGTACTGCTTTGGAAACTTTCCGCCAGATAGACGCTCATCGACAGTCGTTACGATATGAAGCGTTTATGAAATCGACTAATATTCGAAGTCGAGGGGGTCGTCGGTGATCGTTGTGTTAACCGGTGCTCCAGGAGCCGGCAAAGGCACTCAAGCCGATTTGATAGCTGAAAAGCTTGGGTTTAAAAAAGTATCGACAGGTGATGCCCTGCGTCGTCAGATTCAGCTAGGTAGCGATATCGGAAAACAGGCCCAAAGCATTATGGCGGAAGGACGCTTAGTTCCGGATCATGTCTTGCTTGGGATTCTCAAATCTGAACTCGACGGGGCAGGGAATAAACCAGTCCTATTAGATGGTTATCCTCGCAACTTAGCTCAGGCGAAGGCGCTTCAAAACCTTGTTGGTACAGGCGCAATTAGGGCGGTCGTTCATCTTGACGTTGACTACCAAAGCCTGGCGAATCGCATAACCGGCCGTCGCACCTGTCTGCAATGCGGAGCGAGTTATCACATCGTCAACAGTCCTTCCAAACTTGTAGGCGTTTGCGACAAGTGTGGCGGAAAGCTTATTCAGCGACCCGATGATGATGCTGAAAAAGTTAAGACTCGTCTTCAGATCTATGAAAATGATACGCGGCCAATATTGGACTATTACCGAGATTTGGGCCTTTATCATCGCGTGGACGGAAACAGTGCGACTCCGAAGGTATTTGCAGAGCTTAGCGGTTTGCTGCAAAATTTAGGTAACTGAAACACGGAAAGTTTCCGTCCGCTGCTCATTTGATTTTCACTTGCTGATCCAGAGTGAACTGTGTACAGTTTCGCTTCATTACTCTGGTGAGGCATTCAGACGCGAGTCCGAGGAATGTTATGGCCAAGGAAGATGTGATTGAAGTGGAAGGCGTTGTTAAAGAACCCCTTCCCAATGCTATGTTTAAGGTTGAGCTGGAGAATGGTCACGAGGTTCTGGCTCATATTAGCGGTAAGATGCGGATGCACTTTATTCGAATTTTGCCAGGTGACAAAGTTAAACTAGAAATTTCGCCGTATGATCTCGGTCGTGGGCGAATTGTTTATCGAGCAAAATAATCAAGGGTTCGAAAGAGCTGAACAAAGAGGTTTGATAGCCAAATCGGCGCGAGATCAAATCTGAGGGTAAGAAAGAGGTTTTTTCCCATGAAAGTTAGAGCTAGTGTAAAGCCGATCTGTGACAAGTGTAAAGTCGTTCGCCGCTCGGGTGTCCTGCGCGTTATCTGCGAAGTTAAGAAACATAAACAGAGACAAGGCTAAGGAGAACCTGAATGGCACGTATAGCTGGCGTAGACCTTCCCGGTCAAAAACGAGTCGACATTGCACTGACAAGCATTTACGGTATTGGCCGTCGTTCTGCAAAAGTGATTACTGCTAAGGCAGGCATTGCCCCAGATCGGAAGGCTCATGACCTTAGCCAAGACGAAGTTAACGCTATTCGAAAAGCAATCGAAAGCGAAGGCGTCTTGGTAGAAGGTGACCTTCGTCGTGATATCTCCCTCAATATCAAGCGCCTCATCGATTTAGGCTGTTACCGTGGTCTTCGTCACCGTAAAGGTCTGCCCGTACGCGGACAAAGAACGAAGACGAATTCTAGAACTCGTAAGGGTCCTAGAAAAACTATCGCTAACAAGAAAAAGTAACAGCGCTAAAAGGAAGTAAAACAGATGGCTAAGGCAACTGTTGTTAAGAAGCGTAAGACGAAAAAAAATGTGCCCATGGGCGTGGCTCACATTCAGGCCACTTTTAATAATACTATCGTCACTATCACTGATCTTAATGGTGAAGTGGTTGCTTGGTCGACTGCTGGTGCTAAAGGCTTCAAGGGATCTCGCAAGAGCACTCCTTTTGCGGCTCAGGTTGCTGCAGAAGAAGCTGGACGTAAGGCTATGGACGCAGGAATGCGTTCCATCTCAGTCCTCGTCAAGGGTCCTGGTTCTGGGCGTGAAAGCGCGGTTCGTGCCCTATCAGCAGTCGGTTTACGCGTAAACCTACTGAAGGATATCACTCCAGTTCCTCACAACGGCTGCCGCCCTCCTAAACGCCGCCGCGTTTAATTGGTCTGGTATATTTGTTACTAAGGCAGTATCTGACTCGATAATTCTAGACCGGTAAAAAACATTACTGCTAGAATCGAAGTTCACCTACTGTCCTGTTCTAGAGCCTTAGGGCTAACCTCGTTTTGGGGTCGGAACGATCGTTAACGAAGCCATGACGGAGAAGCGTCTATGCATCGCAACTGGCAAGACCTGATTACACCGAATAATGTTGAAATTGCCGCATTGACCGATACATACGGCAAGTTTATAGCGAAGCCGTTGGAGCGGGGATACGGGATAACGCTCGGAAACTCTCTACGTCGCGTACTGCTCTCTAGCATAAGTGGCGCAGCAATTGTTGCTGTTCGTATCGAAGGTGTCGAGCACGAGCTGAGTACGATCCAGGGTGTTAAAGAAGATGTTACGGATATTATCCTTAACCTCAAGCAAGTTAACATCCGCTATTTGGGTGAAAATGATGCACGCATCACACTTAAGTCAAATGGCGAAGGTATTTTGCGGGCAGGTGACATCCAAGCAAGCAGCGACGTTGAAATTCTCAACCCGGAGCAGCATGTTGCTACGGTAGGTCCGGATGGGCGTCTCAATATGGAGATGATCGTTCGGCACGGCCGAGGATACGTATCCGCTGAGCAAAACAGGACGGAATCGATTCCTGTGGGCTACATCGTAACCGATTCTATCTTTGCTCCCGTGCGCCGGGTCGCGTATAACGTGTCCAACGCCCGCGTAGGTCAAATGACCGATTACGATAAATTGACACTAGAAGTGTGGACTAATGCTGCTGTTCGACCCGATGATGCGCTTGCCTACGCGGCGAAGATTCTAAAAGAGCAGCTGACGATCTTCATCAACTTCGACGAGTCAGAAGAAGTCGAGAGCCGCAGTCTCGATACCCCAATCGAAGCAAGGCCACAGCTGAACGAAAATCTGTTCAAGACTGTTGATTCGCTTGAGTTGAGCGTCAGGGCTGCAAACTGTCTTGAAAATGCCAATATCAAGTATATCGGTGAGCTTGTGACTAAGACGGAGGCAGAAATGCTGAAGACTAAGAACTTCGGTCGCAAGTCGCTCAATGAGATCAAAGATATCCTGGCGGAAATGGGACTTTCGCTCGGAATGAAGATCGATGGCTTTGACCCATCTATGTTAAGACAAAAAGAAAACGAAGGTAATTGAGACTAAGGGTAGAAGAGGCAAAATATGCGACACAAGCATGGATACAGAAAACTCGGGGTAGACTCCGCTCACCGTAAGGCAATGTTACGAAACCTCGCAACATCGCTTATTACACATGAACGCATCACAACCACGGTTCCCAGAGCGAAAGAACTTCGCAAGGTTGTAGAGAGAATGATCACTTTGGGCAAGAAGGGTGAACTTCATCACCGTCGTGCTGCTGGTGGCTACCTTTTCGAGAAAGACGCAGTGGCTAAGGTCTTCAGTGATCTGGCACTTCGCTTCAAAGATCGTAAGGGCGGTTATACTCGTATCGTCAAAAGAGGCGTTCGCGCTGGTGACAATGCGAAGATGGCTTTGATAGAGTTCGTCGATTACGAACTTGGTCAGAAGAAAGAAGCTCCTGCAACTCCAGTTTAAGTTAAAACCCACCATGCTTAGGTGGGTTTTTTTTGCCCATTTTTGGAGATTGCCCAAATGGTATACTTCTTAGGCGGAGGTGTATCATGAGGTCGATTTTTGCTTTGTTGGTTTTTCTGGGATGCTATGGCTGCCATGACGTTCAAGATCTAAGCAAAGGTATCGATACCTGGAGCTTTGCGGAAACGGGGGGCATGATCTTTGGAAACCCCTTTCAAGTCACAACGAAACAGCTTCATTTCGATACTGGTGAACTTTTTGGGAAGGATATTGTTCTCGAAGGTAAGGTGGAGTATTTCGGAGCAGCCTTCACTCACCTGTTGCTGGCTGATAAGGAGGGAAAAATGCTAGTCGTTACTACTGAGCTTCCCGAGTTTTATAATGACTTTGAGAAGGCTCGTAATCCCTATATCCGCGTGCTCGGGCGTCTGGAAAGAGGCAAAAAAGGCCTCCCTTATCTGATGGCTCGAGCGGTAGGTACGGTCGAGCATTCGACGCATTAGAACATATCTTCAGAAGATGCATAAACTGAGGTATATTTGGAGCTTGGCGCTGTCTCGGCAGTAAAACAGGGGATGCCAGCTCATGATATTATTTTTCTATGTTCTGAAAGATTTCATCAAATACGTTTTTGGGACGCTTATCCTCGCCCTTTTTCTATTTATCCTTTTTGATTTTATCCATAAGACCACACGCTTTATTCCCCGCTATAACCCCGAAACCAGTTTGCTCGTTAAGTACTATATTTACTTTATCCCTAATCTTATTCCTCAGGTTTTGCCCATAGCGTCACTAATTGCTTCAGTCGTAACTATGGTTATTCTAAGCCGCAGCAATGAAATCACAGCGATGCGCGCCGCCGGTATGGGTGCCGTGCGGCTCGGTCTGCCCATTATGGTGGGTGGCGCCGTCCTGTCGGTTTTTTCAGTCTTTATCGGGGAAGTTGTTCAACCCAAGGCTTCCACACGGATGCATTTTATTCAAGACGTGCAGATGGAGCGCGGGTCAGAAACCCAAATAACCGAAGGCGCCAGGTGGGTAAAGAGTGCCAATACCCTTTATAACTTTCGAGATTATGACCCCATCACCAATGTTATGACGGGGGTGCGAGTCATTGAAACGGGCGAGAATTTTCGGCCAAACCGTAGTATGGAAGCACGTTTGGCTACCTATCGTCCCGACAACGACGACTGGTTGCTTGAAGATATCAAAATTCTTTATTTTTGGCCGAAGGGGACGCTTTCCTATTCGGAGAAGAAAGAGGTTTTGCCAGTCAAAATTCCCGTCGAGCCAAAGAAGCTAAAGCGGGAGCGCCGACTGCCGGCAGAGCTTTCCTCCAATGAACTGACCGACATTATTCAAAAGGGCCGTGATTCTGGAATGGATATTCAATCCTACCGGGTTGATTTTCATTCTAAAATCGCCCAATACATGGCTGCTTTTGTGGTGAGTCTTATCGGGCTGAAGTTTGCCTACAAATCCGAACGAACCATGGAAACCGCGCGGGGCATTCTAGTCGCTATTTTTATTGGGGTGAGCTATTGGGTCATCATGAGCTCAGCGCGAGCACTCGCTGTAAAAGGTATCGTCCACCCCATGCCAGCGGCATGGGCGGCGAATGTTGTCATCATTGGGATATCGATATGGAATACCCTGCAAGGCAGGCGCAAGGCTTAAGAACGCTTAAAAGAAAAGCTGATCAACCTTCTTAAAATTTTCAGCCTGTGGGTGATGCCCCTTTTTTGGCAGGGGATCTCTCATAAGCTGACAGGTTTTAAAACCGGTAAGCTCAGCGGCATCGAGCTCTTCCTTAATATCGGATAGAAACAAAATGCGTTCGGGATCGAGCTTAAGTTTCTCGGCGATGTGAGCGTAGGATGTTCGATCGCGTTTATGGCCAACCCCTGTATCAAAATAGCAAGAAAAAAGTGGAGTCAGATCGCCGGCTTCTGAATATTTAAACAGCAGCTTTTGAGCTTCTACAGAGCCTGATGAATAAACGGCAAGGTGCAGTCCTTTATTCTTCCAGCGCTCGAGCAGGGGCTGCACATCCGCATAGACATGCCCCCGGTAGGCCTTGGCTTCATAACCCTGGCGCCATATTTTGCCTTGAAGGGCTTTCAGTTGACTGTTTTTTAAGTCTTGATCGATCCAATCCTGCAAGAGTTTAGCAACCCTAGCAAGATCGGCTGAGGTGCCGGAGGCCTGGCCCAGGTGCTCGGTCCAAAGAGCTAGGACCACAGCTTGAACATCTTTGTCCTCAGTTGTTGATAAAAATTTATAAAAATTGCTGCGGGAATAGGGAAACAGGACCTTGTGCACAAATTCGATAGAACTCGTTGTCCCCTCGATATCGGTCAGGACACAGCTAATCATCTTGGCTCGCTTTGGTAGTCCGGATTATATTTGCGGTCGATGCCTGATCCCGTATAATTGGCAACCCATCCTGTCGGATCAATAAAGACACGTATCGCTTTGACATGAGCCTTGGCTCCGAGATCAAACCAATGCGAGGTATTCGCAGGGACACTTAGAAGATCGCCGGCTCGACAGGTCAGGGAAAAGACCTCGCCCTTCACGTGAAACCAAAATATGCCCTCACCATCTATAAAAAAGCGGATCTCGTCCTCAGTATGGGTGTGTTCGGCAAGAAATTTGGTTCGAATAGCATCGACATTGGGAGTGCCGGCATGGACATTGATCACGTCTGCTGTCTTGTAGCCGCCTTTTTCCATAAAGGGCTTCAAATCTTTTGCATAGGCTTCCAGAATTTCATCTTGGCTGGCCGAATCCGCCAGCGGCTTGGTCGCCTGCCATTGGTCATGCCAGATACCGCGGGCCTGGAGGAATGATTGAATATCTTTAAATTTATCAAGAGTTGTATTGGTTTCTGGAATTTTCAAGACAGCCATTTTGAACCCATCCTTATCAGCGAACATGGTCAAAGCTAGCGGTAGCAGATTTATAATAACAACTCGACAGAAAATTTTTAAAGGGAGGGTGGTCCACACTTTCTTGGCTACGGATCCAATAAATTCAAGCCGTCGACTGCAGGTTGATGCAGGTCGCGAAAGAAAACAGGCTCCCGCGCTTAATCAAATGGCCTAGAGGAATCAAGAACTTGCAATAGAGTGCAGACCGATATTCGGCCGAATTAAACTTGTCGCCATCGATCTGAGACTGTATAAAATAGGTCAAAAGAGTTGACTTTCTCTAAACTGCTTGATAAACCCTAGGGCGTGCAAAGCCGTTTGTACAAATCAATCATGGTTTTCTTTTGCCTTGTCACCGTGATGGTGGAAGGGCTTTTTTATTTTGCTTGGATTCTTATGGATCGCCAACAGCGCGACAAGATAGTTGAATTGATAAATCCCAAGATCTCATCTCTTGGCTACTCATGCCTTGAAGTCGACTGGGACGGCTCCGACAACGCCTTAAGGATTTATATCGATCAAGCGGGCGGGATCGTGATGGAGGATTGCCTGAAAGTAAATCGTGTTCTAATCGAAGACGAAGAGCTCGACAAGCTCGTTCAGCGGGACTATCGCCTCGAAATTAGCTCACCTGGTGTCGATCGTCCTTTGAGAACAATCGACCACTTCAGGCAAGTGCTGGGGCAAAACATCCGGGTTCACCTTACTGAGAAATATCAGGATCGTGCAAACGGTGTGGGCAAGCTCGTTGCGATCGACACTCAAGACTCTTTTTCGATGACTATGCCTTCAGGCGCTTGGACTTTTCCCTTTAAGGCTATCCGTAAAGCGAATCTAATGTTTGAATGGAAGTAGCCATTTTGTCCTAAGGTGTAGGGATCAGTCCATTCCACATCAATCTTTTGACCTTCCCATAAGGATCGACAGACGATGACTTTACTTGACAGCTCTGAAATTGAATCCGAACTACGCAAGGTGATCTCGGGAGTCAGCCGCGATAAAAACCTAGATAAAGCTGTCATCATCGATGCGTTGCAACAGGCCGTTGTTCATGCTGCGCGCCGTACGCTGGGCGCTTCAGCTGACCTTGAAGCACATTACAACGAAGACACTGATGAAATTGAACTTTATCAGTTCCGAACCGTTGTTGATGATGACGATGTTGCCAACGAAAGTATTGAGATTAGTATTGGCGATGCGACCAAGCTCGATGCCGAAACTGTACTGGGTGATGCGATTGGTGTCAAAATCGACACGACTAAATTTGGTCGTATCGCCGCCCAGTCAGCTAAACAAATCATTGTTCAAAAAGTGCGTGATGCTGAGCGTTCTCAAATATTTGAAGAATTTAAAGACCGTAAAGGTGACATCCTTTCCGGTTATGTGCGCCGTTTTGAGCGCAATGATATCATCGTCGACCTCGGTCGTACCGAAGCTGTGATTCCTTACAAAGAACAGGTCCCTACTGAGAAGTTCCGTGTTAAGGATCGGGTTCAGGCTTATGTGGTCGATGTCAAACGATCGAGTCGTGGACCTCAGGTGGTTATGTCAAGGGCCCATCCAGGTTTCCTCGTAACTCTATTTAGTCAACATGTTACAGAAATATATGACGGTGTTGTCAGCATCGAAGCGGCGGCACGCGATCCAGGTTATCGCTCCAAGATCGCCGTGTATTCGCGCGATAGCACAGTCGATCCAGTCGGTGCCTGTGTCGGTATGAAGGGCTCACGCGTTCAGGCCGTAGTAAGCGAACTGAATGGTGAGAAGATCGATATTATTCCTTACGATCACGACCCTGCCCGACTCGTTTGCAATGCTTTGGCACCAGCCGTTGTGAGTAAAGTGATTGTTGATGAAAATATGCATGGTATGGAAGTTATCGTTGCTGATGATCAGCTCTCGCTTGCTATTGGCAAGCGTGGTCAAAACGTTCGTTTGGCAGCTCAATTGACGGGCTGGAAGCTGGACATTAAGAGCGAGTCGTCAGTGGAAGAGAAAATGGCCGGTGCAAAGGACCTTCTGACAAGTATCAAGGGTCTTGACGAAATGATGGCAGAGCTTTTGGTTCAAGAGGGGTATACCTCACCTGCAGAAGTCGCAGCGCTCTCGCCGCGAGCTCTCAACCGACTGCTCAATATGGATCAGGATACTGCATTGGCCTTGATTGCAAACGCTCTCGCCATTGCTGACATGGTTTCACAAGGCAAAGCTGAGATTAAGAAGGCGCCCGTACGTGACGATTTCCTTGCGAACTCGTCCGCATCGCCCCTTACTCTTGACAATAAAGTAGAAGACTCTCAAATTAGCGAACGAGTAAAGATCTTTCTGGAGCTGTCTGGTGTTGGTGAGGCTTCGGCCCATGCTCTTGCAGAGGGTGGCTATGTCACCATAGGTGACATAGTTGCCGATTCAGCGGAGGAAGTCGCTCAGAAGACAGGCTTGTCTATCGGAGTGGCTCGTACCATTCAAATGGCTGCAGATCGTTACCTACAGTCCGAATAATTGGGACACTTAGGTGAATATTGGGGGACTCTTAACGAATGTCAAAAATTCGTGTCTATGAATTAGCTCGTGAACTCAAAATCGAAAGCAAATTGCTGGTCAATAAGCTTAAAGATTTGGGCATCGAGGTGTCGAGTCATCAAAGTACTTTAAGCGCAGATCAAGTCCTTAAGATAAAGCGCGAGCTTACATCTTCGGGTGGAGGATCCAGCGAGGGTAGTACTGCGAGTGCTCCTCGTACGAGTCCATCTGTCATACGGAGACGCCGTGGCGCTGATGATACTCCAGGCGGATCGGTAGACGGAGGGGACGAGGATAATCTCGTTTCTGGGCACGAAGAAGAACCAGCCTCACTGGTGGCCGATGCCCCCGCTGTTGCTGCAAGCCCTACTTCAGCGCCGGCGACAGTAAGAAGAGAAAAAAGCCGAGAACCGGCGCTAGCCAAAGAAAAGACGGTGGTCGCGAAAGCGGAAGCCCCCGCTGAAATTCCCGAAAAAATAAAAGCCGTTCAAGAGCAAGCGTCTCCTAAAATCGAGACCCCAGCAAAAATTGTACAGGTACAGGAAGTTACTGTCAGTGCTGAGCCAGAATTCGAAAAGCCGGCGCCATCCCTTGCTCGCGAGAACGCTAAGTCAATTCCAAGTCCCGCACCGGAGTCTCGACCTATGTCTCGCCCGCAAGAGAATTACGATTCAGCTAAAATAGTAAGGCGCGAGCCTCTTGCTCCCCCTCCGCCCCCTGCGCCACCGGCTGCTCCCCAGGCTTCACCGCCCCGTCTTCAGCCAAGTGGTGCAGCGACGATTATTCGTCGGGCTAGCCCAGAAGAGCTTGAGCAGCGTCAGCACTTGCAGCAGCAACAGGCTCAAAGTCGTTCCGCTAATCCAAGTCCTATCATACGTGTCGGTGCCGGTGGACACCCCGGTGTGCCTGCAGGCGGTGGGCCTATACGCCGAGATGGCCCTCCCCCAAGACGTGAAGAAGGGGGCCGTCCTCCCTTCGGTAGTTCCGGTGGTGGCCGCAGCGGAAGTAGTGATCCTATTTTCAGAAAACCAGTGGAAGCTGAAGTTTCAACCGGACTTACCGATTCTCCAGCAAGGCGTTGGGAAGACATCACGAAATCTAAGGATCGCGACAAGAAAAAACTTACGGCAGCCGAAGCCGAGCAGGAAGCTGCAGCCAAGAAACTGCCCAAGGTTCGTCGTGACCAGGTCAATATGCGTTCTCTTCTTGATCAAGTGGCCTCACTTGAAGCCGAGGAAGCTGATCCAGGCATCGAAGTTGCCGAAGTTGTTCCAGAAGTTGAAAAAATCAAGCGCACCGTTTATACGCCTCCCGGAAGCGGCACGATTCAAACCGGCAGTAACCGTGGCAGCAGCGGCAGAAAAGATCTGCGCCGCCGCAAAGATCTTAAGAAAACTCAGGTCACCACGCCTCGAGCTGCCTATCGTATCGTGACGATGGGAAATTCCATTACAGTTGCAGACCTTGCTAAGCAGATGGCTGTTAAAGCTACTGAGATTATCAAGAAATTGATGACGCAGGGGATGATGACCACGTTGAATCAAGCGATCGACGTCGATACGGCTACTCTTCTGGCGACCGAGTATGGTTTTGAAATCAAGACTAATATCGTTACTCTCGACGATATTCTCACCGAGAAGCGCAAAGCCCACGAAGGTGCGGAGTTTGTGGAACGGCCACCGATCGTGACCATCATGGGTCACGTCGACCATGGTAAAACTTCGATTCTCGATGCGATCCGCAAGGCGAAAGTTGCGGCATCGGAAGCTGGTGGTATTACTCAGCATATTGGTGCTTATACGGTTGATAAAGACGGCAAGCGAATCGCCTTTCTGGATACTCCCGGTCATGAGGCTTTCTCGTCGATGCGTTCGCGGGGAGCCAAGGTCACCGATATTGTGGTCTTGGTAGTGGCTGCCGATGACGGCGTCATGCCACAGACGGTGGAAGCTATTTCGCACGCCCGTGCCGCGAATGTACCCATTATCGTCGCGATCAACAAAATTGATAAGCCGACGAAGAATCTCGACCGCATCAACAGTGAACTTGCGGAACATGGAATTCAGTCGGAAGAATGGGGCGGAGAAAATATCTTCGTCAAAGTTTCCGCACTTAAAGGAATTGGTATCGATGAACTCCTCGAGGCAATTTTACTTCAGGCCGAAGTGCTTGAATTGAAAACCCCTCTCGATGTTCCTGCCTCCGGTGTCGTAGTTGAAGCCCATCTCGACAAAGGCCGCGGTCCGGTAGCAACGATCATGATTCAAAAAGGTATTCTGAAAGTAGGCGACTTTGTTGTCGCTGGTACGGCCCTCGGTCGGGTCCGTGCAATGCACGATCAGACAGGGAAGCGCTTGAAAGAAACCGGTCCCTCCACGCCTGTGGAAGTGGTAGGTCTTTCTTCGGTACCCATGGCCGGTGATCCGGTCGATGCGGTTGAAGATGAGAAGACGGGTAAAGAGGTTGCCGACTGGAGAACCGATACGGAGCGTCTCAACGCTTCCAGTCGTTCGTCTGCGGCTACCCTTGATCAGCTTCTCGCCAAAGTGAAGAATACAGAGACTCCAGAAGTACCGATCATTATCAAAGCCGATACCCAAGGCTCTGTTGAGGCGATTAGCGAAGCGATCCTCAAACTCAACAGTGATAGGGTTCGAAATCGCATCGTCCATAAAGCGGTCGGTGGTATCAACGAGTCCGATGTCTCGCTGGCCACAACGTCAGGCGCCGTTATAATAGGCTTTAACGTTCGGGCCGTTCGCGGTTTGGATGAACAGGCTGATAAACAGGGCACTTTGATCAAATACTTCTCGGTCATCTACGATATCGTTGATGTTCTGAAATCGATTATGGCTGGTAAACTGCCACCGGTTCAGAAGGAAGTAATCTTGGGCCACGCTGAAGTTCGAGCAACGATCAAGGTTCCTAAAATTGGCCTTGTCGCTGGTACCTCAGTGCTTGATGGTAAGATCACGCGAAGCTCGCAGCTGCGCCTCATTCGTGAAAGCGTCGTGGTCTTTACAGGACGCGTCGGTTCACTCCGTCGCTTTAAAGACGATGTGCGTGAAGTCGTCCAAGGTTATGAATGCGGTATTGGCATTGATGGCTACTCCGATGTTCGCGAAGGCGACATCATTGAGTCCTTCATCATCGAAGAGCATGCAGCCGTACTTTGAAGAAACTGTTTGAAAGTTGTCGTGTGCAGATTGAGAGTGGTGAACGCGTAGGTCCAGACTTATTTTGAATTTGCGCCGGTGCTGGCTTTTCTTGCCTCAGACAAAAAAATATTAGGCTATGGAAGGCCCTCCCTTTGCGAAAGCGAGGGAAGGGTTTTCTTTTTTTAGGCTTACGAAAGGATTTTTATGGGTCTCAGAAAAGACCAGCTAGGCGATCAAATTCGAGATATTCTTGCCCTCAATTTTCAAGGTGGCCGCCTTAGCGATCCCCGCCTTGAATCGGTGACGGTTACGGCTGTAAAATTAACCGCCGATCTTCAGCAGGCTACCGTATTCTACAGAACCTATAATGATGCCGATGCGGTCAAAGCTCTCAAGGGCCTTCAGTCAGCCGCCGGTCGCCTCCGCAAAAGTCTAAGCGAGGCCCTCGATGTGCGCCGGGTTCCAGAGCTTCATTTCAAATACGACAAAAGCATCGAGTATGCTGGTCGGATTGAAACGGTTTTGGATACCATTCATAAAGAAAAAAAGGATACTCAGGAAGACTGAGGCCCTAAGGAGCTCATTCGTTGAAGCAGCAATCGACTCATATAAAAAAACACTCCCTGCAAGACGGCATGATCATAGTTTATAAGCCGCGCGGAATGAGTTCGAAAGATGTCTCGCGCTGGTTTGAGCGCCGATTCACCCGCATTAAAATGGGCCATGTCGGTACTTTGGATCCGATGGCGGAAGGGGTGCTGCCGGTTCTTTTTGGTAAAGCGACCCGTATTCAGGATTACCTGCTGGCCGGCACTAAATGCTACGAATTTGACATTAAATTTGGCACCGCCACCGATACTCTTGATCTTGACGGCGAGCTTGTGGCCGAAGCCCCAGTCGGTGCTTTTAACATGGCCGACATTGATAAAGTCTGCGAAGGGATGCAAGGCGGTTTTACTCAAATTCCGCCGATCTATTCGGCTATCAAGTATCAGGGCAAGCCTTTGTATGAGTATGCACGCAGTGGGCGGGCAGACGAGGTGCCACTGGATCTTCTCAGAAAAATTGTGCAAATTGAACGTATGGAATGCTTGAACTATGCTGATGGGATCGCCACCGTTCGTGTCAAATGCTCCAAGGGCACTTATGTTCGAGTGCTTTCCCATCACATTGCCCAAACCCTGGGCACACTGGGTGTAGTCGTACGGCTTCTTAGAGTGGCGACAGGCGATCTGGAGGTTGGGTCTTCAGTGTCTCTTGACATTCTTGAACAAGAGCAGGAAACTATTCAAAAGTACATAATACCACTAGAAGATATACGACTTGATATTCCAAGTTGGCATACTGAGGATCCTCTGCTCATTCAAAAGCTGAAGATGGGGCAGGAAATGCATGTTGAAATGAAAAGCTTCGAGACGGGACTGACGCAAAGTGATAAAAAGCGAAGTTCAATCAAGTCGCTTGACCATATGATCCTAATAGATAAGTGTGGTCAATCTTTTGGAATAGGCAGCGCCGTGGTATTAAATACTGGGCGTGTTGCTGTAAGAATGAGGAGAGGACTCTCATGAGCGGACAACTAAAAAATTACCTTTTTACCTCCGAATCTGTAAGTGAGGGCCATCCTGATAAGATCTGTGATCAGATCAGTGATGCGATTCTTGATGCGCTCCTAGAACAAGATAAATACTCGCGCGTTGCCTGTGAGACCTTGGTTAAAACAGGGCTCGTGGTTATTGCCGGCGAAATTACCAGCAATGCGCAGATCGACTATGCGCAGATCGCTCGTAAAACTATTGAAGAAATCGGTTACAACGACGGTGCCCTTGGTTTTGATGCCAAGAGCTGCGGCGTGATCATGGCTGTCGAACAGCAATCTGCCGACATTTCTATGGGTGTCACCGAGGGCGAGGGTCTTCACGCCGAACAAGGCGCGGGCGACCAGGGCATGATGTTCGGTTACGCTGTGAATGAAACCAAAGAACTCATGCCGGCAACGATCAGCTACTCCCACAAACTCTTGCGCAGTCTGTCTGAAAAGCGTCGCAATAATGAAGTTCCCTTTCTTCGCCCCGATGCCAAAAGCCAGGTGACCGTCGAATACCGTGACGGGAAAGTGGCTCGCGTTGATGCGGTTGTGATCTCCACACAGCATTCGCCCGACGTGTCACACAAGGACCTGACCGAATACGTGATCAACGAAGTTGTGCGTAAGGTTATTCCGGCTGAGCTTATTGATAAAAATACCAAATATCATATCAACCCTACAGGCCGCTTCGTTATCGGCGGACCTCAAGGCGACTGTGGATTGACGGGTCGTAAGATCATCGTCGACAGTTACGGCGGCCATGGCGCCCATGGCGGCGGAGCCTTCTCGGGTAAAGATCCAACTAAAGTTGACCGTTCAGCAGCCTACATGGGTCGTTACATTGCTAAAAATATCGTCGCCTCGGGTGTGGCCGAGAAATGTCTGGTGCAGTTGGCCTATGCAATTGGTGTAGCCGAACCGGTCAGCGTCTTTGTTAATACCTACGGCTCAGGCAATGTTTCTGATGAGAAACTCGCCGCTGTCATTCGTGATGTGTTCCGTTTGACACCACGTGGCATCACTGAAACTCTGGATCTTCTGCGACCGATTTACAAGGCAACCGCTTCTTATGGCCATTTTGGCCGTGATATCTTCCCTTGGGAACGTCTTGATAAAGTCGACGCAGTAAAGAGCGCACTTCGCTAAATTAAAGAAAACTTCTAGAATAGAAACCTCGGCTATACTTTAGTCGGGGTTTTTTATTATTGGCGCTCTTTGGCCAGGCAAGTTACATTGGTGGTTATGGAAATAAAGTTTTATCCAAAAAAGCAGCGACTTGTTTTAATTAACCGCGACTTTCAGTTTCGTTATACCGGAGCTGCAGTATTGGTGGGACTCCTGTCGACAGTTCTGACGACGACGCTGATCCTTTATCCGCTCTATACGTTTAAAATTTTGCGCTTGCCCTTTTTTCTGCCCTATCCCGTGATGGGTCTTATTGGTCTTGCGGCGCTACTTAACGTGTTTTTGGTAGGTTTTATGGGCATTCTAATGACCCATCGAGTGGCCGGGCCCATGTATTCCCTGGTGCGACAATTCAGAAGAGTTGAGGAGGGCCGCTGGTACGGGCAGATGCGCATCCGCGATGGCGACGATATGCGTTATGTCGTCCGTAACTTTAATGCAATGATGGAATCGATCAATAGTCAAACTCACCTAGACTCGGACAAGCTCAGGAATATTCGAGAAGTCTTGGTTTCAAGCGATCTGACCGATAGCGAAAAGATAACGAGAGCCCTCATCGATATCAGGGTGCTCGACAATAAGCTGAGGGGCCGCTTGCACTCCGATCCTGAGTCCAATGAGACTGATCCTTAAAGGCTTCCCCATGTATATTGAACGCCTTAGCGGTACTTTTGCAGCGACTCTACCCACGGGGATTATTCTCGATGTATCGGGCATTGGCTACGGCATTGAGATTCCCCTGTCGACGCTCTGTCAATTGCCGCGGGTAGGCAGCAAAATCAGCCTCTGGATATCGACCTATGTGCGCGAAGAGGCCTTACGCCTATTCGGTTTTCGAACCTATGAAGATCGGCAGACCTTTGAGGTTTTACTCAGTCTCGCTGGCGTCGGACCTAAAGTCGCGCTGGCCATACTTTCTACCTTAACCCTCGCCGCAATTGAGCGAGCGGTGGCTAAAAATGATACAAAGATACTGGAAAGCGTCCCTGGCGTGGGAGCCCGATTGGCCGAAAAAATTCTGGTCGAACTGCGTCCGAAGGTCTCACGCCTGCAAGCCGCCAAACAACTCGATCTTCAGGAGGAATTCGTTCGACTCGATGCCGAGGGTTTTGATCCCCTCGTTAGCCATGGCGCAGCGAGCGAGGCACCATCGGGCCGGGAGATCCTCTTCGAGGACTTAAATTCAGCTCTCGAAAATCTTGGCTATAAAGATAAGATCATCCAGCCCCTACTCTTGAAGCTTCGCAAGCAGAGCGAATTTAAGGATCTGCAGGATCTGATGCGCCAGGCTCTAAAGGAATTGACTCAGGGCAACGTTGAGGTCGAACGCCATAAACCCAAGCCCTCCGCAGCTTCCACGCCGCCGCGTTCAAGCAAGAGCCTTGGGCTTTCGGATGACTCCGTCTTTTAAGGGGTTCAATCATCATGGACAAAATAGAAATTAAGATTCTCGAGCATGGGTTTCGTGGTGAGGCGGCACTGACCGACACGCGAGCCTTGGTTCATGAAGAACATGCTGAGCAGCAGATCCGTCCGCATCGCTTTGCCGATTATCCGGGACAGGATGCCGTTAAAAACAACCTTCAGGTTTATGTTTCAGCCGCAAAGATGCGGAGCCGCACCCTTGATCACACCATACTGCATGGACCGCCCGGCTTGGGTAAAACGACTTTAGCTAAGATCGTTGCCTTCGAATTGGAGTCGCCTTTCTATCAGACCAGTGGCCCTTCGATCGATAAACCGGGCGACCTCGCGGGAATTTTAGCTGGCATTGAGCCCGGAGGCGTACTCTTTATCGACGAGATTCATCGCCTGCCGATCACTGTTGAAGAGATTCTTTATTCAGCCATGGAGGATTTCTCGGTCGATATTTTGGTAGGCCAGGGGCCTTCGGCTCGGACCGTTCGCATGCCGATCAATCCCTTCACACTGATCGGTGCAACGACGCGTATGGCAAGCCTCTCGGCGCCGCTGTTGAGCCGCTTTGGGATCCAAGAACACCTTGAATTTTATGATGCCGACTCCCTGGCCATTATCCTCAAGCGCAGCGCTGCGGTCTGGGGCCTTGAACTGACGCCGGAGGGAGCCCGGGCGCTGGCCGAGCGCTCGCGGGGGACGCCTCGTATTGCCAATCGCCTTCTGCGGCGCGTGCGCGATTTCGCTGATTTTGGTGGATTGGATCGCCTCGATGAGGACTTGGTCGATCTGACCTTAAATCGCCTTCATATTGATACTGCTGGCCTCGACAAGATGGATCGACGCATTATGCGCATTATGCACGAGCGCTATCAGGGCGGGCCAGTTGGCATTGAAGCACTGGCAGCAACGATAGGTGAAGAACGGGCGACCATCGAAGATGTCTATGAGCCTTTCCTTTTGCATCAGGGATTTTTACGTCGCGGATCACGGGGCCGAGAGCTGACGCCGCAAGGACTTGCACATCTTAACAGGGTTATAAATTTGTCATAAACTTTTAATTAATTTACAGATAATGTATGAGAATTTTTGTCTAATTTTTAGAATTGTAAAGATCCCTTCGAAAAGTTCGTGTAAATAGTTTTTTATCTAGGGTTCGCCTATCATCGAAGGGGTTTAATATGAGTCCAATGAAGTTCATCAATGCCGGGGCTGGTATTTGCGGTCTATTACTTGCCAGTCGCGCAAGCAGTGCTGAGCCAGTCAAGATTTCTCCTGAAATTGAGGTGGGAGCCGAGTATCATTTTCAGCTATTTAGCACCGATGATGGTCTGAGACCTGAGGCGACTCAAGTTAAAGAAACCGATTTTGCCTCAAAAGCTGCCAAGCTTTCTATTCGCGGCAAGATCACCGATGAGATTTCTTGGAATCTTCTCTATCAACTGGACAATAACTTTCTTGAGCGCTTTTGGTTAACGAACAAGGTTTCCGATGTACTGGAAATCAACGTCGGTAAACAAAAAATCAAAACCTATGGCTGGAGCCGCAAACTCTTGAACGGCTGGAATGCCGTCAATCGTCCCGCAATTTTGAATTTTAACCCCTTGAAAGATCAGCTAGCAATCGAAGCCACCTACAAGATGGCTGGAATCTGGTCGGTGGCTTTAGCCAAAGATTATTTTGATCCATCGTCGGCCTGCACAGCAGCCACCCCAACGACTTGTAAGTCGTGGAACCCATATGAAGTTCAAAAGCAACCGGCTATCGTCTTGGAATGGCAAGCTGCGTTTGGCGATATTCAGCCCCTCCTTCAATTGGCCCGCTACGATCGTAACCACAGCCAAACCGTCAGTGCCGGCGTTCGTGCAAAAAATGAAACCCTTGATGGTTTTGTCGAATACGTGATGGATGAGCGCAATGATAGGCTTGTTAACGTGGTCAGCGGCAAAGCTGAAGACCACAAAAACAAAATCCAAGGCATCGTCGCCTATGGCGAGTTCTTTACAGGAGCCTGGACACCTTACGTCCTGGCTTCCAGCACCGGCCTTGATGGTAACAAAGCCGCCGACGGCAGCGAGATCGAGACCAACACGGATGGCAATGTTAACGATAATGAACGCCTCCTCGCGGCCGGCGTTTTTTATGATGGATTTACTAAGCTATATCGACCATACATCGGATTGGCATCGACCATGGGTAAATATGTTGATCCCCAGGTCAAGACTAACGAAGAAGATCGTTCGAAAACGGATATATTAGTTGGCCTAACTGGCAAGTTCTGAGAAAAGACTGATACTTCTGATATCATCTGAGCCCAGGGGTACGCCTCTGGGCGTTTTTTATTTAAAATGTTGATTTTATTGTAATTTAAGATTTAAGAGGCCTCTGGATGCTGACGTCTGCGGATAGCTGGAAAAAATCGCTCTGGACTAAGCTTATCGCGGCGAGTTTCATCGTCATGATAGTTCTGGGCAACATCTGGTTGGTGCAGCGCTTTTCAAGCGATCTTCCCCCGTTCTGGCTGCAGGCCGGTTTTACGATCAGTATTGGCGCTTCCTTTGTGTTTGGCGGCGCTTTGCTTGCTGAGCGACTCTTTTTCAAAGTGATGAGAGCCGACCAAAAACTCGAAGAAGAAATGGGAAGAGAGCGTGAAAGTGGAAGCAGAAGCGACCTTGGCAACGACAGTCCTGAAGTTTGAAATGGGTACGCTGGTCTTAGAGCCGCCGCAATCAAAGCTCGGAGAGCTTCTGCCTGGCTTTCACTTTGATGCACGTACCAAGTCCTGGCGAGCGCCGGCCTACTATTACCGCGAAATCATTCTTGAGGCTCTCAGGGAAAAACTTCCGCTTCTTGATCAAGCGCGTGACTATCAGGCAATGCCTGTTGATCTGAAGCTGGCAGTCGTGCCGCGCGAGCATCAGGATCAGGCCCTGACGGCCTGGAACAAGCAAAACTCGCGCGGGGTGGTGTGCCTGCCGACGGGGGCCGGGAAAACTATCCTTGCGGTCATGGCCATTGCCAAGACCAAGCGTCCGACGCTCATCGTCGTCCCGACAATCGATTTGCTATTGCAGTGGCAGAGTGTTCTCCAGAGGTATTTTGAGGCGCCGATCGGCCTGCTCGGAGGCGGCTGGAAGTCGCTCGAGTCCCTATCGGTGGCCACCTATGATACGGCCACGCTTATGGTCGAGATGATAGGCAATCGCTTTGGACTCCTTATTTTTGACGAATGCCATCATTTGCCTGCCACTCAGTATCAAATGATAGCCAAAGCAGCGATCGCCCCCTTTCGGCTAGGGCTATCGGCAACGGTGGAACGCGCCGATGGCAAAGAGGACTTGCTCTATCAGATCGTTGGCAATCTTTGCTTTGAGGGTCAGATACGCGAGATGGTGGCCAATGTTTTGTCGCCTTATGATGTGGTCAATATCGAAGTGCCACTGACCGAAGACGAAAAAGCCCGCTATCAAAGCGCTCGCGCCATCTATACGAAGTTTGTGCGGTCGGCCGGAGTGGATTTTTCCGCGCCCGATGGCTGGAAGAATTTTATTCGGAAAGCGGCGGTGATGCCCGGTGGCAAGGCCGCGATGCAAGCCTATCGCGAGCAAAAGTCACTGGCGCAGTCGGGCGAGGGAAAGATCATCGAACTTTGGCGTATTCTCCAGGCGCATCCTGGCGAGCGCATTATCGTCTTCACCAATGACAACGCTACGGCCTATCACATCGGCAGACAATATGTGCTCCCCGTGCTCACGCATTTGACCAAACCCAAAGAGCGTAAAAAAATGCTGGAAGCCTTTCGCAGCGGCAGCATCGATGTCCTCGTCACCTCGAAGGTTCTCAACGAAGGCGTCGATGTTCCGGAAGCCAGCATCGGCATTGTGATCTCGGGCAGCGGAGCGGTTCGCGAACACGTGCAGCGCCTTGGGCGTATACTGCGGCATCAGGAAGGCAAACGGGCTGTTCTTTATGAGGTGGTGTCGAAGGATACCAATGAAATTCACATCAACAACAGACGTAGAAATCACCATGCTTACCAAAGACCTTCTCAAGTACACAGTTCGGGCGGATAAAATCTTTCCGAAGTACGTGAAGCCAAACGATGCCGAAGCCTTGGTATTGGGGCGATTTCTCGTCGATTTATACGGCGCTTCGAAGCAGCAGAAGCAGCAGGATCTTCTTGAAAAGATAAAATGCCATCCGAAAGGCATGTCGGTGCTTTTTAATGGCTTGAATAAACTGCTGGAGGATCGCTGCGAATTTGCCGATTCGGAGACGGAACTCGAAGGCCGGCGCTGGGATCTTTTTAGCAAGGCGAGAGAACTTAGGCATTCCAAGGTGATGGGCATCGCGGAATTTCAAGCGACGCTTGCCCAATCGGTAGCGATGGACTTTGGCCAGCTTGAAGGGCAGCTTTATGGTGATCTTCCGGAATTTCGAGTCATTCAGGCCTTTGATCCCATCGATCCAGCCGATCTTATTCATCGTTACAATGCCGCCCAGGTGCAGGGGCTTATCCTGCGTTCACGAACGCTGAGTATTATCGTCTCTGATAAGGATCCCGTAAAGAAGCGGCGCTTTCTGCAGCGCTTAAAGTTCTGGCGTTTGTTGGCTGAAATCGATGATTCGCAGGACAGCTTAAAGATCGATCTGTCGGGCCCTCTCTCGCTCTTTGACAAGAGTGCGACCTATGGCAGCCGCCTCAGCAATTTCTTTCCCAACATTTTACTGATGGATAAATGGGCTATAAAGGCTGAAATTAAGATTTTGGAAAAGACCCTGGTGCTCGATCTCGACTCGAGCAAACCTATCAAAAGTCACTACGGCAGTTTCAAGGGTTATATTCCTGCCGAGTTTAAGGAATTTATAGACATTTTTAATAGCCTCACGACGGCGCAGCGGAAGGGCTGGACGGCGATGGAGGGGGAAGATATTTTAAACCTCGGCCAGCAATGCTACTCAGTTCCCGATATTTCCTTTGCCGATGCCAGGGGGCAAAAAATTCACCTGGAACTCTTTCATAAATGGCACGAAGTTCAACTAAAACAGCGGCTTGAAGCGATGCGTGCGGGTACGGGCAAGGCCTTGATCCTGGGGGTGGCGGCGGAACTTTTGCCGCGTGACAAATTAGGCGAATGGCTTGGGCAGGCCGAAGCTCCGGCAGTCAAAGTCTTCACATTCAAGCGCTTCCCAACACCGAAGGCAATTTTGGCCTACTTATCTTAGATGTAAGTTCGGATGAGAGTGATATAATGAAGGAAGCGACATCTCCGCAGCGACGAGCGCGCCAGGCGGAAAGGAGTTAAGCTTTGAGTAATCCAGATCCACGCTTCAAAGACAAAGAAGCTGAGTTAATCAGCCTCAAAAAAAAGGTTCGAGCCCAAAAGGAACTCAGCAACTCCGATGCTGATTTGCTTGAGTCGGACTCGGTAGTCGAAGCTCAGAAAACTGAGAAGAAGACACGAACCGAAGAACTGATCGAAATACTTGAGAAAGCTTCAGGCAAGCGTTTATTGATCTGTATCAAGGGCTATCCCGATCCCGATAACATCGCGACCTCGCTGGCCCTTGCCTACATGGCTGTTCAGTTCGACATTCAATCGACGATTTTACACTTTGAGCAGATCTCGCATCACGAGAATCGGGCGCTTGTGAAAAAGCTTGACCTGGATATCGAAGAATACAACGATCAGTTTGATTATTCGTCCTATGATTATTATGCGGTAAACGATTCGCAGAATACCGAATTGCCGATCAAACTGCCGGAAACCTGCGAACTTCTGGTCTTTGTCGATCATCATCGTAAGCTCGGCACGATTAAGTCGCACTTTCTCGATATTCGCGAAAACGTCGGATCAACCTCGGCGATCTACGGCGAATATCTGGCCCACCCTCGCTTTGGTTTCTCCGGTGATTCGTTGGAAGAGGCGAAGATTGCCACGGCCCTGATGCATGGGGTGCGCACCGATACTGATAACTTCGTCAATGCCACGCCGCTCGATTATAAGGCGAGTGAGCTTTTATCCCGCTATGTTGATAAAGATTTGCTAGCGTTGATTTCGCGGCAGTCGATTCCTGCAAAAACAATGGATCTGACGCAGATCGCTTTGCAAAGAAAAGATATTCGCGGCACCTTTATGTTCTCAGGCGTCGGCTATGTTCGCGACGAGGATCGCGATGGTATCGGCCAATGCGCCGATTATCTTCTCAACCGGGAAGGCATTGATACCGTGGTCGTATATGGAGTGGTTGGCGGCGAATTCGTCGATGGGTCACTCCGCACCAAGTCGCACACGCTCGATCCCGACAAATGGATAAAGGACGTGTTTGGCCAAGACCAGCATGGCGTTTATTATGGTGGCGGGCGCAAGGATAAGGGTGGCTTCCAAATTCCACTTGGCGTCTTTGGCAAGTGTTCCGATAAGGAACTCTTATGGATTCTTATTAAAAAGACGATTGACGAACTCTTTTACAACAAGATCGGGATCGATGATTCTGAATCGAATGGTGATTGAGTCACAAGGCTTTCCGGTGGGAGGCCTTTTTTTTTATGTTTTTGCCTGAGTCTTTTTCCCTGCTACCCTTCGCATGACTTTGGGGAACTCGATGAGGTCCCGCGTGATTCCAGCAGGAGGGTAACGGGACCATCGTTGCATAGGTTCACGTTCATATGCGCTTGAAACTGCCCAGTGGCACAGACGATGCCAAAGTTTTGAATTGTCTCAGCTAACAGGCGATAGAGGCGCAAGGCTTCGGCGGCTTTGGCGGCTTTTTGAAAGTTGGGCCGACGACCCTTGCTGCAATCGGCAAGCAGGGTGAATTGCGACACGAGAAGGACAGCCCCTTCACCATCGCTTAAGGCTCGATCGAATTTGCCGTCTTCGTTGGAAAAAATGCGAAGATGGCAGATCTTTTCGGCGAGATACCGGGCATCTTCAGCGCTGTCACCCTGGGCAACGCCGAGCAGGACAAGCAGGCCCCTGTCGATTGCTGCCACTGTTGCCCCCTCCACGGTGACCGATGCGGCGAGGACCCTTTGGATCAGTGCTTTCATAGGTTTTCCTTCTGCTTGGCTTCGCCACTATAGTAGGGGCTGTTGACGTTTGGCTACGCCAACGTCGAACATCCCCAGTAACGC
>CAXSGP010000070.1:21534-24995 GCA_964236955.1 uncultured Oligoflexus sp. | reverse complement strand
GAGCAGGCATGGCAAGTATTACATAGCCCCCATCTTTCATGATGGCTTTTAAATGAGGCTCATCATCTAGTAATCCCTGCAGAGCCTCGGCTACGTCTTCACTTTTCCATGACTCTTTTACGATGTTCCCAGCGCTAGTCACATCCTCGAGCTTGATCGAGTCTTCTCGCTTTAGATGGATCTAATGCGGAAGCCTTAAGATCACCAAAGCCTTTTTGAATGCAACGGCCAGAGTCATATCCATGATGGCAATCCAATCCACTTTGGGCGCCTTCATGTATTGAAGCGAGGCCAATCCCACTCGGCAGACTCAGTTTATGATCGAACTGAAAGGTGAAATCCAGCCCTGAAAATCAATACATGAAAGCACTCGCGGGCCTGCACGGAAGGAGATGCGGGCATCGACGACAAGCAATATGGATACGATCAAGGTCGCAGTGTCGGACGGGATGGGCTTTATTAAATGCAAACGCCGCGAGCCTTCCCATTGTAAATCCCGTTCCTCTAGTAGGAGCTTCTCAGGTTCGATTGAGTCAGTCTGAGCCGACCTTAAACGGGCACTCTGGCGACTGAGGTCTCTATTCAAGCGCCCACGCTCCATGGCTTTTCGCTTCCAATTGTCACGACTTGCTATTATACTCGGCATGTTTCTACTTTCTGCGGCACGGACTGTCCAGGTGAGTGCTGCAAAATCACTTTTCCCTCAGATTCCTCTCACGTCAACTTCTACTCGTTAGTTCAATTTTTCTAAAATTATTTCCCGTCAGATATAGGCCCATTGCAGGTCTGTCAGGCTATGTAGGTTTTCGACGGCCCAACAAAGAAGGCCGTTTGGAGTGGATCTGAGATTGGGATCCCCATAGCTTTTCCCTATCCGATCTGAAGATCTCCTTCGACAAATAAATACGAAAAAGCCCCGAGGCATTACGCATCGAAGCACCAATCTGGCAAAAGGCACAGATTGGAACAAATTCTTGAAACAGTCGAAACTCCTGAACACATTAATCAAGGAGCAACTACGGCTCCATCAAAGCGATTAAAGGAAATTTATACAGCTTACGATAAAGTATTTGTTGGTAGTCGAGCACGCGAAGAAATCGGGATTCCAACTATGCTAGGGTTATGCAGACACTTTGCTGAATGGCTGACAAAGATAACGGCTCTAGCATAGTAAGAAAGCCAACTTGATTCGAATACACACGAACACGAAAAAGCCCCGAAGCATATCTGCATCGAGGCTTTTTCGTATTCAGTCGTAAGAAAAAAGTAGCGGGGACTTGAAATGGACCAGAGTCTTCGGGTGTTTTGTTCGGGCCGGAGAGATGGTCTCCTGATAAAAATTATTAGGTTTAGTTAATAATTTCTTCTGTTTGAGTTATCGGACTTTGAATCTTCCACTCGATTTAACATTTGGCGCACCCGAAGAAGCACATTCTTGGCCAGTAAGGTTTTGGAAGCGTGAGCGAAATCTTATAAAATCGCTCCATTTTCCTTTATACATATTAGCGATTTAGCTTCTATTATCCCAACAGGGGATAATAGAAGGTTGTCATTTCGATCGCCTTTCTCTAATATACCCATTAGGGATAATAGAGGAGAATCTTTTGGATCATAGAACTAAGCCTCGACTTTCAACATCTAGAACTCCGCTAGCCTCTCTTTCCAAAGAAGCCCGAGGCGTCGCTGGACTGACTCAAATTCAAATGGCTCAATTAGTGGGTGTCTCACTGAAAGCACTTCGTGAAATCGAGCAAGGGAGAGAGGATGGGGTAACAATCGGTACGGCTAAAAAAATTGCTGCTTACTTTGGAAAAACAATCTCGCTCGTCGATACCGTAATAGTTGACGGCCCTAATCAACAAATTTTAGGAAAAGACGAGATTCTTGAAAAGCTCCGCTCACTAAAGTTGGTATTCCAGGAACAATTTGAAATTGAAAATCTTGCGCTATTTGGTTCTTACGCGCGTAATGAAGCAAATCTAAACTCTGATATCGACATACTCATTAAAAGCTCTAAAAAATATTCGATCAAAGAGATTTCAAAAATGGAGATTATTGCCTCACAGGTACTTGGAGGAAAAAAAGTAGATTTGGTATTACAAAGCGAAATTCATCCAGAGGTCGAAAGGTCGGCATTAGAAGATATTATTTATGTCTAAAAAATATCATGAGGGCAAAAAACATCTCGTTCGAATTGTTCAGCACATTGAGAGAATCAGGGCATATGCCATTAAAATCGACGAGAATACTTATGCGACTAGGGGTGTAGAATTTGATGCGATAAATAAGCAAATCGATTTATTAGGAGAGCAGGTGTCGAAGTTATTCGCTTCGACAGATAATATTGTGCACCATTTCCCTGACGTCCCGTGGGCTGAGCTGCGTGCGCTTCGAAATCGAATTGCCCATGATTATTTCTCAATAAATCCTGAAATGGTTTGGAATTTTATTAGCGACGAATTCGATGAAATTCACAAAAATATTCTCAATATATTGATTAAACGTTACGGAATAAGTGAAATTCCTGAATATCCAAAATAGGAAAAAGCGCACGTTGCTTTTAGATTTAATGAACAAATAAATCTATATTTATCGACCAATTCTGTCTTTAGTGAAAAATCTGAAATGAAACAGGCTTATACAGGATTGAATATGTCGGAATTTAAGCTGACTGAAATTTTTGAGTCCTACCGCTCGAAAGAAGAAGTGATCCCAGAATACAAGATTGCCGGTGAAATTCAGAGACTACTGCCTGATGTTCCTGAAGGACAACGCCATGAGTGGTGGTCAGAATTAGTCGCGTTTAAACTCGCTCCCTTAACAGACAAGAAATCAATTTGGGGAACATATTTCGGTCCGTGGGCTACTTTTACAATGGAGGATGGAGCGGAAGAACATCGACCTGCAAAGGAAGAGATAACTTCTGACGTACTTGCCCACTGGAAGAAGCGACTAGACGAAGAAACATATCCAGTATTTAAAGCAAGGTATTCTCACTTACTATGGGAAATGAGTAAAGTATTCGGAGGAATTAAGCCTGACGTAACTTACCTGGAATCTGCAGTTGATTCCTATGTTAAAGCTGCTTCTTTCGCGACATCTTATAGCGACGCGATATTTGCAAGTCGTTGGCTTGAGCTTGCACTGGAATTATGCGACCGAACGAAACGAAAAGATTTGATCCCTAAAGTCGTCGACGGCTATTTCGAAATCTATCCAAAGGTTATGAGTTTGACTCATGACGGAACATGGCCATTTCTATTTGACAATCTCTATGGACGTACTGAGCTTTCGGGCGATAGATCCGAATACATTATCTCGTCACTGGAAGATATATTAGCCTACTGCTCAAGCCATACAAATCCATGGGGAGCTCAAACTGCGGCAGAGCGTCTGGCTAGGCACTACGGCGATATAAAAGACGAACCAAATCTAAAGAGGGTTTGTGCAGTTGCTGCCCA
>CAXSGP010000070.1:0-21434 GCA_964236955.1 uncultured Oligoflexus sp. | reverse complement strand
GTTGCTGCCCAAGGGGAACCAATGGTTGGAATGGGGTGGCTGGAATCCGCGCTCGAGCTCTATGAAAAATCGGGAGACTTAAACAATGCGAAGCGCGTCCGCATTCGAATTAGTGAGCTAGCCAGAGATGCACATGATCACAAGAGTCAGGTGAGCACTTCAATCGATATCGACATCGATAAGATGAAAAAATTCTTCGATGCTGTGTCAGGTGAATCGATTGAACAAGGGCTAACATTAATCGCATCGAAGTTTTGCACTTCGGTCGAGGATATTCAAAAAAACATTTCAATACTGAAAAAATAGGCTCCACTACTCAGCTTATTCACACAGCAACTTTATGGAAACGGTAAACTTGTTGCGATAATTCCCGCTGGCGATGAGCAAGGTAAACTCATGCATCAGATCGCTCAAAAAAATGGATTCGACGCAATTCTATTGCGTGGGTCGATAAGCCGATTAATTGAAAAACACAACTTAGATTCCGAAAAGTCATTAAAATATCTAGTCAATACGCCGATCTTCGACTTGGATAGAAAAAATGTCCTCAAGATTGCCTTAGATGACTATTTTAAAGGTGATTTTTTGCATGCTATCCATATATTTATCCCTCAGATCGAACACTTTGTCAGGAGATTGCTGGCCTACATTGGTGAGCCTACTGCGGCCAAAAAAAACGGCGGATATGGGGGATCAGTCGAGGAAATAACCCTTGGCAAAACCTTTCTCGATATTAACTTTCAGGAAGTATACGGGCGTGATGCCACGACCTACCTACAATCGCTTCTTACTGACAAGAGAGGCGACAATTTTAGAAATCGAGTGGCTCATGGTCTTATGCATCCCGAAAGTTTCAATTCATACACGGCAGACCGCCTGTTCCACGCAATATTGCTAATTTCAATTATGCCACCCGATAAGATTGAATAACAAATGGGACATCGAATCGCTTAGAACAGAACCTCCGAGAGCAGACTCGCATCTCCAAACACGAAAAAGCCCCGAAGCATATCTGCATCGAGGCTTTTTCGTATTCAGTCCGTAAGAAAAAAGTAGCGGGGGCAGGATTTGAACCTGCGGCCTTCGGGTTATGAGCCCGACGAGATACCAAGCTTCTCCACCCCGCGGTACGTCTGAGATCAGTGTTATATGCGCTGGCTCCAGAGATGTCAACCAAAGAACCGCCTATTATGCAAAAGGCCACGAAAAACCTGGAATTCAGCTCGTTTTTTTCATGTTAATATTTTCCGCCAGTCGATTGAGCCGTTCGACGAGACTAAAAAATGCATCACTTTCCCGAGCGTGGATGGGCTTGGGCCGTCGGCCTTCCAACAATTCATCCAAATAGGCGTAAATTGGCCGCAAATTTGGCTGACGCTTTTCGTTGGGCTGCAGCTCAAGGAGCTGATTAAGCTTCTCAGCCAGTTCCTTAAGCTGATCCGACTCACGCAAAGCGAGTGGTGTCACTGTGATGCCTTCTAGATACTCATCGAGGAAGCGATGGATCGAAACCAGCGGTCCATAGATCTGATGGGTATAGCGCACTGCCACCATGATAGAAATGGCCACAAAGGCAAATATAAGCACGGCTCCCGCTACCACTGGCGCCTGGAATTTGAGAAGAATCTCTGAACTCTGGTCACTGGTGAGTTTGAAATACACCGCCAGGGTTTGATAGATATCCCAAATGTAATAGCCAAAAATGCCAAACATCAACCCGGCAAAGGCAAGATTGAGAATAAGGAAGAGCAGGCCAAGCTTGACTTGCCGATACGGTTCTACAAACCAGGATTTAAATCCACGACGTCTGCCAGCAGGTTTCATAGTTCTTTCCTCGGATTCTTTGCCACATTCTAACATGGATCCGCCAGAGGAGAACTGTAGATTTGAGAGGCGAATCAATTTTCGTTCATGTTTTGTCTGAGTATGGCGGCGGTAGCAAGGACCGCGGTCGTCGCTCGCAGAATATTAGATTTGAGCCTTAGCTTCCGAAAGCCATTCGCGATCAGGCGTTCAAGCTCGGAACTGTTCCAGCCCGCCTCGCTACCGATCACCGCCAGCACCGGACCTTCAGCCGAGGCCTCCAGTGCCCGAGGATCACCCTCAGGATCAAGAAGATAGCGCCGTGGGTAGTCACCGCTCGCCTGGAGAAAAGCATCGAAGCTTTTCATCACCAGCAAGTCAGGAAACCAAGGAGCCTTCGCCTGCTTGCTCGCGGCGACGATCTGCCGTTGCCACCGATCCAGGAGCTTGTCATGGACCCGCGCTTTATCCATGCCAAAGAAAGGGATGAGTACGAGACGGTTGACACCAAGTTCCACCAGCCCGGGTAAAACCTCATCGATGCCCTGAGGCTTTAAAATTCCCAGACCTAACGTTAACTCAGAATGCCGTGCTGCTCTAGGATAAAAGGTTTCGCTTTCCAAAACGAGAGAGCCCTTAGTCTTAGCCAGCCCGTCAAGCGCCGCAAGGCCTACCCAGCCCTTGCCATCACTTACCTCGAGGCGATCGCCCGTTTGCAGACGCAGGACTTTAAGGAGGTGATGCCACTCCTCGTCAACAAGCTCCCATGTGCCGGCCTCGGACCTCACCCCGTGAAAGCGAAAGAGGTGCTTCATCCTAGCTTCCTATAAACCTGAGCAGCCCAATCATCACGCGTCGCTTCACTGTCGAGACGAAGCCCGACGTTTCGGGCGTAGACCTCCATCTCGCGTGTTTCCTCGGCCAAGAGACCCGAGAGGATGAGCAGAGAGCCCGATTTAAGCTGAGCCGCCAGATCTCCAATCATCTGCTTCAAGACAAAAAAGATAATATTAGCCACTACCAGGTTGAAGGGTTCCTGATCTTCAGGAATACTGCCCTGGATAAGTTCCATTTTGCAGTTATTTTGAAGGATATTTTCTTTGGAGGCGATGATGGCGTCGGAGTCGATGTCGGTGCCCATGACAAATTTATAGCCAAGTTTTTTAGCAGCGATGGCTAAAATACCGGTACCCGTACCAACATCGAGGAAACGATCAAGGCCGGTGGTTTTATCGTAGAACTTTTCGATGGCCTCCATGCATAGAACGGTCGTTGCATGCTGGCCCGTGCCAAAGGCCATGCCCGGCTCAATCACGATGGGGATGCGATCGCAAGGCTGGTCTTCCTGAATCCATGGCGGATAGAGGTAAAAACGCTCGGTCGTGATCGGCTTGAAGCTTTCCTTCCACCCTTCCATCCAGCTCTCGGTCGTGAGTGAGGAGATGTCACAGGTGAGGTGCCCTGCAAAATTCTTTTCAAGCTCCGCGCGCAATCGCTCCAGATGCTCACGATCGTATTTATAAACAAAAAGGGGCTGCAAACCGCCACCCAGCTCAGAAAACTGCTGATCCGCCGTGACTTCGTAGCTTGGGTCCTCAAACAGATCATCCAGAGCGCCCTCCACAAAGGCCTCTTCGCCGACCCCGATCAACCAATTCTTAAGGTCTTCTTTAAACTCCAGCACGGCGGAAGCTTTGGAATCAGTGAATTGAATGGCGAGTTGATGGGTTTCAGTAGGATGCATGACGGACTCCTTATACGCGAGCCGCACTTATAACACATGAGCCTAGGATCTCAAGATTTTTGGCCAAAAACCGCCAAACTTCCTAGTGGCGAATCAGGGCCCAAAAGCATGCCCAGAGTTTTGGCCAAATCCCGATCGAGGTAGGTCGGATCGGAGGCGAGATTGTTTCTCAATGTAGTCCATAGACTACTGCTTTTATGAGCCAATTCGGTAGCATCCCAAGACGATTGCGCTACTTCCTTGTTGCCCTCAGTATAACTAATCAGGCCTTGCGCAAAACCAAACCACTGCGATTTCTGCGCCGAGGGCCCAAGCTTCTTCCATTCCAGCATGACTTGATTGGCTTTGCTTCGATCTTTGGCGTCGAGCAGAGCGATCAACATGGCAAAGAGACTCTCTTCGTTTTTGCTAAGGCTCGCGGCCGTCTGAAAATCCTTTGCGGCCAGCAGACGCACCTCTGGTTTTTTAAAGGAAAAGAGCTGAGCCAGACCTTTCAGATGATAGAGTTCCGCCGATCGGTAGCCAGCCTTTTCAAGCTGCGTGAGAATTTCCAAGGCGTCAAAACTTTTATCGGCTCCTATCCACATTCGCGCATAGAGAAGAACCATCGCTTCGCCGATTGCTTCGGCGCGAATTTTTTCCTTAGGACCAAAGACTTGACTTGCAAGGTTTAACCCGTGCGGCTCTAGGTGAAACCTCTGGGTTTGGCCAAGGATTATGGCCAAAAAGCGAGGATCCGCAGCAAATCTTTGAGCCGCCTCCGGTTGCGTGAGATAGGCCTCGAGCAGGGAACGCCCTTCTTTGCCACGAATCTGTTCGAGAAGTTCGGTATCTAAAAATGCGTTAGGCGCTTCGGCCACTCGTTTCACTGGCATCAAGCTCAAGGCGCTGCTGACAAGCGCATTATCCTTCGATAAAAATGCGTTGATCGTGCCGCTGCGATAGATCTCCCGCTCGAGATAAGGATTGGGCTCCTCACCCAGGTGATCTGAGGCCATGTGCAGATATTGGTTGGCTTTTGTATACTCTCTATCCTTCGTCGCGTAAAGGCTACTGGCGAAGTAAAACCAGGCTTTGACGACGGGAACCTGCTTGGAAATATCCTTCTCCAGAGCCTTAAAACCATCCTGCCAGCGACTTTTGAAGGATGCCCGGGATTCGTCGACATAACGCATCAGGCAATCCGAGCTCGGCATCCATCGCAGGCAGCTTTGCTTTGGAAATAGGGGCAGAGGGCTCAGCGGTGCCATGCGGCGGTTGGCTTCTAAAGTCAGAAGGCTCAACGGCATCCCTTCCCACGGGGTTCCTATAGCGAGCGTGATATTTTTTTTCTGCAGCGACTGAAGGGCAAACTTTGGCGAATCCTGAAAGAGTTCACAGTTGATCAAATAGAGAAATTCTGCATCGGCTAGGGCGGTCTTTATTTTTTTGGAGATAGCACCGGTAATATAGGCGCCGCAAGTACCCGAGGAATTGGTGACAGGTTCAGCAGCAACGACGGCTTTAAGGGGGCGATGCGCCTTAAGGGCTTTGCTGAAGACGCCCAAGACTGGTCGCAAAACTTGATTTACATGTTCGTTTTGAATATTTTTTGCCGCATCCCGGACTGATAGGATAACCCCCTCCCGAAACTCTGGGACAAAGCGCAAAAGGGCCGACATTGATACGAAGGCAAGTAAGATCAACACGCCGGCCCATACGAAGACCTTGCCATGGGATTTCAAGCCTTTCTTGTGAACAATGCGAAAATGAAGAGAGTTGGGCTGAACTTCGGCTTCAACGATTTCCGGCTTAAGGTCCACGATTCCTATTTCCAAATCAGGAATCGGCTTCAGATTAACTCTTTTCTGCCGCTCAATCATCCCATACCCTCCACTTTGTTCATGGCCCTTTCAAAGTAACGTGAAAGTGCCCCCGAATTGCCTCGCCACCCAATCGCACACCATCCGGAGATTCTTCTATGCGCTCGATCCAGGGGCCATAGCGGTGAAGCACGAAGAGATAAATTTCCCGGATGAGAACCCCTCGCCCCGCATTGCTGTGCCGACCTTTGCCGGTAATAATCTTATAGGTCCGTTTGTCCCGACTCGGTGCAACACGATCTATGGCATTCATAACCCAGCGTTCGGCTTCCTCGAGGGTCAAGCCATGAAGGTCAATCTCTACCGTGTGACGCACCGGCTGCCTGGGACTTTCCTGACGCGCTCCTCTGTCGGCATCTTTGACGCATGGCTTAAATAGGGCGAGGTGCTCCTCCATGAGTTCAAGGGCATTCTCCTCAAGTTCGAAGTGCAGGGACGAGGACGAAACATTCTTATTTGTATGAGAATTCTGCTGATTCTTGCGTTTTTTCATAATCGACCTCCATCCCTGAGCGGATTAAGAGCAATGAAAACTCATTTCTCACCATCCCTTCTTACACTATGCTGCTCCCGAAGAAGAGAAACGACTGTTTACGGCGGAGTATAGTATGGGCAGCGCGTCAAAAGCGAAGGAACAAATCGAAGCCATCAAACCCTGGGTCGATCTGATGCAGGCCAAATCTTTTTTGGCGGGCGATTTTCTGCTATGGATTTGGTATTTTGCCGAATCCGCTGACAATCCTGTGGAAATTGAATTTCCCCGCCTGGGCAGAACAGCTGTCAAGCTCTGGGTTGAAGACCGTTTGGTGCTCGAATCCCATGATAACAAAGGACAAGTTCATACCTTTAAAGGTGGCGAACCCAGTCGCAGTCTCGAAGCTGAGTTTTCATTGAAATCAGGCAAGGTCGTCAAAGAGCTGCGACTGGGCTTTCATATCGATCCCTATGGAGATTTTATATCCCTCCTGTCGGCGAAGGATCTTTCCCCTAAATCCATCTATCTTCCTAATCATACTCAGGAAGGTGCCCCCGCTTCGCTGGGTTTAGCCTACCGCCTTCAGATGACCGACATCTTTCTTGCGGCGTTGGACGGATTGTTTCTGAAATTTCTAGCTGTTCGTGCCGAAGCGCAATGGCGCGATCGGGAGCTACCTGCGATTCGTCAGTGGATCCAAGTCAGGGGTCAAGCCGAAACTCACCTGCATTAAATAAGGAATTTGCCAAGGATGGTGAAATCTCGAATTAAAAATATCCCGGCGGTCCGTTTCCTATGGCTGATTTGGAAAGAAGCAAATAAAGTCGATATCTTTAAAGACGCTTATGCAATGGCATACGTTACCCTCTTTTCCCTTATTCCCTCCCTGGCCGCTATTTTTGCCCTCGTCTCGCTCTTTACACCCCTGTTTGGCGAAAGCTCCAGTCTGCTGAAAAGTGCCGAAAGCTTTATCCTCTCTAATCTCGCTACGGGAAGCGGGGAGCAGGCTATCGAATATCTGCAGGGCTTCCTCTCCAACACCGACTTCAAAAAGATTGGAGCAACGGGATTAGTCAGTACGCTCGTCACCCTTACCCTTCTTCTGCAGCAGATCGAAGTTGCCCTCAACCGCATTTTCGAAGTCAAAGAAAAGCGCACGATGGTGCAGCGTTTTTTATACTTTTGGATCGTGCTCACTCTCGGAACCTTTGGACTTGGCATCTCGGTCGGTACCCTCTCGAGCTTTGCCTGGAGCTCAAGATATTTTGAATTGACACTTTCTCAGAAAATTGTCCGCGATTTTGCCTATTGGGGCGGCCTGACTTTTCTTTTCATTTCCATTTATAAATTTGGGCCCAATCGCTACATCAAACTTAGACACGCCTTCTTTGGAGCCGTGACCGCTACGATACTCTTCACCCAGGCGGTGCGCTTCTTCTCGATTTATGTCAGTAACTTTACGCGATACCAAGCCATCTACGGAGCGCTTGCGGCCCTTCCCATCTTTCTTCTTTGGCTCTATATTATGTGGCTCATCACCCTTATCGGCGCGCTGGTGACCAAGCGGGTGATGGATGGACTTCCGCGCGGATCCTTCGACAGCACTTTTATGAACCGCGATCTCAAAGAGGATTACTTTGAAATCATTTTGCCCTTTATCGTTCTCGTCAAGACCTACGAGGCCTTTGAACGGGCCGAACCCTGCTCCGCCGAACATCTGTCGAAAGAACTTTTCGTTACGACCACCGTCGTGCGTAAGGCTTTTTCGGAGCTAGCCTTGGTCGATCTCGTTATCTGCCGCCACAATGAAGGCAAAAAAAATGGGACCGAGGAATTTTTCCCCCGCTTTCCCAGTCATAAAATTTCATTTGCCGCGGTCAAAACCAAGCTGATGGGCAATGCCAATGTCTGGTTGGAGGCCATCACGGAAGCTACCCACGACACCCACATCGAATATCATGAAGCTCTTATCGCCTACCTTACGGCCTCGGAAGAGGCTCTTTCGAGCTTAGCGCTGGCCGAGGCGATGGCCTGGAACCCGGAAACCGAAAGCCAAGAAGAGGCCACCGACTTAGATTCTTACCCTGACTGATTAACTTTTGCGTCATCGTCGGCGCCAGTTCGGGCAGCTTGGTTTTTTCTTTGGGAAGCGCCACAACAAAGCTCGCGCCACCACCCTCAGTCGTCGAAACCTCAATTTTACCGCCATGCAGATGGATCAAAGCTCTAGCCAAACTTAAGCCGATGCCCACGCCGCCAGTCGAACGATTCCGAGCCGTATCAGCCCGGTAAAAAAGATCAAAGATATAGGGCATATCCTCCAGAGGAATGCCTTCACCATGATCGATAATAACAAATCGAATTTCGCTCGCGGTTTCACGAACCTCGAGTTCAACGGCCTGGCTGGAACTCGAATGTTTGCAGGCATTGAGCAGAATATTCTTGATGGCAATAACGATATAACCCTTGGCAATCTGCAGATAATAGCCGCCCAAATCCCCAAGCGAAGTCGTCAGGACAACCTGTTTTTCCTCGAAGTTTTTGCGGACGCTATGCTCAAGTTCATTCACGAGGTCGCGCACGGCCACCGATTCGGGATGTATGGGGATAGACTCGCCTTGGGCTCGAGCGAGAAGAAGGAGGTCCTCAACGATGGCGGACATCTGCGAGGATTCATTGACGATCGTGAGCAGGGTCTCACGGTATTCTTCCCCTGAGCGTTCCCGCCTCAGCGCAAGTTCAGCTTCGCCTCGCAAAACGGCGATGGGCGTGCGCAACTCATGGCTCACGTCACCGGCAAAGCGTCGCAATCGGCCAAAGCCGTCTTCGATCCGTCCAAGCATCTCATTGAAAGTTCGCACCAGTTGGCGAAGCTCATCATCGGCTTTAGGAAGTTTCAAGCGCCGATCAAAGTTGTCGGTAAAACCCATGCGTGCAACTTCGTTGGTGATGCGCGCCACGGGTTTAAAGGACCATTTGAGCAAAAGATAACCAAACAGAACGGAAGCGATCAGGCCCAGGGAAAGAGAGACCCAAAGCATAACCTTCACCGAGTTTACAGTATTGGTCGACGAGGCGATGGAGGCTCCGACCTGAATGAGCTCACCGGTAAATTTATTGTTTCGGACCACGGGCAAAGTGATTTGCCGCCACGTGCTGCTTGAGGAATTGCTAAAGGTTTCATACGTCTCCAGACCTTTGTCGGAACGAGACAGAGCGAGAGGTGTGACGGGCAGGTTCACCCGCATATTGTTGGTGCGGGCGCGTACCTTACCCGAAGTATCGACAAGCTGGGCATAGGCCTTCACATAACGCTGGCCACCAAAAAATTCGTCTATCATCGATTCCCAATAGAGGGGATTGCGAAAGGCCGATGTACGATCCGCTTGCGACATCTGTGCATCACGAAGGGTTTTTGCAGAGGTCAGGAGGGTCGTATCGAGCGCCTGAAAAACACTGTCCTCAACGACCCGAAAGACACCCATTCCGATCACCGAAAAGAGCAAAGCCATGGAAAGTGCATGACTCAGCGACAGTCTAATCCGAATAGGAATTCTTTCGAGCACAAAAACCTCTCAATGGTCTGGGCCTGTACTGGCTGGCATGGAATGATCGACGTCGAGCATATAACCGTGGCCGCGCATAGTTTTTATGAAGCCGCTATCCCAGGGTTTATCAATCTTGTTGCGCAGGTAACCGACGTAAACATCGACGACATTGGAACTCGGTTCAAAGTTCATATCCCAGACGTGTTCGGAAAGCTGGGTCCGACTCAGCACAACGCCCGCATTGCGGCCGAAGTATTCCATAAGAGCATATTCTTTAGCGGTAAGATCGATGGGCTTGCCGTCGCGAGTGACCAGTTTTTTAGCCGGATCGATTTTGATCGGTCCCACTTCAAGAACGGTCGCAATATCCGTTTCTTTGCGGCGCAAAAGAGCTCTGACGCGTGCCAGGAGTTCATCGAGGCTAAAAGGCTTGCGAAGGTAATCGTCGCCTCCTTCATCGAGTCCACGAACGATATCAGCCGTCGTGTCTTTAGCCGTAAGTATGAGCACTGGGGTCGAAATCCCACCTGCTCTCAAATTTCGCAAAACAGTTAAACCGTCTTTGATAGGAAGCATTAAATCCAAAACGACAGCATCGTAGGGATTTTCAAAGGCCAGCCATTCCGCTTCCTGCCCATCCTGAGCCAAATCGACTGCATACGATTCCTCACGCAGGGCACGGACAAGCAAACTCGCTAAAGCTTTATCGTCCTCGACAACAAGTATACGCATAAATAGCCTCCTTTCTCCCTCTCCATACTCAGCAATGACATACTCTGCAAGGTAAATCTTGAGTCATGAAAAGTCCCTAAGTTTCGACCAATAAGGTTTGCAACGGAAAAACTGAACCGAGTGGACCCGATTAGATGGCCCTAACACTGTTTCGGCTTTTTCTCAAAACGCAAATCTGGCTTTGATCTTTATGGCGTTTCAGTTTTGAGCAATTATTCGCTGAATTACTTGAGTTCTGATCCCGGCGTCAGTAAATCGATACAGATCGAATTTTCCTTTTTGGGAAGAGTTTAGATCGTTAAAAAAAACGTCCTCTCTGCATCCGGACAAAGGCGAACGAATTGGATAGGATACCAAAATAGTCATTCTGGTTTACTCAGGCCAAGCATGAGAATGCAGGGAATATCCGCTTCAGAATTGACAGTTGTGGATGTGCCAGGTAATTTGCCAACATATTGTTTTGTTCAAAAAATACCAAGAGAGGGATTTGCAATGATTAAAAAAAGTTTATTGAGCGCTTTAGTTGCTCTAGGCATGGGCGGCACTTCTTTTGCACAGACCGCATCGACGGCATTGCTTAGTGCAAACGCTTTGTTCGCAACCCGCGATAAGGGAATCGACGGCGGATTGACAAACACTTTGGCTGCTCGCAAGGCTTACCAGGCCGTTATCGATAGCGGAGTGAAAGGAGCTGATCTGATCAGCGCAACCGAAGGTTTGGCCCGGACTTATTATTATCAAGGTGAAGTTCTTATCGGCAAGAGCACCGACGCTGAAAAGAAAGCACGCAAAGCTGTATTCAATGAATGTTGGAAAAAAGCCATCGAGCCTATCTCTCCGGCAAAACTCGGCGCTCCTAACGCTGTATACTACTACTTCAAAGCCTCCTGCCTAGCGCACGAAGCCGAAGTTTCCAGTCCATTGGAACGTCTCCTCTCATTGCCGGTCCTTCTCGATACCTTTAGCAAAGGCTTCGAAGCGCCAGGCGCGGACACTTATGAAGGCGGCGGCCTCGCTCGTGTAAAAGCTGCTGTTAAGGGCAACGTTGAGGCCAAAGGTCTCCCAGGCGGTCTTTACAATCCCGAAGAAGCCTTGACTTTGATCGAAGGCGCTATCGCATCGCAGGGCGATATTCTAGGCGAACTCTTCTGCGAAAACTTCTATCGCAAAGCCACCACGCTAAATCTGATCGATGGCCGCAAGGCAGAAGCGAAAGCACTAGCCCTTGAAACGGCTACTAATTTCACAGAATACCTTTCAGCTGGCGATTTGATCCCCGAAGCGATCCGAGCTGAAACGCAACACTGTGTTAAAGAAGTCACCAAGTTCGGCGCTGCTCTCTAATCGACTAAAAAAGAAGGAGCCGCCCGGCTCCTTTTTCATAAGGGCTCAAGGACCATGAAAGTTCGTCTATTTATACTTGCGGCCTTCGTCTGCAATACTACCATCTATGCCTTCGAATCGACCAAGGTCCTCCCCAAGGGAGTTCGCAATCTTGATATTCGTTCCGTCTACACGCAAACCAGCCAAAAAACAGATTTGCACGGAGACAAAGTCTCGCTGGCTGTCGACCTTTACAAGCCGCTCAAGCTCAGCAACGTTCTGCAAGGCGAAGAAGGCCTGAAAAAGGCGCAACTGCAAGCCTTTATGCTAGCTCGCGGATTTCAGGAAACCGACACCGTCGGTGACTTTCGAGCCAGTTTAAATGCACAAATCAACGTGTGGGCTCCGGTTTTTGCCTGGGGTATCACCGATACCATTACTTTGGCTGCCGCCCTCCCTTACTACAGCACCAGCACGGATATCAACGTTGGCTTTAAAACCAACGCGGGTGGCGATGCCCTCCTCAAGGCTTTCGAAGAGCCTGCGGTCAACTATTACTACGCAGCGGTGGAAGCTGCCGATAAGTTCGCTGATGCCGTGAATCGTTTGAATGGCAGGCTTGAAAAAAACCAGTATCAACCCCTAGAAGGTTGGAACCAGTCGGGCTGGGGTGACCTAACCCTCGCCGGCAAAGATCTTATCGTCAATGGCCCGGTCCTTAAATCTAGCGCAACCCTTGGCTTAATAGCCCCCACAGGCAGAAAGGATAACCCCAATATCCTTACCGATCTCCCCTATGGCGACGGCCAATGGGATATCTTTGGTCAGATCACCTTCGACCAGATTCTTGGGCCCCATCTTTTCCTCAATCAGTTTGCGAAATACACCTATCAACGGAGCGATAGGAAAGCCGTGCGCTGGAAGACCTTCGAGGAAACGGTAGAAGCACCCCGCTACAATACCAAGTTCAAATTAGGCGACAAGGTCGATGCCGGCGTCTCCCTCCAGTTTGAACAGGACTCTGGATTTAACGGCGGTCTCGGTGCCCTTTACTTCCGTAAGTTTGGTGATGACTACGATGTCAACGATCTGGCCTCCAAAAACGAATTGCAAAGAGCCACCGACCAGGACGCCGTCTATTGGGAAGCCCGCGCGGGTTACTCAACAGTTGAAGCCTATCGCCGCAAAGAATTCGCATTGCCCATGAATGTGACTGTCGAATATCGCAAGCAATACGAAAGCCGCAACCTGGCCGTTACCGATTTTACACAACTCGACCTTAACCTCTTCTTTTAATGAGGAACAAAATGCGTTTATCCTCAAGCTTACTGCTCTTAAGCCTCGGGCTGATGAGCACGTCCTGCGGAAAATGGGCCAAGGCCAATTCCGAACATGTTCAAACTATGACCCGGCCCCAATACCCGGTAATTGGTGACGACGTTTTTGCGCTGAATAGCCCCAAAAACCGCACCACCTACAAAGGCACCCTTTTTATTGCCAATGACAAGGCTTCCCCTGTTGATTTCGCCGAACTCATCAACGCCTCCGTGCAATCGCGTGAGTCCTGGGCGGCAATGAAGTCGTTTGAAGTTGAGTCGGATTATGTCAGGCTCTACAAAGATGATGTTGCTGTCGCGCCAATCCAGGTAAATCTCATGAAAGAAGGCTTACAAGCCTTCCAGGTTGAGGCTCTCAGCAAAAGCCCCATCGCTTACACGAAGAAAATGGACAATGCCGTGACGTGGATAGATAGGGAGCTTGCCTCACTTCATCTGAACTCTGAGCAAGCCTCGAACTTTGAGGCAAGCTGGGGGGAATACTGTGAGGCGAAAATTATAGAGCTGGCGGCACACCCGGTCCTGGCTCAAAACCTTTTCAAGTCCCAGCCCTCGCCGACACCGCTTTGCCAGAAGTATTATGCGGCCCATGAGCTTTTGAGCGGCCCTAGCTGTACGGCTGAGACTGGCGATTACCTTAAATGCGTTTGGCTCGAGGGAGTAAACAAAACCCGGTGGTTCACCTCCCCACTGGAAGCGTCCGATCCACTTCTTGCTGCGGCAAAGACCGACAAGCGGCTGCGCCTCGCCAACCTTCTCAGTGACGCCAACTACGAAGCCACTCGCGGTGTTTTTGGTTCTAAAGAATCGTCTTTTATTCTTACTGGACTTGGTATTTACAAGAAGAATTATTTCGACAAGAAGGATGCCTTTGTAAATATTGCACTGGATCAGAAAAACGATACAGGTTGCTTGAAGGTGATTGCTAACGCCGGCAGCCAGGACATCTGTAGGGTCTTTGGCCTTTCGCCGGAAGAGCGCAGCCCTAGGCAGATCATCAAAGCTGTCGAAGGCACGGTTGCGAATGCTTCCGCCTTTCTCCCTCTACCGGCTCCAGCGGCACCCCGCACAGCCACGACTCAGCAGCTGCTGCAGTATTTGAATGAGCGCAATGGTTTTGAGACGAGCGAAAGCGATCGTCTCTTCTTCGAGTTAAAGGATGGAAAGCTTTTGCCTCAACCGAGCTACTCGAGTTCCGGCAAAGAATTCACCGATCGCCTTCCGGAATTCCGCGGTCTTCTGGCAGCAGAGTTTTATGGCGATCTGAGTCCTGCTGATTTGACAGAAAAAGACGCAAAAACCAAGGCGATCGCATACCAGGAGCAACAGATCAACGCCCATCGCGAAGATTGGACGAGACTTAGCGCTAATATCGCTGCGTCTACCGACCGAGGTCTCTCGGCCGCCAATCGACCTGGCTTTGGGCATGGCTTTCTCCAGTATACGATGACTTATCAGCAGTTCAAGAACATCCTTAGCGCACAGATGTCGTTTGTCGGCCATGAAAATTATGCCTTCCAAGCTTGCTTTGACCTCGAGACCAAAACGGGTGTCGCTTGTCCTGCTGACCTCCCACTCGTAGCCGATCTGGCGCTTCAGGAAGCCAAACTCACTCAGGCCTCAGACGGCGGTAAGATTGAGTTTTCATTTACCATTAGCCCTGCCGTGGAAGTCGGCCTGGGGCCAAAGCCAAGAGCTGATGCCGATCGTAAGCCTGACTTTTTTATGGACCTGCCGGTCACTGAAACCGAGGGACGCACCCTTCGTTTTGAGCTCTACCGAAACCGCCTCGATAACCACCTAGATATTATGACGGGCAAAGCCTTTATCGAAGAAGCTGGACAGAGAAAGTATGAAGCTGGCATTTCAATGTGGGAACAGTCTGAATAGTTAAGATTTTGCTGGGATTCTGCCAAATTTTCATGACTGCGCATGGTCGAGTTGAAGATCGCGATGGGAGGGCGAATAGGGCTACGGAATACACGACCCAATGGGTAGATCTGCAAACCCAGCCAAGAGCGGATGGCCTATTTCCCATCAGTGTTCAATAGTTTGAAACTAAGTCATAAGGAGAGTATTATACTCTCCTTATCTTTTTATGTGGCTGACGGGAGGAAGTTTGTGAGCTTAACTAAATTTAAAGCTAAAATAACCGGCACTGGGATGTACGTTCCTCCAAGAGTCGTTAAAAACTCTGACCTCGAAAAGATAATGGACACCACAGATGAGTGGATACGGCAACGCTCGGGTATTGAAACCCGGCATCACGTCGATGGCGTTGGCACCGCTGATCTTGCCTATGAGGCGACGCTCTTAGCTCTGGAGAGCGCAAAAATTTCCGCCAAAGATCTCGATCTCATAATCCTGGCCACACTTTCCGCCGACCATATGTTTCCAGGCAGCTCGGCCCTGCTTCAGGCAAAATTAGGCCTTGAGACAACGCCCTCCATGGACCTGCGCGCCCAATGCTCAGGCTTTCTCTATTCGCTTAACGTTGCGAAAGCCTTCATCGAAGCCGGGATCTATAAGCGTATCCTGGTGGTGGGTGCGGAAACCCATTCCCCGGTTCTCGACTTTACTACCAAAGGACGTGATGTCGCTGTCCTTTTTGGTGATGGCGCAGGCGCCGTCGTCGTAGAAGCCACCGAAGGTAAATCCTCTGAGATCGGAGGCATCATCATTCACAGCCAAGGTCAATTCGCCGATCGCCTGTGGATCGAACGTCCCGGTAGTAGCGGCGGCAGCTGGTTCACCGATGAGCATAAAGCTGAAGGTCGACACTTTCCCTTTATGGAAGGCCGCTATGTTTATAAACATGCGGTGGAAAGGCTTCAGGAAGTGGTTAAGGAGATTTTGCTCAAGGAAAGGCTCGATCTCGCGCAGATCGACCATTTCATCTTTCATCAGGCCAATATTCGCATCAACGAAAAAGTCGCCGAACTTTTAAAAATTCCAATGGAAAAATGCCCAAGCAATATTCAAAACTATGGCAACTGCTCGGCAGCTTCTATTCCCATGCTCCTCGACGAAACCGTGCGATCGGGTCGAGTCAAGCGCGGGGACAAACTCCTCTTGGCAGCTTTTGGAGCGGGCTTTACCTGGGCCGCTGGCATAATTCAATACTAGTATCTTCGTTCCGGCTTTTTTTGAGGGCTGGCTTTGTTTGGCTAACCCTTTTTCATTAGGGTAGGAGACGCGAGCAGATGATAAACCCAATGACGATTGAAAGACCAAAGATCACAAAGAGAATTCCATAATGAAGCAACCTATCGGCAAGCCCAAAATTCATGATTTCAAGGCGTGACATCTCATTTATATCGCGTGAAACGTTAGCGATCAGCATCGATTTGTTTGCGGCCTTGGCCCTGGGGAGGCGCCTTTGCGAGGAAATCAGCGCCAGTTGAGTTACCGGACCGCCATCGCCCGGCAGGAAACGATAAGTTTCGGTGGAACAAACCGGACAGATTCCCTTGATAGCACGCCGATTACTCAGCATTTGAATAGGATGACGACCGAGAGTATCAGTATGACTCTTACATTTCACACAAACAAGCGACGGGTGGGACATTTCAACCTCAACAACAGCAACGAGAAGGGCAACAACAGCTGAGCTGTCATAAGCAAAGGTCCTGCCGTTCTTTAATCGCAATACTTTCAGCACTCTATTGAGAGTCAAATCCAAAAAACTGTCAAGGATTTAGACAACGTAGATATTTTTAGGCAAACGCCATTGCCCATTTTCACGATTGACCACTAAGGACATCGATCTTGCATGTTGAATCGCATGGTACCTATGTCTCTTCTTTTAGCCTCGTTCAGCCTAATTGTTCCCTCGACTCGAATCATGGCTGCCAAACGAAGCTTTGATATTACAGGGAATGGCCGTACCCATTCCTCTTACATTGCCGAACTGGCCGAAAATTGTCTCGCCGATCATGATGAAGCCATCGTGGTCTTGCAGCGCGATCTGACTTCGCTCGAACAATGCCTGCTAAATTCTAAGTTATTTGCTGAAGTAAAAGTCTCCCAGCAAGACGCCATGCTCAGCATCAGGGTTGTTGAAAGATGGACTCTCATTCCAGCTCCCTTTTATTCCAAAAGTGGGAAAACGACGCGCGGCGGCCTTGTCGTCTTCGATACCAATCTATTAGGACAGGGACTGACGTTGGGTCTCGGCGCTTCCGTGTCCAACCGGGGGAATAGTTTTTTTGGCTTTTTCGTCGATCCTAGCATCCTTGCCAGCCGCTTTTTCACCTTGATCATGGCCCGGCAGGAATCAAGTAGCTATGAACTGAAAGAACACAATCGCATCAGCCAAGGCTTTTTGGAAAAATCAATCGCCGCTTCCTTTAGCGTTGGCTATCATTTTTCTTGGGTTAGTGTCAGTGGCCAGCTGGCGCGCATGGACCGTTCCTATCGAAACCACGAGGATTATTCCATTCCCATGGACTATAAAAGCTATCTGGCGGGAATAAATCTGGAATATGATAAACGCGATTATAAGCTCTACTTTTCGGAAGGAACTTTCTTTCGAACACGCTACCTTAAAAATTTTGGGCCCAATGATGGACAGAAACTGCCAAAAACCTCCAGCTACCTCCTGAGTTGGCAGCACCAGGCATTCGCCGATCACGCGGTTCTCGTGCAAACCAACGGCCTAAAAGTCGAAGGGGGGCGGGTGACGGACGCCGAGCGCGTGGGGTCGGCCAAAGGATTTCGCGGCATTGAAAGTCGAAGCGCATGGGCAGAATCCTATCAAACTGAAACCTTAGAATATCAGGTTCCCCTGAAGAGGCTTGATAAAGGCACATTAACCACTGCTCTATTTGCCGATTGGGGTCACCTTCAGAATCGTGGCGGCTTAAATTCCGTAGTTGACTACTCGGCGGCCGGAGCCGGGATTTATTTTTATCTGAGGCAGCTGGCCTTCCCCGGTATCGGCATAGAGACAGGAACCAACCAAAGCTTCCAAGGCGGCTTTGTTAATGTCAGTGTAGGGCTGGCTCTTTAGTCATTGAAATTACTAGATAAAATATAAAGATTTGTTTTAGTCTCAAGTTGAGTCTTAAAACAACCGAATATGAGGGAAGCAGGGGTTTAATTCCGAAAGGATACGAATGGAAACGACAGCCAAAGACCTTTTTGGAGCGAAAACCGCTTCTGAAACATTTTTCGTATCGACAGGCTCAAGTCCTTCTCAAATCGATGCTTTTATCCAGGCCACTCCCCTACGGGCCAGAGCCTTTTTCTTAGGCTTGGGCATCGTCTTTGGCATGCTGCTATCGGCTGGCGTAAAGACATTATTTGCAAGGTCTGATGCGGCCGGGGAAGAGTTGACTGAGCCTGGTGAAACACTTCCAAGGCCACCTTTTAGTCTGCCTTTGGGGTCGACTGATAGGTTCGCATTGCCAGCTAAAAAGCTGATGCATCCGCCGCACCTTGGACCATCATCTCGAAATCAGGGGAAAGTGACAAATACAGAACCTGTCACACGCGGGTTAGTTTTAACTTCGCCCTGATGGTATAAGGCGTCATTTCCGGCATCAAAGCCTGCAACAGCTTGAATTCTTCTTCACAGTATTTCGTAAGCCTTTCATTTTGGGTCCGGAGGTCTTTTTTTTAATCTGATTTGGACACCCCGAGAATACGCCACGGCATCGACCTCTCGCACAGGTTCAAGAGAACGGAAAGTGAAGGATTCGGTAATGCCCTGACCTCATATCTATGATGGCCACCAACCGTTCGATAGGTCGGCACCCGTGTGCCTTCCTTTTGCCACACTCTTAACGTGGAATGAGAAAACAGCAGGACACGCTGCTGCCTCCGCACTAGAAGCAAGCACGATAAGACTTTAATTATGTATAATAGCCAATGGCTTAAACCCTTTTGAAAAGAGGGCTTAAACAGGTTCGTCGACTTTTTTGTTGAAGGGTTTGCCACGCTGGCATTTTTCATCCCACAATCTCTGGAACGAAATTGCAAAATACAATACCATCTCCTCTCGTATCCTCTATCTCAATCGTCAGGAAAAATTCCGCATGTCCAGAACAGCATTGTTTCGATCCGTTGCGCGCGCATTGTCAAAGGCATTGAACCTGGAAACGGCGGCAGGTGACCTTGCCATAACTCGACGGGATGGCCTCAAGCTCGCAGCTGTCAGCTCCCTGACCGCCTACCTGAATGCCTGCCAATCACCCGAACTATCCAGTCCGGCGCAACCTTCGGGATCGACCGCCGGACCCCATCGAAAGGTTGTCATCGTCGGTGGTGGCGCGGCCGGGCTTTCGGCTGCCTATTATCTAAAAAAGGCTGGCATAAAATCCCATATCTACGAAGCCAATAATCGACTCGGAGGCCGAATTTTTACCGAGTATGATTTTAATGAGGAAGGAATGTTTTGCGAAAAAGGCGGTGAGCTCATCGATACCGGGCATAAAGAGATACAAAGCCTCATGAACGAATTTGGCCTCGAACTCGAACAGCTTCCTGATCCATCACGAGTGGCCGAGGTGCATTTTTTCGATAAGGCATGGCAAAGCGAAGAAGATCTGATCGAAGGCTTTCGCCCCCTGGCGAAGAAAATTGCTGCCGATGCCAAAGGCTTTATGGTCAACGGCGAATTTACGATGCCTAGCTATAAAGAACCACTTTCCGATGCTATAAAACTGCTCGATCATATGACGCTCGATGCCTATTTAAATTCCGATCATGAAAGTCCCCCATGGGTGCACAATCTCATTCGGGTTGCCTACGTTGGCGAATACGGATTGGATGCGGATGAGCAGTCGGCTATCAATCTCGTGTCTTTTATAGGGACTGAGCTTAGCAAAGGTTTTAAACTTTTTGGTGAAAGTGATGAGCAGTTTCGGATTAGGGGCGGTAGCTCCCTGTTGATCAAAAGTCTGGAAAAAAACCTTCGCGGACATTATACGACCAATCTTTTTCTCACGTCTATCGCCCGCGGCCTCGATGGGCACTTTCAGCTTCTCTTTCAAAAGATGGGAGCCGACGGGAAGTTTGACCCATCAGCCCAAGCTACGGAAGTCCGGGCCAATACCTGTATCCTCACTTTACCTTTTACCGTGCTTCGCGCCGTCAAAGGAATCGACAAGATCGGCCTCTCAGCTCGAAAATTGCAGGCTATTCGTGAGCTTGGCTATGGCACAAACACCAAACTCATGCTTGGCTTTAGCTCCCGCTTTTGGCGTGAAACAGATAAATCCTTTCCTCCAAGCGACGGCAGTCTCCTTACCGATCTCAAATTTCAAGGGGGATGGGATAGCTCCCGGCAGCAAAAAGGCAATAGCGGGATTTTTACAAATTTTTTGGGTGGCACAATTGGCAAGACCTTCACGAACGCTATGGCCAATAAAAGCCTGGCGGATCTCAACACCGTCTACCCAGGCATAAAAGATCTTGTCGCCAAAAAAAGAGTGCTTCAGGTATGGGCCGCGGTGCCAACAGCCATGGGAAGTTACATCTGTCAAAAACCGGGGCAATACACCACTATTGGGGGCTGTTTTGGCGAAGCGGAATGCGGTGGGCAACTGCTATTTGCCGGAGAACACACCAGCGAGGTCTCAGCAGGCTTTATGAACGGCGCTGTGGAGAGTGGTTTAAGGGTTGCAGCTTCTGTCATAAACAATTTGGCCCCTATAAAAGCTAAAGGCCCTTAAGTGAGCTTTGTGAGCCGGGATGGAATGGGGATAGCGCAGTTAGATTGCATCGAAACGCAAATAGATCAATAGCGGACTGTAAAACAAACGCTCTATTTAACTGTAGTTTTTGATTTAATTTTGTCCTATTAATTCAGCTTTAATCTGCTGTTGTTTCTACATATTTTTCAGAGGTTTCATGAAAAACAGAATGAGAGTTGAGACCTTGAGAGCTGAGCATGCGGAAGAATTATTTCTAGATCTTCAGGACTCAAGGATTTATTCTTACATCTCGGATAAGCAATACTCCACCTTGCCAGAACTAAAAGCCCGATTTGAAATGTTAGTTGGTGGTCCAAGGCCAGCACGTCCTGAAAAATGGCTCAATTGGGTGATGTACGATCGACTAAGCTCGGTTACTATTGGAACGCTACAGGCCACATTAATGACAGAAGAGCGATTGGCTGTAGTCGCCTACGTAGTGTGGCCGAGCCTATGGCGTCAAGGGTATGCGACAGAAGGTTTAGCATGGCTCATCGCTTATCTAGAAGCAAAGCCAGAAGTCGATACCGCTGTCGCTTATATTGACGTCAGAAACAAGGCCTCGGTAGGAGTGGTGCAAAAGGCAGGATTTGAATTTAAGGAAACAATGACTACACCCAATGATTCTGATCATATTTTTACGAAGAAATTGCGCCATCTTGCGTGACGCTTTTGCAGAAAGAGCGAAAGGTAGATTACTCGAAGGTAAATGGGATCAATTTAAAAGAGTCGGTGAATCCTATGATGACAATGCTGGGTGCTCCTTGTGAAGCTTCGAGCGGCGATTCCGGTGGACCTGTGATTCTGCGAGACAGCTCTGTCATCGTGGGGATTGTTTCGTCAGGAGTTCAAGAAACAGCCTCCTCAGCAGAATCTGTGGGCGTGCTCCGGCTCCGGTAGGCCGCCAAGGTTA
>CAXSGP010000069.1:5027-25049 GCA_964236955.1 uncultured Oligoflexus sp. | reverse complement strand
AGATGCGCAGTCAGAGGGATTCGAACCCCCGACCCTCAGGTTCGAAGCCTGATGCTCTATCCAGCTGAGCTATGACTGCAGAAGGAACTAGAAGTAGGGGCCAAACATCCCAAAGATTCCGTTTTCAGTCAAGTGCCAAACTTAGGAATTCTCTAAGAATTTCCAAATTTACTTCGAAAACTTCCTGTCAGGGCCAAAGCTACAGCAGGCCGACACATTGAAGGCGACGATGAAGCGGTCACAGTGTTAAAATGAGGGATCCTTACAGGAGTCACTTATATGCCAACAGCACGTATAGAAGGATTAACCACTGAGCGTTTCGCCCACATCCTGTCCGTGGCTATCGAAGAATTCGCTAGTAGTCGCTATAAAGACGCGTCTTTCAATCGAATTATTAAAAATTGTCAAATGGCCAAAGGTACCATGTACTACTACTTCAAATCCAAGGAAGACCTCTTCCTGACTATCCACAAAGCCACGCTCCGCGACTTTAGAAAAGTCACCCAACTTTCAATGGGCATTGTGCTCACTAGAGAAGCATTTTGGTCCCTTGCCGAGGACCTCCTTCTTGAATTTTACCGCACTCTCTACCGCAAACCCGCTGTCAGCCAATTCGTAACGAACTTTCTAACTCAAGAAAGCCGGAGCGAGGGCCACCCTGCTATCGCCACGGTTAACGCCATAGAAGTCTGGATCCAGGACTTCCTAGCCTGCGGCCAGGACGTCCAGGCTATCCGGAGAGACCTCCCCATCGACCAACTTACTATACTCAGCTGGGGAATTTGGGAAAGCTGCCGGAACTGGCTTCCCTCAGAAGCCAATCGCATGCAATCGATTGTCCATCCTGACATCATCCTCGACATCTTTCGCCGAACGCTTGCGCCGGTTGACGGACTTGTAGCCTTTTACGCTCAGGATCCCAGCACTTCCGACCTGCCAACACATGCCTTGCACCAGCTTTCCCATCATCAAGACATGGAAACAGACAGTGATGACAGTCCCTTTATGGGAGCGTCGCCTGAAGCGATGGATTTCGAAGCGGAAAATTAACCCCCCCTCGTCCTTCCCAAGCAATCCAACCCGTAAACAGAAGCTCCTCAGGTGCGAGGCATATTCGTAATTGAAGTATCCAGGCCGGCGACTATTATAGGAGAGGCTTTATTCCTTGGGACCTTGCCATTCAAGCCTATTGGAACCTGATGAACCCCGGAAAGGTCATTGCTGCCGAACGCTGCAAAAGCCGCCGCAGCCTCCAGTTGTCTTTCGGGTTTCAGCCGCCGGATAATGCCCAACCCCTTAGATAATGGAATATCAATGCAGCAATATATGGATCTTCTGAAAGATGTCCTTGCTAACTCTGTTCAAAAATCAGACCGTACCGGCACCGGCACCGCGTCTGTATTTGGCCGCATGATGCGCTTTGATTTAAGCCAGGGCTTCCCTCTGCTCACGACCAAAAAAGTCCATTTTAAAAGTGTTGTCCATGAACTCCTTTGGTTTCTCAAAGGCGTTGACGATACGACCTACCTCAATGAGCAGGGGGTCTCGATCTGGAAGGCATGGGAAACTGAACTCGTTCGTGACAACGGCGAGCGCTACCCCAGCGTCGGGCCGCTTTACGGCGTAAACTGGATTCACTACAAAGGTCCTGACGGCCAAGACATTAATCAGATCGATAAGGTCATCAATGAGATCAAATCCCGCCCGGACAGCCGTCGCCTGGTCGTCAGCGCCTGGAACCCCGCTACCCTACCCGACCCCAATCTCACTCCCCAGGAGAACGTTAGAGCAGGCAAGGGCTGCCTCGCGCCCTGCCATGCCTTTTTCCAATTTGCCGTTCAAGAGGGCAAACTCTCCTGCATGCTGACCCAACGGAGTGCAGACCTCTTCTTAGGCGTTCCATTCAACGTGGCAAGCTATAGTCTGCTGACGATGATGGTAGCCCAGCAAACCGGACTCGAACCCGGCGAATTTATTTGGAGTGGTGGTGATGTTCATATCTACAAAAACCACATGGAACAGGTCAACCTTCAACTCAGCCGCTCCCCTAAGCAACTTCCCAAGCTGATTATCAAGCGCCAACCACACTCAATCTATGATTACTCCTTCGAGGACTTTGAACTCGTAGGCTACGACCCTATGCCGGGCATTAAAGGGCAGGTATCTGTCTAATGACGACTTTTATTTGCAGCCATCCTCATTAAGGCCGTGCATCAGGCCGCTTGCACTTGATAATATGAGCCCGACTGCCAACTAGGACTTAAAAGATGCAAGGAGAAAAGGTGTCGCCACTACTATCACATGTTGTAGCTTGTTCCGAGAACGGGGTTATAGGTAGAGACGGCGGCATGCCCTGGCATCTGCCCGACGAGCTTAAGCGGTTTAAATCCATCACAATGGGCAAAGTGCTGGTCATGGGCCGGAAAACCTTTGAATCTATTGGCCGACCCTTGCCCGGGCGTTACAGCATTGTCTTATCCCGTAGCAAAGAGATGCTGCCAAGAATCGTGACGCCGGCAAGCACTTTGGATTCAGCTTTAAGGCATGCCCGGGAAATGGCCCCGAAATGGGGCAATGAAATTTGTATTATTGGTGGCGGTGAGATCTATAGACAGACCCTGCATATCATTCAAAAGATATATTTGACTCGCATTCATCTGGACCTGGCTGGCGATACGACCTATCCCCTCGAAGCCCTCGATGCCTTTAAATGCGAGGAAAGCGAAAAAGTCACCGCCTCGGCCTTTCCCTATACGACTTCAATATGGACTCGCAAATAGTCAAAGACAGCAGACTCCGGTCACTCGTTTCTTTTTGCCGTCAAAACTTCCGTAGCAAAAGCCTGCAGGAGTTTTGTAAGGCTCCAAGCCACAGCTGGACGCTTTGGAATCAGGAGGTGCTATGGGCTCGCCAGCTTGATCCGTTCCCGTTACGGAGCCAGGTTCCTCGCTTCCCTCCAAAGGCAGTAACTTAGAGGGGATGGGCGTAATCTCGTCCATATCACCGGTACCGTCTATCGTAAATTCTATGGGAAAATGATCGGAGACCAACTTCGCATTATTAAGGTCAATATTGAACAAGTTCATAAAATTAAAGGCGTGAGCATCACTGGCAAATTTCTGAATATCTCCAAAGCCGAGGACCCGGTCATAGGTGCAGGAGCTAGGCGCGACGGTCGTGTCTTCGTCGTTACTCATCAGAAGGCGTGGCGCTTCGTCAAAATAGTCAAAGCCCTCTGTTTCCTTGTAGTACTGGCAGTCAGCATTGAAGTCACCCATGAAAAAGGTATTATCGTCAGAATATCTTTGTTTGATGCCGATCTTCACATCGCCAAGGGCTACCAGCTCCTTTTTAACATTGGTAGGCGCTACGTGAATGCCAGCAAGGGTAAAGATACGACCCTGGCCTTTAAATCGTGCAACAAATGGCTCGCGTGAAAAATCATCGTGAACATCATCATAGACATAAGAATCGATGGCGGTGATCACAGCAGGATCATAAAAATAAGCGTATTGCTCTTTCATTTCACCTTTGCCCAATCGCGTGCTCACGAGTGCCTGATAACTTTTGCCGCTCCCTTCATTTAAGAGTTTGAGCAGCTCATAGATTGCTTTGTTCTTATCATCTCGAATTTCTTGAATGAAGATTATGTCATAACGCGAAATAAGCGAAAGTATGGTGTCTTTGACAAAGGACTTGTTAACTTTCGATTCGCCAAAAACCTGGATGTTGAACGATCCGATGCGGAGCGAGGACCGTCTCCCGATCGGCGTGGTCAGAGAGGCTTTAGAAAAATCGGCAGCAAAGCCCTGAAGCGGTAAAATATGCCAAAATAGACAGACAATCAGCAGGGTCGCACGGAGGCGGCTTTGCCCATACCAGGGTCTCATAGGGACTCCTCAGCTAATTTTTCGATAGGAGACAACTACCTTTATCAGACTGCTTGGTCAAATCATTTATACTTAATTTAATGTATCTCTATGAGCCGAAACGCTCTCATGTCAAGAGCTTCAGGGTTAAAGGCCCGCCAATCCAAATGCTAGATTTGATGAAATTATGGGAAATTTTTGGATAAAAATAGGATAAGGAAGCATTTCATAATTGACGCATATAAGAGTCAAGGTGAAGCCAAAGTCAGTTCTTAAATTCTAAAGCGAAAAAGGGACCCCGTCGGTCCCTTTTTGACTACAATGTCGTCCCTCTTAGCCCCAAGAGGAAAAAGGAATGACTTTCCTTCCAGTCAGGCTTGGTACCCGTTTCCCAGGTATGGTCACGATTCCTGTCAATATCATACTTCGGACTACCGTGAACCGATCGGGTGCCGGTCCCTAAAACAGCCTGCAGGCCGTAGCTGATTTTTGCGGTAACGTAGGCCGTGACTTCCCCTACTTTCAATGACGAACGTTCTGCATCGATTTTACAAGCGGGAATCGTACAATTCGCCCGGTAGTACTCAGGCGAGGTAAGATAGCTGTAACCTGAGCCGCTCATACCCGCGAGAGAAAATCCAAAGGGAGCATCAGGAAAAAGATGGAGCTCCAGTACCGGCCCCCGGTAATCGAAAGCAATTTTTTTGTCGCCACTCCACTTCTGAATGCCATCGTAGAACCCGACTTTTTGAAAGCCGATAGTCAATCCGACGAAATCGAGTCGCAGCAGCTGAAAACCTGCCTTTAATCTTATGGCTGAATAATTATTTCCCTGCCAATCGCCTTTATCCCAACTTAAGTCGCCATAAGTTGCGGCATAAACACCATTAATGAACAAACTTTTGGAGTTTGCAAACAAGGGACCGGCGATACATAATGCAAGGCACAATAGCACGCGACGCATGTCATCTCCTTTGAAACCCACGCGATAGTATACAAAGCTGTATTCTAACGCGAGCGCAGCAAGATTGCTTGTCAAATGATGGAAACGCCTTGGGATCAGCTTTCTTTTTTATTGCTCAAACCTTTGAAACGTTCGCGCCATCCGGTTTTCTTAGGTTCCTCCGATGCAGGTTCCGTGGCCTGTTCAGGGCGTCGATTGCCCTGGTTGTTCCGGTTGCCCTGACCACCACGACGACGGCGTGAGGAGGGTGCAGTCCCCCCGGCCGGTGTATTGGCATTGGCATTTCCGTTTTGATTCTGAATAACATTGCCCGACGGACGCTGACGCGCCCGTTGATTTTCAGTTGCCGCTGTTATTAAGGGAAACGTTTCCCAGTCAAAGGCATAGACTTCATCGGCCAGGGCAATGAGGTCTTTGTGCACAGTTTTGGCAGCTCCACACCAAAGTGAAACCGTTACGCCATGCTCTTTCGCAGCCTCGACTGCTGGCACGAAATCGCTATCCCCGGCCACCAGAACTGCGTGCTGAATGTGCCCGGCTGCGGCATGCCTTACCATATCGACGGACAATAGGACGTCGACACGCTTTTGTTCGTAGACCTCACGTTGACCTTCCCAACGCTTTTGCAGCTTTCCAAGCCTGATTGCCCAACGCCCGAGACTCTGCAATTCGCGCACAAAATTCTCATGCACTTCCATGCGTTTAAGCTCGTCTTCGGTCGGCTCCTGAGACATGTACGGAGGACAGTAATAGTAATAGCAACGCAAAAGATCGAGGGGAAAAGACGCACGCAGTGGGGCCAAAAGGTGATCAGCTATATGAAGGTAGTCGGCTTCGCTGCCGTTGTTCTTAAGCTGAGTCTGTAGATACGCACCGTCGATGAAAATTACGGCTCTCAAGGATACCTCCCTGTTAAAGAGTCTTACTTGCTTTAATACCATTAAAGCAAGAGTTGTACCAAGCGAGGAATCACGCTTGAGATTGAGTTGAGGGGGAAGAGTATGGGCCTGCCTTGCGCCCCTTCTGCTTCAGACCTCTTTCTTCATTCTTTCGGTTCTTACCCACTGAGCAGGGGTTCGGCTCATCATCAGCATCAACTTCCAAAGTATGTAGAAGGGTGCTTTCGTCAGAGCCATCAAATAGCGCCAGGGCAAATGCAATCGGGTGAAGGGCAGACTTAAATAGAGGGTAAAGTAAATCAGGGCAAGCGAATAGACCGCGAGCAGCAGGGTCCCTATCGCGATTCCCAGGTTGTTACCCGCCGCCATAAAAATCGCCGCAAGGCTTGCGGCCCAACCGGACAGCGTAAGGACCAACCATCGACTGAGAGGCGGCATTTTTAAGTCGGAAAGAAGCAACCATCTTTTGAATTTCGGAACAGCCATCTGCGAAATTTGACTTTTAAAGCTGGCTTTGAGTTCGGCTCGGCCTTTCTCCCACCTTAATCTCTGAGCCTTCGACGCTTTTTGATTGCCACTTATGATTTCACCAAAGACCCTGGCCTCAGGAACAAACCGCACAGCTTCGCCGGCGACCCGAAGGTGCCAGCTAAATTCCAAATCCTCTGCCAGGCCATAGGCTCGCCAAGGCTGGCGACTTAACGCGTTCCAGGCGAAGGCCATGCCATTACCCCGAAGCGAACAGCCAAGCCCAAGGACATCCTGTCCAGAAAGCCAAATGCCGTTGAACAGACCAAAGGCGTAGGTCATCAGCTGCGTCCGCCAGGAATCATCCGGATTCGAAACGCTGTAATAAGCCTGCAGCCACTCCTCACCCTCCAGCAAGCGATTGCCAAAGGCCTGCAGAAGCTTTCTATCCACCCGGGTATCGGCGTCGATAACGACGATCGCATCCGGCGCTGGCGTTGGGTCAAGCTGCAGCTTCTTCAATGCGTATTCAAGCGCGTAACCCTTGCTTTTATGATCCGCGTCGAATCGTTCAAAGACTTCGCTCCCACACGCCCGGGCTGCCTTCGCCGTCTGATCGCTGCAGTTGTCAGCAATGACTATCACACGATAGGAGCTGCGCGGATAGTCGAGAGCATGAATGCTCCCGAGCGTCGCAGCAATGCCGATCTCCTCGTTATGAGCGGGAACCAGGATTATAAAGCGGGGAAAGTCGCGGAGGGGCCGCTCCTTGGACTTGTGCTTGAGCGCAGCCTGGCTGATGAGGGCCAGCAAAACCTGATAGCGCAGCATCACGGCAAGAATGAAAGTCGAGATAGTGAGCAGCATCCACATGGCTTAACCTTTATTCTCAGTATATCAGTTCAACAATCTGCATCGATAAAGGCTTGGTCTTGATCGTAAGGTTCGGCGTTGCCTGAAGTTTCGCTTCGTAACGTTTCATTACGGCCGGATCATTGGTCGCATCCCAGCCAACGATGTTCGCGCTCTTAACTTTGCCAAAATCTGCGAAGCTCAATTCAAATTCCCTCTCATCGTTGAGATTTTTATTGAGCAGCACCACGGTCAGGCGTTTGCGCGAACTGTCTTCCGCAGTATACACCGAATAGTCGGCATTTATCCCAGCTGAATTTGGAAGATAACGGTTACCAAAACCGCTCCCTTTGCCATCAAAATTTCTATAGAGTAGAAAGGCGTTGCGATGAGTTCCGTCTTTGATTGGAAAATCCCAATATTGGGCAGCGTAAAGGTCCTCGCGCCCCATGATGCCCAGGATATCGGCCTGGGCGATTGCACCGGCAGCATCTTTCTCACCACGAAAATTGTATTCCCCAAGGGAAACTTTCGCCGACTTTTTAAATTTGGCCGCCATGGCCTTTAGTCGGGGAATGAAATAGAGTTTTTCATTGATCCAGCTATTATCTCTATAGTCACGGTCCCAAAGGGAACGCGTGGATTCAAGCAGTTGACGCCTCACCTCGCTGCTGCTTTCACTAGAGGTTGGCCAAGTCCCTTTCTCAGGATAATAGTGAACATCGATCCCATCGAGGAGGGAAACCCCTCTCGCCTTCTCTTCTTTGATAATCTGTTCCAGGAACCATTCCAGAAAAGGCTGGTTGCCATGTTTGGCCCGGTCCATGTTTTTCTTGCCGTTGCTCCAGGGACCTGGGGAATCGAAAGCCGATTGCTGCATCGCCAGCCAGCCCCAAAGCGCGGGACCGATTATAACGGCAGCGGGATCGGCCGCCCGTACTGCCGAGGCATAGTCCACATAGAGCTTAAGGTAGCCATCGTAGGTCGTCGGATCCGGATGCACATCGCGGTGGGTTAGGTGCCAGAGCATCGGTTCATTATCCATGATATAGAAATGGGGATAATTGCCGAACTGGCCCTTGAGTTTTTTAACCCAGTTGGCAACAAAGGAAGGGGTTAAGGCCACACTGGTGGCCTTCGGGTCAGCTTTTAGCTTGACATCCCCGACTTGGCCATTGCCTGCATCTCCCTCGAACTTGTCCTGCACCCGGAACTTTCCCCGCGGAAAACTTACTGAAGTTCCATCTTTAGCGATCCAACCCATCATTGGCAAGGTGATGAACGAGGCCGCAGATCTTGCCCTGTTTTCATTCATGAACGCATCGACAATCGATTTTTTACTGGCCGAATAGTTATGAAAGAACCAATCGGCCCCACTGTTCCAGCTATTGGCCAGGTAGTTAAATCGGGAGCTGGTATTGCCGCCCCAGCGGTAGGCAGTCGGTTTCATTTCCCAAATATTTTCTTGACTTCTATCTTCGTGAAGATAACTTCCAAATCCATAGATATAGGGGCTGATCAGATGACTTTGTTCAGCGATGGGTTGATTGCCCCCTTTTGCTTTGATAAGGCTTACCACCAGGGTGTTGGCTGGGCATCCAGTCGAAAAGCATAGACCAAGCAGGATGGTCCACTTGAACATAAGTCTTCCTTTTTTGAAGGATTACGATGGAAAAGATTATACCACAGCCCTGCGTTTCCGCCAAAAACACCAAAATATCTAAGGGAGCTTGCCGTGAAGATGCCCATGACTCTGGCGATACGCGAACTCCAGAGCGCTAGAATCTCCTTTACCCGCCACCATTACGACTATGTGGAGAAGGGTGGCACTGCGGTTTCCTCCCGTGAGCTGGGAATGGACGAGCATTGCATCATCAAAACTTTGATCATGGAATCAGACAAAAAAGACTGCTTCGCAATTTTGATGCACGGCGACTGTCAGGTATCGACTAAAGAACTGGCGAGGGTAATCGGAGTGAAGACAGTGAGCCCTTGCCCAGCGGCAGCCGCAGAGAAACACACGGGCTACCGCGTCGGCGGAACCTCCCCCTTCGGAACGAGAAACAAAACTCCGGTCTACATGGAAGAGTCGATACTCGAATTACCGAAGATCTTCATCAACGGCGGTAAACGAGGTTTCTTGGTTGGCCTTTGCCCAAAGGAAGCCCAACGGCTTCTAAATCCAGAGCTGGTTAGAGTTGCCATTCGGGGTTAATAATAGCTTTGACGCTGAGTTCCACTCAGCTGATGACTTCAACAGTCTTTGAGAGGAAGTTCCATTGTCTGAAAAATTTGCCCTTGGTCATGCCCGCATTGATAGACTCGACTTGAACTCAGCTGTAGATACTCTCACCCGTGCCGCCCGCGCCGAACGATGTTCTTATGTTGTCACGCCCAATAGCGATCATCTCGTTATGCTAGAATCCAATGCCGCCTTTCGTGAGGTTTATTCCGGAGCTCTTCTCACCCTTGCCGATGGAATGCCTATAGTCTGGGCTTCACGCCTCCTCGGCAAGCCACTCAAGGAAAGGGTAACAGGTGCTGATCTCCTGCCTCGCCTTTGCGAAAGCTCTGCCAAAGAAGGCTTGAAAGTCTTCCTTTTAGGGGCAGGACCAGGAGTCGCCTGGGAAGCGAAGAAAAACCTCGAGTCGCAGTATCCCGGACTTCGCATCGTGGACGTCTACTCGCCACCCTATGGATTTGAACACAACACGGACGAAAACAATCGCATTGTCGAGAAGATCCGGGACAGTGAAGCCGATATCATATTCGTAGGTCTCGGTGCTCCCAAACAAGAACTTTGGATCCATCAGAATATCAATCGCTTTGATCGGGGCCTGTTTTTAGGTGTGGGGGCTGCCATCGATTTCTGTGCCAACCGAGTGAGCCGCGCCCCCAGATGGATGCAGCGAGCTGGAATCGAATGGTCCTATCGCCTGTTTCAGGAACCGCGCCGCCTGGCGAAACGTTATGCCAAGGACACTCGCGTCCTCTCCATCATTCTGAGACAGTTTATCCGTGATAGAAAAGACCGCTAGATCATTGTGCCAACCCGGGGGGCTCACTCAAACCGACTTAGGGTCCGAGCCCAAATCCTGCCCTTTTTTAAATCCTTTTGCACGCGACAGTGCTAGAACTTGGCTGCCGAATCGTCTCGATTATCACTGTCAGGGATACTGCCAATGCCTCAGAAACAACTTTCCTATCAAATCTTAAATAGGGATGCGGGACGAGTTGATCTCGTGGTCGCCAGAGTCTTGAATTTTTCACGTGCCCGAGTCCGGGGCCTTATCGAACATGGCGGCGTCTCGATCAACGGCGTACTCTGTGAAGATGGCGGCATACCGGTTAAAGCAGAGGATAGGCTTGCCTTGAATTATGATCCGCAGAGACAGTATAGGGAGAAGCCTCTCAAGCGTCCAACACGCGGCTTCAATGTCGTCTATTGCGATGATGCGGTGATTGTAGTGAATAAGGAGGCGGGTATACTCACCGTCCCAACGGATCGCCGGGAAACCAATACCCTCGTTGACCTTTTATCCTCCCACATCAATCATAATCAGCCCCGTCGCGGCAAAGTCGCTGTTGTACACCGACTCGACAGGGATACCTCTGGTCTTTTGATCTTTGGCCAAAACCAAGAATATGCCGATGCTATCATCAAACAGTTTTCGGCCCGAAAGCCTGAGCGTGAATATGCAGCAATCGTAAGCGGCCAGCTCAGCAGGGATAGCGGCACGATAGAAAGCTATTTAGCATCCGATAAATCTCTCAATCAGCGCTCCAGCGCCCAAGGTGAGCTGGCAATAACTCACTACCGCGTTGTCACGCGCTTCGCCAATGCAAGCCTGCTAAGTGTGAATCTGGAAACCGGACGAAGAAATCAGATTCGGGTCCATTTCGCGGAAATGGGTCACCCAGTGCTAGGCGATATGCGCTATGAGCCGCACCGGTCTTCGCACGGAAATTGGCCCTACAAGCGCCTTGCACTCCATGCGAAAGTGCTAGGCTTTGAACATCCCGTCGATAAAAGACCTTTAAGGTTTGAGGAGGATTTACCCAAGGAATTTACCGCATTCCTTTCAAAAACACCCAAGTCTCAGCAACTTAGAACCTAACACTTTTAGTCTATGTCCTACGGTCTAGGACCAGCTCATTTTCCCGTTAGCGAAAGTTAAAATTATCGAGGAGGCCATCTTATCTTTTTCCTTCAAATTCCGATCCTGCGAGAGGGTTGAGAGATTCGCCCTCGGGCCCGTCCAATTTTCACTCCGGGCTGCGACATGCATAGGGATAGGAGAGTGTTTTTTAATGAAATACGAAAATCTTTCGCACATCACTGCCGCCAAGCCCGCCCCTGACGATTCTTTCGTGGTTATTGCCGATGTGCGGGGATCGACAGTGGCTATTCAAGAGGGGCGATACCGCGATGTGAATCTCGCCGGTGCCGCGTGTGTTGCTGCTATGCGCAACGTCTTCTCTCCCCTGCGCGTTCCTTATGTCTTTGGTGGAGACGGCGCTTGCTTTCTCGTGGGTCCTGGTGACCTTGATCTTTGCCTTCATATTTTGAAAGGGGTTCAGGACCTCACCCATTCAACGCTCGGACTGAATCTATTGGTCGGCTCCATGAGCATAAAGGAGATTCGCGGCAAAGGGGAAGATGTCCACTTCGGTTTTCTATCCTGGAGCGCAACGGAGTATTTACCTTTTTTTAGGGGCCGCGGCATTGCGCTGGCAGAAGCGGAAGTGAAACGTCTCGATCCCCCTCTGCCCCCTTCGGGGTTTGGTCATCCCGTTGATGCGGCAAACCTAAGCGGATTATCATGCAGGCTTATGCCTTTTAAGGCCATCCGGGGCCGTGTTTTAAGCATTCTCATCGAATTTACTGTGAATTTGAGCGACGAAGATCCCATACTCGAGGCCATCTTTGGTGTGTTAAAGGAAGATGGCCCCCTACTGCGCCTGCGCCCCATCTCAGTTCAAAATGAAAACCGTCCCTGGCTCAGTCCTACCTGGCGCAGCGAAGCGAAAATCCAAAGCAAAAATGGAAGCCTTTTCAAGCGCTTGAAATGGCGAATAAAGACGATCGTCGAGAGCCTCATAGGAACTTTTCTCTTTCGCTTCAACATCAACAATTCCATTATTGGAAAGCCTTCGGAATATACCCAGAAAATGCTGGAACAATCCGATTGGATCAAAATGGACGGGACGCTTCGTCTCGTCATCGATTTGACGAGCGGAGAAGAAAATAAGCTGCTTGCCAAACTCGAAGGCCTTTCGCAAAATAACAAAGTAATCTACGGGATTCATGCTTCCGATGCTACTGTCATGACTTGCCATTTCCAATCAGCCCAGGGGCACGAGCACGCCCACTTCATCGACGGCGCCGGCGGCGGTTTGAGCTTGGCGGCCTTACAGCTCAAAGCCAAAAAAACCATAATCGAGGAAATGAAAATTCATGCTCGCAGTGCCTGAATAGAAGCGTCAGCCTCTTGCTATTTTTCAGTCAGAACACACTATTTTTTTACAAAAAGATTCAACTTAGGGTTGAACTTACCATTGACGCCTAACCTGAGGCCACCGCGCGGACCGGGGATGACTTCAAGCTTAACTCCGGGAACCGCGGCAGCAACCAGGAGTTCCTGAACGGCTTTACAACTTGTGTCAGCTCTCACCTTGAATGTAACAAGACCCTGAACGGTTGGTATGAAAACGATATCCACTGTCGTCCCCGGCGTGACGGAATCATCGATCACCTCATCTCTTTTTTCACGGCCCAAGATCAAAGTTTCCAGCTTTGATACCCAACCTTCTTTCATTTTGCGCGGCACAGGGCTTGAGGCAGAGGGACTAGGAGACGAGGGGGAAGCGGACTCTGCTGCCTTTGGCGAAGGACTGAGAGTTGGAGCGACAGGCGCGCCTGCGTTCGGCTTCTGACTTGACATGGAATCTCCTGGCCATAGGGTGCGCTAAGACGTGACTGCTAGCTTTAAGGTTAAGAAATGATTTCAATTAAAGCAAAGTTTAAAGAAGATGGGGCCGAATTTTCAAGGAAAATATCGTTTTAAGGGAGCCGAGCCTTAAGCTTGATCTTTAAGCGGGGAAGCAACGAAGGGGCCTTCAAACGACCAAAACTTAGCTCAAAAAGGAAAAAACCCCGGTTGGGATCCCCAGGGCTTTCACTATTACTGATTTAGGAAATCATGTTTCCGTTTTCTTACGCTTTTGTTCTTTTTTATTGCGCCAATACTCTTCTTTATCCTTTTGGGCTAAGAAGCGCTCGGCCTTTTCACCGTCAACCTTTTGATTTTTGTAAGCCTCCAGCTCAGCTCCGGAGAGCACACGCACGGCGGGATATTTGGATAGGCCTTCTTTTTCTCTACGATCGAGATCCCGTTTGGAATTTTCCTGATATGCGTCACTTACTTTTTTTGCTGCATCTTCCGAGGAAATTCCTGCTCCGTCCGCTTCGTCCAATGTCTTTTGTTCCTTTGAATCACCAGCATTCTTCGTCTTGGTCGCCATTAACTGGTACTCCTTGATCTTTAGCATTCTGAAAGCTGAAACTGCCAAACCCTAAGTAAACCGTGATCATTGTGAAGACCCCACCCCAGCAAGGCGGGTTCTACGCCTCCGCATGGGTCACTGAATCGCGAAATCCCCGGGAGAACATGGCCCCGAGGAGTCTAAGCTGGGGCCGACTCCAAAGCGGATGTGGTTTGCGTTCACTTTCCTTAATCGGCAATATTATAAGAAACTTAAGCTCCCCATCCTAATATAACAGGCTAAAGGTTAGAGAACCGTTTACAGCCATGCGATGGAATTCTAAAAGGGGACCTCGACTCCAATAAAAAGAGTACTCGGGGAGCCTAATATACTATATTTGGAGCCAATCTCTTAGGTATTTCTCTAAAAAATGAGTCTTTTCTTGGAAAACCTCGCAAAATACGTCTAAAAGACCCAAATATCATAACTTTGCCGCATGCCAAGCCATCATTTACGTTATCTAAAATTGATTGCGGTCCGGGGCATAGGAGACAATGTGTCGGCAATGGCGTTCTATCCCATCATGACATCTCAGGTCATTTCCCTGTTTATGATTGGCAAGCTTTTGATATTAGAGGATTTTTCTCCATGACAAGCAAAAAGGGCTTTTCAGCCCTCTTTAATTGACAGCTCATTTGCAGCCGGGCGGTTCATTCGACGATTTGAGGATCGGGGGCGGGCGAGACCTGACAGACGCCATTGGTGGATTTGCCCACCGACCGAAGGATATTCTCAGGCTTGGCATTCACGCTAAGCCCTGAAACCTCTTCGGTCAGGATACGAAGCATAAGCTGGTTCAGTCTCTCCACGTTATAGCAGGGGATGTGGGGCTCAGCATGAGAATTGCCAATCCCGGAATCATTGGTCAGGAAGAGATACTGCCCGCCCGTAAGAAGTGCCCCGATTCTCATGATCAACTCAGCGCGATCGTCTACGCCGCTGGCGGCCAATGGATAAATGTGGACTCCTTTATCGCGAAGCTTGAGTATTTCCGTGACCGATGCAGCTTCCTTGTCTTCATGGGGAGAGGCATCAGCAACCCAGAATAAAACCTTGCGGCTTGATGCATCCCATTCCAGCTTGTTGCTGGCCCCAAGCGCTGCATCAACTGCTTCGGGATGGTCACCGCCGCCTTCAGCTTTATATTTGGAAAGCTCGGCCTGGTAGGCTTCCCGCTTATCGGTGAAGGGGATGCCTGCCGTGACGAACGAATCGCTTGTATCGCGGTAAACGACAAGGCTCATCCGTACCGCGAGATTTGGAAACACTATCTGTAAGTCATTGGTGAGTGTGGTCCATTCTTTTTGCAGGTAGAGCAGTTCATCACCCATGCTGCCTGTTATATCGATCATCAGGCCAAGGTCGAGTTTCGTCGAGGCCGTCGCTTCCTTTGCCGGCACGAGCACCTTCAGTTTTTCCTGATCCATGTCATAGGTAAAAGGCGAGGCTTCGGGCAATTTTATTCTGATATTCGCATGGCTTTGAAGGTAGTTCATAAATGTTGTCAGATTCAACGCATCACTAAAGGCAGCGGCCGTGAGCGTTCCGGATTGTATTTCAGTGCTACGGCTTGCAGGTGCTGTCGGTGCTTCGGAACTGGGGGATGACGCGCCGATGGAATCGCCGGCTCCGCTCGAAGCAGCTCCCTCAGCGGAGGGCGCTCCTGAGGGCGCAGAGACATCCGACGAGCTTTCTTCGGAATCAACACCAATGCCATCGGCGGCGGATACAGGGCTGGGATAAGAACCCGAAGTATTTTTTGCATCAGCCTTTTGATCGGCAGGGGAATTACAGGCAGCAGCGCCGAGAAAAAAGGCTAAGACATGAGCATGATTGAGATAATTTAGCATTTTTTTGGTCCTTTATACAACACCTAGCTCCTTTTCGGTGTTGGCAGCCGATTTCTGTACGAAGGGGACAGGTATTTCGTATTCCTGCGTATTCAAGGCAGAAGGTCGCGGCGGCGAAACCAAAAGCCAGTAGAGCTAAACAATTTTATTAAATGCCTACTGTTACTCCCATAAAAATGCTCAATGTACTTTTTACATGCCAAGGGCTATCTGCTTAGAGATCCTAATAACTTATCGCTACCCTTTCGAATCCCAGCGTCTGGCTACTTGCCAAGGCTCGCTAGGCTTGCGTTCGAGCGGCGATAAAATGACCATTTGAAAAGGCGAAGATATGGGAGCAAAATTTGCGTCATTATTGCTGATACTCGCAGTAAGTGGATGTGGGCCGGATACTCAAAGGCATGCCATCAGACCCGAGTCTGGCACCTTCCTAAAAATTGATAACACTCCCCCACCCTCCTTCAATGAGAGAACCCTGGATCGGGTTAGTTTTCTAAGCGCTCATAACGCCTTTGCCAATAATGGAGACGATGCTAGATTTTTGGTACCCAATCAAGAGTGGGGCATCACCAAGCAACTTGAAATGGGCGTTCGCGGCTTTATGCTTGATATTTGGAGCACGAAGGGTGAAGCGGTGCTTTGCCATAGTACTTGTGGATTTGCCGGTACCTTTCCCTGGATTTCCCTGGTCGATGAATTTAAACGCTTCGAAGATTTTATGAAGAAGAACCCGGAAGCGATCATTACTCTTCATCTCGAATGGACCCCCAGCGCACGAGTCAATGAATTCGAAACGGCGCTCAATAAGTTCCCCGACTTGAAGGACATGATTTTTGACCCCTACAAAGCTGACGTGAAATCGAAGGGATGGCCTCGAATCACGGAAATGATCGCTCAGAATAAGCGGCTGCTCATACTGTCACAAACCGATGCCACTCGCCACCTGGGTATTGCCTTTGACAAAGAATTTACAGTTGAGAATTATTGGAGTATGGGCAATGCAGCGAAAGACCGGAGCTGTCGCTCACGATGGGACAATATTCCTCTTGATGCCGATAACTCCCAGAACCATAAGTTTCGAAGGCTCTTTGTCATGAATCACTTCCGTGATATCCCAACCCTTAAAAACGGAGCGCTAGATAATAACAAAGGCTCTCTTTTTGGTCGGGTTGAAAATGAATGCCTCAATGCGGCCCGACGAGTACCCAACTACATTGCCCTCGACTTTGTCAACAAAGGCACGGGACGTGAGACTGTGGATGCATTGAATCGCTCAATTGGTATAGCCTTTCAACAGGGAAACTGGCTCGGCCAGACCCAATTGATGCAACCGGGTTGGGCCAACATCGAAGGGGGTGCCGGCAAACTCGAGGACAATTCCCTCAGTTCGATTGAAATCTTCTTCAGGGGATCCCGGGTCGCTTTGTTTGACGATCGCGAAGAAGGCGGGTTTCTTGTTGATATCGTCGAAACATCAGGATCACTCCCCGACTTTGTAAATGATAAAACTTCGAGCTGGCGTGTCGATAACTGATCGAGAAAAAAAGCCCCTTGCATGGCAAAGGGCTTCAAAAAAGGGGATTCGATTAAAGTCAAACGAGATGAGGTCAATTCTATCAATCGCTAGCGATATGATTTGTGAAGTTAGATTCTCTAAAATCTTATTTCGATACTCATTCTTCACAGTTACTATAAAGCAGGGACTATGCCAATCGATAGGTTCTTTGCCGGGGAATTTGTTCTTCGTCATTTTCGTGGTTTAGCTCAGAGAAATAACAGCCCGGAGCGACTTGATATCGATTCTTATGCAAAACTGTCGATTGAGATGACTGACAGTGTTTAATCTCTAAACGGCTGCCCTCTCAAAGCGCCTTGTTTTCCTTCGAATCAAAGGTCGATATGGAATAAAGGTACTGGGGCAAGCGAGAACAGGCTAGGTTACAAAATGCTTTAACTCAAAAAAAACGAAGCCCCTTGCAATGCAAGAGGCTTCATAAAAAGGGGATTCGATTAAAGTCATTTGAGAAAGTGAGTATCTCGCAGCTGCGATTCTATTCTTCTGAAGCCACTCTTCTAGATTCATCTAAAAATGGGTCGCTTCGTACTTAAGCTAAAGCAGGGATCGTGCCAAATCTTTCGGGCCTGAATGGGATCAGGATGGTCTATCCTATCAAGGACTTATTGGAACATATAACATGATTGAGTCCCTCTATCACCGTTGTCGACAACACCTTGCTGGGTTTTGATACTGTCACTGTTCAATCCTTAAACGCCTGCCCAGGTTCTCATCTTTTACCTTTGGATCTCGCTCAGGATCACCGTTCATTTCCTGCCAGTATTGCGAATTTTCTCGGCAGGAAATGGAATGAGGCACAAAAGCGAAACCCCTTGCATGGCAAGGGGCTTCAAAATAGGGGATTCGATTAAAGTCATTTGAGAAAAAAAGAACGAACAAAACAGAGTTTCAAATGAAGCGACTCATATAGATTCCTCTAAACCTTGCTGCTTCATGTTTAATAGAGAAGCAGGGAACGTGCCAAAAGGCAGGGGATTTCGACCGCCTATTTTTTCTTATCTTTTCAAGCGCTTATAGAGTTCATTCTGATAGTCGAGCCAAGGACACCAAGCAGTATTCAAAAATTGGGTTGTTTTAAGCCGTTCACTGCTCAATCCTTTAACGCTACCGGATCGACCTCATCACAGGCTGACACACAGCAAACTTAAGAGGGAAGTGTCAAAAGATCAAACCTTGCCCTCTTTTCACTGTCGCCCTCTGAGGGCAGCGCATTGGGATGGCAAAGCCGCTCAATCGGTAAAGATCGATTTATTGATGAACCAACGAGATTTCGCGTCTTAGTCTTTCAACGTTCTCGATCAGCCCTTGGACCTCCGTTGTTTTCAGGAAAACATCCATAGTTTGGTAAGCTTTCTTTTTAAAAAGTTTCTGAGCAGGCTGTAGCGATTGAAAGTGCAGCCGAACAGTAGGGTCCATCATCAAGCCGATTTTGGCTGTCTTATCGCCGATGATTCTCACGTTGCCTCGTTCAATTAATTTTATATTATCAAGGTCGATATCTAAATTCCAAAAATATCCCATTCTTATTTTTAATCGTCTCTCGGTAACGAGAGCTTCTGAAAATTGCAGGTAATAGAGATTTCCAAACAGGATCTGGAGTATATAGATCTCGGAAACAACGAGGCCGGAATGCAAAACCATTGCTAAAGGTCCAGTGAATTTTGCGGATATAAGAATGTGGATAAGCAACGGCTCTATGGCGAGCATGAGCAGCAACCCAATCACTAATCCCTGTAGAATAGGACCGGCAAAATAGGAATGACTGATGGCACCAAAGGATTTTAAGGGGGTCCTGAAAAATTTCAAAGATCCAATCAGCATTTTAACTTCGAAAATAAGATAATCGGCGACGCTTTGCCCTAATTTCCTTCGAAAAATTTCATGAAACAGACTAAAAGCCCCAAGACTTTTGTCACGATGCTTAAATATCCTAAAAAGGCTGACAAGGGTAAAGGTGATAAAAACCGCACGAAAGACTAAAAAAAATGTCTCGTGCCCTTCAGAGTAGAGCTGTTTCAAAAGGAAATAACATAGGAACAATGGAAGCCCGATCATGGTCAGGATCTTATTCATAGACCTACCCTTCACCGGCAAGAGAAAATTCCGGTTACCATTTTTCGAGTATACCAGGGAGCAAAAATATCACATTAACTATCTTCAAAAACATTTTTAGCCCAGGAGATTAATGGAATTTTTAGCGGGTTAATCAGTCTAGGAACTAAGACGGAAATATGCCATTTGGGATAACTCGTTCGCAGACCATTCAAGCTAAATATCACGCTTTTTTGGTGGCAGACTTAGGCAGGGATCCCCTGATAGCCAGGGATTTTTACCAGTGGGCCCTGTCCTCAGGACTCGGTGAATAGGCTTAAGAGGGCGGCGAGCCTGATAGAGGTCTCCCATTTTCGATAGGAGCCGGGAGTCATCCAAAGCTTTTTAGTGGGCAGGGAGCGTTGGCTCAAGATCAGGGCGACCCGGCTGTCCCAAGATGCCTTTAAAGAGGAATGAAGCACTTTTTTAGCTCCTGCCTCCATGAAATCGAATGAGCAATCGCAGCAGGATTCAATCTCTCCGGCTCTGCCATGCGCCTCCTTGGGTTCGCCTTTTGCTCCTGAATCCTCCTGCAGCACTAACCGTTCTATCAAATTTTAATATTTAATATTAGGGAAGTCACTGCGCGCTTTTTGAAACTCGTCCTCACGTTTATTATCCCAACCAAAGGCCGAGGTGACGGTTCCCTTTACGTTTTCGCCCACCGCCCCACTCATAAAATGAGTGTATTCACCCCAATTGAGATCCTTCGCGTAGCGGATTCCATTCTTTGGAAACTCGGTGGAAAGGAGCCTGAAAAATCCGGTTAGTACCTTGTCAGCGCCATATTTATTATAGAGTGGAAAAAACCAGTCTCGGAACCAAAATGCAGGAGATCCATCAACTTTGGTACCTGGCTTCGCCGCATCTCCGGCATTCGTAGACACCGATTGGGAAGCCCAGCTTT
>CAXSGP010000069.1:0-4927 GCA_964236955.1 uncultured Oligoflexus sp. | reverse complement strand
CGCAGTGAAAAGCTGCGACTCGTTTTCGAAGGAGCAATCGCTTTGCGTCGCGAAGGCGTTTTCACCCTCGATGCACTTGTCTTTCACGTTTGCGAGCGTAAACAAAACCGGAAGACCGATTGATTTTACTGGGGAAGTCGGTTTTGGCGCTGGGTCGGACTGCTTCGTCGGAATCTGTTCCTTGTTAGCTTTTCCCTTGCTTTCAGGATCAGCTTTTACCTGCGGCTCACCCTTAGTCTCAGGCTGGGCTTTTGATTCGACTTCGCGGTTCGGGGCGGTATCTTTATTCGAGCCCGAATCGATGGGCAGGTCTGACTCTGGAATGGTTTTTCTAATGATATGAGGGCGATCGATAAGGGGTTGGCAAGCTAAGACCATAGCGATGGGAAGTGCCGAATTCATGCGCAAAATAAAGACTTTCCCGTTCATTCCATAGATCTCGATCTTAAAAGTGTCAGCACCCTGGGTATCCCCGCTATCGGACAAGGAACGGAAAAACTTTAGCCCTCCATTTTGAGCAGCTGTTATAGGGACAAAGGGATAGCGGTCCTCGACAAATCGGATGCCAAAAATTAAACATCAGGAAGATTGAGGGCCATTCTCGAAAGTGATGTTCCCCAGTTCCTTTACATTCCCACTGGACCAGAGCGATTCCTTTGCCCGACACAGCCCACTTTCTGGTATTGTGACATGACAAAAATGCGAATTTTCCCCAACATTACGGCATTTGTGGATTACTCACTGATTATCAGAATAATTCCAGGACGTATAAATTTCATCTCAAGTCCTCCCTCGTTTGGCCGATACCAAGGGGCAACTTCACGCTAAATGATCCGCTCGAACCCAGGAAGAAGGCGTTGCATGTTAGTTTCACTTAGAATTCATCTCCCTTTGATCGTCAGCCTCATGCTTGTCGCTTGCTCCCCTCCTCCCAAAAAACCTGGGGTGGGAGACATAAACAGTAAATCAGGTATGCATGGCGAGGGGCCCCCGGACGGAGACGGTACGGGTGAAAATGAGGATGCAAGGGATAGCGATAATCCAGCTGGGGATAAAGAAGGCGGCAAAACCGGGAGCGGAGGGGTCAAGGAAAGTCCTAAATCGACCGCTGAAGGTGTGGAAGCGGTTATAAAGGAGGGCCCTTCCGATTGCGACGAAAAAACGAATCTGGCGGGTAGGAAATCGCTTCGCTTATTAACCAAAGCTGAGTATTTTAACACGGTCCGTGATGTTTTGAAGGTTGCGAATGATCCGACTGGTTTATTACCGGTTGAATCGTCCTTCAATGGGTTTTTGAATAATGTTGATAGCAATGTCATTGGTCCTGATCGACTGACGGGATATATCGAAATTGCAATTTCAATCGCGGATGAGTTGAAGCCAAAACTCTCAACGCTGGTCGGATGCAGCGAAGATGCCGGTGAAACCTGCGCGCAAAAAGTAATCGATACAATCGCTCCGAAGCTCTATCGGCGGCCATTAACCCAAGCAGAAAAAACTTTCGCACTGTCGACCTTTAAAAAAGGCTTCCTGGTTGCCCCGCGAGAAGGCATGACCCTTCTCATTGCCAGCTTATTAACGTCACCAAGCTTTCTCTACAGAAGCGAGATAGGTAACTCGACCGGTGACCTTGATGCTTATGAAATCGCCAGTGCTCTGTCCTATTTCTTTTGGGGGACAGTCCCGGATGAAGCATTGAACGCACTTGCCGCAAGCGGAAAATTAGCGACACCTGCGATCATGGTTGCCGAAGCACAGCGCCTATGGAAAGACAAAAAATCGAGATTTGTGACCGATCAGTTTGCCCATTCCTGGCTGGAGAACCAAAGCATATTGAATGCAAGCAAGGACCCTTCCCTCACCAAGATTTTTACTCCGGAAATTCAGAAGGCCATGATGGAAGAGGCGCAAGATACATTTGACTATTTAATTAGGCAAACGAGCGCAACTTTTGAAAGTTTATATGCAAGTGACTTTACGATTGGCCCCCCATCGCTCGCGGCCTTTTACAAAGGACAGTCCGTTGTCGAGGGCACAGTTACAAAAATAAAGTTCCCAGGAACCCCGAGAAAAGGCCTGGTTACCCTGGGAGCCGTCACAGCCGGCCATTCGGCACCGAATCAAACGCACCCGATCAAACGGGGCGATTTCATATTACAAAAAATGTTATGCTTTGTCCCTCCTCCTACCCCTGAAGGGCTCAATGTGGAAGTCCCTAATCCCGACCCGACAAAAACCACCCGGCAGAGATTCTCGGCCCATTCCACAAATCCTGCCTGTGCGGGCTGTCATATAAAAATTGATGGGATAGGCTTTGGAATGGAGGATTACGATACGCTAGGCGTCTATCGACCCATGGAAAACGGCATGAAAGTGGATGCGTCAGGGACGATGGTTGATGTCGATGGCAAGAACATCAAATTTAATGGTGGCGGCAACCTCGCCGAAGAGATGGCCAAAACTTCCCAGGCAAAACGTTGTTTTTCCTTGCAGTGGTACCGCTATACACATGGACGGACCATGGTTGCGAGTGATCCGGACATTTGCGCGACTCGTCATATAGCATCAAAGTTTGCCAGTGGTGAAATTTCTGTCGGTGACTTGCTTATAAAAATTATTACAGATCCGTCCTATACCAGGAGAGACCACTAACATGTCTAAAGTTGTAAATGAACTATCAAGAAGAAATCTCATCCGATACCTAGGGAATTCCATCCTATTCCTGCCCGTTCTGAGGACTTTCCATGAAACCCAGGTATTCGGCGCGGACGCTGCGCCGAGAAGAGCAATATTTTTTTATTTCCCTTCAGGCTTTAAGGCTGAAGAATTTAATCCGGCTGCCGGCGCTATCGGGTCCTTGCCCGCGATGACGAATCCGCTGTCTAAGGTGAAAAATGACATCATCATTATAAAGGATTCCACCTATAAGACCGGTAACAGCCATCAGGGAGGGGTTCAATATTCATTGACCGGGCTCGCGGATACCTCTCCCAGGGGACCATCGCTGGACTATGTCTTAGGTGAAAAATTCAAAAGCACCATTCCGGTAAAACGCCTGGGGATTTGCTCAAATTTCGAAGGGGGCGGAGACCCGCAGTCCTGTACTTTCAATTCGGAAGGGAAATTGGAAGGCAGGGAGAACAATCCTACCAAAGCCTTCCTTGATTTATTTGGAGGGGCGGCTCCGATACCCTCGCCAGCCACCCCAGGCAGTCCGGTAAAACCGCCCGCTCCGACATCAGGTCTTATCTACGGCAGCCGAAAAAGCCTTTTTGATGACAACCTGGAGCAGCTTAAAAGTTTACAAAATAAACTGGGAACGATTGAAAAATCGAAGCTTGATTCTCACGTTAATGCTATCCGTGAACTTGAGCGGCGCCTTGATGCAATGAATGCCCCAATGCCAGGCGGAACGACAGCGGGAGGAGTGCCTACAGCTGGCGGATTGAGCGGCCAGTGCACTAAAAAAATCAACCAGCCCGTGACTTTCGATCCTAAGGATGCCAGCTATGATGCGCCTTACGGCAAAGTAGCAGCCTATAATAACGTGGCCGATATGATGAATGAAATTGCTATTCAGGCACTTGCCTGTCGAGTCACCAATGTTATCGTTATTCAGCATGGGCATTCGGTTTTTGAAATGGGTTTTGCCAATGGACAGCCTGCCGCAGGTGGGAAAGGCCAACATTCGTCCAGTCATTTCGCGGATGCGGGTGGAAACAATGAGGGGCCTCTTTCGACCCATATTGCAAATCAACAGTACTTCATGACAAAATTCGCAAACTTGGTCGAGGGATTGGGTAAATGCACGGAAGGAGATAAGTCTGTACTCTTTCATTCTATCATCATGGCATTTTCCGAGTTGGGAAACAGTGCGAAACACGACATGTCAAGTGTCCCCATAGTTCTGGCGGGTCAAGCAGGGGGATACTTCAAGACCGGGCGCTGCGTTGACGCGAAAGGGGAATACCACAATAAGACTTTGGTTTCTATCTGTCAGTCTTTTGGTATGGCCAACCAGGGTTTTGGTGATACCGACCCAGCAATGCAAGACCCAAAGCGATTTGGCCCGATGCCAGGGCTTACGGCTTAAACAAAATCGTTGGGGCCTTGTTTCAATCCCAGCCTAATTAGTGTCTGTCCGGAAATGGGGATGGCAAGGCGCGAGGCATAAAAAAGCGGAGTTTATTCCCATAAATGAGCATTTTTTTTCTGCCGATGAAACGCAGCCATCGCCTTTTCCGGACTGACACTAATTATACTTAACTCCGCATCCATAGGGCTTGGAAATTGCAGTGGCAATGGGTTTACCATTCATTCCTGCGTCCAAGGCAGCACTTACATAGTTCTTGGCATCGGGTACATCCTTTGGATTGGTGGATTCTTTGTCATCGATCGCGCCTGCGTAGACAATCTTTTGTTGAGGATCCACAACGAACATGTGAGGCGTCGTCTTTGCTCCATAGGATTTGCCGATCGACCCATCGCTATCGAGAATAATGGCTGTTGGAGAAGCCCCCCGATCCTTGGCATCAGCTAAGGCTTGCTTATTATCGACAAAGCCCTGCTTGCCCTTAGCGGATGAATTAACAGTCAACCAAACCACGCCTTTTGCCGTGTAAGTCTCCTGCAGCTTTTGCATGTTCTTGCTGGAGTAGTGCTTCTTGACAAAGGGACAATCCTTATTAAACCATTCGAGCACGACCCATTTGCCTTTATAATCTGCGAGTTTTTGGTCCTTTCCCATTGCGTCTTTTGCAGAAAACAGGGGAGCGGCTTCTCCCGGAATGGCTTCAGAAAAGGCCGCGGCAGGTGCGAGCGCAAGACATGCTGTCAATAAAAATGCTAAATTCTTCATAAAAACTCCAGTCAGCTAGGGGCTGTTGACGTTTGAGATAAGTGATTGAAAAGTACAGGCAAACTCGTA
>CAXSGP010000068.1:20899-25338 GCA_964236955.1 uncultured Oligoflexus sp. | reverse complement strand
CGTTACTGGGGATGTTCGACGTTGGCGTAGCCAAACGTCAACAGCCCCTAGTATTCAAGGGCGGGTTTCCAATGAAAATTCAAGCTCACCCTGAGAGTATATATTACTGTCGCTTCTTAGGAGCCACCGAACCCTGTCTTTAGCCAGCAGGGTCAATTCAAGATCAACCATTGACTCAGGCAGGAGCATCGCCCGAAACTTTGCTCGTCTCACAACCCGGCTCTTAACCGGTGAGCCGAGTTCCTCTGCCAAAAGATCGACGACCAGATCGATCTGAGAAACCGCAGGAAACACCGGGTATCCGGGGAAATGCCCATCGAAATCAGGGTGGTCTCGGGCAATGAATATCCTCGAGCGAAATACTGGCTGATCCATAATTCCTCTTGTTTATCGAGCGAAAATGCCGATTTTCTATTTTCCGATATAGGCAAATCATCGGTCAGACCGCCAGCGCCTAAGCCCCACATAACCAATGGACAGTAGAAACAAGGCAGCCAGCAATAAATAGGAATAAAAACTTGCATAAAGTAGCCAACGATCGAGAGGGAAGGCAAAGAGAAAGACAGCTAAAATCATAGAATTCACTGTTAAACCGACGATCCATATCCATTTAGCCTGATGAAGAATGGGTAGCAGCTTGGGATCGGCCAGGACTTTGGTACGAATGGGCCCTATCATTGGATTGTCATTTGGATCGCTGCTGCTGGCAAAGAGTGCCAACATGCTTGCCGACATCAGAAAGGGATAAAGGCGTTCCATATTATTCAATCCCAAAGTCAGCATGAGCAAAGCGACACTACAGATTAACAGCAGGAATACCAGGCGTTTTTTCGCCGACAGCCGCAGGCTCAGTTCCAGCATCAAGAGCCCGCCAAGGCTCAGAGCGACCTTTTTGAAGGAGGAGCTGTCCCTGAGCGTATAGAGTAGGATAGGGTATAAAAGAGTTAAAACAGCTGCCATTTTTTTAAGGGCAATCATCCCAAAACTCGAAGGAATGAAAAGGGAGGCTGCACGATTGCAGGAGCGCCCGCTCGCTTCATGTGTAGAGCCCTCCATTGACCTGAAGCACGGTACCGTTGATATAAGACGCGTCGTCCGATGCCAGAAAGAGAACGGCTTTTGCCACTTCGGCGGGCGTTCCCATGCGACCCACGGGTATCATGGCTGTGACGTCTTGAAAATGACCCTTGGCTGTCATATCCGTTTCAATCAGGCCCGGACTCACAGCATTGACCAATACGCCCTTCCGGGCCACTTCACGGGCCAGGGATTTGCTGGCGGCAATCAAGGCTCCCTTGGCAGCGGAATAATTAGTCTGCCCTCGCTGGCCCGCCTCCCCGGAGATGCTGGCCATGACGATGATCCGCCCCCAGCGGTTTTGTATCATGTGAGGGAGGAAAGCTTTATTAAGATAGAAAAACGAGTTAAGGCTCGCCTGAATCACTTCGTTCCATTGTGATTCTTCAAGAAAATAAAAGGTCTGATCGTCGTTCGACGCGGCATTATGAATAACGATATCATATCCCGGCTCCTCTTCGACAAGTTTGTCCAAAAGAGACGTTATCGACAACTTATCGTTGAGATCCAGCGGCAGCGCCTTAAATCCAGTGGGATTGCCAAGGTCCTCGATGAGCTGAAAAGCTTTTTCGCGATTTTTATTATAGGTGAAAGTCACATGATAGCGGCCTGCATCATGAAAGGCCCTTACCATCGCGGCACCAATGCCCCGACTGCCACCGGTTATCATAACCTTTTTGATAGACCTACTCCTTGGCTTAGGAATCCAATAGAAAAGTCAGCTCGCCTGCACCAACCACTTCCCCGCGGGCCGTCACCTGGCAACGACTTTGTCCTAGGAACTCCGATTCGATCTCAAAGGCGATATTGAATACTATTTCATCGCCTGGCTTAAGCGTCAACTCGCAAGGCGTGGAAAATTCCCGAATATGAATCAGATAGCCCTTGCGGGACTTAGTATTCGAGCCTCCACGGGCGGCCTGAAACAAGGCAGCCGAGGCTTGGGCACAAAGTTCGAGCAGCCAGTGGCGGGCAAAGCCGTTAGGACTAAAATAAGGCGCTTCCGCCCGAAGCCTGGTTCTCGTCCTTCCCCTTATCGCTACCGGCGAGCAATCCACCCAATCGATGGCGTCCATCAGATGCATTCTACCCCGATGGGGTATCAGATCCGAGACATCGATGTCGCAAAGGACTTCACTCACTTAAGTTCCTGCCATTGGGTCGAGATCGTAAGGCCCTGCCTGGTCTTTACCGATCGTTTCAAATCCAGTTTGCCCTCATGAAGCAACCAAGCGATCGACCCTTCGGTTTCCGCGTAAATTTTCGTATCATCGGCAGGAGCCGGGCTTTGTACAAATAGGTCATACGATTGATCGATAAAGTTCATGGAATGGCTTGCGCCATGGCCAAATTCCGCAGCAATTATAAGGAGTTCCGCTCTTGCATTGTCCCCTGCCGAGCCGCCGTTTTCGTGGCCGTGGATAACGATGGCGCCCGCATCCAGGCCGGCGGCTATTCGTCTGGCCGCCAGATGTAAGCTTACATCCGCCGACGCAAATCCGCCTGAAATAGCGAAGCCAGCCTGATGAAGCTTATGTTCGATTGCCAGATAGGAAAGGGCCGCGTTTAAAACGGAATGTTGAAAATCCTTCGGTGATATCGGTAACGAGTTTTCTTCGAGACTTTGTGTGACTCGAAGCATGGCCCCCACCTCGCCGAAGGCGCTGGTGAAATACAGGGGGGCTTCGAGCGCGCTTAGACGTTCAAGCAAAGGCTTATGGGTTTGCATGGCCTTATGCATCGCTGACAGAACGACTTTTTGCAAAGGCGTCATGCGGCGCCAGAGAGGAATGCTTTTTAACGCGCTGAAATCATCACGGAGCAGCTCGGATTGAATCGCGGCATGGAGGTAGACGTTATTCATAGGCCACCACGCTCCAAAATTATGCTGACGTTGGCGCCGCCAAAGCCAAAGGAGTTTTTTAGTCCGAAAACTTTCTGAAAGGGATCCGATGATTTCCCTTCCAGAGCCAGTGAGCTAATAAGAAGTTCGAGAGCCCCGCTTGCCCCCAAAGTGTGGCCGGTTAAGCGCTTGCTGCCCTGAACATGGCCGATGCCGCCAAACACTCCGGCGATCGCTTTGGATTCTCCCTCATCATTGGCCAGGGTGCCTGTACCGTGGGGATTGATATAGCTGATATCCTGAGGGTCAAGTCGAGCCTTGGTGAGGGCCTTTTCCATGCATATCCGCATCCATTCGCCACCAGGCGCGGGTTGCGTCATGTGATGAGCTTCGCTCAAGGAGGCATAGGAGCGAATCCGGGTTGCCATGGTGCGCTCTTCCACTTTTTCCAAAACCAGACCCACTACAGCTTCACTCAGATTAATTCCAGCCCGCTGCTCCGTGAAGGGCTGACAAAAATTGGGATCGATGAGTTGAAGGGCATTAAAGCCGTGCAGGGTGACGAGATTAAGGATATCGACGCCCAGCACTATCGCGGCATCGACCCAACCCATCTTAACGGCATCATGAGCCATGATAAAGGCTTGAGCAGAGGCAGCGCACGAGGCACTAAAGGTATAAACCGGTCCGCGCAGCTGAAATTTTTCCGCCAGCTGGTGGCCGAGTTGGGCCTGCTGCATATCGGACCTGAGCAGAGTTTCCAGCGGAAGTCCCGATGTTTTCAGATTCCTGGCGACGTCGAAAAAACTATTGATGCCAGCAGTCGTGGTTCCTACAAACAAACCCAGACGGTTCGCTGGGAATTTTCGAACAGCCTCTGAATTTTGTGCCAGCTGACCGAGGACATGGCTGCAGCCTAGAAGAGCCAGTCGATCGGAATTATGGGGATCCTCAATCGATACGCCAAGATCCTCCCAGGGTATCTCTCCGAGTGGACTGGCGATCTGATCAGAAAATCGGTGGGAATAACTGAGTCCCCGCTGCTCACAGCTCAGGTTTCTTTGAAGCTCTTCAACGCTGCATCCCATGCTGGATGCAAGTGCGGCCGCTGTGATGGCTATGCTTGGCTGGAGCATCAGGAGGTGTGTCCTATCAAACTGTTAGGGAGTTTTTCATATGAATAGCCTTGGCTATACTCTGCACGCTGTGCAAGATCTCGCGACCTTTCTCGTCGTTTTTGATTTTCAAACCATAACGCTTATCCAAAACCACGACTAACTCCAAGACATCGATCGAGTCAAGTCCAAGTCCGTCGGCGAAAAGCGAGGCGCTATCGTCAAGAGAGGCCGGGGTGCGATCCGGAAGATTCGATACCTCGATCAGAAGCGTCTTTACCTCGAAAATCAAACTCTCTAGAGACATGTCAAATCCCTTGCCCATTTAGTTTCCATTGATCGGCTTCTTCATCTTCTTTTTCTGGTTCTCAATGTATTCAAACCACTTACTTATTGACGCGTCT
>CAXSGP010000068.1:1697-20889 GCA_964236955.1 uncultured Oligoflexus sp. | reverse complement strand
AGCATAAGAGCCGAAGCAGGAACGCTGCCCTGTTTTTAATATGTCAGCTGACGGTTGATATCAAGCGATTGCGGCGCAAGTTGATGATTTTTCTAGACTTGTGAATGATCGAGACGCTCGATATATTCGGCTAGAATAGTAAGCGCTTTCGCGTGCTTGCTTACAAATGGGTTGTCCTGATCCCACACATAACCTGCTAGAACCGAGCAGATTTGTCGTTTAAATTGATAGTCGAAATGCTGTCCGAAAAAAATTGCCGGCAAAGTGCCATCATACCAACTCTTCACAAAAGTACGGAATACCTCAACGCCATTTAAAGTGGGCTTCATATAGTCTTCCTCCCAGTCATGCGGCAGGTCGTTAAGCTTTTTCACGACAATATTGGCGGCACGTGCACCCGATACAACGGCCAGAGTTACACCCGAAGAGAACATCGGGTCTATAAACTCGGTAACGTTACCGGTCAGGACAAATCCTTTGCCATAGAATTTCTCGGTCGTAACGGACCATCCTTCCAGCTTGCGTGGCTCCAGGATAAGATTCTGGTCCTTGAATCGCCGAGCTATATTCTCTTCCGATCGTATCAGCGCGTCTAGGATCTCGGTGGGACTGCCTTTGAAATCGCTAAAATATTGGGATTCCGCCACGAAACCGAGCGACGAGTTGCCGTTTGAAAAAGGGATGATCCAGGCCCAGACTCCCGGCTTAAGCGAGACGATGGTAATGCGATTGGGCTCGGTGAATGCGGATCGCTTGCTATCGGTCAGATGGGCAAAATAGGTCTGACGCGAGGGTAGGTCCGAAGGCCTGTCGAGCTTTAACAAACGGGGTATGACGCGTCCATAGCCACTGGAGTCAATGATAAATCGAGCTCGAATCTGATAGCTTTGACCTTTGGCATCCAAGGCGCTGATCACGGAAAATTCATCATAAAAATCTATCCCGCTTACCGTGTGCTCGAAATCTACGGACACACCTTTACGCTGCAGTTCTGTCGCCAGGGCCAGATCAAATTCAGCCCTAGGCATTTGCCAGGTCCATGTGTAGCCCTTGGAAAAATGATCCTCGAAGCTGAAGTCGCAGACCGCATCACCACGCATAAATTTGGCGCCATACTTTTCCTGAAATCCCCTGGCTTTAACCGCATCCAGGAGTTCAGCCTCCGCCAGGGCCTCCATGCAGCGGGGCAAAAGACTTTCGCCTATCACGAATCTCGGAAACTGCTCCTTCTCCAGAACACGGACTTTAAGGCCATTTTTGTGGAGAATCGCGGCCGACACGCAGCCGGACGGGCCGGCTCCTATGACGAGTACATCGGTCTCTATCATTTTACTCTCGACTGAGGGGTGGCTCGGGATTAACACGACTCTAAATGACATAAGATGCAAATTAAAGTGTTTTGTCAAGCGTCGTGGATTGGGTCCGGAGGCTGGTGATGATTGGGCAAATCCCCAGCAAAAATTATCCTTTCTGCTTTAAGGTACGTTCATCGTCTGAAAATCAGCCTTTTTCTTACTCACGGTAAACTTTAAATCCCTGGCATCGAACAATGGGGCCATTCAAAAAATCTTTTTGAAACCTAAGCCTAAAATTCACTTTAGCCTTTAATTTGAGCTAAATGTCACTTACCTCAATGCCGATAGAGGAGTCGAGGTGAAATTATGTTCGTATTACCGCTGGGTCTGGGGACTCGATGGCCTAAAATTCCGGTGGTAACCCTTGCAATCGCTGCGGTCCTCATCCTCTGCTTTCTATTTGAAGATGGCCAGACCCGCAGCAATGAGGCTTCCTTTCATCTCCTGAGTCATCCGTCTTTCCGTTCCGCCAAGGAAAGGCTCTTTCTGGAACACTGCAGGTCACGGAAAGAGCCCCCGAAGACCTGCGCGGAAGTGGTGAAATTCGTAGCTCCCGATTTTGATAGCCTCATCGCTCCCGTAGGTAAAAAACCCAGAAGGGTTCAAGCGCCTCAAAAAATGGTGGAGATACCGCCCGCAGATGAAGACCATTACCTTCAGGTCCTTTCAAAATTTGAACAGGAACTGGCTGAGCCTTCGGCCGCCTTTAAGAAATTCAGAACCTATCCCCGCTTCGACAGCCTGAAGCAGGACTTTCACAGGAAGACGCTGGAGGTTTTCAAAAGGGAACATGTACTGAGTCGGAACAATATTGGTCCCGACGCAGTGGCGATGGCCCAGGTTCGCCACGGTGGGTGGGATCATTTGATTGGAAATCTTCTTTGCTTCATAGCCTTTGGCATCTATGTCGAGCAAAGGTTGGGCGGTGTCCTTTATCTCTTCTCCTATGTCCTCACGGGCAGTCTCGGGCTTCTTTTCAACAGCGCCTTATTTTTGCCAGCCGATCTTCCACTGCTGGGCGCGTCCGCTAATATTTCAGGAGTGATGGGACTTTTTTATGTGTTTTTTTTCCATTCGCGCATGCGATTCTTTATCTGGTTCGGACTCAGCCGGAGACTTTGGGCACCGGTGAAGTATGCATTTCCTCTGGTTTTTGTCGTTAGCGATTTGGCCGGCGCTCTTCAATCCCTCGTCCCCAGCAACGGCAGCGGGAGTGTCGCTCATTTCGCTCATCTCGGTGGACTGGTGTCCGGCATGGCCATAGCCTGGGTGGTAGAACGCGTCAAACCCCTGCCCTCGCCATTCATCTATGAATCGGAAATTCAACAATTTCGAGAGATGCAGGCTGATCGAAGCCTCGACGGCAAAATCCAGCGTGCCGTGCAGATGCTAGAATTCAATCTCGACAATGCTGTGGTGAGAGGCACCACGCTGGAAGCAATCCTGTCACGCAAATCATCGCCAATCGCGCAATCAGCACTTGCCAATAAATTTATGATGGCTCATTTGGATGGCCAATGCTCCGACGCCATCCGGCTCGGTAAAATCGATTTGGCTCTGCGTGTTTTGCGCGCAATACCACTCAATTTACCTTTTGAACATTATCTCGGCTCTCTAAGCCAGATGCACAATCTTTTGCTTGCCGATGCCGCCGTCGCCGAAAGAAGATTCTATCTCGCGCTCCGTCTCTATGATGCCTTCCTTCTGCGTTGGGGTCAGACTTCCAAGGAACCTTCGATCCGTCTGAGCGTAGCTTCGATACTTGCTGCAATGCCGGGCTCTGCGTCTTCGGTCAATGGACTGCAGGTCTATCTCAACGCCCATCCAAACAGCATGTTCCAACGTGAGTTTTCCGCAAAAATCTCCCTGCTTCAACTGGAACTCGATCAAATGTCAATACCATTCAGAGAGGTGGACTATGGGCCAGCAAAGGTCAGCTAATCCACAGGGCCAAGGCCGCCCAGCCGCCGGGAACAAACCGCAAACCCGCGACGTAGGGGGCATTCGCCTTCACCATAGCCTGGAGGAGGATTTTTCGGTTTATGGGCCGGCAAGCTTTGTGGAACGGGCCTTTGCAACCCTAATCGATTCCTTTATCGTCGGCATCGTCATAAGCCTCATGAATTTGCCTTTTATCAAAATCCTCGGCCGTTTCGCGGCAATGGAACAGGCTGATAAGGTCAGCTACGTTAAGTTTTTTATAAGCGCCGTGGCCTTTGTGATATTTCAAATCCTCCCCCTTTATTTCTGGGGGCAATCGCTCGGCAAGTCCTTCATGGGGTTAAAACTTCTCACCCGGGATAATGCGACCCGCCTCGGCTTTTGGCGGATCTGTGCGCGGGAAATCGTTGGAAAAGCGATCTCTACTGCTATTTTATTCTTAGGCCTGCTTATGATGTTGGGTCGAGCTGATAAATTAACCCTCCATGATTTGCTGCTTAAGACGAAAGTCATAAAACATAGACGCTAAGTCAGTAGAGATAGGAGGTGTTTTCATTCATCACCGGGTGATTGCCGATTTACTATGCGGCCTGCGAGCAATTTTTTCTCCCAGCCAGCACAGTCTTTAAGGCGCTCACGGTCGCTTCGAATTCCCGATCGATGAGAGTCGAGAGCACCTGACGATCCTGGGCCGGAATAGTAGAATAGGAAAGGCCGATATATTCCATCCCATGGATCAGGCGCAGGGCCCCGATATTGGCACACATACCCTTAATTTTAGAAGCGAGCCGTACCGATTCCTCCCTGTTACCGGATTCCATCACCTCATATAACGTGTTGAGCACTGGAGGAGTGTTATTTATAAAAAGACCGACGACATCTTTAAGTAAGGCTCCATTAGAGTTATCAAGAGAGTCAATGTTTTCCAGGATCTCCTGATTAAGGACCTTGAGATCGCTCTCAATCCTGAAAACAGGACTGGCTCCATTCTGCTCCTGAGCACAAAATTTCTGCAAAATGATTTCCAGCTCGATAGCTTTCAAGGGTTTATTGAGAAAACCATTCATTCCTGCATTCAAACACTTTTGCCGGTACCCATAATTCGCCTGGTCGGAAAAGGCGATTATGGGAACCGTCGCATGCAGGGACATTTTTCGTAACTCCTGGGTCGTCTCATAGCCATTGAGAAGCGGCATAAAAATATCCATAAGGATCAGATCAAATTGCTTTTTCTCAAGCAAACTGAGCGCCTCGACACCCGATTCACAGGATGAAGGCGTTTGCCCCAGAGCGAAAATAATTCTTTCGGCGACTATGCGATTGGTCCGATTGTCATCGATCACGAGAAGGCGAAGAGAGGATTGTTTCATTGCTGTCACCGGCCTTTCCTCGTGATATCTCTTGCAAGGGATTTTCCCGCCTGTTTATGGCCATAATTGGAGAAACCCTCGCGATGCTGGGCCAGAGCCTTCCGAGCAGCAAATTTGGTAGAGTTCATGCGGCATTCCTCAGCTTTTTATATTTCATATGGGGTGGCCTCTTTCAGCTTTCAAATAACAGGCGTACCATCGGCGAAAAGAGCCGGAAGAGTGAGAGCAATCTCCCCGCCGCCATTGGCAGACGCCTGCCAGAGCGGTAGGTATCCAAAATTATGAAAATATTTTAGGGTTTTTCCGGCGACATGATTAATTTATCAAATTTAGTGCGGGCTTAAGTCACTGAGGATTTTAATTTTGCGCTTGGGCTTTGGGTATTCAAGCTGCTCCGAGCTAAGGTAAAAACTTTCCCAATGAGCGGCAGACGCTCGCCAGGAAAGTTACGGAAAGTACCCTTAGATGGATTGAAGGAAGAAATAAAGGTCATCCCGATCGGTCTTGATGAGTTTACGGAACTCGCCTTGAATAACGGCTGCCTCACCGCCGTGCCAGAGAATGGCTTCTTCATAGCTCTTGGCTCGACCATCGTTTAAAAGCATCATCTGACCGTTTACCGTCTTCATCAAGCCAAGACCCCACAGAGGTGGGGTTCGCCATTCCGTGCCTGTCGCTGAGCCGTCGGGCCTGTTATCAGCCAGCCCAGCGCCCATATCGTGGAGCAGAAGGTCGGTATAGGGTAAAAAGCTTTGGTTTCTCAGTTTTTCGACCGGATGGGTGTTGCCTGTGTAGAGCTCGGGAACATGACAGCTGGCGCAGCCCAGCCTGTTAAACAAGGTCTGGCCACGGGCAAAAGCCGGATCTTTGATGTTCCTTTGCACGGGGACTGCAATGTTTTGCATGTACTTTACGAGCCGATCCACATCCTCGCCTGGAAGTTCAGCCGTTCCTGTACCGCAGACTCCGGTCCTTTCGCATTCGGCCGTAGGCATAAGGGGGTTCGTAACGCCCATATCAAAGAGCAAAGCCTCGCTGACGGAATGCTTCAATGATACTTTACTTGCCTTCCACCCAAAGCGGGCCAATTCTTTCTTGCCGGTTTCTGGATTGATGGCATAACCGGCTCGTCCACTAATGTCTTTCGCAGAATCATCACAGGCACGGGCCAGTATGGTTTCAGGGGCAACCGCTTCAAGCAGACCAAGACCGTAGACCATCAGAGGAATACGCGCTGATACTTTGCTGTCCTTCAAAGTGTACTTTGGATAACTTAGAGTGACTTTCGTGCCATCTTCAAAGGCGACTCCTTTCGTGGGCCGTTCAAGCAGGATTTTGGAGGCGGCATTCTCCGATTTTTGGAGCTGCAGACCGTATTGGGGATGAGGCGCGTCGGCCAGCGTGGAAATCTTCAGCACGTGAACCGGGGCATCGGTGGCGCCAGCTTGAAAACGTCCGTTTTCAGAATGGCAAACCGAGCAGGCATTGGCGTCCATCGCCGGACCGGCGAGACCCTTTTGTTTGGCTATGCGTTCGGCGCTAAAGGTGATGCCCTGTTCCGTATGGGTTCCGCTCGTGAAGTCACTGTGAAACAGACTGCGGCCTTCCAGAAAGCCCTGCATATCCGGCTGTAGAATGTTTAAACTGCTTTGAGAATAGGCGAGATGCCGGTCCGCCTCGGCAATGATGTTGGGAACGGTGAAATCACCAGCTGAATAGAATCTGCGTTCAACCTGAGCGTCGGGATCGCCCGGAACATTGGGTGTGAGAGGCACGCCGAGGACCAGCCCTGGTCTGCCAACTACAAAACGAAAGGTATCGGAATAGTAGGAGTTTCGCCCGGCGACTTTCTTAGGGTTGAAGAAGAATCCAAATTCAAATCCCACCAGCCGTCCAGCTGTCAGGGCCGTCGCCGGGTCGTTGCCGCCGTCCGTGTAGGTATAAGTGAAGACATTGTTGCCTTCGTTATTCATAAGGAGGTTAATATTAAATTGGTCGGGGTTCGCTCCACCGTTTTGGAAGAGGCGAAGATTCGGCAGGCCCACATCTTTGCTACCATCGGGCAGGGTAGCCCCCGTTCCGGCAATACCAAGAGGTTTCATCGTGATTTTGAATTTTTTCACGCCGGTGGGTGTGAAATCCTCCAGTATAATTTCAAAGGAACGATTTTCAAAATAATGATCACCAAAACCCGCGAAGGTACCATTTGATTCATGTCTCTGGCGAACTCGTCCCGCAGTGACTGTCCGTATCACGGCATGAGGTACTGGGGCGGCAAGGACGGGTGCTTTGGGAAGGGTCATGGTGCAAACGCCTGCCCCCATGGCCGGAGTGGGCACCCCCGCTATAGGTTTAGCCTTCGTACCGCCGTTTGATGGGGAGGAAGGGGCTGCTACAGGGTCTTCCTCGTCGATGGCTTCGCCGGGAATATTGAAAGGATCGGGATCCTTGGTAGCGGCGTTACCGTTGCCCTTCGACCCTTTTACGGTTACCGATTTACCAGCGGGATTCGATTGGTCCTGCTTACAGCCCAACACAAGCAAGAGCAGGCTAAGGCTAAATAATCTTTGCATTCGGCAATCCCTCAAATTCGGTCATCGGGGAGAATTCGTAGGTATCGGGATTAGCTCGATAATACTTAACACTTTTGCTCCAACGCCTAGCCATCCCGCCGATGAAAACCCCATTTCTTTGGCGCAATACCATGATATTTATGTCTTAATTCAACAAGCTACATTAATTGCCAAGACCACCGATAATGAGCTGTTGCTTCATTCGGAGAGTCCAGCATGAATAAGCTAAACATTGCGCCTCTGTTCCTGGGACTGGTTCTCGCTTGCGGCGACCCGGCAGCCGTTACGGCAGACAGAAAGCTTGACGAAGCAGGAACGAATTATTCCAGTGGGACGAAGATCGATCCGAAGGACCCGGAGTATGCCGCTCTATCCGTTGAACAGAAACTCCTTCAGCATTTCCAATATACTCGTGATTTTGATTCGGAAGCCAAACTCTACCTCGCATACGATATGAAAAACCTCGCGAACTGGTCGGACCTTTCCCGACCGGCGGCTCAGAAAAAGCTGGCAGCGGTTACCGGGCTCGCGACAGTTTCGGCGGCAACTCTTGCGGAGTGGTTCATGGATCGGGTTAGCTACTTTTATCCGAGTAACGGCAATAAATTTGAGATTGCCCTTATTGTTCCATCCGAGGAACGGATCTATAATACGCGCTTTGAGGCTGGCGCGGGAAGCGGTGTGGCCGCGTTGAATATCAGTGCTTCGCTTTACCAGATCCTTGCCAATAATCGGGATCAAGGGGTTGAGGGATTGCAATTTCAGTTTGATGATACTTATGTTCCGTTTTTATCAACTCGCGGCGGCGTGGTAAAATTGGGGCCGAGTCTGATCGACGAGGATGATACCCAGGATAGCGGACAGGATGCAGGGAAAGGCTACCGCCTTGTAAAATCATTGTTTCGACTGAACGTCCTTTTGCACGAAGCGCGCCACAGCGATGGTAACGATGCGGCGGGAACCTTTGGATTCGCCCACAGCAATTGTCCTGCGGACGGAAGTGTGGCGTCTGAGCTAGCAGGATTGCCTGCCTGCGATACTTATGCAAATGGCGCTTATAATGTTGGTGCTCAGTTGATCGGTGGTATGATAGGCATCTGTGATGGAATCTGTTCGGCATCCGATACCGGTGGTCTGGATGCGGCCCGGATCGATGTCCTATCCCGGATTCTGGTTGAAGATACTGAGGCGAACTATGGGGATGCAAATCCTGAACCTTCCCTACCGCAGATCGATGTTTCGAATTTCACGATAATTGAATAGCTCCAAAGGTTGGCGGATGAAGCAGGGGATCCGTATCTTAGCGGTTTTGCTCATAGGTTTTGGGCTTTATTGGCTCGTTCCCGCCGAGTCTACTCAGCCGGCGAATTCAAGCACTCCGGTGGCTGATCCTATCCTAGAAAAAAAAGCTGCGATTGAAAGGCCGTTGAGCCCTGTTCCTGCTCCGATGCCTGAGACCATCTTCCCCGCAACAAAATCGGCCGCACTCGAGACTGCTCAAGAAGAATCCCGGATGGCCCGCAGAAAACAGACAGAGATGATCCAAGCGGTGAAGGACAATCCTCATATCACCCCTACCGTCGTCATTCAATCGGGCCGAAAAATCGGAGAAATAGCCATGCTTGAAGGAAGTCACCCGGAATGGAGGGAAAAAATTCAAAAATTTTACCTTGAGTGCGCAAAAGACGCCGGCGCCATCACAGTGACACGAGTGCAGTGCCTCGATCACTTCATCAAGAGTCGACAGCTTTCGCCGCCGGAGATAGAGGCCGTTCTGCAGGAACTGCCTCTTGCGGTGCGGAAACTCCATGCACGGTTTACGGCTGAGCCCTAGAGAAATGGATGGGACTGATAAATCTTCTAGACATTCAATCTTAAAAATTTTAGCAAGGACCAGCATAAAAACCGAAATATCGAATCAAGAGTATACCGTGGAAAGACAACTAGGCGGCTTAGAGCGACAGTTCTACCAACAGAATCTGATTGGCTCGACTCATATGTGCGGCATCCTGCGCTTCGATGGCCATTACGATGGCGAACGACTGCGCCAATCCATCCGCAAACTTTCGGAGGCCTATCCCCTTCTGCGGGCTTCGATCGTTGCCGATCCTTATCTCCGATTTTCTATGAAAGGGGCCCCCGAACGGATTCCCCTGGAAGTTACCGAGCGACAGGATGACGAACAGTGGCGTCGCGTCGTCGAAGAAAACCTTATACGCCCGTTCCATCCGGGCGAAGGTCTTGCAGCCTTTCGTATCCTGCGTTCTACGGACGCTTTTGATATCATCTTTACTGTCAATCATGCCGTCGCTGACGGAATAACGGCGGGCATGGTATGTCGGAATCTCATAAAGTTCTACAACGACGAAGCGCTTGTACCTTTGGCCCTGCAAAAGCCTATGGAGGATAGGTTCCCGCGCCTTTTCAAGGGTATCATCGGCTGGTTTCTGGCCTTGAAATTTGTATTCACTCTGGCGAAACTGGGCCCCGCATTACAAATAGGCTCAGCGAATGCAACCCAAAATACCCTGTCCCAGGGAATAACCTTCAATCGTTCCACTGAGTTGATCGCTTTAGCACGGGCCCGGGGCTGCAACCTTTTTGGACTTGTCAGCGCCGTTATTCTTCAATCCATTTACGAACTCTACGGCAAAAATCCGATCGAAGCGTTATCTCTTAATACTCCCGTCAGTTTACGAGCCGCTATAGGTGCCGACATTGAGGAGTTCGGGGTCTTTCTCTCCGGCCATCTCGCGCTCTACTCTGTGGGTAAAGACACTGATACCTGGACCCTGGCCAAGCAATGTTTCGACACTGTAAATCAAGGCATCAGGGAAGGTCGGCCTTTTCTGCTAGCAAAGCTGGCGCGAGCTGCAAGAAAACCCAAAAAGCCTAAGGTCTCCAGCCGCATGTCCTCCCATCGACCCACTGTGAATATAAGCAATATGGGACGTGTCCAACCTTTTCCCAAAATGGGAGATGCCGTAGTTACTGAACATCGGGCCGCAGCGGCTCAATCGGTGAAAGATCCCTTTGCCTTTGTTCTCGTCACTTATAAAGAGCTGCTTTTTATCGACCTGCAAACCTCCCTGGAAAAGTTGGGTCGAGACGACGGCCATCGTATTTTGGCAACCGTCCAGAAAAATTTAGGCAAACTCCTGCCCGCCTAACAGGGGTCCATGATGGTAGAAGAAGGGTCCATCGCTCGCCATCCCAACTGGCGGTACTGAAAAAAAAGAGGGCCTGGACCCTAGACTTTTCGCTGAGACAGAGAAAGATTCTAAATAGATATTAGAAGCCGTAGCTTTTTTTTCGAGTGCATGCCGATCAAAATCTCTCTGCGACGCTCGCAGAAACCTCCCAACAAAATACTGTTACTTCCAAGCTTTTTGTGATTTTTGATTTTTATCTTTAAGCATCAACCGCACTTTATCCCACAACTTTCAATATCTTTTATATTGCTTCACGAAGCAGGACTCATGTAGTAATTTCTTAGGAATGCTCTTCAATCAACGCTTCGTGAAAGGTTTTAAAATGAAAGTTGCACAATCAGTAGTTAAGGTGCTTGCTCCCATCGCTATCCTTGCCAGTACACCCTTGTTCGCACTCAGCCGGACCGTTCCCGAACAACCTATCCTTATCGACAACATTTCTTTCAAGGGCACAGGTTGCAGCGATGCCTCGACGGCTTCCGTTAACGTCGCGCCTGACAAGCAAGCCTTTACTGTTTCCTTTTCGGAGTTTATCGCTGAAGCAGGTCCTGGTATCCCAGCTTCGGCCAACCGCAAAAACTGTAACCTTACCCTTGACCTAGACATTCCAGCCGGATGGCAGTTCTCGATAGTTGATTTTAACTTCCGCGGTTTTGTTAACTTGGATGCTGGCGTAAATGCAGAACACTCTGCAACCTACTTCCTCCAAGGCGACCCACAACAACTGAAGTTCTCGTCAGTGTCCAAGGGCTCATTCACACAGGATTATGTCTACACGGATAAAGTCGGTGTTGGCTCAGTGGTATGGTCTGCTTGCGGTGCGAAACGCGCTCTAAGCGTCAACACGGCAATCCGCGTTTGGAACACCGACAAAGTTAAGTTCCCAACTGCTGCGGGCTTGATCACCAACGACACGATCGATGGTCAAATCGTTCAAAAATACGGTATCACATGGCGCCAATGCGGATGAATCCTGCTTAATATGAATTCTTAAGTTCTCAGTGGGCCAGTCGCTTAGCGACTGGCCTTTCCTTTGGCAAAGATCCAAGTGGGTCAATTTTAATAAAAAATGTTGGCGCGCTGTGAAGCAAGCGAAGGACATTAGGCCCTGCTTAAATATGAGGCCGTGTGGAGTCTAAAAATTATGGGAAGGGAAGCCCCTCCCTGATCGGAGCCCATCTTTCTTCAGCCAAGCATCCTTTTATCAAAAAATACGTCTCAATCTGCCTGCTGGTAAAATTCCTGCTAACGAAAAAATATTTACCGTCGATAAATATCTCAACCTCTAGTCGAAAGGTTGAGCAGACGTGGAAGCTATATCTGAAAAAATTGAGAATTTAGCTCATTCCGGTGAAATTGTCCGTACTGGCGCCAGCTTGCCAGCAGGCCGCAACAAACCCAGATTTCTATTGGGTCGGTTGACAGATGCGATGATGATAGGTGGGGCCTCTCTTCTCCTATTCTCCTTGTCCTATCTCTTTGTCGAAAAGAATGCTTCGGTCAATCAGATCGCATGGGTAGCATTCTATGCTGCTTTCCTCATCAACAATCCGCACTTCATGGCATCCTATGTCCTTCTCTATTGGGATAAGCGCCATGAACTCCTTAAGAACAAGCGTTTTCTCTGGGCCGCCGTGATCGCTCCCGGCCTTGTCCTTGCTTATATGGCCTATTACATTCGAATCGCTGATGCGGAGAGACTGAGTTACGCCGTAAATCTCATGTATTTCACCGTTGGCTGGCACTATATCAAACAAATCTACGGAACGATGGTCGTCACCAGCGCCCGGGCGGAATATTACTTTAACAGCACCGAAACCTGGATACTCAAAGGAACGCTCTATCCGCTATGGTTTATGTCCTTTGCCAACAGCAATCAATCTATTCAAAGCCTTCTTCATTATGGAATAAGCTATAAGACCTTTGCCCTTCCCACCTGGACCGTAAACGCAAGTTACACTCTTATGGCAGTCAGTCTGCTGGTCCTGGTCGCTGTGTTGAGTCGCAAGTGGCTTCTGCAAGGGAAAATCCCGCCTTTAAGTACGGTCCTCTCCTTATCTGTTATCTATATATGGTATTTACCGCAGCTCTATCATGCAATTTTTTGGTATACGATTCCCTTTTTCCACTCCCTTCAGTACATGCTCTTTGTAACCGCTTTGAAAAAGAACCAGTACACGAGCAAAGCGAGTGCTTTCCCTGACCCTATTCAGAATCGACTGTCGTTTGCCAAGAATTTCTTAGGTTTTTTTGCCCTCATCGGAGTGCTGGCCTATCTGACGTTCAATTTCATTCCCGAGTCCCTTGATAAAATCATCCCCTATGACCACTCAGTTTTTGGGCCGCAGCTTTATGCCTTCTGCTTTATAACTTTCATCAATATCCATCACTACTTTATCGACAATGTCATCTGGCGCCGAGACAACCCGGATCTCAAAAAGTATCTTTGAGGCAACTGCCGGCGCAGTTTGCTGAAAAAAACCCTTCAAGCGCACGCTTGAAGGGTCATATTACGAAGAGTGGGTCCGACTAGAGCCTTAAGCTACCGACAAAGAGAAAGACGTTTGTCGTGGCTGCGCCATCATTTTTGCCGCTGAGGGCCTGATTGTGGATGTAGTCTACAAAGACTGGGATATGATAGTTCAAACCAGAGAATCGTATGCCGGTCCTGTTGCTCATAAGCGAGCTCTGTGCCAAGTTAGGGGCGCTGCCTGTTTTTGGGGAGATAGACTGGCTAGGAGAATAGTTGTATTGGTAGCCACTGGTCACGCCTACAAAATTTAAGGCAGGGAAGAAGCGGCCTGGATCCACACACACGTAGAGACCACCTTCTTCGGTCAATCCTTCGAAGCGTGATTTCTCACCGTTGATGTCTTTATTCGATGTCAGGTCATAGCCCACACCATGTTCGAATATTCCCACCACACCCGGAGTAATTGTGTATTCGGCATCACCATACAGATTTGCCACGTACTTGCCGTCGCCTGTTGCATTTTCAGAACTATCCACAGCATATTTTCCGGTTGGAACTGTAAGTTTTGTGCGTGATTTGAATGTCCAGTTGCCAGCATTATAATGTTCAGTATTCAAAGTCATGTTAATATCGCTCAGCCCGCTCCCTGTCTTGGTCGAGGTAAAATTACGGTCAGTCGCACCAGTAATATAGGCGGCAACCGGAGTACCTGCTGAATAGCCAAGTCCTGGATTTGCCGTTGGGAAGGTCATACCAGCTGCGATTTTACCCTGGCAGTCGCCAAAGTTTGTACAGGCGCCGTCTTGAATCAGTTTGGGAATGATGACCCCAGCGGTGAAACCGGCTTTAGCACCATTGTATTCTTTGGAGGCTCTCAGATTGCTCAAGCTATCAACGCTGGTCTTAGCTTCTGCCGTGTAGGGCATAGTGAAGGTAATAGTTTTATTTTGTGTCAGACCATACCAGAGACCGTAAGTATTGACGTTGACGTTGACTTTAAGGCCTAATAGCGGTTCTTTCTTGCCTTTATCATCGAAGCGGTCTTTGATGTTGACGTTCACGAATGCATAAGATGGGGAAATGATGTTTTTTGGAATAAGCGGAGTAGGGGTGTTCATGACCGGGATATGGTAACCACCGTGAGGGGGTTCCGCTCGGGCTTGCGGTGCAGCTTCACTGGTGCTTCCGACTGCTGCTGCTGCAGTGTCTTCAGCAGGACTCGAGTCATCAGCGAAAAGTTGAGTGTTCATTAGAAGGGCGAGAGGCATTAAAAGATATTTTGTTTTCACGTTGTGCTCCTGAAGCATCTTGTTCGATTAAGATGACATTCGACCGCTCCCGCGCAAACTGAAGGCCTAGTCCTTTTTTTAAATGATTTTGGTATATTATACGTCATCATTAAGAGGCGCCCGTAGACGTGTGCCAGCTAAAAACCGTTGGTTGTGTTTTCTATCCACTCTTGGAAGCGAGTCAGGTCCATAACAGTTCCACTGCCTTCATCACAAAGGAAGTCCTTCCCACGGCCCGCGCCGGTAGTCAGACCAAGCAGGCTAAAACACGAATCCTTGGCGCTAGGGTCCATTATATAGATGGGGCCACCAGAATCGCCATAGCATGGCCCCACTCCGGTACCCGCCTCGAGCTGGATCTCATTTAACTCAGGACTCATTGTCACAAGCTTAGTCACGACAGCGGAAAGGGGCCGGGGCAAATAATCCTTTTCCGTAAAACTCCCATAACCCGCAACGATTGCTGAGGCTCCTTCCTTCGCAAATGCTGAACGGGTGAACGGCACAGGTCGGTAAGGCGCCGGTACCGGCTCGCTCAGACGGAGTAGGGCCACATCATAGAGGCTTTGCCTTTCGCCGTTTTTAAGCGACGCGAGACCTTTGAACAGGGGATGGACGACGACTTCGGCAACAGTCGCTGGACTGACTTTTCCCTCCGGGCCAAGACCAATGCTGATTGAACTGGGATCCTGCGGGCTATCCATGCAGTGAGCGGCCGTGATCACGAGCGCGGGCCCTATCAAGGTTCCGGTGCAATGTCCCTTATAACTGAATATAATCTTCACCGTCGATTGCGCGATACTGTGCGAAGCAGCGATCCGTTGGCCGCCAATAATAGCCAAGCCCGGACCACCACAGTCCAGAGTAAATTCCTCATTTGTACTTGCCGGCAGATTTGCAACCGATTCCACGACACTTTTAGGGATAAGATCGTCGGTATTTTGAGTGCCGCCAAAGCTTTGATCACGGGTTGCGTCCTCCTGGCCGGAGCCGCCCTTTTGATCGCACGAAGCCGCCAGCAGGCTCCACGTTAAGATGTGCAGTAACCTTTGCATGGATCACCTCAGTTGCTAAAACCTGACATTTTTACGCAATACGATACTCTCTATTCGGTAGGGATGATTGCTTTGCTTTATAAATTTCTTTTTACTTATGGTGTTTGCAGCTTGCGCAGAGAAATTTTCTTTTTTTAGCGGTAGGAGGGAGCGATGGAGGGAGAGCATGGGGTGAACGCATTTCCCTATGGGTAGGGGCAAAGCATGGGAGCTTTGGGAAACACCGGTCGGTCACGAACCCATTTTTTAACAGGCCAATTCACCGCGTAGGCACTATCCTACATTTTCTATGCAGGTGAATTCAGACGATTGACCCGCAAAAATCCTTCACGGCAAAGCGAGGGACTCGTTAAGAAAGCAGCTAAACATCAGTGTTAGCAGGGGCTTGAAACTTTAGCATGAATATTGCTTTAGCATAGACGGAAACGGTGGCTCAAGCGCCTGAGGGCTCTGCCCCATCATCGTCACTACTAACGATAATGTGTTCGCCTTTAAAAAGGCCTTCATTCTCATTCATGTTGAAAAGGAGTCTCTCATGGCTACACCAGCTAAAAAAGTGCAAAATGCAATCCAGGAAAACATCGTGGATAATACCGATCATAAAGAAGGTCCTGTAGCCAAGACAATTGAGCAGCAGACAGCGAAACTTCCATCCGATCTTTTTCTCTGGAGTGCATTAGGATCAATGGCGGTTTCGGCAAGCCTTCAAATCCTCGGCAAAAAGAATGCCAGTCAATTCGTGGGCCAGTGGGCATCCCCATTCTTGCTCCTCGGCGTGTACAATAAGATTGTAAAAGTCGCTGGTTCGGACAAGCAAACGCCTGCTTGATTCCTTTGACTCGCCGCAGTTCTTTTTTTGAAGCACTGCGGCTGTTTCGTATCAATCTTTATTTAAGCGGCCCTTTGGATTTGAGGATGAGACGGATAAATCGATGACAGCTGCCGCAATGCCCATCGTAAAACACAAGCTGAGATCCACGCATAACTCCCCTCCTCGCTTCCCAATCCAGGCGGTAAACAGTTACCGAGTTCAACTTGCAAGCGACCCCACTCTGGGAAACACAGAAAATACCATGATTGAGGACGATTATTCAGAAGGTGAAGATTCGTCTCTAACGCGCCGTACGGTTTCTTTGCCTTGTCCTAAAACGATGATGCCAAGATTTGCCCATTCCAGAAGTTTGCCAGCGGTCGCTGATAGGCACCTGCTCGTATAATAAGACTGGGGGCTTCCCTCGAGGACGTCGCACATTTCCATGAGTGTCGTGCCGTTTTTAACAGCCATGAGCATAGGAAGGTCAGCAGCAGGGATTTCAAATTCTTGAAATGCGAAACCCTTTCGGTAAACGAGATAGCTTGCTGATCTGAGCTCGGGAGGCGAGGGAACCTCCTTATTATCAAATGCGTGGAGTACGGGGAGTATATCGTATATACAGCTTACGATTTGCGTTGATGAACTCAGGAGGAAAATCGCATTTTCCCATACCTCGGGGCTAAAGCCTTGCATGGCTGCCGGCGTCAATTGTGGATTATGATCGAAGGCTACAAAGGCTTCGCTCCGGGCCCATTCGATCGCAGCTATATCGCCAAGTATGGCCAGGGGAACCCCGAAGTCAAAATTTACCTTGGTCCCAGCTTCAGGACCGCGGAGGTATTCGGGCAGGGATTGAGCGGCCATCCTGAGATTAGTTTCCATAGGGGGAAACGCCTGAAGATAAGCGGCAGAGAGGTGACGAAAGCCTTCCTCTTCGGCAAGAAATGCCAGACCGGGGAAGATATCGACGAACAGTTCTTCAAGACGCAAAAAATAGGCGTGATTGTAGACTCTAAGCCCAATATCGGCAGGTGTTGGTCCACTGGCCTTGAGATTGGCCGTGCCGTCATCATCGATACCAAAGGGTTTGATGATCTGTTCGAAGAACTTTGAATAATTATAGAGATTCGATCGATTGGGAGAGGCACTGGCGCCAACCGCCCGGGCTTCCGAAGGACTTGCCTTAGGGACCGGCAACTTGCCGCTCAAGCTAAAGTGCCTGGCTTTTTCACTTTCGGCCAGGAGCACTGGAAAATCGGGGACATTTCCGTCCCATTCCACTACCGCCGGAGTATGGGGAAAGTAGGCGCGCGCTTGGCCGTAAAGGCTCCAGACCGTATCAGCTACGGGCTGATCATGAGTGTCGATCAGGACTTGGCCGTCATCACTATGACCTGCAAGATGAAAATAGCCGACATCTTCAGGGCGCAATGCGCGCAGAAAATGTTCGGGATCCTGATTCAGGTTCCGAAGGTTAACGTAGAGATTATTGATATCGAGGAGAATTCCGGCACCGGTCCTCTGCAAGAGTTCCGCGAAAAATCCAGCTTCATCATAGTCCGCGCTAGCAAATGCCACGTAGGCTGAGGGGTTCTCGAGGAAAAACCGTCGTCCTAGATAATCCTGGAGATAGCCTATTTTCCCTACCAAATCATTCATACTCTCCTGGGTATAGGCGATAGGCAACAGATCATGGGAATTGTGGTGAGCAAATCGGCCCCACGAGAGGTGATCCGAGACCATCTTAGGCTGAATGAAATGGATGAGTTCTTTGAGCTGTCTGAGATATTTTTGGTCGAAGGGCCCTGGGGAACCGATAGAAAGGCTCACGCCGTGCATAAGAATGGGATAGTTCTCACGGAGCTTTTCGAGGTAGAATTTGGGGCGCCCGCCGACACCCATGAAATTTTCCGAGACGACTTCGAACACGTCGACTTCAGGCGGGCAATGCGTCGTTACCCAACCATAGTGCTGAGGCCGAAAGCCTAGACCAAACGTATCCTTTGTCTCCGCCATCTCAGATTCCTTTTGGATTAGCTTTTAGCAGGAACCCATTTGCCGCCTTTTTCACTGCATTCAGGTGCGTCTTTTACGGCAAGAATACCTTTGCCTTTACAACCGCTTACGCCTTTGCATCCAGCCGCAGTAGCACCTTTAGCAAGGTCTTTGCCTTTGCAGCTTTCATTTTGGCAGTATGCCTCAGCTTTTCCATCAGCTTTAGCTTTTCCAGCCGGTGCATGGCCGCCTTCCGCGTGAGCAGCTGACATTACGAAAAGGCCAGCAACGGTAGAAACAACGAGGGATCCAAAAGCGCGCTCTTTCATGAGGAACTCCATAAAGTATGATATATGCTTTGCCCCGAAATAGGGCAATTGTAGCCTCAAACACTGTCAAAATTCGAGCTAGCGTCCAAAACCTTTAGGATAAGTTAAACATCATGGAAGACTCGAATCAAGATATACAGTAATGCAATGATTGTAACTAATTCAGTTTAGCATAGTAAAGATTTTTAGATTAAATAATTTAAATAAAGCGCTATTTGAACAAGTTTTGAAAAAGAACCCTTGGTATAAAAAGCTGCAAAGCCTTATACAGCAGTAAAAACCATTCAAACTGATTGCCGCCTAAATGTTTGATCATTTTCGAATTTCATTTGTGTGAAGCCATTGACGGTTATGCAAACTATTTCTAACATTCGGATTAAAGCAGCCTTAAGTTCTGCAGGTAGGGAAGTCGGGGGAGTTTATGTTATAAAGACTTAAGCTCTCAAAAACATCGAAATCGAGGCAAGAATGTTAACTTTTTTTAGCCGCGGTCAACGCGGTCGTCAAGTGTTTTCTGGTCTCGTACTACTCCTATTGACTGTAACAATAAGTAATCTATTGGTCCCCGAGACCAATGCAAACACCATTTCAAGGAAGGACGGCATTCATTGGGTAACCTGGAGCGACGATATCTTTGAACGTTCCAAGAAAGACCACAAACTTGTAATACTGGATCTAGAGGCTATCTGGTGCCATTGGTGTCATGTCATGGACGACGGCATCCCCGGCGATCCCATTCATACGGGAACTTATGCCCACCCTGAAGTTCAGCAACGCATTCTGGCG
>CAXSGP010000068.1:0-1687 GCA_964236955.1 uncultured Oligoflexus sp. | reverse complement strand
GTCATGGATGAAACGACTTATACTAATCCCAAAGTTCAGACATTTATCGCTAAACATTTTATTGCAGTAAGGGTCGATCAGGACAGTCGACCCGACCTGTCGTCGCGTTATGAAGACTTCGGGTGGCCCGCGACTATCATTTTTGCACCGGACGGATTGGAAATTGCAAAGCGCGCTGGATATATACCTCCAGAAGCGATGATAAATATGCTCGAGGCATTCGTTGAGGACCCGACCCCTGGACCTTCAATAACTAAATCTGAGACTCTAGAAATCCCTAACTCTCCTCTTTTAGCCCCAGCGATTCGAGCCGAACAAGAGCGGCTCTTCAATGAAGTCTATGACCAAAAGCAAGGAAGCTGGGGGTTCAACCACAAGTTTCTGAATTGGGATGCGACCGAGCTTGCTATTCGCAAAGCCGCTCACGGCGAGAAGGCAGCCGAAGATAAAGCAAAACAAACTCTTTCTGCACAGACCAATCTGATCGATCCGGTATGGGGTGGGGTCTATCAGTATTCGACCGGTGGGGTCTGGACGGAAAAGCATTTTGAAAAGATTATGCAGTTTCAGATTGAAAATCTGAAGATTTATTCACTGGCGTTTGCACAGTGGAAGGATCTTACTTATAAACATAACCTAGAGGATATAGCGCGTTTTCTCACTACTTTTCTTCTTCACCCGGAAGGCGGCTTTTATACAAGTCAGGATGCTGATCTTGTACAAGGCAAACACAGTGAGGACTATTTCAAACTCGATGACCAAGGTCGTCGGCAACTTGGCATGCCAGCAATCGACAAGAACCTTTACGCGCGCGAAAATGGTTGGGCCGTCCAGGCCTTGGCCGCTGCTTACGCTGCCACGAGTGAGAACGCGTACCTGATCTATGCGCAAAACGCCGCCAATTGGGCGATAAAGAATAGAAGTCTTAAGGCCGGGGGTTTTTACCATGGCGATAAATCTCCCCAAGACCGTTACCTCGGTGATACCTTAGCTATGGGACAAGGCTTCCTTTCGCTCTATGGTGTAACGGGAGATAGAGAATGGCTAAAGAGAGCGCAAGCAGCAGCAGGATTTATCGAGAAAAATTTTAGAGCAACAACTAAAGGCATGGCTGGTTATGTCAGTTCTCCAGTGTCCTTGGCAGGTAAATTTACTCCCCAGCCGAACCAGGAAGAAAATGTGAGTCTGGCTCGCTTTGCCAACCTTCTTTCGCATTACACCGGCTCAGTCGAGCAAAAGGAAATGTCAAAATATGCGATGCGATTTCTTGCCTCGCCTCAACTGTCATCAAGATTTTCTCCTGGCACGCTCTTAGCAGATTCTGAATTAGCTGAGATTCCAGTCCACATCACTGTGGTTGGCAAGAAATCGGATGCTGGTGCGAAAGCTCTTTTTTTGGCTGCCATTGCCTACCCTAGCCCTTACAAGCGCATTGAGTGGTTTGATGCGGGTGAAGGTCCAATGCCTAACAACACGGTCGAATATCCAAAGCTCGCCGGCGCCGCTGCCTTTGCTTGCAGCGCCAATCGCTGTTCATTGCCAGCACGGACGCCGGCTCAAATTTCAGAACGTGTCGCCCAGATCATGAAATAATAATCGTTCTCGGTAGGGGAAATTTGTGATTTTCCCTTAGGGGGCTGTTGACGTTTGAGATAAGTGATTGAAAAGTACAGGCAAACTCGTATTT
>CAXSGP010000067.1:0-25440 GCA_964236955.1 uncultured Oligoflexus sp. | reverse complement strand
CAATTACCCGCAAATTAGATGGCTAGAAACCTTTAGAGTCCCCGCAAATACTATGGACACTCACACTGCCGTTGAAATATTGCATTAAAGGCAGCACAGGAGACTGCTGCGACAGATATATTTTCATCGTTGAGCGATTGAGCTGCATCGCTGGCAAAAATCCAGTATACGCAGTACTTATTGATGTGAAATCGGCATCTAAACCCATTCCAAAAGTTATATTTGGATTGCCTTTCAAGTTTTTAGAATCCGATTCCGATAGGGCTGAAGAAGATTTGTATGCCGATATTTTAGCAAACGGGAGTTCAAACCCAAGCCCGTTTCAAGCAAAATCCGCCTATTTCACGATAATAATTGACGAAATATAGGTGTAAATTTGTATTTACGAAGCTCTTTGGCTGTTCCAATTTTCTTAATGCTCTTCTGCTGCAGTGAGAAAAACTCTAAAAAAGATGGAAAAATTGAAAACGAAGGTGCTATTTCTGAAACAGACTCCGACTCATTTCCAGGGGAAGATCTTCAGCTCTCCCAATCGACCTGTCTGCAGGGTTCCGATCCGGGGGAACCTTCAAGCGTTTTTTTAAGCACGAACGCTCAGGGAATAACTGTCGATATTAAAAATATGGCTTTTTCCTGTGGAATAGCAATTAAGGCATCCCTTCTGATCCAAGGGAAACAAGCGAACGTTACCATTCATCCTGCCAATATGAATCCAAAAACTTTGGTCAAATGCGCTTGTCCTTATAATTTTTCAATGGTTATTCCTAGCGATAAAGGTCAGATGGAAGCCGTGCAGGTCTTTAAGCAGGATTCGAATTATGGGGGTCCGAGCAAACCAGTGTCTGCTGGCGAACAAAAGGTAGGCGAGCTGCGCTGAACGTTGAATTTGGGTCACATTCGGCTCTCAATCAGGGTATAAAAATGGAGAGACCCAGGAAAGCCATTGTATGGACACAGCCTTCCCTTAGAACCACTTGAGAGATTTCATGGCAAGCGTGAAAGGCAGTGAGGCAAAATCTGTCGAAAGATCCAGACCGGACCCCATTGCAACTTAGCGAAACACTCTCGTAAGTTTCGCCGATGTAAAAGCCTTCTCAGGAACAGTCCGAAGAGTTCCAAGCACATCCCTTTAACTTCGTCGTAAAAGTGCATCGACGTATCGATCCTCGCTAGGAGAAGCCTGTTGCGTGTCGCCTATGGAGGATTTTAGGACTTCGATCGCATCCTGCACCATGGAAGCAGACAACCGCATTGGCAAGGACCGTCTCTGTTCTAAATTAAGCATGGCCTGTTTCAAGTATTGCTCGCACCATTGAGTGGCATGGTGATCAAGTTGATGATGGCTCTTCTTGGCCTTGTTGCTCATGAACGCTATCAACAAACTCCAGCAGGCCGCCAAAGCAACATCTGATCCTTCGCTTTAACTCTCCCTGCCAGCAGTAGCTGTGTCTACGCTCGTTGAATTACGCATTCTCTCAATCGCATTTTGAAGTCTTTTGATGAGCGCTGGATCCGCCTGTTCTGATTTGAGAAGCCCGATGAAACTCGCATCGTTTTTCGCCAGGAGAGAGCCCATATATACAAGCATCAACTCAGTTGGACCTTCAAAAATACGCATCAAACGAAAGTCACGAAAATACTGCCCGACGATATGGGTATCGAGAAAGCCACGCATGCCATGGGCAACGCAAGAATTAAAGCTTCGAGCTTTTTAGTCTTAACGCATTCCCGATAACAGAAACCGAACTCAAACTCATCGCCGCAGCGGCAATCATAGGACTCAGAAGGACGCCGAAAGCAGGATAGAGAATGCCCGCAGCAATTGGAATACCAAGGGCGTTGTAGCCGAACGCAAACCAAAGATTTTGTTTGATATTTTTCAGCGTCGCCTCGCTGAGGAACCTAGCCCTCAGGATTCCGGTCAAATCGCCTTTAACCAAGGTGATTCCCGCGCTGTGAATGGCGACGTCGGTACCTGTACCCATTGCTATTCCTATATGGGCCTGAGCTAAAGCCGGAGCATCATTGATGCCGTCGCCCGCCATCCCAACGATTCGGCCTTTTTGTTGGTATTCTTTTACAATCTCAGCTTTTCCTTGCGGTAATACGTCGGCGCGAAAATTTGCGAGTCCAACCATTTTCGCAACGACTACTGCCGTCTTTTGATTGTCTCCCGTAACCATGACAATTTCAATTCCCTGCGCCTGCAGGTTCTTTATGGCCTCAAACGTGGTTTCCTTGATTGGATCCATGACCCCCAAAAGACCGGCAATTTCTTCGCCGACCCCGACATACATTACGGTCTGACCTTGGCTGCGAAGGAAATCCGCCTCCCTCTCAGCATTGTTCATCGGAATATGAAGCTCGTCTAACAAGGCCTTGTTGCCAATCGCAATTCTTTTATTATCGATTAATGCATAGGCGCCCTTACCCGTGACCGATCTGAATTCCCTGGCTTCTTTCAGTTCTAGATTCTTTTCCTTTGCTCCCTTTACAATGGCAGAGGCCAGGGGGTGCTCGCTAATCTGCTCCAGACTTGCAGAAAAGATCAGAAGATCCTGGTCTGAATAGGAACCAAGCGCCTTCACCGTAACCAGGACCGGATTGCCTAGGGTTAAGGTTCCCGTTTTATCGATTATGAGAGTATTCACCTTCCGCATGAGCTCTATCGCTTCCGCGCTTTTAAAAAGGACCCCTGAGGCGGCACCGCGTCCGGTTGCTATCATGATGGACATCGGAGTTGCTAAGCCGAGGGCACAGGGGCAGGCAATGATTAAGACGGTGACCGCACTGAGCAAGGCATGGGCAAGCTTTGGCTGCGGACCCACGAGGGCCCAGGCGATCGCAGTGATGATGGCGATGAGGATGACACTTGGCACAAAATAGGCAGCAACCTTATCCACAAGCTTTTGTATAGGAGCTTTGGACCTTTGAGCGTCTGCAACCATTTGCACGATCCGCGATAATAAGGTATCCTTCCCAACTTTTTCAGCTTCAATGACCAGGGAACCCGTACCGTTAATGGTCGCTCCGACGACCTTGGAGCTGGCCGCCTTAATAACTGGTATAGCTTCCCCGCTGACCATAGATTCGTCGACCGCGGATTCTCCTGAAAGGACGATACCATCGACCGGGATTTTCTCGCCCGGTCTCACGCGAAGCTTATCTTTAACCTGAACTTGCTCGAGCGGTACATCCTGCTCACTGCCGTCCGCTTCGATTCTTCGAGCTGATTTTGCAGCCAGTCCAAGCAAAGCCTTTATTGCTAGACTTGTTTGTCCACGAGCTTTGAGTTCCAGCACTTGACCAAGTAAAACCAGTGTAACGATCGCGCTTGCCGCCTCGAAGTATAAGCCTACCCCGCCGGTCATTGGATCAAGAAAGGAACTCGGAAAAATTTCCGGGAAAATAGCACCGACCAGGCTGTAGAGGTAGGCGACTCCAACTCCGAGCCCAATAAGGGTGAACATATTTGGACTGCGGTTTTTGATCGATTGCCAGAATCGAACGTGGAAGGGCCATCCGCCCCACAGTACTACCGGCGTTGAAATTGCTAATTCCACCCAAGGCATGGCGACCGAAAATTCTGCAAAAGATATGAGATGCCGTCCGCCCATAGTCAGAAACAAGAGAGGGACAGTAAGACCGCTACAGACCCAAAACCGAAGGCGCATACTCCTATACTCTGAATCGTCCTCCTCGCTATCCAGTGAGACCATTACGGGCTCCAGAGCCATGCCACAGATGGGACAGCTTCCCGGGCCTATTTGGCTAACCTGGGGGTGCATGGGGCAGGTGTATTCAACAGCTGACTTTGGCGCTCCCGTGACAGGTATTTTTGGGGACAAAAAATCAACTGGGCTAAGGTCAAACTTCGTTTTGCATTTGGGACTACAGAAGTAATATGTTTTCGATTGATAGTCACTTGTGCCTTTTGCATGATCTGAGGCGACCCTCATCCCGCACACGGGATCGATATCATTCTTAATACCGCTTGATAAATCGGCCCGTTTGACAGCCAGAGTCGGAACGTTGGGCATTTGCTTTCCTCCAGATCAGTTAGAGCGGTTATGCAGAAGCTTATGAGATGGGGCCATCGACGTTACGGTGAAGACCCATTCAACCAAGCTAACTCAGTCAAGCATGTCTTCAAACAGCTGCCATACTAGATTCAGAGACTCTAGTTTAGTTTGAAGCCGGCCTAGTCAAAGCTCCCAAGTCTTTTAAGATCGCGTTCATTTCCGCGATTTCCTTCTTCTGAGCCTCGATGATTTTCGTAGCCAAGGCCACGATCTTCGGATTCGTACCATCCTTCAGATAGGCTTGCGACATCTCAAGTGCACTTTGATGATGAGGGATCATCATCATAAGAAAGTCTTTTTCAGGATTTCCTGCCATGGGCATTGAGTCCATCTTCTCGCACATTGCTGTCATCGCCTGGTGCATACTTTTTTCGGCGGTCGGCGTCTGCCGCTGGCCAGGGGATGGATTCGCCGCATTTGGTGTGCCACTTAAAGCCACTGAGCTAAGCAATAAACTGGTCCAAAAGGTTAAGTTTCTCATAAAAACTCCATCAAGTTCAAATTTTTTCAAGTTGAAGGTCATGGTTCTCGGACCCTTCGGATTTACCTGTTCTTATTTAAGAAGATTGCTAGGCAGCTTGAAAGCGGTAATCCCGATTAAAAATCAGGGATCGTTTAATGAATCCTATCGCAGCAGAGCTTTAACGATGATCCGATTTAATTGAGGGAATATTCTAAAGTAAGGTTTAGGGAAGAAGACTGTCGATAAATTGAAGATCACCTGCATCAGGAAACCAGAATGTTCCTGATTTTTTTGAGCAGACGCGAAACGCGCTGTCTGACGTTTTGACTTTCCGAGTTTCGCTTTGCGGCAATCTCGTCATAAGAAAGTTCTACGACGAATTTATCTACAAGTAGATCGATTTCATCCTGATTCAAGTCTCGACTCAGCGAACGCAAAAGGTCATTATAAAAGACCTTTTCCTCCCATACACTGGAGTTGGCCATATCTCGGACTTCCGGATCCAGACGGTCATGCCCATATGATTTCTCAGACTGATAATAGTCCACAAGGCAATTCTTCGCAATCATCAGCACCCATCCGTAGGCAGAGCCGGACTGCGGCTTATAAGAGGTCGCATATTTATGAATGCGAAGAATCGTTTCCTGGAAAATATCCTCAGCAGCTTCGCTGTTTTTAATCTTTTTCAGCAGAACATTATAGACGAGATCCTTTATTCGATCAAAGAAAGCATTAAATGCTTCATCATCACCCTCGCCATAGGCCTGCAAAAGATCTTCGAGAGAGCTATCTCCAAATTTAGCCACTGAATATTTCTCATGGAAAAAGGGGCTCAAGCCGGAGCCTCTCAGCGGAACATAATTTGCCTATTCAGCAACGTCGAAACTCAGCATCATGCCAGCTTCCAAATGCTCGGAAATATGACAATGAGCCATCCATGAGCCGGGATTGGCAGCTTCAAGCACTATCTCATAGGTTGAACCGGAAGGGATTAATACGGTGTCCTTCCATCCAAGGTTTGGCGGAACCTTACCGTTGATGGATGAGACGAGAAATCGTTGGCCATGGAAATGAATCGGGTGCTGCATCGGGTGCATGGACTTAGGATCGTTGAAAAGCCGGATTTTGACGTAACTGCCCTTTTTGAACGACCATTTAACATCCATATTTTCTTTGCCAGTCGCTTCGTCCACGAGTTTCCAGGTTACCGACTTATCCGTGCTGGCTGAATTTATTTCAGCCATATCGTCATCCCATTCGATGCCGGCCGTGGGATCGACACTGCTCCCCATATTCATGCCCGGCATATTCATACCGTCCATGGCCCCACTTCCCATATTCATGCCCGGCCTATCCATGCCAGGCCTATCCATGCTGCCCTTATCCATAGAGAGCGTGAGCTTCAGCCTTTTATCGATGGGATTGGAAAACAGCTTGCGAATCTTGGCGATTTCGGTCGCCGCGCTGGTATTCTGACGAAGCCCATTGAATGGGACAGGAAGCGACGCGACCGGTCCGGCAGTCACAGTAATTTTTGCGAGTTGCGCCGGATTCTTTGGTTTGGCGTTGGTAATGAACTTGATGCCGGCTTTGGTAAAGCTGGCTTCTACAATCGTTCTTTCACCGGGTCCTAGAATAACCTGGGAGCGCCATTCCTCTTTTTCAAGAAGACCGTTATCGCCTCCTACAACCTTCAGCGGGACACCAGCAATCGAGAACGCAAACACTCGGGTGTTGGAACTGTTCAGCACAAAGAAACGAACGACTTCACCGACCGAAACGTTAAAGTTCGGTTGAACTGTGCCATTCACCAGGTTGACGTTTCCGAAGCGCCCCATAAGAGTGTGAGTCACAACATCCTTTTGGAAAGCTTGCTTAGGATCGACTAAGATATCGTCTAAAATCAGAGGAATTTCCCGGTGGACGGTATTGTATATTTTTGAATCCGAAGGCTCCACAATGAAGAGGCCGTATAAGCCAGCATCCTGGGTGTAATCTTCGCGGATGTGAGGATGGTACCAAAAGACACCGGCGTCAGGGAATGTAAGGACATAATCAAAGGATTTGCCCGGAGCGATAGGGCTCTGACCTAAGCCAGGAACACCGTCAAAACGAGAATCAAGCCGCAAACCGTGGGGGTGCAGGGTCGTTTCAAGTTCGGTAGCATTTTTTAGGGAAAGGGACACTGTACTTCCCTGCTTAACCCGAAATATAGGGCCAGGAACCGACCCATTGTAGGCTAGCCGACGAATCCACTGACCACCGATATTTTGTTTCGCTGGAGCGGCATCGAGAACAAAGCTCTCACCATTGTTCAATACGACTTCTGATGTCGGCACAACGGCAGGGATTCCTGCCGTGTCTTCTGAAAATAGCGAGCGGGGAGCGTGAGCATGAGTTGTCGATATAGGCAGGGAACCGTGACCGACAGTTGAATGGACTTGAGCATAGGTTCTGCTGTGACACACTATCAATAGAGGGAGAAGCAGCTGATAAACCCGAATTTTCATGTGTATTCCTGTCGAATAAGCAGAGCGCCATTATCGACGCGAGGTTTTCATCTTCGTACTCTTAATACAAGAATTGCGCTCAAAGTGTGACAAGGATGGGAAATAATTTAAACACATCCTGGTTTTCAAGAACGATCGTTCCGCTGATTAACAATGAGTGCGGACGTCCAGACGCCATCGACGCGCTCGAGCTTGCTTCGTCCATGCGTTCGACAAAAAATCAAATCCTAGCGTAAGCATTGAGTCTAGCGAACCCTTGGCATTTCAACAAAACTCCAACCCTTAAAAAACTTGCGCATCAAAAATTCTAGTCCATAACTACTTAATATTGCCGAACAAACCCAGCTTCCTACTTCCAAAATGCCCTGCCCGTGCGCGCCGTGGTAGGCAAGTGTCATGCCGACCGAAAAATACCAGAAGAGGACAGACCAAAAATGCCTATTGAAAATTATTCTAAATTGAAGTGCGGAACAAAAAAACGATCGTAGGAACAAGGTCGGAAACAGGGCGTATAGGGATCCGCAAGCCAAGGCACAGGGGATCGGCGCCATGCGTTCGTGAAGGGAATGACTGATGAGTTCAGCCCAGTGAGTCATACCGAAACCAAACTGACCGCAGATGGCCAAAGAAAAAATTCCGCCGGCAATGACTGCTAGACTTAGCTTAGTATGAATTGTCAGCAGAGTGGGATTCATATCGCGCAGAATCGCTTCTTTCATTCGAATCGACACACATTCGGGCAATGTTTCCAAATGCATAAATCCATTGCTCCTCAATCATTCCAGTTGCATAATTATATACCCCTGAATTCTCAATTCTGTGACAGCCCTCCCTTAAAATAAAGCTTGGCCCTAGAGTCTTCGAGGGCGAAGACCAAGGGAGAAAAGGAAGACCATCAACAGCAAACTGGCTGGGTCTAAATTTCTGGTAAACCGCCCGTGATCCTCAAACCACTGGCAGCATTCTGATCTTTTTTACTCGTCAATGTCACAACTGTCTGAATCCAGAGGTATAGAGAGGGTAGCCTAGAGACGAGGGATTTGATGCTAGATAGTATAATCCGTTTTTCCTTGACTCATCGTTTACTAGTCGTTTCGGCTGCAGCTTTGGTTTTTGTCTATGGTTTTCTGACAGTTAAAAGCCTTCCCGTCGATGTATTTCCAGACTTGAATCGCCCTACGGTCAACATTATGACTGAAGCCTCTGGCTTAGCACCCGAGGAAGTCGAGACTTTGGTTACATTCCCGCTTGAATCAAGCCTCACTGGCCTTCCCGGTGTGGAAAGGCTTCGCTCCAGCTCTGGAGTTGGCCTTAGCGTAATCTACGTGGAGTTCGATTGGGGCACCGATATTTATCGCAATCGGCAATTGGTCCAGGAAAAGCTGGCTCTGGCTGCCGAAAGACTGCCAGCCAATATTCGGCCTGTAATGGGCCCAATTGCCTCCATAATGGGAGAAATCCAGTTGCTTGGGCTGTCATCGCCTACGGCTAAGGTATCTCCCATGACTCTCAGGACACTTGCCGATTGGACGATTCGCCCTCGTTTCCTTTCCATTCCGGGAGTGGCGCAGGTTATAGTCATAGGGGGAGGGGTTCGACAGTTTCAAATATTACTGTCTGCGGCCAAAATACAAAACTTTCAGTTCTCGATCGATACCATAGAACACAGTCTATCTGATATCAGTCGCAACACAACGGGCGGGTTTTTTGACCGTGAGGGTCAGGAGTTTCTCATTCGGAACCTCGGATCGGTGAAAACGAAAGAGGAAATTCTCGATTCGGTCGTAGGCATGCACTTCGGAGTACCCGTAACCGTACGAGAGATCGGTGATGTCCAGGAACTGCCCCAGATCAAACGCGGTGATGCCAGTGTCAATGCTCAACCTGCCGTCATTTTAAGCATTCAAAAACAGCCTGGAGCCAGCACAGTTGATTTAAGCAAAGCCATCGACCAAGCCTTGGAAGAGCTGAACCGATCGCTTCCCGAAGGTGTTGAGATGAACCCGAATCTCTTTCGGCAGGCGAATTTTATTGACGCCGCCGTCTCCAACGTCGAGGAGTCTCTGAGAGACGGGGTTATATTGGTTGCTATCGTGTTGTTCCTGTTTCTTTTAAACTTTAGGACCACCGCGATAACCCTGACCGCGATTCCACTTTCCTTCGTTTTGACAGCCATTGTGTTCAGGATATTTGGCTTAACCGTAAATACCATGACTCTAGGCGGACTTGCCATCGCTATCGGTGAATTGGTTGACGACGCAATTGTAGATGTTGAAAACGTCCTGAGACGCCTTAAGGAAAATCGCCGCAATGAGGCACCACTTAGCCCGATAAAAGTCATTTATCACGCCTCGAGTGAAGTGAGAAATTCAATCGTCATTGCTACCGTCATCGTATGCCTTGTCTTCATCCCGCTTTTTTATATGGGAGGAATCGAAGGCCGCTTGTTTATTCCACTTGGAATCTCCTATATTATTTCACTTCTTGCATCGATGGTCGTATCGTTAACCGTGACCCCCGCTTTGTGCTCTTATCTTCTGTCAAACGCAAAGTTCCTTGATCATAAAGAAGGTTGGCTGCCTAGAGGCCTAAAATTCGTGGAAAGAAAAGTTCTCAATATCGCCCTGGATTTTCCCAAAATCATCGTTGCTGTCGTGTTCATCCTACTTTTTGCCACAATAGGGCTGGCTACGCGCTTTGGTCACAACTTCCTTCCGGCCTTTAATGAAGGCACGGCAACCGTCAGCATTATGGCGACACCCGGAATTTCCCTTGTGGCATCAGGAGACTTGGGGACTCAGGCAGAAAAATTGATTCTGCAAAGCCCGGAGGTCAAATCTGTTTCGCGACGAACGGGCCGGGCCGAACTGGATGAACACGCCGAAGGCGTCCATTCCAGCGAAATAGAGGTCGATTTCAAGGAAGGTGAAGGCCGATCGAGAGCAGTGGTCCTAAAGGAAATCAGAACGCGGCTTGCCGGTCTGGAAGGCATTTTTGTAAACGTAGGCCAGCCCATTTCCCATAGACTCGATCACCTCCTCTCCGGTGTTCGGGCGCAAATAGCGATTAAGGTATTTGGGCCGGACCTGGGCCCGCTTAGAAAAACAGCGGCGGAAATTTCCCAGGCTCTGCAAGGGACGCCTGGACTAGTAGACCTTCAGGTTGAGCAACAAGTCCTGATCCCTCAAATCAAGATAACTTTGGTGCGCGAATCAGCCAGGAAGTACGGAATGGTTCTAGGAGACGTCGCCCAATTACTTGAAAAAGCCTTGCAAGGCGCCGTTGTTGGACAGATTATAGAAGGCCAGAGGACTGTCGATATCTTTATGCGCTTTGATGAAAAATCAAGATCGAATCTCGACGTCCTGAGAAAAATGCCCATCAAAGTCATGCCGAATGGCAAACGCATTCTTCTTGAGGACGTGGCAGATGTCTTCGAATCGACAGGGCCTAACGTCATCAATCGAGAAAACGGACAGCGACGCATCGTCGTTCAGGCTAATACTTCGGGCCGCGATCTTTCCAGTGTTGTCAGCGACGTCCGCTCAAGGGTCGGCAGTAAGGTTTCTTTGCCACCAGGGTATTTTGTCACCTACGGGGGGCAGTTTGAGAGCCAGGAACAGGCATCGAAACTTATGCTGATCCTCGCAATCCTTGCCCTAATCGGGGTATTTCTAGCGCTCTATATGCACTTTCAATCCTTCTTTATCACATTCCAGGTCATGCTCAACATTCCTCTCGCCTTCATTGGGGGGATTCTTGGAATCTATTTGACTGACGGTAATATCTCGATAGCAAGCCTGGTGGCATTTGTTACGCTATGCGGCATCGCGTCCCGAAACGGTATCATGATGATCTCCCATTATATTCACCTTATGCACGAAGAGGGCCAGGAGTTTTCTCGGGAGATGATCATAAGGGGTTCACTGGAACGGCTAATTCCTGTGCTGATGACGACTTTAACCGCAATTTTGGGTCTGCTTCCCTTGGTGCTTGCCGCCGGGGAGCCAGGCAAAGAAATTCTGCATCCAGTGGCGATCGTGATAGTCGGGGGACTCATAAGCTCGACTCTCCTCGATATCATCGTTACCCCGACAGTGTTCTTTAACTTCGGCCAAAAGTCAGCCGAAGCAGCCATAAGAAATAGGAACGAAACATTCTAACAGAGGAAATGTCTATGAAACGTTTTATTCAATCGACAATTCTTAGCCTTGCTTGCCTTGCTCCTGCATTAATATCCGCACATGAAGGCCATGATCAAGCACCCGGTCAGATAGTCTCCGAAAATGGCGGCATTGTAAAACCTGGAACCCAGTTTAATTTGGAAATGGTTAGCGAAGGAACCAAGGTCAGCTTCTATCCTCTTGCTCACGGGGGCGGGAAAATACCATTGGCCGAAATAAAAGCCACCGCGACCGCTCAAACTCCGAAAGGCCAGGCATCGCATTTAAAGTTGGAAGGAAATGGCCATGCGTTCGTAGGGGCGGTTGAACTCGGAGGCGCTAATCGCGCTGACATTGAATTCAAGGCAATCTATAAGGGAAAATCTGACATCTTTAAGTTTCAGGTTGAAAAACAATGATCATGGGCTCGACTCTGAAGCGAACTCGAATCCTATTCCTGGTGATTTTTACCAGGTCCTCCCTCTCGAAGGCAGAAGGTAAAGTCTGGACGCTGGCTGAATTGGAAAATAATCTCAACGAGAATAACCTTGAAATCCGTTCGATTCAGGATGAGCAGGAGATCAAGAAAGTTGAACGCACCCAAATCGAATCCCGCTTTCAACCAACCTTATATGGGAAGGCGGGGTTCATCTCCGAGAAGACAATCGAAGAAGAAAGGACAGGAGCCGTAGCGACTTTAGAGGGCCGCTGGAATATTTATCGCGGCGGCAAAGACGATCTCGCAAGAAAAACCTCAGATTTGGCGATCAGGTCGATCACTTTCGAATTGGCTTCACGGCAGCAAAGCCTTATTTATGACGTTCGATCTTTATTTTACAATCTCCTTGCCTTAAAGGAAAAAAAGACCATCCTTAAGCAGGAGATTCAGAGCAACGACCGGCAAAGAAAGCTTGCCAAAGGCCGGGCAGCTTCCGGAGTTGCGACAAGCGCGGACGAACTTGAATTCCGACTTAGGGGGCAGGAACTCGAGTCGTTGGAAAGGAGCCTTCAGTCAGAAGAAGAAAAAGATCTTATTCTCCTGAGAAGCCATATCAATATTCCTCAAGATCAAAAAATCACTGTAAGCGGAAATTTACCAGACATTGGAGCCAGCCCGCCTCAATATGATGTCAACGCCAACCCCTCTATTTTACGGCTGCAGAACAACCTTGAAATCATAAATCAGGAAAAAAATAAAATACTATCGGCTTACCAGCCTGAGATTGACGCATTTGCCAGCATCGGCAAAATTTATCCGTCAGAAAGCTATAAAAAAGTTGAAGCGGTCATTGGGGTGACCCTATCTATGCCTATCTATGACGGACGTCAACGGATGTCGTCCCTTGAAATCGCGCAGCTTTCAAAACAGAAAGCCGAGATCGACATGAAAAAGCTGCAAATCGACACCGCAAACACGCTGCAAACGATCGAAATAGAGCGAAAGGAGACGGAGCGGTTAAGAGAGATCAATGAGCAGCGACTGGCTTACGCACAAAAATACCTCGCTCTCACCGTCCAGGAATATGACCGCGGCGTAAAAAATTCACCGGATGTTGTAGGAGCCATGGAACATCTTCTGGGAAGTAAAATCCGTCGCATTGACCTCGCTCTTCAATCCGCTGTATTAGGGACTAAAGGCCTGTCTCTGGCCGGCAGCATAGAGCCCAAAGAAAAAGACAAAGGAGCTTTGAAATGAAACACTTTGGTTCAACGAGTGTCCGTCCGGAAATGGGGATGGCAAGGCGCGAGGCAGAAAAAAAGCGGAGTTTATTCTCCATAAATGAGCATTTTTTTCTGCCGATGAAACGCAGCCATCGCCTTTTCCGGGCAGACACTAACTAGTGCCTGTCCGGAAATGGGGATGGCAAGGCGCGAGGCAGAAAAAAAGCGGAGTTTATTCCCCATAAATGAGCATTTTTTTCTGCCGATGAAACGCAGCCATCGCCTTTTCCGGGCAGACACTAACTAGGAGCTTTGGCAGCTTTTGTTGCAGCACGAAATGCCAGCGGCGCTTCCCTCCCTGCTTTAATAGTCCTTGCCTCCCTCCACCGGGCGACTCCGTTAGCCTCATCCTTCAACCTATATCATCCCCTTCCTGTTCCATCTAAAATTCAGTCGACTTGATGTTCTTTGATTTCCACATTGCGAAAAGTGCCGGATAGACCAAAAGTTCCAGGATACCGGACGTGACAATCCCTCCGACCATGGGTGCCGCGATCCGTTTCATGACTTCCGAGCCAGCTCCCGTACTCCACATGACAGGTAGCAGACCTGTTAGGGCTGCAGCTACGGTCATCAATTTCGGCCTGACCCGCTGCACAGCCCCTTCATGAATCGCTTCCATGAGCATAGCTTCGGTCGGCTTGACTGAGCCCTCAATACGGCGACTATAGGCGTTCGTCAAGTAGAGAAGCATCACGACACCAGTCTCAGCATCAAGCCCTGCGAGAGCTAAAAGCCCAATCCCGGACGCAATCGACATTTTATAGCCGAGCGCGTACAAGAGCCAAAATGCCCCCACGAGTGAAAAGGGAATCGCAAGGAGGACAATACTTACCTCGGCGATGGAGCGGGTGTTTAGGTATAGAATAAAGACGATAAGGAGCAAAACGGCGGGAACAACGATTTTCAGTGTCTCCAGCGCACTTTTCAGGGCTTCGAATTGGCCTGCCCATTCCAAGGTGACACCGACAGGAAGTTTGAGGCCTTTGTCGACCGCCTGCTTAGCCTCGGCAACAAATTCCGAAAGTCCTGCTGACTTATCCACGTCTATAAAGACAAAACCAAGCATTTTTCCATTTTCACTCTGAATCATCGAGGCACCCGCATTCACTGTTATGGACGCGATCTGTCCGAGGGTAATTTCCTGTCCGGATGGGGTCGGAACTACGATCTTCTCGAGTGCTTCGATGTCGTTTCGGAAATCCTGAGCATAGCGTACCGTTATCGAATAGCGTTCCCGGCCTTCGATCGCTGTTGATACCTCTGCCCCTCCCACAGCTGTTTCGATGAGTGTATGAACATCAGAAATATTAAGTCCGTAGAGCGAGGCAACCTTTCGATTGACGACGATATCGACAAAGGACCCAGAGCCGATTCTTTCCGCAAACGCAGATTTCGTAAGGGGAAGGTTCTTTATGAGTTGTTCCAGTTCGACCGAAACCTTTTCAATTTCTTCAAGGTTTGATCCCAGCACCTTAATGCCGACAGACGTGCGAATACCGGTTGAAAGCATCTCAATGCGCGTCTGAATAGGCATCCACCAGATATTGGGCATGCCGGGAAATTTTAATTTCTCATTCAATTCGGCTATTATTCCATCGTAATTCATTCCCTTTCGCCAATCGGCCTCGGGCTTAAGGGAGATAACGGTTTCGAACATATTTACGGGTGCCGGATCGGTCGCCGACGATGACCGACCGGCTTTTCCATATACATGCGCCACCTCGGGCAAAGATTTAATGATAGAGTTTTGTCTTTGCAGAGTCTGTGCCGCTGTATCAAGACTCATGCCTGGGACTGAGGTAGGCATATAGAGAATGCTTCCTTCATTAAGGGCGGGCATAAACTCTGTGGGAATTTTAAAAGCAATGGGAATGGTGAGGACTACTATTAAGAAAGCGGAAATAATAACGAGTTTTTTGTTCCGCACCGCAAAGTCCACGACCGGCCCATAAATTTTTTGTAAAAAGCGGCTTATCCGGTGTTCTTTTTCATCGACGAATTTGCCTTTGAGAAACAAAATGGCAAGGGCGGGCGTCAGGGTGATCGCCAAGACGGCCGCCCATGCCATCGACATCGTCTTGGTGAAGGCAAGTGGGATAAATAGCCGGCCTTCGCGACCAACGAGTGCAAAAATGGGAAAAAAAGACACTGTGATAACAAGCAACGAGAAGAAGAGGGGCCGCCCCATCTCAACCATCGCTTCTGTAATAAGCTGCCGGCGTTCGGATTCGGCCATCATTTTCGTATTTCGGCCTTCGAGCCGTTTATGGGCATTTTCTACAAGGATGATCCCTGCATCAACCATTGCCCCGATAGCCAAAGCGATACCGCCGAGCGACATGATATTAACTGTCAATCCACTATAGAGCATTGGTAGAAAGGACAATAGGATGGCGATAGGCAAAGGTAGAATGGCCACCCAGCTTGCCCGGGCGTGCCAAAGAAAAATGGAGACGATCAGGGCGACGACGAGGATTTCTTCCACAAGTACCTTTTTCAAAGTCGAAATTGCCCGATGAATAAGGTCGGATCGATCGTAGACGGGAACTATCTCAAGCCCTTCGGGTAGGGATTTTTTGATCTCATTTATTTTCGATTTGACTCGTTCGATGACGTTCAGAGCGTTCTCGCCCACCCGCATAACTATAATGCCGCCAACGGCCTCGCCCTTGCCATCCAACTCCCCCACCCCTGCGCGAGACGCAGGGACCATTTGAACTCGACCGAGATCACCAACCGTCACAACGCGTCCACCACCTATTAAGCTGACCGGTATCGATTCAATATCCTCCATGTTCTTAACATAGCCCCGTCCTCGGATTGCAAACTCTGTCCCACCCATTTCAAGAACATTAGCACCTACCTCCTGGTTCCCATTGCGAATGGCTTTGGCAACACTCAGGGGCGATATTTTAAACGCCTGGAGTTTTCTTGGGTCAAGGCTAACTTCATATTGCTTGACGAAACCCCCAACACTGGCCACTTCAGCGACGCCTGGGATACCCTGAAGGGCCAGCCTTAGATTCCAATCTTGCAAGGATCTCAATTGAGCGAGGTCTTGCTGGCCCGATGCATCCTGAACGGCATATTGATAAACCCAGCCCAGCCCGGTCGCCTCGGGACCAAGAGTCGGCAATACGCCTTGCGGAAGTCGAGCCGCCGACGCGAGCTTTTCAGATATCCGGGACCTGGCCCAATAAACATCAGTGCCATCTTCAAAAACGACGAGAATCTGGGTCGCTCCGAGCATGGATAGGGCCCGGACATATTTTACTTTGGAAGTCGAGAGCAAGGTGGTTACAAGTGGGTAGGTAATTTGATCTTCGATAAGGTCGGGAGAGCGTCCCGACCATTCGGCAAAAACGATGACCTGAGTATCGGAAAGATCCGGCAAGGCATCGAGCGGCAGTCGTTTCATCGAGAAGATGGTCAATACCGATGCCGCTAAGACTAACAGAACGGTCATGACGGGATTGGCAGCACATAGGCGGATAATGCGAGCAATCATGGGTGACCCTCATGATGATTGCCCGGATTGGATTCCTGAGGATCTGCGCGATCTTTCGGTGCATCTTGCGTCGATCTATCGATCCATTTCGGAAGTGCGGACCGCAATTGAGCCTCCGATCCCAATAAAAATGTGCCACTTGCAGCTATGGATTCACGCTCCTTTAAACCATCAAAGACCTGAAGCATACCCTTTATGCTTTTACCAACCGATACTTCGCGTGGCTCCAATCGACCATTGCCGTGGTTGACAAAAACATACCGATGACGTCCCGAATAGAGAACGGCCTCAGCTGGGATCGTCAGATGCGAACCCATTTCAATCGGAAACGCCACATCCATGTAAGCCCCAGGCTTGAGGCTCGCGCTAGCACCTGCCACCTCAAGGCGCACGTTGACCGTTCCAGCCCCCTGATCGATCTGCGGGTAGATAAGATTAACTTTAGCTGTTAACGGTTCTAACTCAGCGCCCGGCACTGTGACCAGGGCATCTTGCCCAACTTTCACATCGCGAATGTCCTGTTGAAAAACGCGAGCAACCAGGAACGTTCGACTGAGATCGCCAATTGTGTACAGTAACTGTCCCGCGTTCACCGAGCTGCCTTCGCGGACGGAAATATCGAGTACGGTGCCATTGGCAGGCGAACGAATGACAATATCTCGGATAGGCTGACCTGATTTCCGAATCAATCCGATATCATTGGCTGAGAGTCCAAGATTTTTCATTTTTTCTGATGCGGCCGCATGCAGGGAATGACCGCCGTCCAAAATTTTATTGGCCAGTAGAAATTCACTTTGCGCCGTGACGAGATCGGGACTGTAGATGCTGAAAAGCGGATCGCCGGATTTCACGGACTCCCCAACCCTCCCCCTAAACTGTTTCACCACATAACCCGAGTAGCGCAGGGAGACTTCTTCCCGATGGGTCTGATCCTGCTCTATGACGCCGACGGCCTCGATTTCTCGTTTTAAGGAAAGTGTTTTCGCTTCCGCGAAACGAACTCCAATTGTCTGCAATCGATCGGGGCCTATGTACAAGCTCTGCGTACTATTCGCTTCTGAACGGCCTGCCGAACCGCCTTTTAGCGATACTCCCGACACTCCTGTCGTGAGACTGTAGTGAGAAAGACTAGTGGCGTTGCCTTTTTGAACTCTGATTGAAAACTCCCAGGTCCCAGCCATAGGAAGATCGAACCTGGCAAAGTATTGGCCACTGCCTTTAGGCGTTACCGTGACCTTTTCTTCCATCCGAGGCATCGTACCCATAGACGGCATGAAGACGTCCACGCTGACGATGGCTGCGTCAACCGCTTTCCCCGACTCATCTTTGAGTTCAATGGCCAAACTATTTTCACCCGAATCGGGTGGATTCGGCTTTGGTGTCACATCGATAAGAATATCGCCACGTGCCATGCCGGCACCAAGCGAACCAAGTAGAAAGAGAAGAAGAAGCGGTAGAGGAGAAGTCATATATAAATTTTTTCTCATAGTTACATTCCCATATCCGGTGAGACTTCCTTGTCGCTACCATTGCCATTGTCCTCTTCCTGAAGCGGAGAAACGGGAAGGGAATTCAAAGACTTTCCGGAAGCCCTATTTTTCAAAAACGGTTTCATTGCACTGTTCTGCATCGGGGCCATATTAGAGGGTTGGCTCATCTGTCCAATTCGGGGCACCTCTATATCCACTTCACCCTCGATAAGGCCAGCCGCTATTCTATCTTGCGAGAAGTAGGCATGGATAAGGGCATCGATAGTTTGCACTTCGGCGATTTGCAGATTTACATAGGCTCGACGGGCATCGATAATGGCCCCAATGTCGATCTTACCTTGACTGAACTGAGCAGTAGTCGCTTCAATATGTTCTCTTAAGGGAGGCAGTACCGTGCTATCGATACGTTCAAGATTTGTTCTTAACTGGGAGATCCGACTCTCGACTTGTTCGGCAGCCAACGTTTTCAATCTATTTCGTGAATCGTTCGTCGCCGTATTTATTTTTTGGCTTAACTTTATTTCCGATTCAAGGGCATTTCTCTGAATATGGGAAAAAAGAGGCAAAGTGATCCCGACCGCGACTCCATACATCCTCATCCCAGAATCTTCCTTCATCATTTCGCCGGAGGCCATGATAGATGGCAGACTACGCTTGTATTCTAGCCGATCCCGAGCAAGGATGGATTTCTGTATAAGTTGATTTTTTTGTGCTGCCAGATCGGTTTCGGTTTTTTTTTCGAGTGGAGTCTGGACGAGAAACTTTGAGGGCCATTCTTTTTCAAATTCAACTTGATCTAAACTTTTCAAAGTACTGTCATTGAGGAGATATAATGCGTGGCGTTTCAGATTGAGAAGATCCGTCTCTAAAGAAGAGACTGTTAAAGCTAAAATCGCGCTTTCACTATGCGCCTGCAGAAACTCATGATGGGATCCTACTCCCTGCTTAAATTTATTCTGCGCAAGTTCCCGAATGCTATCGACAGCTTGAAAGTCTTCTTTTTCCAAAGCAAGTAGCTTTGCCGTTTTTATGATCCGAATAAAAAGGTCCGCTGCCTCAAGCCGACGAACCAGGGAAGATACCGAATTGTCGACTTTAATTCCCTCCACCTTCGCTTGAACAGCCTCCTCTTCCGCCGCCAGCGTCCCAGGCCATGGAAATATTTGGGTGATACCTATTTTCCATTGCGCAGCATCCTGCTCCTGTTCGGCCATCTTCTTATTGGGTTGCAACCGGGCCTGAAAGGGAACCTCGTCGCGACCGAGTCTAAGTTGGGGATCGCCCAAAAATCCGCTGCGTCGCGATTCTACTTTTGCGCTCTCCAGCATGTCCTCATCAATCGCCTTTTCAGGATGCTGGCCGTCCACCTTGGTTAAAAAACTTTCGAAGGTAAGCATCGTCCGATCTCGAATTTCACTTACTGCGCTCTCCGATAACAAAAAGATGGATATTAACCCAAGTGCAAAAAACCCCCTGGTCATATCTACGTCTCCGCTTTTTCAAATTCAATAATCGATTAGTATTCCCGAAAATATTGTCGATGCCGTGGGTCAAAATGCTACAAAACTGGGCATACCTCACCAAACTACTTCTTGGACTTAGCGATCACGTCGTCAAGCTTATCGAAGGTTCCGTTCCAGCCCTGCGTCATGCCGCCTCTTTCTTTGACGAAGGCTGAAATTTCCGCGGCCGACGAACCGGCTGCCGGTTCCCATTCCACGGTCACTCTGCTCTCCTGCGGTTCCGCCGTGATGCTAACAGTTGCCGTCATGAATTTCGGCCATACGGGAGTCATGGGGTGAGTCGAAGGCTGGTCATTCGCATCACGAAAGTCCTGCACATAGACGAGACGTCCGGGTTTCGTCAGCTCTCTGTAAGTGATGGAGCCAAACATCGCCACCCCCTTATCATTGAACATCCTAAAGAGAGAGCGCCCACCCACACGAATGTCCTCCTTCACAAATTCCATAGCAAAGCCGGTGGGAGGCAGCCAACGGCAGATATTTTCCGGCTTCGCCCAAAGGTCGTAGATAAGGTCCACAGGGGCCGCAAAGGAGCGGTTGATGATAAAGACCTCGCGTTTGTGAGCTTCTTCCTCGAGGAACTCCCCGAGACGATCCCAAGTGCTGTTGCCACCGGCGCTTTTGATGAAGCCTTTGGTGCGCTCAGCAGCTTCGGCGGTTTCCATGGCCATCGTCATATCCATTTTCGTTTTACCGCCCTGCTCGCTGAAATCAACGGTCACCCGAAAGAGGGGAGGGGAGTTTTCAGTCGCGCCATGATCATAGACGAGGCGCTTGTTTTCCACGACTTCGCTATAGTTGATCAGGTTCGGATAATCAGTTCCGTCGGGACCATGCATCGTAAAGATCCAATTCCCCCCCGGACGGAGCTCCTTGCTTCTGGTCGTGATCGAGTACCCGCGCGGTCCCCACCACTTTACCACCCGTTTCTCATCGGTCCAGGCATTCCATACCATCCATGCGGGGACTTCGTAGACACGCGAAATGTAGATTTCATTTGGTTTTCTTGAGGTGCTCACGGGCTTTTCCTTTATGTTGTTTAGCGCCTTTATTCTTCTCTTCTGAGGCCATCGTCTTGAGGAGCTCATCCAAGCGATCAAAGCTTTCTTCCCAGAGCGCACGGCACTGTTCCATCCAATCGGCGGCCGGTTTAATGCCGTCGGCGTTCAGGCGACAAGGACGCAACACGCCGTCCCGGCTCTTGGAGATCAATCCGGCCTCCTCCAGTACCTTGAGATGTTTCGTGATCGCCGGCCTGCTCATATCTTCCAGAAACGGCTCAGCCAAGACCGAAACGATCGCATCACCATGGGAAAGGCGAACGAGTATCGCTCGACGAGTCGGATCTGCGAGGGCAGAAAAAGTCTGACTTAATCGATCCCTCATATTTAACCTCATAGTTAATTAACCGTCAAGTTAAACATATACGTCGCCTAAGGCCTCGTCAAGCTTAAGATCCGTTAAATTATTTAATCATTTCAACCAAAAATACTTTTGGTAAGGCCTTAGCGAAAAGGCGAAAGTTTCGATGGCCATGAAGTCGACTCATTCGCAGGAGGGAAAAAACGTTTTTTCCAAAGCCGGTATCAGCCTAAGGAGAATACGGCTCATTTTTTTGATGAACCTTGAAAACACTTTGGCTCAGACTAACCTGCGGCACGTTAATGAAAATCCCCCCGATGGCTTGCTTCCCAATCGCTGCGGTGAACCAAACCATGCACCTTTTCCACGAGCTCCCGCATTCCAAAAGGTTTGGCGAGATGCCCATCACAGCCAGCAATTCGACATTGATGAATTTCAGCAAGCATAGCATGGGCTGTCATGGCCAGAATTGGCTTTAGGCAACCTAAGGCCCTCAATTCTGAAGTCGCCGTATAGCCATCGACCTTTGGCATTTGAATGTCCATCAGAATAATATCGTAGTTTCCCCGCAAGGTCTTGGCTATGGCTTCTGCACCATCGACGGCGCAATCAACAGTTGCTCCAGCTAAAGTTAAGTATTTCTCGACCAGTAGTCGATTGTCAGGTGCATCGTCTGCTAGGAGGACATGAACTCCGTCCAGTTTAAAAAGAAGTGCCGCTTCCTTAGTAGAGCTTAATCGTGGGGAATGGTTGTGCCGGGGATTTTCCAATGCGACCGATATTTCGAAGATGCTACCGGCTCCAAGCTTGCTTTCGACAATAACGACATCGCCACCGAGCGCGCGGGCAAGGCGCCGCGAAAGGTCGAGACCAAGGCCCGTGCCCCCAAATTTTCGGGTGATTGCCGAATCGCCCTGGGTAAAGGGCTGAAACAAGCGAGCAGCTTGTTCTGGCGTCATACCTTCACCACTGTCCTGGACTTTAAACCGCAACTTCTCTGCTACTATATCGACGGAAACACGCACCGCGACGGTCCCACGATTTGTAAACTTTACAGCGTTACCGATGATGTTTAGTAAAATCTGTTTCAGTCGCGTCGGGTCGCTGGATAGAGTGGATGGAATCTCCCCATCATAAGAAATTGTAAAGGAAATGCCCTTTTCCAGCGCAAAATGCTGCATAGATAAATTAATATCGGCCAAAATTTCGAAAATATTAACATCTATTTTTTCGATATCAAGCCGACCCGATTCAACTTTGGATAAATCCAAAATATCGTCTATAAGACGTAAAAGCAAAATAGAATGTCTTTTGATTCGCGCGCCATATTCCTTGCGATCGACCTGGGTTTGATTGGCCATCGCTAGAAGTTCGGAAAAACCCATAATAGCGTTTAATGGGGTTCGGATCTCATGACTCATGGCAGCAAGAAATTGACTTTTGGCCTGCGTTACGGCTTTGAGTTCATTATTTAAATGCTCTGCCTTTTCTCTAAGCTCGTGCTGATGCAAGGACGTAACGAGCAGGGTTTCATTTAGATCTGTCGATCTTTTCCGAAATGTCACGTTTTCGGTTGCATCCATTATCTGGATGATCACTCCCATGGCTTGACCGCTGATGCCGCACGCTGCCCAACAGTAATAGGACCAGAACTGATTCTCGGACCTCGGAGCCTTCTCGGCGAGAAATGATGCGGATTGCCCCGTTTCATAGACATGCTTTAGCGACTCAATGCATAGTTTTTCGCCCTTCAAACCCAATACATCATGAACATGGCGTCCGACGATGTCGGTTTCCTCCCCGCCCTGGAACAAAGAAAATGCAGGATTACTATAGCGAACGCAATGAGTCAGTCCGTCGATCACTATCGTGGGCTGGGGTGAAAACTCTGCAAAACCATGACTCAACTCTTCTAAATTCATGGCAAACTCTTTTTTTGTAGCCGCTAGTCTCAAAAAAATATTTTTTCACTCCTCAGAACGCTCTTCCCCTTCCTTGCTTTGGGAACTGCCTTCTGTCCAAGGCGAGGGAAGTCCGGAAATCAGCCCCCGATAGTTCTTGAAGGGCCTACCTATGCTTATGCCCTGCGCGCTTATCGTATATTCATGCATCTCGGTACTATGGGCGCTGCCTCGCATTTTTATAATCGCCATGAGTTTACGCAGCTGCCCTTTTATCGAGACGTATCGCAATCGGATTATAGAGTCTGATAAAAAAGAAATAAGGTAGTTGCTGAGCCCGAAACTATCGAATTTCTCCTGAGTCTCGACAGTACAGAGTACAGTGATTCCGAGTTTTGAAAACGCACTGACCATTCTATAAAGCGACTCCCTAAAATCCTCCCGAAAGCCCGGAGCTAAGGCCAATTCAAAACCGGCTAAAGAGTCGATGACGATTCGCGAGGCACCTGTGCGGCCGACTGCCTCAGCCACCTCATGGAGAGTCTCATCCACTGACAAATCGAGAGGTCGCAAGTATACAATTTCGAGTTTGCCGGCGTTCTGAGCCGACATTAGGTCGATGCCGATTTCCGCGGCATTTTCAATGTAATTTTCCGGGGTCTCTTCGAAAACCAGGACAATACCGGATTCGCCACGCTTTAAACCTTCGGCGATAAACTGGACACCAAAAATTGATTTTCCAGATCCAGATGGTCCAGAAACCAGAATGCTCTTGCCTTCCCGTATGCCGCCTCCCATCAAACTATCCAGCCCTGACACTCCAAACGAGGTTCGACCCGTTCCCGCCTTGTGTTGGGGAAGATACTTCATTCCAAAAGTACGGGGGAACACTTGCAAGCCACTGTCAGTGATCCGAACCGTATGGAGGCCAGGAATTGATTCCTGCCCCCGGAGTTTCATAACCTGCAGCTTTCGAACGATCGAATTTCTTTCCACTTTCTGGTAAAGCCAAAAAAGTCCGTCCGATACTGTGAATACCGGATGGTTCTGAATTTCTGCATCTGAATATTCGCCAATAAGAAAACTTGTGGCTTGCCAGCTAGTCAGATAGGAGGCTAAACGTTGCACGAAAGCCTGGAGTTCTACCGTCGTGTCACCAGACTGAGTCCTCCACTTCATGGTGCGAAAGGAATCTACGACGACGATACTTGGATTCAGCAACGTGACTTCTTTGATAATCTCTTCAAGCACTGAGTTTAAGTCACCCTCGAGTGCTAGGAGGCTGAGATTAACAAAATGGATTTCTTTATTAAGCTTTTTCGCATCAAAAAAATCGAACTGCTGCTGGTATCGAAGCATTTTTATGGCTGGCTCACCTAAGATGGTGAAATAGAGGGCCGGGCGCTCTGCAGTTGCATTGGCAAAGACAATCTGGTGCGCAAGAGTGGTCTTTCCACATCCTGGAGAGCCGCCAATAATATTAAATGAATACTCAGGAATTCCACCGCCAAATATTTCGTCGAGGCCGCGGATACCACTCGATAATTTACGAATATTGATTTTTTCCCGATCACTCATGACTCAACCTCGCTATAAGTATTGACTTTTTCAAAAGACTCATTAGGCCATGCGTTGCTAATAAGGGTCAGTGTCAACGACTCACCAATAAACTCCCTAAGCAACCCAAGCAGTGACGTTAGGAGAACCATTGCTGCCTCGTCGGCGATGTTGGCCTTTGCCAACTGCGGGCTATCGCCACCTACGGCACTGCGCTCCAAGGTCCCATGAGAGTTAAATTGAAGAGCTTTGAGGTCAGGGTGTTTTTTTGAAGCTAAAGCTAAGGCTCGCGATAAAAGACAGGTAAAGCCAACTGGTCCGGCAAATTTGGAAAGTGGAACCTGCATCTTCGCGCAAATCACTAGCGCAAAATCGATTTTTTTCCTATCACTGCCAAAATATTGTTTTTCTAAAGCTAACAGTATTCGAGCGAGATCGCTTACGGAATGTAAGGCTTCGGTCATAGCATAAGCCTCTACGTTTAAAATCTATTCCAGTTGGTTAAAAATTATCTGGTTTCCGTATTACCTGATGGCCCAAGACTTAGCTTGGAGACGGACCGTGAAAGGCGAACCTATGAAATTTATAATTGATTTCGCCTATCTACCGATGCTTGGTAAACTGTATATTAGAATCCTAAAGGATGAATAGGTAAATTTGATAGTTTGGTGGGAATCTTAAAGGCCGGACCTCTCACGAGGTTGACAGAGGCACTTGGCGTTACCGCTACTTTAGCAGAGACTTTTCCAAAGTTGCGATTCATAGGGCGTCTTTTATAGGGACTAAGTCATTGATCATAAGAGGAATGACTGATGTCCAAACGTTTAAATTTTCAGACTATAAAACTAGAGGATATGACCTGCGGTTGAAATTTTTGAGGAAGAGAATTAATTTCAGCCGAATCGCTGGCCATCGTGCAGTCTCCATTTCTACAACAAGACATACGTAATATTGGGGATGCATGGCCGGGCTTGGGCCCTTATTGACGGGAAAGCCGGGTTTATGGTTACGCTGGCCAGCCCACGTACAATCAGCAAGAACCTTCATTACTTCGTCACAGGGGAAATTCATATTTTTAGGGGCTGTTGACGTTTGAGATACGTGATTGAAAAGTAAAGGCAAACTCGTATTTTGGTTTTGCGATAAACTAAACAAC
>CAXSGP010000066.1:0-25480 GCA_964236955.1 uncultured Oligoflexus sp. | reverse complement strand
GCGCGTCGAACGGGGCCAAGCCCCGCGGTACAAGGGCCGCCTATGCCGGGTAAACTCGGACCGTGAAATGGTATCGGATAAAAAAGTAGGCCTTCTGCATTGCGCAAAAGGCCAGGGTCGACAGCGGATAGCAGGTTTTTTTTCTCTAAAAAAATTTAAGCGGCGTCTCGTGGCATACTAGGCAGTCGGTTAATTGAGGCTTTTGGCAAGGTCAACCCGAATATCAAGTGCTCTCTCATTGCTGAGAGATATTGATGTCTTGAAAAGTTCTTCATACGAAGCTCGCAGTTCACGTCTTTAGTCCTCCAAACTTTCAAAATACCAAGCGGCATTTGTGGTAAAATTGATGAATCTGATGAAATAACCCAGGTCATTTCGCGGCTTGGGCTTGGCATTATTTTGATGGGCCTGGCTTGGTCGGAGGGTTTCTACTAATTGGCCTTCAGGCCGATCCGATTGCGTCAGCAGTTTAGTGATTTTTGGGGACATAATGGAGCGTTGGAAGTATCTCGGAGAGTGCTCTTCTTTACTTGCCGCAATGATTTGGGCGCTGTCAATGTCTCTGTACACGCGGTATGGCCAAGGGGTAAGTTCACGCCATCTCAATCTCTTTAAAACAAGTCTAGCTCTACTTTGTCTGGGCAGCCTTGCGCTTCTATCCCTGTGGCATTGGCCAAGTCATCCTCGCAGTTATTTCGTGTTAGCAAGTTCCGGTCTTATCGGTCTTGCACTGGGGGATTCGCTTTTATTTTTTTCCCTTAAATCGATAGGGGTCCAGCGAACCGCAGTGATTCAATGTCTCGCCCCGCCTTTTGCTGCGGTTCTCGCCTGGATTTTATGGGATGAGTATTTGGTCCTACGCGAATGGCTGGGCCTTTTGATCACAATGACCTTTCTCGCCCTTCTGCTTAAGGCCCGTTCCACCCAGAATTCTCTGCCACTAGCAGGCAAAGGACTGCTAGCCGCATTGGCTGCTGCCTTTTGTCAGGCCTTGGCTATGACGAGCCTGCGCTTTTCCCTCCAGGGTGTAGATGTCTGGGCTGGAACTTTTCTGAGAATTGCAGCGGCTTTTCTCGGTCTTTTGACCTTTGCCGCCTTCCGGGGGGATCTCCTTGAATTTAAGCATATTTTCCAGTCAAAGAAGCGAGCCCTGATGCTGGCCGCCGCCGCCTTTTTGGGAACCTTTATTGGTCTTTTGCTGATGTCGGTGGGAGCCAAGTACGCGAAGGCTGGGGTTGCGACCGCGCTAAGCTCCACGACCCCGATTTGGATACTGCCCGTCGCGCATTTTCTTTTGGGTGAACGCATCAGTCTGAAGCTCCTGCTGTTAACGGCTGGCGTTGTGACAGGACTTGCGGTCATGATTGTGGGCTAGGGTCAAGGCGTCGCTGAGTCCTTTCGGGCTCAGCAAATGATCGAGGATCAGCCGAGTTTCTTAGTAAAGTTCTCAGCAAGCTTATCCAAAAACGCATCCGTGCTCATATAACTTCCAGCAGGCAAATTATTGCCGTGGATGTTGATGGCCAGGTCTTTGGTCATAAAGCCGGCTTCGATGGTTTCGACACAGACTTTTTCCAAAGTTTCCGCCCATTTGGTCAGTTCCGGAGTACCGTCGAGCTTACCGCGATGGGCAAAGCCCTGAGTCCAGGCAAAGATGCTGGCGATTGGATTGGTGCTCGTGGTTTTACCTTTTTGATGTTCACGGTAGTGACGGGTGACCGTACCGTGTGCAGCTTCCGTTTCGATCGTCCGACCGTTTGGACACATCAGGACCGACGTCATCATGCCAAGGCTTCCGAAGCCCTGAGCGACAGTATCAGACTGCACGTCTCCATCATAGTTTTTGCAAGCCCAAAGGATGCCACCGTCCCATTTCAAAACCTGGGCGACCATATCATCGATCAAACGATGCTCGTAGGTGAGGTCGGCGGCAACGTATTGCGCCTTGAACTCCGCATCAAAGATTCTTTGGAAGATATCCTTGAAATGACCATCGTAGACTTTGAGGATGGTGTTTTTAGTCGAGAGATAAACCGGGTATTTTTTTTGAAATCCGTACTGAAAGCAAGAACGGGCGAAGCCTTCGATCGATTCGTCGGTGTTGTACATGGCCAGGCCTATACCTGCACTTTTGAAGTCAAATACTTCCCAGCTTTGCTCGGCGCTCCCGTCCGCTGGTTTATAAACAAGACTCATTTTACCGGCTTTTGGCACGTCGATATCAACGGCCTTATACTGATCGGCATGAGCATGTCGGCCTACGACGATAGGTCGCTTCCAGTTGGGAACTAGACGCGGCACATTTTTGCAGATGATGGGTTCGCGGAAAACGGTACCGCCCAGGATGTTGCGTATCGTCCCGTTAGGGCTCTTCCACATCTTCTTCAGTTTAAATTCGGTCACCCTTTCTTCGTCGGGCGTGATCGTCGCGCACTTGATGCCAACATCATACTTAAGGATAGCCGCTGCTGCATCGGTCGTGACTTTGTCGTCGGTCGCATCCCGGTTTTGGATCGATAGATCGTAGTATTTAATGTCGGCATCAAGAAACGGGAAAATCAGTTTGTCTTTGATTTTCTGCCAGATGATGCGAGTCATCTCATCACCATCGAGCTCAACTACAGGGTTTTTGACTTTGATTTTTTTCATGATTACCGTCTCCTCTTGTCATTGAGTTTTGCGACAGACCCTTAGCCCTTTGTCCCCGAAACCTTTCCCGAAAGGACCCATGGCCAGCTTATTCTTTGGAAATAGCTGAGTCTTCTCTTAGCGTAAAGCTAGCTTCGAAGCCGTCATCCGGACCGAATCTACCCTCTACTGGACCCGGGTTAGGGTCGATGGCAATGGGGGAATTCTAGGATCTTATGAGGATATTGGCAAGCGAGCATACAAAGGGCTTGTGCAAAAAGATTCGATAAAAGCGACTGAAAAGACGGCTTGTCAAGCTGGCCCGATCTATCAAAACCCTGGCGATCGACTCGGAATGCGAGCAGGCCTTGCTGGCAGAAGCCGGGAGAAGCAGCCGCTGCAAGCCTCTGCCTTTTGCAAGAAAAATATCAAGCAAAGGCAGTAGCAGGTCTTTCCATGATTTAGCTGGAGAAGTATTGAATGGACCGAGCCAGACTGGAAAAATCGCGCAGGGGATCGTTGATATCGATCAAGGCCATGATCTCGGTCCGTCTGCCCTTCTCGACATTGCAGACCAGGCCGTGGCTCGAATAAAGGATTTTAAAGAGACCCAATCCGGCGCCGCCCTTCTTGTCATCGATAAGACCGTCGCCATCTTCGCGTCGCAAAACTTTTTTCATGTAGGTAAGCAGGGTCTGTTTGCGCAAAGCCCCAAAGGGATCGGCACACGAAATCGCCAGCAGCTGGCCATCGCAGGCATAGCTGAGTTCCCCGTATTCTTCAGGCTGAAGGACGATGGAGTTAAGCTGATCGATATTTTGAAAACGCGCAATTCCCGCAGCGGCCGGAGCATCGTAGATTGTATTCATCAGAAGTTCTTCCGTGATACCAAAGGCCACCCGACTGATGTGCTGCCCGAGATGACAGGCTTCGGCAAAACGCTGGACCTTGAGATTGAGGTTCTCGCGTTCCAGCGAAGACCTTATAACTTCCTTATGGATAGGCGTATGCATCGCCAGGTATTTATCGATGCCAAAGATATCCTTAGTCCGGATCTTGTGCAGCGTGACCCGCAATTGATTAACAGTCCAATTTTCGCGACCTTTGTTTACTATAACGTGGTCGATGAGGTCGGCTTCCTGCCCCTGCAGCTGACCCGAGTAGGTACGCATCGCCAAATCGGTGACGAGAATCGTCTCGCCTTTGGGATGCCGCGCACGAAACTGGGAGAAGAGCTCAAAGTCAGGCGCGTTCGAAACGAGCAGGTCGATTTCAGGGCGCTGGTTAACAATAAGCAGAGCAGCCCGGGAGTCCGTGACGGACTCCAGTTCAAGACCTTGTGTAACGACCCGAAGAGCTTCAATCGTGGGCAGAGGCTTATAACCGCCGCTGTCGGCAAATAGTGCAGTCGCTTTCATATCCATCCCAGGGTTGTCTAAGGTGCTGGAACAACTTGCAGGTGCGACGATCTTCGCAATTCAGACAAAGCAAATAAGAGTCGTTTTTTCCTGACCGAGTGAATTCACTATAAACGAAACTGCCTACTGAATCCAGCCAGATTGAAGGAAAGATCAAAGGGGTAGTTGACAGTATAGGTCTAGGGTTCGTAGAATTTTAGTAAAGCCAAAAAAGCTATTTCTGCTTTCTACGCTACGCTTGTTGGTCAAGCTTCAACCTATCATGGAGGTCGGGTTAGGTATGGAGGGTCTACATCACTATTTTGAGTCTGGTGGCTATCCTGTCATGTTTTCGATTCTAGCAACATTGGTCATCTCGTTGGCGCTTGTCATCGAGCGATCCTACCGTCTTTGGATGGAATTCGATCTCGTAAATTCCGACGGTTTCATGGCCATGGTTCAAAAAATGGTCATGAACAACTCGATTGAAAACGCGATTCGTCTCTGTAAAAAAGCTCGTCCCAAGCTTCTACCCTATGTCCTGGCGGAAGGCCTCAAGCGCTCGAACGATTCCACCCAGGAAATTTCGAATGCTGTTGATCAGGCGGTTCTCACCGTCGTGCCAAAGATCAACAAGACGGTCTCCTTCCTGGCGACGACGGCGAACGTGGCGACGCTGCTGGGTCTGCTCGGCACGATTTTCGGGTTGATGCGCTCTTTCGCAGCTGTGGCTAAGGCGACAGGTGCACAGAAGCAAACTCTCCTCGCAGAAGGTATCTCGGAAGCTTTGAACGCAACTTCCTTTGGCCTTTCTTCGGCACTCTTCTGCCTCTTCTGCTACGGAGTCCTTTCCGCCAAGCAAAAGATCATCGTTGATGATGTCAACAAGAATGCCGCGAAGCTGGTTGACTTGCTTTATACCCGTAAAATGAAGCTAAAAGGCACCAAAAAAGCCTAAGACCTAGGAGTCAGTTGTGGGAAGTCATAAGAAGCGAAGAGGAAATGATTCCGCGGGCCCTGACGCTCCGGAACTTAACATCATGCCCTTCATCGATATCTTCTCGATGCTGAATACCTTTCTCTTGGTTTCGGCGTCGTTCCTAGGTCTTGGAGTACTGGAAGTCCAGATTCCATTCCTCTCGAACTCGCCCGATGTGAAGGACGAGCCGAAACGCTCCTTCTCCATTCGTGTCGATATCGAGGATGCGCAGGTCAAGGTCGCGTCGCTTTGGACGGCGGCCCCGGAGGAGAAGTCTGAGAAGACCTTTACTTTCGCTGACGCGGATATAGGCAAGTTTCATCAAGAGATGATCGAACTGCGGACCAAAGTGCCCGAAAACGATAAAGTTACCGTGTATGCTGACAATACTGTAAAGTATGAGCAACTCGTCAAGGTTATCGACAATATAAAGACGTTGAAGGACAAAGAGCCGAAGTTAAACCTTCCACCAGTGGACGGCAAAACTGCGCCTGGTAACTTCATCTTCGAAAAAGTTATAATTGGTAGTGTTATTCTTTAACGTAAAGGAGATCCCTCATGGCATCTACAGGTGGTGATTCACATGAGTCGTTATCACTCAACCTTACTCCGATGCTTGATATCTTCAGCATTTTGGTAACCTTTCTTCTTATGAGTTACTCGACGGATCCCACCAACCATGACGTCGATGCGAACCTTGAGTTGCCGGATTCGGTGACGATGGTTTCCATGGATGAAGTGCCGAGTATCGTGGTGAATAGAAACGAAATTTTTGTGAATAACAAAAAACTCGTGACGCTCGAAAACGGCAAGGTTCCCCAAGCGGATATTTCGCAGGGGGCGATCATGCCTGTTTATCTGGCCCTTAAGGAAATCGATGAAGCCAACGCCAAGGCAATGGCCGAGTTCCGTAAGGAAGACCCGAACGCCGAAAAGAAAGGCAAGCCAGGCGAGATCACGATCGAGATGGATAAGAAGCACGAGTTTCAGCTCTTGAAAAGAATTATGCTCTCAGGCCAACAGGCGAATTTCATCACCTTTAAGCTCTTGGTGGCTAAAGAGTCGATCTAGACTGAAGAAAGGCAAACATGAAGGCCCTTCTGCCTCAATGCAGCAAATTGATCCGGGACATCGGCCGGAGTAGCTTGATAGCGCTCCTGGCCTTTGCGTTTATCGAAACCGGCCTGACCCTGAGGGTCCAGGCAGCTGAGGACCCCGGAGCACCGTCCGCTGAGGCCGAGCGTTTCAAAAATACCGAGATCCGAGTCATCCGACCCCGGTATTTTAATAAATCAAAGCGCTTCGAATTAGGCGCCGCGTTCAATGCGATCATGAATGAAAGTTTCATTTATACCTTCATGGGCACGGGTATAGCCACGTTCCATTTCAATGAAGAGTGGGCAATCGAAGGCACGCTGTCTTACGGACTAAACGTTGACCGCGAGGATAAACGTGTCCTGTTCGACGAGTTTGATATTAAAACCCAAATTTTCAGAACGCAATATCAGGCTGAGTTAGCTCTGCAGTATACGCCTATTTACGGCAAATGGCAGCTGCCTTCGGGCCGACTCATATACTTCGATACCTATCTCTCGGCCGGCGTTGGCCAGACCGGAATCGACTGGCGTTATGACGACTTTTGCGAAGCGCCATCGGCAACCGATAAGGATGCCGAAGCCCTGCCGACCAATGTCGTGAAAGGCTATCCAACCTTTATGGTGGGTGGCGGCCAACGCTATTTCATCAACCGTACGACCTCTTATCGATTTGAGATCAAATTCCACAGATTTCTCTATAACGAGATCGATGCCGAATGCAGTCCACTCAAAGCACAGGCGACCGGTCAGCAGTTTGCAAGTGGGGCCTCCCATGACGTCATCACGATCCTTCTTGGTATCTCACGATTCTTTTAGTTCTTAGAGGGCATATGGCTAGGATATCGCGATTTGCAGCAACGCTACTTCTGATGGCTTCGGCTTTGCTGAGCAGCCAAGGGCTATTTGCCGATTATAAACAGGCCAAAGCTCTCTACACGAAGAAGAATTATCCCAAGGCAGCCGAGGCCTTTTTCCAAGTCTATGAAAAAAGCAGCAGCAAGGTTGAAAAGCGCAAAGCCGAGTGGGGCCTTGCCCAATCCCTGGAAAAGATGAATCTTGCCTATTCTGCTTCGAAATATTACAGCGTTATCGTCCGCCGAGGCCGGGTGGCGGAAAACCCCTTCTTCCGATCGGCTCTCGAGGAGCTTGGCAAGATCAACAGTCGGATCAGCCTTGGTCAATCGCACATCGTCCAGCTCTTTAAGACTGAAATCAGGCTCGCCGACGTTCCTGGGCCGGCTCGGGGCTTTTACTTCTATTATAAAGGCGTTGAGGCTTTCGCCGAAAAATCCCTTGAGACTGCCGACAAGCACTTTGAAATGGTGCCGTCGGGCAGTCCCTATCAGTTGGGGGCCTTGTTTCATCAGGGCGTAATAGCAAACCTACAGGGGCGGCACTCGCGTGCAATCGCCCTTTTTGAAAAGGTACTGGCTGGCACGCGTGACCGTTCGGAATATCGCGAGCTTCAGGAGATGTCTCTCATGAATATCGCGCGCGTCAACTACGAGATCAAGCGATTCGCCGAAGCGATTTCCTACTACGGTCAAATCCCCCGTGATTCCGAGAACTGGCTGGACGCCATCTGGGAATCGTCCTGGGCCTTTTTCTTTATTGAGAAGTTTAACAACACGCTCGGCAACATTCACACGATCCATTCCCCGTTCTTTGAGAACCGCTTTTATCCGGAAGCCTATATCCTGCAAGCGATTACCTTCCTTAGAATGTGCCGCTTCGATCAGGTGAAGGAGTCCATGAAGCGCTTCAAGGATCGCTATCAGCCGGTCTTTGGTGATGTCCGTGGGATGATGAACCGTTATAAGGGTGACCCCAAAGGCTTTTTCAAGTTTATTTATGATTACCGCTCCGGCAGCATCACGAGTTATCGCAAAGCCGAAGAAATCGTGAAGAAGCTCAGTCAGGTCGATGCCTTTAAAGAAGCGATGGATACCATTCGTTTCACCGACCGTGAAATGAATGCCCTGAAGTCGAAAGGTTCATCCTGGAAGGGCACCGAGCTGCTCGATGATGTCACGAACTTTCTTGAGTCGAAGAAATCGACCGCGATTCTGGATGCGGGACAGAGGGTCTACAAGGAAGGAAACGGTTACTACGCCCAGCTGCTCGACCTTTCGAATCAGACGAAATTGATCGTCGCGGAAATGCAGCTCGGCAAACTAGCCAACCTCAGAGCTTTAATCAGCATCGGCGATGCCGATAAGAAGGCGCAATTCATCGGCGGCCTCCAGCAGCTCAATATTAACCAAACTTTGGAGTTCTGGCCTTTCGAAGGAGAATACTGGGAAGATGAACTTGGCTTCTACGTCTACAACATGCCAAGTAAATGCGCGACTCAGAAAGATTCCGACAAGGGTGCTGGTGCGTCTCAAGAATAGTGTTTGATAAGGAATTTCTATGCGCTTTCTGCTCTACACATTGCTGTTGCTGGAACTGGCATTGGTTCCTGTCGCCCCGAGCCTCAGGGCTCAGGAGCAAAAGCGTGCTGTCCTGAAAATCGAAGAGCGCAAACGCGTGAAGGGCGATCCCTCAGCCACCAAGCCACCGCAGTTGCGCCGTTCAGCAGTTTTTGCGATGCAAGTTGAGAAGAAATTGATAACCGGTATTGATAAGACCACGGCATACCTTGAAAAAACGGCCAAGAGTCTACCGCCCAAATCCCCACAGCGTCTGCAGATCCTCGAGCGTATCCTCAACCTCCATATGGAACAGGCAACCTACGTCCGTTCTGAAGAGGAACGTGATTTTGACAAACGCTGGAACGCCTGGACGGCTGGCGGCAAAAAGGGCACGGAACCTCGCCTTTCAACGGCCAAGTCTATGGGCCACTGGAAAAAGGTAATCAGTCAAACCTCGGAGATTCTCACCGAATATCCAAGAAGTGAGAACGCTGACCAGATCACCTATAATAAAGCGGTAGCCCTTCAGTACCTTGGTAAAGAGAAGGATTCGGCCCGTATCTTCACCCAGCTGATCCAACAGTATCCCAACTCCGCGATCGCCGGTGATGCCTACGCCTCGCTTGGGGACTACTACTTTGATCGCAACGATTTTATCAATTCCAAGGGCAATTTTAGCAAAGCCCTAAAATACAAACGCTCCAAGCGCTACCTCTGGTCGATGTTCAAACTCGGCTGGTGCGCCTACAACCTGGGTGATCATAAAGGCAGTTTAACCTACTGGAAACAACTTGTTTCCATAGCCAAGGGCGCCAAAGGCGGGCAAGACGCCAACCTTCGTGAGGAAGCGCTGCGGGACATGGTCTACGCTTTCGCCGAACTCAAAATGATCGACGAAGCGATAGCCTATTACCGCGCCAACGGCGGAACTCAGTATATCGGGCCATTCCTCACACTCCTGGCTCAGACCCTTGCCGATCAAGGTGTCTATGCCCAGGCGATCTCGGTTTTGAAAAGATTCCAAAGTCTTTTGCCAAACGATCCAGAAGGCGCGAACTCGCAAAAAGAAGTGATCAGTCTCTATGCGGCCGTCGGTACGATGCCAAAGGTTTGGACCGATCTTGTGCGTTACGCGATGCAGAATGGGGCGACTTCATCATGGGCCAAGGCCAATGAAAAAAATCTGGTGCTGGAAACCCAGGCTGAAATCAAAGATCAAATGCTCTACTATGCGACCCTTACCCATCAAAATGCTATCAAGGACGATAACCGTACGGGCAACATGGAAGCGCGGAAGGGCTATCTCCTCTTTATCAAGTACTTTCCGAAAGCCCGGGAGGTCACCGGCGTTAAATACTATCTCGCCGATATCGAATACTACCTGAAGGATTACAAGGCTGCCGGTCGCTACTATCTTGAAATCGCCAGCCTCGGTAAGGCAAATGCCATCAAGTATACGGCGAAGTCGGACAAGGGCGAGAATATCCACAAGGAAGTTGCCGTCAACATGGTCAACGCTTTCGTCAAAGACTTTGAACCTGAATTCAAAGTCCTCAAGAAAGAAAAACCTGATTTTACCAAACCCAAGCCGATCTCGGTTCGGGCCCGCAACTATGCCAAAGCCTGTAGTAAATATGTCGAATGGTATCCGGAAGATAAAGTGCGGGTCAAGAGTTGCGATATCGGTGTCACCGACGTCTTTTTTCACTCAGCTCAAAAAGAAAATGCCATCAAGTATTTGAAAAATGTGGCGGTCAAGTATGCAAAAGAGAAGGAGGGCCAGAACGCGGTCGATTCTCTTGTGCCTATCGTCAAAAACGATCGTCAGGCGCTTCTGACGACAGCGAATTTTCTGTTAAAGGTGCCCGAGTATCGCAACGGTAAAGTGGGTCAGGACCTGCGCAATATACAGCGCGGCGCTGAAAAAGAAGATATCTCGAAGGAAGGCGATGTTTTCAAGCGCGCGCAGCGCTCTGAGGCCCAGGCCCGTAAGTACCCAACTGACCCTGACGTCGATAAACTCTGGTATAACGCCGCCGTCGACTATCTGAAAGCCGGTGCGGTGCAACAGGCGATCACGGCCTATCTCGTTATCGTGACCAAGTTCCCTGATAAACCTCAGGCGAGAGAATCTTTGCTCCAGGTCGGACAGATTTATGAAAAACAACTCGATTACGATAAGGCTTCGGAATACTACACGACCTTTGCCCGCAAATATCCTAAGGAAAAAGAGGCTAATCCGGCGCTTGCGACGGCTTGCGAACTGCAAATCGCCCTCAACACGGCCAAGGCTTTGCAGAGCTGCAACGCATACGCGCAGCAGGACCCAAATGGAGCTCAAGGATTTACCGAAGAGCTGATCGAGGGCGCCGAGCGTGCGAAGCGTACCGAGCAGCTGGTGACTATCATCAAAACTCAGTACCTCAACCGCTTCAAGTTGAGTGCTAATCAGCAGATCGTGGCCTACTACCGCATCTATAGGTCCGGCGCCGGTGAAGCAGCGCAGGCTGCCCAGCAGATCCGGGCGATCTTTAATGCGAACGCCGCGAATGTACAGGGCGAGGCGATCCGTTATGTTGGCGAACTTGCCTATAAGGAAGCGGAAGGGGCCGTGCCACGCTTTATGAAAATTGGTCTGGCCGGTGGAACCGTTCCCGTCCTGGTCAAAGCGATCGAAAATAAAGCGCTTGGTCTGCAGCAGGTTGAACAGGCCCTCGGTAAAGTCGTCAACACGAAAGATCCTTATTGGGGGGTGGCCGCCCTTTATCAGCTTGGTCTTGCGAACGAACACTTTGCCGAAGTCCTGAGCAATCCGCCGGCTATTCAGGGAGCCAGCAGGGAAGATGTCTTGAAGGAACTTGCCCCGCAGATCGCGGCCCGCAAGCAGGAGGCTCTTAAGTGGTACAAGACGGCTCAGGATACGGTTTCGCAGTTCAAGGTCTATAATGATTGGTCGATCCGGGTTCTCGGTGGGGTGAATCGAATGATGGGCAAAAAACTTCAATTCGATGATTACGTCGTCTCCCCCGACTTTTTGGGTTCAGAAGTGGCTGGCAACATGGGTAATTTGAAAGGAGATAAACAATGAAAGCACTTTTGCAAATTGGTTTATTGGCCTTTCTTGTCGCCTCCTGTGCTACCGGCGATAAAAAAACTGGCAAGGCCGATGCGGAAACGCCGGGAAAAGACGGCGGTGGTGACAGTGATGATGATGGCGGCGGGGATAAGGGGGGTGGAGATGACAGTTACTCCACGTCCGGATCCGGCACCTTCACCTACAGTTTGACCAATAACGGATTGACCTCATTTACCGTAAACTCCTCAAAGGCGAAAAGCCAGGCCGATGATCTGGAGGCCAAGCTCAAAAATCCGACCGCTAAGGATAGAAAAGATTTCGTCGTTCTGATGGCGGCCAAACGATTGGCTGGCGAAGGGGTCGGTCCCGTCTTTCAGATCGCCAAGCGCCTGATGATCGTGGAAATGAAGGAAAGCATTAAAAAGAGCATGCCGGAAGTTGCAATGCTTGAGTTGGCGCTGGCTTCGATTCATTCCAAGCAGATTCCCATGGCTGAGCACTGGATAGGCAAACTGCTCGGCAGCAAAAATCCTAAGACACGTGCCGCGGCTTTAACCGCTAAGGGAATGATTGCTCTGCTCGATAACCGTTTGCCGGAAGCCGTCTCATTTTGGAACGAGGCTTTGAAGGCCAAGAGTGATTATGAACCGGCCCGTCTTAACATCGCTTTCACAGCGCTTCGCTATGGCGATGTGAAGACCGCTAAAGCCATGTTCCAGGGTGTGACTCAGGATTGGTTTGTACAGACCGGAATGATGCAGACCGAACGCTTGAGCGACAACGCTTCGGAAGCGGCATCCCTTTGTAAGTCGATACTCGAGAAGAAGCCTAACTACAAGCCTGCGATCTTCAGCTGCGCTTTGAACGAATATCAGGGCCTTGGCAACTTTGCCAAAGCGCGCCTTGAGCTGGAGCGTCTGGTGAAGGTGGGCGGCGGGCCATCATCGATCGATGAAAAGGCGTTTCTAATTGTAGGAAAAATCGAAAAGGATATCAGTGCCCAGCAGCAAAAAGATGGGGCTGCGAAAGCTGCGGCGGCCAGGGCCAAAGCCCCTCCAGGCCAAGGCGCGGCACCGAAAGGGGCACCGCCCGCACCAGCCGGCGGCGCTGCTCCAGGGGGAGCGGACAAGTAGAACGGAGCGGCCCGCAGGATTCTGCGGGTTTTTTTATAGTCGGAAAGCATAGCGTTCGGGGAGTACAGGCAAGCTATTTCTGCATCTTTTACCAAGAAGGCTTCCCATTTAAGCTCTGACACGCAATAATAGTTGTATTAGCGTTTTAATTTCGATCTTGATGCCAGAGGAACGTGAATGAACCTCGAGATTCACTATTCACCTCCGAATCAGTCTCGACAGGTCGTGCCTGTACGCGACCGACTCATGATAGGTTCCCTGTTATCGAATGAGGTTGTGATTCGCGCTTCTGGCGTCGAACCTATTCACGCGATGATAGAAGTTCTGGAGAACAGCGTTCATATCCTTACCGATCTTGGCTCGCATTCGGGGGTCTCCTTAAACGGTAAGAAAATAGATGTCGAAGCACCGGTTAAAATTGGCGATAAGATAACCATCGGCAACGTTCAGATAGAGGTCTTTGCGCAGGCGGCGGCTGGTTCAGCTCAGTTCCAACGCGTAGAGAATGACAAGACCCAGTTGGGGGAAGTGACGACCTTTCGTGGCAAAGCCACGGTCGTCGGTTCCTCAGTAAAAGTCGATTATCCGGACGAAGACGACGATGCGGAGCATGCAGACGAGATGAGTGATGATTCAAGGTCTACAGTACTCGCTAGTCCAAGAGATGGAGACAGGGCTTCCGATGAGGGAGAATTGCTGTTTTCACCCCGTAATGCCAAACCAAGCGGCAACGTGCTCGAAGTTGTCTCATATTGGGATGATACGATTTTGGATGTGGACATGTTCCACCCTAAGATCAAGAACTTTGAAAGGGTGACGATCGGTACCCCTGGCAAGGCGCATTTCCTTGCTGGTGGCAACGATGACATCAAACGCTACAAACTCGCATCCGTGGCCAAGGAAGGCTATACGATCTATCTGCGTTCCGACATGAGCGTACGCCTTCGAAAAGGGGGTCGCGTTATCGAGGAAAGCGGTGAAAAAACCATAGAGATGAGCAAAAACGATATTGCCCATGTATCCCATGGCGCGATCAAGTATTTCCTCATGTTTATCAAACCGCCGGTTTTGGATCTGCCGCGCAGCAATGCCCGCGATCCCTTCTTCATGATGATACTGGTTCTCTCGGCTCTGCTCTATATGCTGACCATTCCAGCGATTCTTCTGAGTAATAATCCGAAAAAGGATAATCAGGACGATATCTGGTCGATCGTCAATACGATTGAAAAAAAGGAGATTCCGAAAGTACCTGAAAAGAAAAAGGTTGAAGTGGCGGAAGTTAAGCCTCCACCCAAACCGGTCGAACCCCCCAAGCCGCCGCCCAAGCCGCCGGCTCCCGTTAAACCGGAAGAAAAGCCGAAGCCGGTCGAGCAACCCAAGCAACCGGTACCGACGCCGACACCAGTCAAAGAACTTGCCAAGGTGCCAACGCCGACGCCAGCTGTTACGCCACCAAAAGCGCCGACACCGGAGAAAAAACCAGCGGCGTCCGGGATGGCCAAGGCGGAAAAGCCGGACTTGGTCAATCCCGGTAAGATCGACAAGAATAAAGCACAGGGCCTCAGTGGTGGCGCTCTCGGCGGCGGCAAGAGAAATGATAATGCCGGCGGCCAGAGACAGGGCAAGGAATCAAACGATCTTGCCGGTGCGGAAGGCGGAGCGAAGAATAAAGCCTCGGGCGTCAACCTGGGTGCCCTGGGTATGGGAGTCGGTAAGATTCTCGATAAGAACGCAGCGGGCGCGATTAAAACCGATTTCAAGACATCGGTGGGTGGCGCAGGCGGCGGTGCCGGTTCGGGCGCGAAGACCACCGGCCTCGGTGGGCCGGGAGCGGGTAAAGTCCTTGGTGTTGCAGGCACCGGTGGTGCCGCCAATAACTTCGGTGGCTTTGGTGGTGATGGATCGGGCGCAGGGGGCGCTGGCGGTAACGGCGGAGCTGGACTGGGCAGTGGATTTGGCAAGGGTAACGGCAAAGGCGGCACAGGTCGCGCGAATGTCGAAGTTCCTCCAGGGGATCCCGTGGTCAGCGGCGGCTTGACAAACCAGGAGGTTCAAGCGGTTATTCGCGCCAATCTTAACCAGATTCGCCACTGCTATGAGACGCTCCTCCAACGGTCGCCAAATGCCAACGGTAAGATCAAAGTGAACTTTACGATCTCGGCATCGGGATCGGTGTCGGCCACCTCTATCAACTCGGATACGGTGAATGACGCGAATATGGCCGGCTGTGTCACCGGAAAAATCGTCCGCTGGAAATTCCCCACACCGCGGGGTGGCCAGCAGGTTCAGGTTACCTATCCTTTCGTCTTCAATCCAATGTAACTTTGACTTGGTATGTGGAAAAAATATGCTCCAAAAGGGCATGTTTTTTCGCATTTTAGAGACAAATTCAACCTGGGTGATCCTTTTATTCCGCTTCCATTTTCTCTCTAAGCTGCGAAAAGGATATATAATATTTAAAAATGGCGCAGGTAGTCGCGAGTCTTGAATGCCTTTTTAGGGTTCGCGTCTTGGAAAAAATCGGGTAGAGTATCACTACTCGAATGTTTTTTGGTCACCCCTGGTGGCAGTTCAAACGAGAAGATTTCTTAGAAGCGACCACGCAAGTGCGTCGACTCTAGCGTCTAGTACGCCTCGTCTCTTGGAGATGGGTGTTAGGAGCTGCAGGTGTGAGGCGAAGGGCAAAAGGTGCCCGAGTTTGACCGCTGCATACATCTCTAAACCTTCGATAAGGAAGTGGTCACGATGATCAAGTTCAAAAAGCTTGCCGTGTATGCAAGCAGTGTGGCTGTTTTTGGCTGCGCACACAGGCTCCCAGCTCCCCCAGGTTCGTCTTCCGAAAACAGTCAGGTTTTGGAATACGCTGTTCAAAAAGGCGATTCTCTCGCCGAAGTCAGTAAGCAGTACGCGATCCCTCCCCACAGTATTCAGCGCATGAATCATCTCGGCTCCCTTGAAGAGCTAAAACCCGGACAACTGATTTATATCCCCGTTAGTGAGAAGGCTTTACAGTCTGCTGACTTGCGTGGAAGAGGTAAACGGGTCGAAAGCCCTGAGGGTTTATCGAACGATGAGCCGAATGCAACGGCGGCTGCGGCTGGCCACGCTGAGATCTACTCTGAGTTTAGACAGCTGGAAATGCCGCTCAAAAATGGTCGCATTGAATCCCGCTTCGGGCGCCGTGAGGGTCGGCAGCATGAAGGCCTCGATATCTTTCCCGCGGGCAATAAAGAGATCGTTGCTGCACAGTCCGGGCTTGTCGAATTCGTCGGTCGTAAAAAAGGCTATGGCTTGACGGTCGTCGTCAATCATAAAACCTTTAAGACGCTCTACGCGCATTGCTCGAAAGCATTCGTGAAGATGGGTCAGGCCGTAACCCTAGGGGAAAAGATCGCCCATGTGGGCGCAACAGGCAATGCTCACGGTGTGCACGTTCACTTTGAATATCAAAACATGAACAACCTGGCGATGGATCCATTGCCCCATCTTGATAGTCGATTGGCTCACTAAGCTTTCGCTGTTCTGAACCCATCAAAAAGCCGACTCAATTCGATTGGGTCGGCTTTTTTTGGACCTAGGCTGCGGCGGTTTCTCTGCGGCCCGGGTGGATGCTATTGGGGTGGAATGGGTTTTGGCTTTTTGAGGCTAGCAACGCGAGTCCTGAGACCGTAACGCTCTTCTCCCATAATTACATAATTGGGAGGGCTCGTGAGCTTCGCATAAAAGTCGCGCGACAAAGTTAAGCTCGTGCCAGTTTTTCTACCGACCAAGCGCAACAGGATACTTTTGAGCCGATCGATCGGTCTCGTTAAGAAGCTGTCGCCAAACTCATGAACCGGCCGACCTTCGCCCGCATATCTTTTGGTCCGCATGCTTGTATATCCTCACTGTCAAGATCAACTCCTTATCCATTCGGTAAGACGTCTCGAAAACTGAAGCCAAGAACCGACAGACTTCTTGGAATACTTCGGTCAGTCGGAACCCCTGGCTTGATAATAGAGGTGGAACTTTGCCAAAAACTAGCTCTTACATGCGTCACCGCTTGCGGTTCCAGCGTTTGGTTTAGGGAATGACCTGGACTCGTTAAAGCACCCAGTGATAGGACGGTGCTAATGAGTCTCTGCAGATCCGGTCCTTTTTCCGGCTCGCTTTGTTTACAGGTATAGCAAAAGAAGGTTTTCCTATCATGAAATCCATAGGCTGCTTCGTTTCCCTTCTCACGGCCATCACCCTGGCCGGAGCATTTTCTTTCCTCGCTCCGCTTGCCGTGGCCGGCGCCCGGCCCCCGGGCGCGCTTGGGCTGCAAGAGGAAAACCCTATCAATCCCGAATTTTCTATGCAAAATGTTGAAATCTTAAAACTCAGAGGAGGGAACTATTGGAGAGGCTATTTCAATTATTCCGTCGATTTTCAAAAAGGCTTAATTCAGGCCAGCTGGGCTAGCAATGATCGGGTGATGAAAAAGGCCGGTGGACGAAAGGCAATCGATTCCAAGCAATTATTGGCGATTGCCAATGCGGTTGAGCAGTTAACTTATCAGGTCCTTTTACCTGGTGAGGAGGAGTGCTACGTCATGGCCGATGGCGATGAGAGCAGTCTTACGCTTCAGCGCTCAGACCACCTTGGCGATCAGTCTCTTTATCCTCTAAAATCATGGGCTTCCCAGTGTAGCGGACAGCCTCTGACAAACGACAGCTTTACCCGGCTTGAGGACATAATTTTCAAAATTTTACCGCAGCCGGCAGCATCATTGCCTTCCAGATGAAGGCTTAATAGAGGCTGGTCGCAGCTGTTTTTCTGCTAACCGACTCGGCAATCAATAGGCAGCCGCCTTTGAATCCGTTATTTTAAGGGCTTTAGCGCCATTGGCAAAAGTTTTTCAAAGATAGCCTTCCGTAAAATCCAACAGAACCTGAGCCAGTTCCCTTTCAAATCCGAGAGATATCTCATGACCAGCACCTTGGATGATTTTAAGCTGCGAGCGTTCCACCAGGCGATGCAGGTGGCGGGAATTTTGAATGGGTACGAAGGCATCCCGGCTGCCATGAATAAAAATTACCGGATAATTGCCAAGATCAAGAGTTTTATTGATCCTGTGGCTGATACTAAGGCGCAGTTGCTTTAGGGTTGTGAGGAGGGGGAAACCTTCCTCGGCGATGATCTCCTGCCATGCGGCTTGAATCTCGTCGCCATGCTCGTGAAGCACCATCTTCGGCACTACCAACTCAAGGAGCTTGTCCTGAAAACGTCCGGCCTTTAATGCCAGGAGCAGTTTGGGCAAAGCCAAAGGATGCAGGCGCAGCGATCGATAATCGGCCGAGGAACTGGCGGCTATGGCCAGCGACAGGATACGGTCGGGAACGAGGGCAGCGAGGCGGGCGCCTATCATTCCTCCCAGGGAAAGGCCAAAGATATGGAAATTCGTTAGATCGAGCTGGTCCATGACGGCTAACGTGTCGCGTGCCAGGGTTTCCCAATCATCGGTCCATGCCATCGCTTGATCACTCCGGCCGACGCCGCGTTGATCGATGGTGACTACTTTAAAATGATAGGCCATCACCTTATCAAAACCCAACCAATATCGACTGGAACGGCCGAGCCCGCGGAGCATAAGGAGAGCTGGCCCCTCGCCCTGCACGGAATAAAAGATAGAGCCGGAATCTCTTTTTAAAATAGCCATCATGCATCCTTGCAAAAGTTGCAGCCATTGCCTGGAATCGCTTTCTTTAGCCAGCTCGCTCTTTGCCGCTCATTAAGTCTGTCTTACCCAAGGACGAAGAACAAGATGAATTCCGTCGATTTTCCTTTCCCAAGCTGAAGCCTATCGCAGTGAAACATTCCAATCGGCAAAATATTGAAGAAAAAGTTCAGCCACGCGCTTGGCTTCCTGCGGATTCTGAGGGTAATCGAGTTTCGCGTAGAAAGTCTGCAGCCTTTCGATCGGCCGCGCATCGTCGCGGGCCAATTCCAGGGCTCGCCAATGAGCCAGGAGAAAAAGGCTATACCCGCGTTGCAGGCTCTCAAAATCACTGCCATCAAAGCCCCAGGTTTCGGCAGTAAACTGAAAGTAGCGCTCCATGAAGGCAGGCATCGCTTCCATGCGCCGGGTGAGCTGGCCGAGAATTTCTGCCGAGCTCTCCAGTCGCGAAAGATTGAGCAGGCGAATCAGGTAATCAGGGAAAAAGATCAATGTCGCCAGAGGTTTCCTCAAAGTATCGACCAGGCCCTGATCGGCGGCCACGATCAGCGGTGATGCCACCAGGGATTTAAGCAGGACCGCATCGAGCGCGTCGGAATCGGAAGGGTGAAAGTCTTTCACTCTTTTTTCGTAGGATTCCATCGTCCCGCGAAGTTCCATGAATTCGGCATCGGCAATTTCCAAAAGCCCGGCAACCCTCGAAAAACGCCGTTTGATCGCATTGGGAACGGCTTCGGGAAATTTGTAGCCAAGGTCATGTTCAATCTCCGCCCAGGCATGCTGCAATACCGTGCGAATTTGAATTTCAAAGGGCAGATTTAAAGTCTCCGGGATCGGTTTGCACACGTAGTGCAGGGACCGATAGCCAAAGCTGCTTGGATCGATTTGTACCCTTTTATCGATCGACCGGTCGTAGTCAATGGAGAAAAGGCCTTCGACGATTCTCGCGACTTCCTCGACGCCATCTTCAAAATAAGTGACAATTCGCAGCCCGATCAGATCGGTAAGCTGACAGATGTTTTCATAAATCCTATCGGGTCGCGAGATTTTGCTGCGTACACTTGTTTCAGACTTGACCCTATGATTGACAGTGTGAACTTTCACGCCCGAAAGATGAAGCGCAGTGGTCAGACGCAATTGAATCGATTCAGCTGAACCGCCAAGATCACCGCGCAAAACAGCGTAGGCATCTATGATTTCGTGCTTATGCATAGGGAATCCTTCACTTTTCAGGCTTTTGTTGCCTGAGCGCCGGGGCAGCAAATAATACAAAATCCCGTAGGTAAAAACCTGCGGGATTGAAGGCTTAGAAAATGGGACGAAGTGTGCCCAGGCCCATAATTCTCAAGTTCCAACGACCTTACAAATCTGCTGCTGCGTTCGCAATTGAGCCAGTTCCGTTTCGATCTGCCGGGCTAAGAGGTTAAAATAGACTTTATTGTTGTCCTGAACACCCATAGTGAAGCCAAGCTGCAGCGCAGCAGCAATAATAGAACCGAAGGCAATGGGATGGCCGATGTGCCACTCGATTAAGGCCTTTAGGCTCTCCGGGCTACAATTCTCACGCTGCCATTGCGAAAAACGATCGGACTTTCCGATATGGGACAGAAAAGTGACAGCATCGGCCGTTTCACGGAGATAAACCGAATCGGTGAGAAATTCTTGCCTTTTGGCTGCGATCTCAGGGTCCCCTTGCTTCATCAGGCCTTCAGCGGCCAGAAGGGGGACCTTTTCTATCACTTCTTGAAAAGTCGTGCGATCCATAGCGGCTTCTCCTTGATCTGAGTGTTCGAGAAAGAGAACGGCTTCTGTAAAGACTTTTTGACGTAAAAATGATGAGAAAATGATTAACTCAACTGTCAAAATCTTTATAATCCAGCGTTGAGTCGAGGGCTCCTCAGGACCTGGGACCTGGCAATCAAGTCAGGGTTCTGCGAAACGACCATTGAGACAAATATTGAGTGCGGTAAGAAGGTCAGCAACCTGCAGGGGTTTGGTGAGATAAAGATCGACCAAACGAGCCCCGGACACCGTAAGGTCGTCGCGGAAAGGGTAGCCTGTAATCGAAATGATAGGAATAAATTTGCGGCTCGACTGACGGATAGTCCGGGCTAATTGCAGGCCCGACACATCCGGCATCACGATATCGGTCAATACCAGATCCGGCTCCTCCGCTTGGACCAGATGCAGAGCCTGGGTCCCATTTTCGGCAGTAATAACGTCATAACCCGCATCTGTCAGAACGGATTGGATCGAGCATAGAAACTCCCATTCATCGTCGACAACTAAAATTTTTGCCAAGTTAGACACCCACAGACTCCTGGTTCAGTAGCGAAAATGCGCGAAAAGCTTTATTGCGGCGTTTGGCGTGCATTGGAGTTCATATTAATGACATTGCTAGGAAATCTTCAAGAAAATTTAAAGTAAAGGGATTTAGCTTAAAGTACTTTTAGGCATAGCCGATAGACCGAGAGGCGAGCGGACCCTTGGTCGGGCTGTCGCAAAGTTAAGCTAGAGATGCTCCCGAGGTAAGGCCATGTCGCGTAAGTTTATTATCAAAGAATCGACCCGAAACCGCTGTAGAATCATCAAAATCGAGGCCAACACGCTGGCCGCATATCGACCGATAAGCCTCGATCTTTTTGCCTATCTCTGGGAAGTAAAGACGATAGATTTCAATATTTATTTAAAAGTGGAAACTGAATTACTCGAATATATCAAAGCCTCCGAGCTTAGCCTTGAGCTTCTTCAGCACGTCTGGCTTGCCTCACTTAAGGAGGATGCTGGGGTCGATGTATACGTGGCCCGTAAGGATTATCCAAAATTTGAGCATACGCTTGATTACGTGCGTAAGAAAAAAATCGCCTATCTGCTTGAACGGGAGCCAAGCTTGGATAGAAAAACTCTCGAAATCTTTTCTGACATGAGTGCTGCAAGTCAGATGGTTTTGCGCGGTGGCATCGACAGGCAGGTAGCCGAACGAGTCAAGGCTGCCGCTGCCTTCATGGTCCAAAACCTTTTGGATAGCGACATTGCCATGGGCACTTTGAGCCGTATGATTAGCATCGATCCTACCCTTTATGATCATAGCGCTTCGGTTGCCATGTTCTCGACAGTCATGGCGAGACGAATGTTCGGTGAAAAGATGCCGCTGCGGGACGCCGAGATACTCGCGCAGAGTGGGCTTTATCATGATGCCGGAAAAGGTTGTGTACCAAACGCCATTCTCAATAAGCCGGGAGCTTTCACCGCCGACGAATTTGAGGTCATGAAGGGTCATGTGCATCACGGATTCCGAGAACTCAGTACCGCGATTCACGCCGGTGCCCCCATCGATCCACTCGTGGCTCAGGTGGCAATCGAGCATCATGAGCGTTTTACGGGGAAGGGTTATCCCTACGGTAAAAAAGGCCGTCTGGAAGAAGACCAGGAACACGGCATTCATGCCTATTCCCGCATCGTTTCGATCGCCGATGCCTATTCCGCGCTGCTCATGAAGCGCGTCTACAAACCGGCATTACCCGCAGAAAAAGCTCTAGAACTGATGGAAAAATCGGCGGCCGTTGATTTTGATCCCATGATTTTTGAACCCTTTGTAGCAAACGTAAAACTAAGTTTAAAAGCACTGAGAGAGGCCCGTGATAAGGAAAAGACTCGAGGCAATATTTACATGGTGGAAAAAGGTGACTCAATAGCTCAAAAAATAGCGGAAACGAGGAAGTCAGAGATTGCCAAAGTTCCTGTGAATAAACCCAAAATAGGCGCTTGAATGGGAGGCGAGGGGAGTTGTGTGCTTCTGAGCTGACGGTGTTCAATTCGCGGCCCGTAAAGGTCCCGGGGCCCAGGCCGCCGGCACGGTCAGTGGCCCTTCAGCAGGGCCAGCAATCGGCAAGCCTATATTTTACCCCCCTTCAGGCTCGGCGCCGGCTGCATAGCCGGAGGTTTTATGTTTGGAGACCTGGTTTCTATGGGGACAGCGGGAAGTGGGATCTGGGCCTGCTGTTGGTATTCCGCTACCGCCAGAAGCTTCGCCCACCTCGGCGGTTTTGCCAAGGGGCTATGTAAAATCTCTCGTGGGGGATGGGACACTGGGTTTTGGGCGTCTCCGTAAACAGGTTTGGCAAGCCGATGGCGATTGGGGTCTAGGTCGGGTTCTCGAAAGATTAGCTCCCGATACTGGTGGCCCACTCTGAGTCTGTGATTGCTGAGTCGATCACTCTCAGAATGTTGGCGATCCCCGAGTGCAAGATTTACCTCACCCGTATGCCATGAGCGTTCGGCAGCTTTTCGAAAAATGGCCTGCATGCGGCCCTGCCGGGCATACGTCTCCCGATTGTAGACTTCACAAAGGTGATTGCGCAGATCGTCAAAGCGCAGGAAAAAAATCTCCTCGTCCCTATTCCACGCGTGATGCCGTCGCCACCAGCGCATGTAATGTTCATGCTGGATGGTCTTGTCGTGAAAATAGGCATGATACTCATTCATCAAAGGCTCTAGCTCCGTAGGCGTGCGCCTGAGAATGGGCTCGTTGCCAAGGAGGGCAAGCTGCCTCCACGGCGGGAGTGCAGGATGGAGGGAAAGGTAAGGGCGGGTCGGCCGCTCCAGATTGTAAAGTCGTTGCTTAATACCGTCGAATTCATTCGCATTGTGTAATTCAAACGCGGTGAAACTGATGAAACCAATTTTTTCGGCCATGTCCTACAGCCCCTCCAGGCGTTCTGCCTAGAGAGAGAAGTCGGAAGAAATTGGAATAAACCGTAAAATCGCGATTAATAACAATAAATAAAATAACTTACAAAGCACCTTTTTGGCGAAGCGCATTATGCATCTGCACCCCATGAACCAAATTGATACCCGCCTCCATCGCCGCACCCACATGGACGGCTTCCGTCATCTCATCAGGGTTAGAACCGGCCTCGAGGCAGGCCGTGGTATAGGCATCGATGCAGTAGGGACATTGCTTCACATGGGAAACGGCAAGCGCTATCAAAGCCTTTTCGCGTCTGGTCAAAGCCCCGTCTTCGCTGACGACAGCATTATAATAGGCGAAAAACTTTTCCATCAGCTCAGGACGGAATTTTCCAAGTTCCGAGAATTTGCCCAAATCTTTTGATTCGTAATAATGCATAGTCTGTCCCATTCGTTTTTTAAGCGGTGGATCCACCACAGGAAGATCCAGCTCCAGCCGTGCAGGCATAACAATGATCGGCGACATTCAAAACGCGCTCACTGAGGCGAGCAAGGTCGAAATCCTTGAGATAAAGTCCACTGCCAAACATCGGCAGATCAAGCATTTGATTAAAGTCACAGTCATAGATTTGCCCGGTAAAAGCCACCGAGAGGAGATTGCGGCACATGATGCCTTCGGCGGCAGAAGGGTTGAAGGCAGCCACCAGTTTTTCCATATAATCTTCATAGGAAGCCGTGCGGCTGAGCTGCGCCTTAAAGCGATGAATAGGCATGTTGGTGATGGCAAAGACCTGATTGAACTCAATCCCATAACGATTGAAAAGTTCCGTTTTGTACTGCCGCTCAAGGTCGGCTTGAGGCGGCGGCAGATAGCTGCCGACAGGGTTATAAACCAGATTTAAAATCAGATCTTCATTCTTACCATAACCAAGCTGGTTTAGCGTTTGCAAAGTGGCGATGCTTTTGACAAAGACTCCATCGCCTCGTTGCTTATTGGTGAAAAATTCCTGGTAATAGGGGAGTGACGATACAATCTCAACCCTTTGCTCGCGGAAAAACTCCAGCACATAGGCCATGCTCTCCTGAGTCAAAGGATGAGGATCTTGGGCAACCGTGAGATTATGCCGAACGATTACCCTTTTTTCCAGCCGCCGGGCTTTTGTCACCAACTGCTGAAAGCGCGGATGCAGCTCAGGTGCACCGCCCGTAATATCGAGGGTGCGAAGGCTAGGATTGGCCGCTAAAACAGCCAAGACCTGATCGATTACCTCATCACTCATCATCTCCCGTCGCCGTGGCGAGGAATCGACATGACAATGAGTGCAGGCCTGATTGCAAAGTTTGGTGATATTGACCTGCAAGGTATCTATAAGGCGCGGCTTGAGGTCGATACGATGAGCCGCAAGGGTCTTGGCAAACTGATAGGTCTGGCTAGCCCCGGAGGGAATGAAAGGATTCACTTGCACGATCAACTCCTAAGCAAGCTCGAAGGGTCCACACGCCTTGGAGCTAGATTGCCTGAGATTAAAGAAGAAGGAAATCTGGCGAAATGACGTGAAATCACGGCGCCCTGCCCAAAGCAAACGACGATAGCCGCCAACCCGGGGCTGGAGCTTTCAGCTAAAGCCTTATCGCGTATAATGTTCTGAGCTGCACGTCGGTCCAAACACAGCCGGCCTACCCACAGTTCGGAAAGGGAACTGCTCATTTGCAGGGAACTAGTATAGATTTGACGGCAGAATTCAATATTTTCCTCGTTTGAACTCCATCCCTTTATCAAGGAGGCCGGCTATGCAAAAGATCACCCCGTTTTTGTGGTTCGACAATCAGGCCGAAGAAGCTATGAATTTCTATGTCTCAATTTTCAAGAACTCGAAAATCGTTGCCGTGCAAAGATCGGAAGGTGGAGCGGTGATGTCGGGAACCTTTCAGCTTGAAGGGATTGAATATCATGCGATGAACGGTGGCCCGCACTTCCAATTTTCACCGGCCATCTCACTCTTTGTGAACTGTGAAACGCAAGATGAAGTCGATGACTATTGGAAAAAACTGCTGGCAGGCGGTGAAGAGCAGCGCTGTGGATGGCTTAAGGATAAATTTGGTTTGTCGTGGCAGATTATTCCGCGCCACCTCGGTCAGATGCTTCAGGATAAAAACCCGGCGAAGGCCAGTCGCGTGATGGAGGCGATGATGGGAATGGTCAAGATCGATATCAAGGCGCTGAAGGCGGCTTATGATAAGGCTTAGACAGCACGATGGAAAGCTCGTTCAGAGCTAAGACGGTTCACTTAAATTAAATTATATTAAATTATATTATATTAGGGGCTGTTGACGTTTGGCTACGCCAACGTCGAACATCCCCAGTAACG
>CAXSGP010000065.1:0-25547 GCA_964236955.1 uncultured Oligoflexus sp. | reverse complement strand
AAGGACTACCTGCATGCGCTTGAATCGGCATTTCTTGTGGCTTGTTGTCTCACTGTGTGCTCTCTCTCAGTCGCCCCTGGAAGCTGCTGATTATAAGAAAGCGACGGAAGGCAAAGAAGTCGTTATGGGGAAACTGTACCCCAAATCGGAGCGTTTCGAGCTGAGTCTGCCAGATGTTGGCATCATCATGAACCAATCCTATATCAACACCTTGCTCCTTGGTGGGTCGCTCACCTACTTCCTCTCGGAGAATCTCGGCTTTAGCTTCAGCGGTGCCATTGGCCAAAATTCGGACAAGGCTGAACGGACCTGCATCGAGAGCTTTTACTTTGATCCGAGCAATGAGGTTGGTGTCGCGTGTGGGGAGCCTGGCCTCCTCGCTGGCGCCGATACGGTCAACAACGACGGCTTTCCACGCTATGGACCGGCCTATGTGCCGATTCGAGAAATTCAACAGGTGGTGATGGCCAACGTGGTGTGGGCGCCCGTCTATGGCAAGCAGCTCTTCCTTAAAAGTTCGACCAGCTACTTCGATCTTTTTGTGGAGCTTGGCCTGGGATTTGCCGCTTCCAAGTTCTATGAAAAGCGAGAAACCCTTGAAAACGGCAATGTTCCGCGCGGAACCTATATCGATCCTGCCACCAATGATCCCGTGATCGCGGCGGCGACGAACAATAAGATTGGGGCGTCGGTAACGGATACCAATTCCTACGGCATCGGCGGCCGGCCCATTCCAAAGGATCAGGGCAACGTGCTGCTCAATCTTGGGATTGGCCAGAAGTTTCACTTTGGCAAAATTTTCTTTGTCAAAGTCTATATCCGTAACATGACCCTGCTGGGAACCGATCAGGGTTTTGAAAACCTTTTGACTCTTCACGGGGCGGCAGGGATCCGGTTTTGATCGCCTATTAAAATTTTTCCGTGGGCTGCCTTAGCGGGCAGTCTTTTTTATGTCCAACGCCCCACGCGCAGCGCCAGTTCAGTTCTGTTCTCGAAAAGAAAACGCCCCCTGATCATCGCTGATAATGGGAGGCGTTTTTTTTTGAATCTTATCTAAAAGATGTCAAAACGGGATGTCATCAAGGCTTGATGAGTTGTGGCTGCCAAAGACGCTATCCGAAGCCGGCTCCGATGGCGGAGGGTTGAAATGAGAAAGCGGGCTGCCCTCATCTCTTTGAGCGCCGGCATTGCCACCCAAAAACTGAACTGTTTGAGCGACGATCTCGGTCGCATAACGCTTTTGACCGTCTTTGTCATCCCAGCTACGCGTTTGCAGACGGCCTTCGACAAAGGCTGCGCGGCCCTTAGCGAGGTACTTCGCGCAATTCTCGGCCTGCTTGCCCCAGACGATAACACGGTGCCATTCGGTACGTTCTTGCTTGTTGCCATTGTCATTCCAGGTCTCTGTTGTCGCCAGGTTGAGCGTGCAAACAGCGGCACCACTTGGAGTATGACGCATCTCTGGGTCACGGCCCAGTTTGCCTATCAGAATAACTTTATTGACGGAAGCCATGAGGCGCGCCTTTCTCATTACAGGATGTTTGTGGCCAGATTATATGCTTGTATCTTGGATTGGACGCCAAGCCCAGCAGTGGTTATAACTAAGCTCGTGACTGAGTCACAAGGAGAAATTACCAGAGTTGGAAAAGGTCAACCGTGCCATAAAGTACTGTCGCCTTTGCTGCACTCTCAGGGAGTATTTTGATAATGATACTTACGAAGTTTTCGAAGATCTTAGGTCTTTGTTCTTTTCTATGGGTGAGCGCACTCTCGTGCAAAGTCGACGAAAAGCTCCCGGCGCTGGGCGACCGACTTTCAGGTGCCGTAGATATTGCCACGTCGCCAAGCGGCAGTTATTTTTACGTTCTGAATTCCGATTATGAACGGCGCTACGATAAAGGTTCCATCCTTATCATTGATCCCTCGGCTGCCGAGGGTCATCAAAAGCTTAAATCCCTGGCGACCCCACGCATGGGCCGCTCGCTTCATATCAGCCAGAATCTGATGCTCGTCTCCTATGCCGATCCCGAAGCTAAGCACGCAGGCATGATCGAGATCTGGGATATTGCCAACGAACGGGAACCCTCGCTGCTCGCTTCACGCAAAATCGATTGTCTGCCTCTCAATGCAATCCTGGCTCCCACTCAGCCCTACTTTGCGGTCAGCTGCGTCAACGGCAATCTCTATATGGGCAAAAATCCGCGCAATGCGGCAGCGGCCCCGATGACCTTCGATCTGGTGCGCTCCTACGCTTACGAGCGCCGCGCCCTCTATTTCCACGAATCGGGAACCAGCACCAAGCTCTTCGGCTTTCCCACCGATATCGATACCCAGGACTATACGGATGAAACTCTCGAAGACAGCCAGACCTATGACCCGACTAGCGATACGGTTGTCAAGCTCGCCAATGGCATTCCCGATGCCTTTGAGCTGACCGAATCGGCTCGTCGGCGTTGGGCGGCGTTTTCCCCCTATCAGATGTTTATCTATCCCGTGAGCGATGAGGAAGCGGCTTCGAAAGAGCCACAGCCGGAAGGCTCGCCGGCGTATTCAACGTTCCGTTTTATCGGGCCGGGGTCTTATACCAAGCCCTCGCTCAGCAATCTCGAACTGCACTATATCTCCTTTAACCTGTTCGAGGCCGACGGCCAGGCCACCGTCGCCGAACAGATCGTGCAGCCGAATTTTCATCGTTTCCGCACCAACTTTTGGGAAGCCAAGATCGGCATCGAAAACGACCTTAATGTATTTTATCTCTCCCAGCGCGGCGACTACGGCTCGGAAAGCAACAATGTTCTGCGCATTCAGGTTAACGAAGCGGCCTTGGCTGCGGCCAATAGCTCTAGCTTCGAGCAAATCTTTCAGGTCAATCGTGTCTATGGTTATGCCATCGATCGTGACAATCGTGGGCGCTATCCCGGCGATTTTGAGCTGGGCACCCTCGATGGCGAGCCGATGCTGCTCGTGAATTCCTTTCGCGATCTCATCTTTTACGCCGGCGCTCCCTTTTATTCAGTCACCAGAAAACTGCTCGACGGACCCGGCGCCGAACACGAAGTGCCATCGAGCAAGGATTCGACTGACTTTCATGCTTCCTACTATCAAATCGCCTTGAGTCCAAGCTTGGGCAAAGCCTTAACCTCATCCTTCTATGGGAACTCTTTATTCCTCTTCGATGCCCGGCCGAGCGCCAGCATCAAGGATCAGACGCCGATACGCATCGAATAGAAGTCCCCGGGGGCCCGCGGCTCCTATCTAAGGCGGATTAAAGGATCTCCCAGAGACCGCCCACGAGCTCGCTCCAGCGCCAGTCATCTAAGGGATAATTTGCGATGCATCTGAAAAAGCTCATCGTTTCAGGATTTAAATCCTTCGCCGACAAGGTCACCCTAAACTTTGACGAGGGCATCACTGGAATCGTCGGACCAAACGGTTCGGGCAAATCGAACGTCATTGATGCCGTTCGGTGGGTCATGGGTGAACAGAACGCCAAGTATCTGCGTGGTGAGGTGGCGACCGATATTATCTTTGCCGGCTCCGACAAGCGTAAGGCGCTTGGCATGGCCGAGGTTACCCTGGTCTTTGATAATCGAGAGGGCAGCTCATTTTGCCCGCCCGAGTATCGCCACGAAGCCGAAATCGCCCTGACGCGCCGCCTCTATATCGATGGCGAGCGGGAATACTTAATCAATAAAAAACCCTGTCGCCTCAAGGATATCGTCAGTTTTTTTGCGACGACCGGCTTAGGTGGCCGCAGTTATTCGATGATCCAGCAGGGGCAGGTCGATCGTATCCTTAACGCCAAACCCGAAGACGTGCGGGAGATTCTTGAAGAAGCGGCGGGCACCCTGATCTTTAAATCGCGGCAGCAGGCGGCGCAGAAAAAGCTGGAAAATACCCAAGAAAACCTTAAACGCATCGACGACCTGACCCGCGAGCTCGTGGCCCAGCTTGACGCCTTGAAAGAGCAGGTGGAAAAGGTCGAAGCCTGGAAAAGCTTAAGCGACCGGCTGAAAGAGCAGGAGCTGAAACTCTTTTCCCATAATTTCCGGCATTTTTCTGGCAAACTCCTCGAGGTCGCCGGGCAGCTTGAAAATGATTCTGACAGCGAAATCAAAGCCGTCACCGACCTGGCCCATATGGAGGCGCGGGTTGAGGAATTGCAATTGAACCTCGCCGAATCGGATCCCGAGCTTGAGCAGGTGCGCGAGGAGATTTCCCATCTGCGCGAGCAGATCGTACGGGCGGAATCCTTCATCACAAGTGCCCTTAAGAGTCTGGAGAGCGGCCAGCGGCGGATGCTCGAGCTCGACAGCCAGATCGGTGAAGAAGAGGAAAGCCTCAAGGCGCTCGAAGCCGCAGCGGAAGCAAAAACCAGAGAATATGATCGCCTGACAGGGGAACTTGAGCGGCTCAAGGATTTAATCGAGTCCTTTCAGGATGAAGTCGATCAGGTGGAGGAAACGGCACAAGTCTTTCAAAATCGCAGCCAGGACCTTGAAGAGGAGGTTCGAAATCTAGAGCATCTCCTGGAGAGCAATCGCCTGCGCTGCGAAAGTATTGAGCGCGATCGCAAACGCCTTTTGATCGAATTTCAGACCTATGGCGAACGCAAAGAGGCCTTGGGCCTCAACGCCAAAGGCTTTGGTGAGCGCATCGAGACCGCCCGCACTCTGCTCAATCAAAAGCAGGAGGGCTTGGACCTTGAGCTGCAGACCAAACAGGACCTCGAATTAAGCACCCAGCGGCGCGAACTCTGGATGCGGGAGTCGGCGGGGCAACGCGATCAGTATAAAGAGGCCTATTTTACTGCGCGAGCCAACCTTAAAAGTCTCGAAGAGCTAGAATTCAGTAGCGAAGACGTCCGTTCGGGCCTGCAGCGGCTGAAGCAAAAGCATCCCCAGACCCAAAGCCTTATCCTTGGGACTTTAACGGATTTCATAGCGTTTGAGGAGGGCATCAAAGCCTGGTCGCCACGTGCGGTGCAAAGCCTTGAAAAATGGGCCGACCGCATTGTCGTTTCGGGCAGCCAGGCGCTCCATGAGCTGGCTCTGCTCATTCAGGATGAAAAGATTGCTTCGATTCCCCTATCCGTGGCAAGCCTTTGGCAGGAGGGTGATCGTCAGGAAGTTAAGAGCTGGGCGGAGCGCTTTCAAAGCACCTCCTGTCTTAGCGTTCTAAGGATCGAGGCGAATGCCCCCGCCTGGGTGCGCGAACTCTTAAGCCGCCTCTACTATTCTGAGGCGATTGATGAAGCGGAGCTGCGAAGTCTGCCCCAAGGCACCGTCCTATTTACCGCTCAGGGTCTACTGGTCAGCTCCCGCGATGATATCCTGATTCATGGTTCGGCCGCAAAAGGCAGCTTGAGCCGAAAAAGTGATATCGAAGCCCTAAAGCAGGAGCTGAGTGAAAGCGAAAGCACGCTGGCGGCTGTTCAAAACGAAATGGATCTTGCCGATCGGGCGCAGATTGAAGAGACGAGCCTGCTACGGGCGATTGCCGAACGCCTTGGCGTGCAAAATAAAGAGACGCTGGAAGCCATGGGTTTGATGCAGCAGCTAACGAACCAGTCGCAAAATCTCAATGATCAAATGAAACAAAATGATCAAAAAATCAACGAACTCGATCAGCGCGAGCGTGAACTCATGCGTGAGCTCGAGGCACTGGGAGAGACCCGGATTTCGCTTGGGCAGGAAAAAGAAGTGCAGCAGGGCGAGCTCGAATCGCTGCAGGATGAATTCTCAAGCATCGGCGAGCGGCGCGAGGAGGTGATGCGGGTGCATCAGCAGCGCCAGCTCGAGCTGGCTAAGGTTGAAATGCGGACTCAGGGCACTCAAGAAAGCCTGGAGCAGACCCGTCAGCAGCTGAGCCGGCTGCAGGCTAACCTTGCCAAACGCTACGCGGAGCGAAGCCGTGTCGAGCAGGAGATCGCCGCTTCTGAGACGACCCAGATTCAAGGCACGCAGGAAATCGAAGTCTATATTTATCGACGCGAAGAACTTGAAGAGGCTCTGGCCGTGCGCCGTGAGCATAGCGCCGGAGTCTTTGAGGAGCTGCGCGTGGTCGAAGGTCGCCTGCGGGAAGCGCGGGATCTGCAGATGGAAATTCAAAGGCAAAAATCCAAGAAGACCGTCGAATTCGAACGTCTTAAAACCGTGAGCCGCAGTCTGCTCGATCAAGCTCAGGAAAAATATCAGGTCGATCTGCTGTCGCATCCGCATGTCGATGATCCGGAATTTGATGCGGATAAGACGACGCGCGAACTGATTAAATTGAGGACCGGTCTCGAAGGCATGGGTGCCATCAACATGGTTGCGGTCGAGCAGTATGAAAAGATTTCAGTGCGAAATGAATTTATTCAGGCGCAAAAAGAAGAGGTTTTAGGCAGTATTTTGCTCTTGGAGGAGGCGATTGAGGAGATACAAGAGACCTCCAGGGAAAAATTCCTCACCACCTTTGAGATCGTCAATCAAAACTTTATGGAACTCTTTCCCATCCTCTTTCCCACCGGCGAAGCCCGTCTCGAACTGACGAGTGAAGATGCCTTGACCGCTGGGGTTGAGATCATGGTGCGGATGCCCGGTAAGAAGCCGCGCAGCATGAACCTTTACTCAGGGGGAGAAAAGGCGCTTACCGCGATCTCCCTCATCTTTGCCCTGTTAAAAACCAAACCGACGCCGTTTTGTTTTCTGGACGAGGTTGACGCGCCGCTCGATGAAGCCAACGTCGGTCGCTATAACCTCGTGCTCGACGCGCTCTCGGATCGTTTTCAATTTATCGTGATTACCCATAATCGTCGGACCATGGAAGTCTTGGATCAGCTCTACGGAGTGACGATGCAGGAAGGCGGAGTTTCAACCGTTGTGGGTGTGGATATGAAGAAAGATCTGCCCGCTCACCTTCAAAAAGCTTTCAAAGTTGAGGGGCAAAAGGCGGCCGAAGGCTGAGGCTGGGGTCCGGGGACAAAGCCCGGGGCCTTAGCTCTCGAGTTTTTCGACGATCAACTCCAGCATGTCTCCGGGCTTGGTATAAAATTCGCCGAAGTTATAGGTATCGGTAAACCATTCCGACACTGGATCGCTCTCAGCGTCTTTCATGTTTTTCACGACTTCAGGATAATTGCTCGTAAGGTCTACCAGCCGAGCCATGACGGCTGCAGCTTCGGGCTTGATGCTTGGGTACTTTTTGCGCAAAAATTTAATGACGAGATGGATCAAAACGGGATCCATTTTTTGCGAGAGAATGTAAAGATCCCCTGTATTCATTGTGCCGTCTTCGATGCCTTCAAGCCATCGCAAACCATCACGGACCATTGCTTCCATTGTTGCCCTCCATTATAACGGCCGAAAAGGATCAAAAAATTACAAGTCCCGCTAAGATAGCGCTACTACCAGGATGATCCAGGCGGCAAGCAAAATCTATACGAAACAGTTTGGGTTGCGATGCCTGATGGGAATAGGGAGGTGAATCCTCGCCCTGTCCTATCCCTAAAAGCATCACCGGTAAAAGTAGCTGCGCCAAAATCAAAGATAAAGGCGGTCCAAAGCCCAGCAAATCGTGACTGAGAGATCAACCTTCTCGACTCAATATTACTATAAACAGGCTTGTTTCCTACCAGAACTCCTTCAGGTATACCACGAATCCCATCAAATCCTCCTAAAAAGAGCGATGCGAAGGGGTGGATTCGCCGCTAATCCGCAAACATTCTTGACCAAGCAAAGGCCTGCCTGGCAGTCAGTCGATGGCGGGAGATCATGGGGGCAGCGCTCTCATAACTGGATTTCCCTAAAAAGCGGTGCCCTGCGCCCAAGTTTTGCTGGCGCCTAGGCAAGGAAAGGGTTTTTTTGTAAGAGATAATTGCGCACATAATCGGCAACCCCATCCTCAAGGCTATGAAAGTCGGCCGTATAGCCCCCGATATTTCGCAGTTTATCCAGCTCAGCTTCGGTAAAATACTGGTACTGATTCTTAAGGCTGTCCGGCATGTCTATCCATTCGAATTGGGGAGCTTTATCCATGGCTGCAAACACCGCTCTGCCGAGATCCTTAAAGCTGCGCGCCTGGCCGCTGCCTAGATTGTAGATGCCCGAGGGGATAGTGCGGGCGCCCGTCCAGAAATGGAGGAGGATACGAACGATGTCTTTGACATAAACAAAATCCCGTTGCTGCTCCCCATGGCCCACGCCGTTACGATAGGATCTAAAGAGCTTCAGCTGCCCTTTATCCTGCACCTGGGGAAAGGCATGGTAGATGACACTTGCTTGCGCACCTTTGTGGTATTCCTGGGGGCCATAGACGTTGAAGAATTTAAAGCCAAACCAGGCTGGAGGTGCTTTTTGCTGCTTGATGGCCCAGCAGTCAAAGAGCTGTTTACTCCAGCCGTATTTATTAATAGGAATCAGCTGGGCTATATTTTTATGCTCATCGCTAAAATTTTCTTCCTCGCCACCGTAGGTGGCCGCGGACGAGGCATAGAGAAAGGGGATAGAATGCTGGCTGCAGTAGTCCCAAAGATTCTTAGTGAAGAGGACATTGTTGTCCATCAGATAGTCTGCGTTGCGTTCAGTTGTGGCCGAGCAGGCTCCAAGATGAAAGACAGTTTCGATACTTTTGGAATTGTCCTTCAGCCACTGGGAAAAACTCTCTTTCGGCACGACATAGTCAATATGCTGGCGCGACAGATTTCTCCATTTTTCACCATGGCCTAAATGATCGACGATGACGATATCGTCGCGTCCCATTTGATTAAGGCCCCAGACTATGGCGCTTCCAATAAAGCCGGCACCCCCGGTTACCAGTATCATTGCGTTCCTTTCTGCCTATTTTTGACAGTTGCTCAGCCAGGGCAGACGCGCGGCAGCCACAAATCCTGTGAAGGGGCGGTCCGGGCCCAGAGCTGCTTCCTCAACGTTCCCAGGCCCCGTGCAGACTGAGTAAATTGGCAATGCAACAGTTAATAATCTAGGATATATCTGCCTAAGACATCATCAAAACATGAGCTATCATACGCGAAGGAGCTAGCTTTTCCATGTATCATCTTGAGCATAACCAACCAATTGTCCAAAAATATGGAGGCACCTCGGTCGGCAGCTTGGATCGAATTGATGCGGTGGCGAAGAGAATTGCTGACCAATACCAGGCAGGCTTTCGCAGGATGGCTATCGTGGTCTCGGCGATGTCGGGCGAGACAAATAGACTGGTCGAATTAGTCAGGGGTATCAACCCCCGCGCCTCGCTTAGAAACTATGACATGGTCGTAGCGGCCGGAGAGCAGGTCTCAGTGGCCTTGCTGGCGGCAGCTCTAGAAAAGCATGGCATTCCATCACGCGCATTTTTAGGCTACCAGCTCGGCATCGTTACCGATAACTTTCATTCCAAGGCCCGAATTGAAAAAATAGAATGTGCCAAGCTCTTTCAGTGTTGGGACGAGAATGTAATTCCAGTCGTAGCCGGATTTCAGGGAGTCACCAGGGACCTTGAGATTACAACCTTGGGCCGTGGGGGCTCCGATACCAGCGCCGTGGCTCTGGCCGTGGCGCTGGAGGCCGCCTTCTGTGAAATCAATACCGACGTCGACGGCGTGTACACGGCCGATCCTCGTATCGTCTCCGACGCGAGGCTCGTCAAGGAGATGGATTTTGAAGTCGCCCTGGAAATGGCTTCGCTCGGCAGCAAAGTGCTGCACAGTCGCTGTGTGGAGCTCGGCGCCAAATATCATATGCCCATCGTGGTTCGCAATACCTTCCAGCCCAACGATCAACCAAGGACCTTTATCATGAATTTCAGCACGGACAGAAAACTCGAAGCGCCTATCGTCTCTGGAGTCACTCTCGATAGGAATGTTGTTCGGATTTCGCTGCATAATCTTCCAGCCCGAGGCGGCATCATCGGGTCGGCGTTTCAGGTTATTGCTGCCAATGGCGTGAACGTCGACATCATCGTCCACAATCGCAGCAACGACAGCGATCGCATGCGCGTAGGCTTTACGATTGGTGCGGTCGATCTTTTGCGTACCAAAGACTTATTGGAACGATGGACCCTGGAAAATAAAATTGGTGCGTACATTGAAGTGGAAGAAGGCCTATCCAAGGTCTCGGTCGTCGGCCTTGGCATGCAAAGCCATCCCGGTGTCGCCAGTCGGGTGTTCAGTGCTCTCGAAGATGCGGGCATCGCTCTGCATATGATCTCGACCTCGGAAATCAAGATCTCCTGTGTGATCAGTGAGAGTGGAGGCGAAGTCGCGGCGCGGGTTTTGCACAAAGAATTTGTGCTGCCCGAGGCCTGATCCTTTCCTGGCGAGTTAAAGATTTTACAAAAAAAAGAGCCCGAATCGATCGGGCTCTTTGGCTTTTTAAAGGGTTGCCCCAGTCGATTATTTGCCCTTGAAATGTCGAACCCATTTGATGACTTCATCGATCTCAGGATCACTTAAAGCACCGCCCCATGGAGCCATGGTCGCACTCAGGCCAACGGAGGCCCCGCCTTCTTTAATGACCTTATGAATATGGGGGTCATCCACCTTGCCTTGCCAGGTGGCGTCGGTGAAGTTTCGAGGCCGGGGGTTGAGAGCCAGGGCACCAGGACCATCGGCCTTGCCGTTGATGCCGTGACAGGGCGAGCAGAACTGTTCGAATTTTTGCTGGCCAACGCTTTGCGGTGTTCCACCGCTAGCGACTGGGGCCGGAACCGGGATCGTTCCATCAGGATTGAGCGTTTGCTCTGCCTTGGCAAAGGTTTCCTCTTGTTTGAATTTCGCCTGGTCCACTCTCGGATTGTGCTGATCCACACATGATTTACAAGCGGTCAAGACCATCCCAATGGTTAGGGAGGAAAGAACCAAGAGGGCACGTCTCATCTTCATGTTGTCTCCATAATAAACTATCCAGGGAGCCACTTATAACACAACCAGGGAAGTCAGCTCCAAATAAAAACTTCAATCGACTGAGGGATTTCATAGGCAGAAAATGGCGTAAAAATGCTGCAAAAGAGACTCAATCTAACCCAAGTGACCTACCAATTCCAGTTGATTCGGGCCTGCACCCCTTGCATGCTTTTTTGACGAGCCCCTCGGTTTTTTATGAAATGATAATTTTGATACAGACGATCATAGCGTTCCTCGTGTGATTCAAGTAAGACACTCCAGCCATCATTATCAATCTTTCCAAGGCCATAGCTCCATTCCCTAAGACTCAACGCCTGGCTTGTCTCGGCCTCGTCAACGCAGTCGCCTGCAGCACTGAGCCCACAGGAGCTTAGGCTGCCATCGGCGATGGCCCCTCGAAAGAGACCTGTGTGAAAGGCCAGAAGATATTCCGAAAGGATGCGATAGGAGCCGCTCATCAGCCACGCCTCGCGCTTGGTTGCGCCGCTTCCGCCCAGATTTTGAGAAAGCATTTCAGTTGGATCAAAGGCAAACCATAAAGGTGTCTGGGCAAAGGCCTGGCGGCGCGCATTGGTTATCAGGTTGCGCTGCCAGCCGACACTTGCCTCGAGACCACGAAGTGACGGATACTTGCCATTAAGGCTAAGGCTCAACGCCAGACGTTGGCTGTGAAATCCCTTATGCCTATCGCTGCGATCGGCCAGCCACCAGACCGCATCTTCAGGCAGACTGTTGGGGTCTTGAGAATAGCCCAGCTGCAAAGCCAGGGCCTTTTGCCAATACCATTTGAAGCAGGCTCCATAAAAAAGATCGCCATCGTCTTGGGCCAGGCGTTCGCCTTCACCCAGACCGACTACCATAGTGCCGACAAAAATATCCGGATTTTCAAAGGTCAAACGACCTACTGTCTGTTGCCAGCCGACGTCCTGAAGCTTCTGCGCAAAGGCCAGATAGCTTGCGTTCGGCAGCAGGGTCGTGCCGCTGCTGTCTTCGATGTGGAGCGACCAGCGCGGGGAAAGCTCAAACTTTGCCCCATAGTCAGCCAGCCAGCTCCTTGCGGGCGCCAGCGTCTGCTGCTGCGGATCAAGACGATCAAACCAACTGGCCTTACGGCTTTGATTGGGATCGTAGGCAAGCCAAAGTTTGATCCTTTCCAAGGGGTTAAGGCTAAGTTGACTTTTAAAGTGAGAAAGTTTTGGACAAAGACTGCCATCGGCCGCGCGGCAGATGATTTCTCCCGCAAGATCGACCTGACTCCCGACGCAGCCCAGCAGACAAAGGAAGGTTAAGGAAATATGGCTTGCTTTCAAGAGCGTCATGAATTTGGGCCTCTCTTGCAATAAACCTGACAGACCGTCATGCAATTGACTCCTGTCGTCAGGACTCTGACGGTCGCGCTATGATTTTGTCACGATCCGTCCCGGAACACAGCTTGGCATTTTAACAAAGAGCCCAGAGAAAGACTTTGATGCTTTCCATCTCCACGTCCCTCCCTACCCACTTTTCACTTATTATCAGCCTAGGTCACAAATCTGGCACATCTTTTGAACATAGAACCCTGGCTTATCAGGAGTATTGAATGGCAGACGATCCGAAAAAAAAGGCTAAAGATAAGGAAAAAGAGGGAGCCGACGCGCCTGTCGCCGAAGAAAACCCAGAACTTGCCGCAAAGAAGAAGAAAAAAAAGCTCCTCATATTTGCAGTCCTGGGAGCGCTCCTGATACTCGGCGGTGGTGCCGGTGCCTTCGTCGTCCTGTCGAAAGGTAAAAAAGACCACAAAGAAGAAGAGATATCCAAAGAAAGCACGGAGCACGGGGCCGACGCTCACGGCGATGCGAAAAAAGACGAGCATGGCGATACGAAAAAAGACGAACACGGCGATGCTAAAAAAGACGAGCATGGCGAAGTAAAAAAAGACGAGCATGGTGACGAGCATGGTGATGGCAAGAAAGATGAGCATGGCGACGCGAAAAAAGACGAGCATGGTGCCGCCACGCACGGTGAAGTGAAAAGAGACGAGCATGGCAATGAAATCAAAAGTGACGACAAGCCAAAGGGCGATAAGAGCGACGATAAGAAATCCGAATCGAATATCGACTTCGGCGAAACCTATAAGATGCAGACCTTTAACTTAAACCTTGGCAATGCTCTGGAAAATCGCTACCTCCGCATTGAAATCTCGCTCGAGTATCGTGGCGGCGGCGACCAGAAGAAGGAAATTGAAAAGCGCCTGCCCCAGCTGCGCGACGCCATCATCGGCATAATGCAGCGCAAGACGCGTGAATTTCTCCTCTCGCCCGATGGCAAGGAATCGCTACGCAAAGAACTTTTGATCCGCATCAATCGCTACATGACCAAAAAGATAGAATCGGTCTACATCACTGATCTTTTAATTGAATAACGGGGGCCATCGATGAGTCAGGTTTTATCGCAAAGCGAAGTCGATGCCCTGTTGTCCGCCGTCTCCGACAATCGAGTCGATAGTGATGAGAGCGGTGGTGGCGACACGGCCCAAAACGGGGTCGTCCAATACGATCTTGCCAACCAGGACCGAATCATCCGCGGTCGAATGCCGACCCTTGATATTATTCACGATCGTTTCATCCGCCTGTTTCGGGTAACCCTATCCAACTCCCTGCGCAAGATGGCCAACCTGAGTGTAAATTCGACCGGACCCCTGAAGTTCTCGGAATTCATGAACTCGTTGCCGCTGCCGTCCTGCTTGAATATCCTTCGCCTCGACCCGCTGCGGGGCGCCGCTGTCATGGTGATCGAATCAAAACTCCTTTATGCTCTGGTTGATAGTTTTTTTGGTGGCAATGATGTTCCCTACACCAAGATCGAGGGCAAGGATTTTACCCAGATCGAAATCAAAATCGCCCGGCGTGTGGTGCTATCGGCCATCGACGACCTGGAAAAGGCCTGGGAACCCGTCTATCCCCTCAAGATCGGCTACAGCCGGACCGAGATCAACCCGCAATTCGTCGCTGTCGTGCCTCCTTCAGACGTTGTCATCGCCACTACTTTCGATGTGGAATTGGAAAAAGTCTCCGGAACGATTAAAATAGTAATTCCCTACTCCACTCTCGAACCTATTAAATCGAAACTTTCGGTCGGTTTTCAAAGCGAACAGCTTGAGGTCGACTTTATCTGGATCAACCGCGTTAAAGAACAGATTATGCAGACCACTGCCAATCTCGTTGTCAAACTCGGCGAAGCCAATATCCAAGTGCGCGACCTGATGAACCTGGAAGTTGGGGACATCATACAGCTCAACACCGATGCAACGATGCCACTCAGTGTGATGGTTGAAGGGGTTCCGAAGTTCAAAGGAATTCCCGGTCTGCTTCGCGGAAATCGCGCCATACGCGTGACGGAATCCATGTTTGATACATAACCTTAGGAGGATGCATCGATGGCAGAAGATTTTAATCCAGAAGATTTCGGGCTTGGCGGCGAATTTGATGAGGCTCTGGCCCAGGCCGGAAACGACAAGAATAAAGACGAACCCGTAGTCATGACCCCGGAAGACTCCCGTCTGGCCCGGACTGATTTTTCGAAATTGAAAATGATACTCGACGTGCCGCTTAAGGTTTCCGTCGAGCTTGGCCGAACGAAGATGCTCGTTAACGACCTCCTTCAGCTCGGTCAGGGTTCGGTGATCGAACTCGATAAGATTGCCGGGGAGCCGATGGAAATTCTTATTAACGACAAACTCGTTGCAATGGGCGAAGTGGTGGTCGTCAACGAAAAATTTGGGGTCCGGCTTACCGATGTCGTGTCGCAGTTTGGTCTCGGCGATATCACTCAAGGTCCGTAATCTGCTTGCACTTTCATGAGGTTTTCGCATGCGTCTTGCTCTGCTTTTGCTGGTCCTTCTTGCTGCCCCCTTTATCCGTGCCCAAGATCGTCCAGCTAGTCCGGTGCTGCTGACCCTCGGCCCTATCGATGCGGAATCGGATCAGAAATCATCGGTCATCACCATGCGCTATGACACCAAGCCTACCTTTGCCAAGCCCGTGGTCGAAGCACATGGCAGCTTTCTGCAGGTGGTATTGCCTCACACCATGGTTCTTAAGCCCGGTGTCTTTGTCGAGGCCAATAGCCCTTTCATTCGAAAGTTTGCGGCTTTTCAACTTGACGAAGACACAGCGGCCCTTCGCCTGTTCGTTACCAAAGAAGCCGAGCAGTTCGTCAACGCCGTGTCGGTCGACATCCTTGAAAACCGTGTCCTCGTGATCATCGATCATGAGAAGGCGGAAAAAGAGCTTTTGGCTAACTTTAGCGGCGTGCCGGTAAAAGGCAGTCCTGAGCAGGTTCTCAAATCAACAGAAGTGAGAAAGGACATCCCTGATCCCATCGCGATCATGAGTGCGGCCAAGGCTGAGGTGGCCATGGACAAAATCGCTCCTGTTGCCAGCGCGGAACTTGCCGCGGCGCAGGTGGAAACGAAAGACATCGAAGTCATCAAGGATAAGGCTAAGGTCAAGGCAAAGGCTGCGGCGGTGGCCGGAACGACTGAAGAAGAGAAACCCCGCTGGGCCGATGGCTTGGAATCAAAGCTTGTCGCGGTTACTGTCTTCGTCGCCTTGATGCTCGCCCTGCTCATCGCTCTGAAATCGTGGCGTCGCGTCGCCACCAAGGTCCTGCCTCCGGGCGCGGACTTTAGTCTAAAGACTCTGGCCACGCATGCCCTAGGGCCCAAGCAAAGAATCAGCGTGATTCAAGTCGGTCAGGAACAGATCTTGCTTGGAATCTCTCCCGACGGCATTAATTTTTTAACGACCCTAAAATCGAGCAGCGATCAACCCCGGCTGCATCTTGATCCTTCGATGTATCAAAAGACTTTGGCGCCAAGCCCCAAACGTCCCCTTCGCGAAAATCAGAGTGTCGAACCTTTGCAAAAAAGCCGCTCCCCCGAGCCGCGCTCCGATTCCCGAGCTGAGCCTCGTTCGGATCGTGCCGAACCGGGATCCTCAATTCGGTATGGAGTGGGTGATGAAGGCATTAAAAACTTCAAGGGCTCACCCCGTGAGTCGGATAGTCTCGATGATGTCACGCGCCTTATTCGTAAAAAGCTCAAAGACCTTCCTAAAGTTTGAATGGGCCCCAAGGAGAGCAGTCATGAGAAGAACCGCATCGAAATCGCCTTGGTGTGCACAGATGCTCTTCGCATTGCTGCTCATTGTTTTTGCCTTCCAGGTCTTCGCCCCCACGCTAGCTCTTGCCGATACCAAGCTGCCTGGCGTCAACTTTAACCTTTATGAAGTCGACGATCCGGAAGCCATGGTGCCGGCACTCAAAATCATTGCGATGCTGACGATACTCGCCGTCGCACCGGCCATCCTCCTGATGATGACCTCCTTTACCCGTATCGTTGTGGTCATGAGTTTTGTGCGGCAGGCGCTTGGCACCCAGCAGATGCCGCCCAATCAGGTTATTTTAGGTCTGTCTCTATTTTTGACCTATTTTACGATGGGTCCCGTTATCGACACCCTGAATGAAAGAGCCCTGACCCCTTATCTGGAAAAGGCCATCACTCAGGAGCAGGCCTTCAAAGAAGCCGCCATTCCCATTCGTAAGTTTATGTTGGGCGAAGTCAAAGAATCGGATCTTGCCACGTTTTTCAATATTGCCAAGGCGCCTAAGCCCAAGTCTGCCGATGATGTGCCGATGCGGGTTTTAATACCGGCCTTCGTCGTCTCCGAACTCAAGACTTCCTTTCAAATAGGCTTTCTCATTTATATTCCTTTTCTTGTTATCGATATGGTTGTTTCAGCCGTACTCATGGCCATGGGTATGATGATGCTCCCTCCCACTGTCATCTCCCTGCCCTTTAAGCTGGTGCTCTTCGTGCTCGTCGATGGGTGGGGATTGATCGTTGATTCTTTGGTAAGAAGTTTTCATTAATCAAGGGAGCGTAGTATGACTGAGAAGTTTGTCCTAGATATCGCCTGGAACACGATCATGCTGACGATGAAAGTGGCGGCGCCCGCGCTGCTTGCCACCCTTGTCGTCGGTCTTTTAGTCTCCATCTTTCAGGCGGCCACGCAGATCAATGAGCAAAACCTTGTCTTCATACCGAAGGTCTTGGCGATGACGGCAACCATCGTTATCTGTGGCCCCTGGATCCTACGCCTCTTGATTACATTTACGATCGAAATCTTCAAACAAATTCCTCTCGTCACCCGTTGAGAATACCCCATGATTTACGGACTTTCCGTCGAGTCGATACTGACTGCGGCTTTGGTTTTTACCCGTATCAGCGCTTTGCTCTACGCGCTGCCTTTTTTCGGTGATGAACCCATCCCAGCCCAGGTGCGTATCCTGCTTGGGGTGGCTTTGGCCTTTGGTTTTCAATCCCGGGTTCCAGCCGGGTGGCTAACGGCCTTTCCCACCGACATGCTGCCCTTTACCATTATGGTCGTAAAGGAAGTTTCCATTGGCCTATTCCTGGGTTTCGTCGGCCGTCTGGCCTTTGATGGCATCCTGATGGCGGCAAGTCTGGTTGGTTATCAAATGGGATTTGGGACGGCTGACCTGATCTATCCCGGTTTAAATACTCAGGTCAGTGCCTTCACGGCTATGCATCGTGGGGTCATAATGCTGATTTTCCTCAGCCTCAATCTGCATCATATATATCTCGACGGCATCATCAAAACCTTTGAATTCATACCTGCCGGTGGAGCGATTCCCTCCCGGGAAATCCTGCCTTTTCTGATGCGGCTGACCAGTGGCATATTTCAGGTAGCCCTGCAGCTCTCGGCACCCGTGCTGGTTGCCCTGATCTTTGCGAACTCGGCCTTGGGACTGGCGGCGCGCACTGTGCCGCAGCTGAACGTCTTTACTATGAGCTTTCCGGTGGGATTTTTTGTTGGCATGTGCATCTATCTCGCTTGTATTCCCTTTTTTCCTGAATGGACCACGCGGCATTTTGAAATGAGCCGTGGCTATATGCACGAAATGATCAAAGGTCTAGCGCCATAGGAGGCCGCCCTTGTCTGATGGTGGTGATAATGAAGACAGGACCGAAGAGGCCACTCCCGAGCGTCGCGATGAGTTTCGCGAGCGTGGCGAGATCGCCATTTCCAGCGATGTTACCTCGGTCTTCGTCCTGGCGTCGATCATGCTGCTCTTTGGAATCTATCTGACGAGCCTTTCGACTAAACTCCAAAGCGTGATGTATCAACACTTTTCGAATTTTGACTTGAGTCAATTCAGCGAAAAAACGGTCTTGGATCATCTGATGACTGTCGGTGGTCAAATCATTTGGATGATCATGCCCTTCTTTGCCGTCGCTACGGTCACTGCAACGTTTATCACCTTTTCCCAGACCCGCTTAAACTGGTCATGGCAACGCCTCGCTCCCAACTTTGGCCGCCTCAATCCCTTTCCGGGATTTCTGCGCATGGTCAGCATGCAGGCCTTCGTGCAGGTGCTCAAGAGCGTGGGCAAGATGTTGGTGATTTTTGCTATCTGCTTTGCGATTCTCAAGGGCGAGTTTCGCAGTGCCCCGGGCTTGATGAATATGCCCTTTCTCAAGGTATGGGCCTACTGGGCTTCGATATCCCATCTTCTCTTCTGGTCGGTTTTGGGTTTGCTGCTTTTCATCGCCGCCGGTGATTTCCTCTATAACTTCATCACCATGGAAAAAAAGCTGAAGATGACGAAAGAGGAAGTAAAGGACGAATACAAAAAGCGCGAACAGGATCCGCATATGAAGAGCCGGATGAAGAGGATGCAGCGCGAGATCGCCACCTCTAAAACCATAACGGCGACCAAGACAGCGACCGTGGTCGTAACCAACCCTACCCACTTTGCAGTCGCGCTGCGCTACGAATTGGGTATGACCGCCCCGATCGTCGTGGCCAAGGGTCAGGACTTTGTCGCGCAACGGATGAAGGAGGTCGCTAAGGAAAGCGGCATACTTATTATGGAAAATAAGCCCTTGGCCCGGACCCTGTTCAAGGTTTGCAAGATTGGTCAGGAGATTCCGGAAAGCCTCTATAAGGCGGTTTCGGAAATCATTCGCTACGTCTTTATGCTTAAAGGCAAAAATCTCTCGCGTGCGCGCACCTAGGATAAGGAAAACGTAATGGCTAAGGTCGCCGTAAAAAAAGAGCAGCCCGGTTGGATTAAGATTCTGAAGTCGCCTGACATTCAGTTTGCCATCGGTCTTTTGGCTATCGTCTTTACGATGATCCTGCCCCTGCCCATGTTTTTATTGGATATGTTTCTCGCGACTTCTATTGCATCCTCGCTGCTCATCCTAATGATCTCGGTCTACGTGAAGGATCCCCTTGAATTTTCGACCTTTCCCACCATCCTCCTGATCACGACGCTGTTCCGCCTTGGACTTAACGTTGCCACCACCCGTTCTATCCTATTGGAAGCCCATAATGGACATGTGAGCTCGGTCATCTCCTCATTTGGAAACTTTGTGGTCGGCGGCAACTACTTCGTCGGCTTTGTGATGTTCGCTATTCTTGTCGTCATCAATTTCATCGTTATCACCAAGGGTGCAGGCCGGATTGCGGAGGTCGGCGCGCGCTTTACCTTGGACGCCATGCCGGGTAAACAAATGGCCATTGATGCGGAATTGAACGCTGGACTGATCGACAGAAAAGAGGCGCGCGAGCGGCGGGCAAAGGTCGAACTTGCGGCCGATTTCTACGGAGCCATGGATGGTGCCTCGAAGTTTGTGCGCGGCGATGCAATAGCCGGCATCATTATTACTGCCATCAATATAATCGTAGGCCTTATCCTTGGCGTCGTCATGCACGGCATGACCTTTGGGCAATCGGCTCAGCTCTACACTCTGCTCTCGGTCGGAGATGGTTTGGTGGCCCAGATCCCTGCCCTCATCATCTCCACTGCTGCCGGTATCGTCGTCACCCGGGCAGGAGCCATGGAAGAGGGGCTCTCCCAAACCCTTAACAATCAGCTTCTCAACTACCCGCGCGCGATCTACATATGTTCCGTTCTGCTGGGTGTTATGGCGATGGTGCCCGGCATGCCGACCATACCCTTTGGGCTGCTTTCGGTGCTGGCCTTTTTTCTTGGCCGCTATTCGATCAAAAATCAGGCCGAGCGAAAAGATGCTGCTGCCGTCAAGGAGCAGGAAGTCGTCAACAAGGAGACAAAAAAAGACAGTATCGAATCCCTACTGCATATCGAGATCCTCTCGCTCGAGGTCGGCGTTGGTCTTATTCCTCTCGTCGATGCCCATCAGGATGGTGAAGTCCTTGAACGCATCGTCTCGGCGCGAAAGCAGTTTGCGCAGGACATGGGTATCATTGTTCCCATGGTGATGGTCAAAGACAATATTCAGCTGCGGCCCGGGGACTATCACATCCTGCTCAAAGGCAATATCATAGGTCGCGGCAGTCTAATGGTCGATTACTACCTAGCGATGGACCCAGGCGATATCGTCGAAACGATTGACGGTATTGCCGGGAAAGAGCCGGCTTATGGTCTGGATGCGGTATGGGTGAAATCGAGTCAAAAGGAAGAAGCCAGTTTCCGGGGTTATACCGTGGTCAACTGTTCGACTGTAATCGTCACCCATCTTACTAAACTCATTGAGGAACATTCGGCAGAATTGCTGGGCCGCCAAGAAACTCAGAATCTTTTGGAGTCGCTCAAGGAGGAAGCGCCCAAGGTTGTCGAAGAGGTGGTGGCTGCCGATCGCCTGAGCCTTGGCGAAGTCGTAAGGGTTTTGCAAAACCTTCTGGCAGAGCGCGTAAGTATCCGCGACTTGCGATCGATTTTTGAGACACTTGCCGATCATTGCCGCGTCATCAAGAGTCCCGATGTCTTGACCCGTTATGTACGGAAGTCTTTGGGCCGTGGTATCATTAGAAAGTACTTAACCCCCGATGAAAAACTTGTGGTCGTGACTTTTGATCGCGCGGTCGAAGATCTCATCGCGGCTGGTATCAACCAGCGTGACGATGGATCGACCTCGCTTATGCTCGAGCCCGAGATCGCGCAGCGCATTCTCAACCGCATCGCCGAGGCCCTGGAAGCCTTTCAAACGACCGGAACCCAGCCCATTATTCTCTGCGGTTCCTTTATTCGGTGGGATATCCGGCAGTTGGTGAATCGCTTTATTCCCGGTGTCGTGGTGCTGGCCTTTGACGAAATTCCGGCCGGGTCCCAAACCAAATCGATAGGCATCGTCAGTCTTTAAATCTTCATTCCGATGAAGCGTAAAACCCAGGAGGCGCATAGCGATGGACGTCAAGACCTTTGAGGCTTTTACCATGAAGGATGCTCTTAAAGCGGTCAAGACGCACTTTGGCAGCGATGCGGTTATTCTCAATACCCGGGAAAAAGGTCCAGAAGGCAGCCGCAAGGGTAAACTCTTTGAAGTGACTGCCGCGCGATCCTCGACTCAGCAGACGCGTCCGAGCGGAGCCACGCAAAGCGCTCCGGACGCGAGCCTCAATCGCGACACGCTTTTTGAAATGCTTGATTATTTCAAAACAATCGAACGCAATATCAAGGCCATGAGCGATGATTTGGCGAAACGTCAGGACCTTTTCCGCCTCGATGCCGGACTGCATGAGCTGCGCAGTATGCTGTTTGAATTAAGCCACAAAAATCCTGGCCATCTCTTGCAAAACATGCCGCCGGCCATGGCCAAGATCTTTCAGCGACTGACCTTGATGAGCGTGCAGGATTCCGAGCAAAGTCGGCTTGCCGAGCATCTCAAAGGACTCAAGCACAGCGCTGACGAGGATACGGATCAGAGCTTCAATTTTTATCAAGGCCATGCGATTCGATGGATGATGAAAAAGATCAAGGTTGCTCCCCTTTGGAATTCGAGTTCGGGCGAGCAGGCTGTTTCTATCATCGTTGGTCCGGCCGGCAGCGGCAAGAGCAGTCTCGTCGCTAAGATCGCAGCCGCTTATATCGGCAAGCAAAAGTTGGTGCTGATTTCCGCCGACACGAGAAAGCTGGCCGCCAAGGAGCAGCTGCGAGTTCTCGCCAGGGTCCTCAATATTCCCTTCGAGGCGATCGAGCATCCTGACGAGCTGCCGGGGGTTTTGGCGAAGCACAAGAGCTGGGACCTTTGTATTGTCGATACTGGCTCTCAGTGTCCGCGATCGAAGGAGGATCTCAAGGATCTTTTGAGCTTCAAGGAACTTGATCTGCCGGTGCAGTTTCATCTCGCGCTCAGCATTACCGAGAAAGAGGAGCAGATGGATCGCATGGTGCGGGGCTTTTCCCCCTTGGGGCTGCAGAGCATCGTTTTCAATCGACTCGACGAATGCTGGTCTTATGGAGAAATCTTTAACATCTGCGTCCGCTGGTCGATGCCCTTGAGCTACTTCGGAGTGGGCGGCAATGTCCCTGAGGATCTGGAACGAGCCAGTCGTGAGCGTGTCGTGGAACGCATTTTTGGTCTATAATTCCTGGAGTCACAACGAGTTATATGAAAGCCTGGCAGAAAAAACCTCTGATTCTAAGTATCGCGAGCGGCAAGGGTGGAGTCGGAAAAACTATAACGACCGTGAATATGGCGTTAGCGGCACGGCGCATGGGTTACAAGACTTTAGTTCTCGATGGTGACTTCGGTTTAGCGAACGTCGACATTGTCCTTGGGCTCAAGGCTCGCTACAATATCAATGATGTATTGGATGGCGAAGTCGAAATCGAAGACACCCTTTTGGATGGACCGCTGGGGCTTAAAATCATCCCGTCTGGCTCCGGATTTGCAGGTCTTGCCGATTTGAAATTGACGCAAAGGATTCGATTGCTGGACAAGATAAGCGAAATTTCTCAGCAATATGATGTTCTTTTCATCGATACGGGCGCCGGAATCTCCGAGTCGGTCCTGCATCTTAACTCGGTGGCCGATATCATCATGCTTGTCACGACTCCAGAACCACATGCTCAGACCGATGCTTACGCCTTCGTCAAAGTCATGTGTGAAAAATATGGCAAACGCAGAATCAGTCTCATTGCCAATCAAGCCGTCTCCGATTCTCAGGGCCATAAAGTCTATCAGAACCTCGCGGACGTTGCCAAACGCTTTCTAAACTTTGACCTTGGGTTTGCCGGTGTGGTTCCTAAAGATGCTGTGGTTCAACGCAGCATCATGATGCAACGTGCGGCAGACGATCAGGTGAAGCATACATTGTCGGGCCAAGCTTGGAACGAAATTACGAGAAAGACGATTGAAAGCCTGGTAAATGAGCCAAATGACGACAGTGGTCGTGGACTCAGTGACCTGCTTTTCCCAAACTTCGGTGCGCAGCGCGCCCTTTGAAACTTGCCTGGTAGGGGAGAGACTTCGGTATGAAAGGTCTTGTAAAGAGATATAAGCAGGATACCAAAGGTGTCGACGGGAAACTGCGCGATCAGCTGATAATGGACTACGCTCCTCTTATCCGCTTCGTGGCGCAACGCATCGCGGCGCGGCTGCCATCCAATATCGATATCGACGATCTCATCAGCGCCGGGGTTATCGGCCTTATGGATGCGATCGAAAAGTACGATCCTTCGCGCGATAACAAGTTCAAGACCTATGCCGAATTCCGTATCCGCGGAGCTATCCTCGACGAACTTCGTTCCCAGGATTGGGTGCCCCGTTCGGTGCGCGATAAGGCTAAGAAGATTGAAAAGACCTACGCCGAACTCGAACAAAAGTTGGGGCGCGCGGTCACCGACGAGGAGCTTTCGAACGCCCTCGGCATCCAACTCGACGAATACTACGACATGGTTTCCAAGGTCAAGGCCGTGACCCTCCTGTCGATCGACGAACTGTCGGGTCCCAATCAGCAGGATCGCAAAAGCCTACTCGAGTGCTTGGAAAACGTCAGTTCCAAAAACCCGTTTACCCAGCTCAAAAGCAAAGGCGTCCGCGATTTGCTGGTGAAGCATATTGACGAACTGCCAGAGAAACAAAAATTAGTTCTCTCGCTCTATTACTACGAAGATCTGAACCTGAAGGAGATCGGGCGTATCCTCGAAGTCACGGAATCCCGCGTCAGTCAATTGCATACGCAGGCGGTCGAAAAACTACGATCCAAACTTAAACCCATATTAACGGACTGAACCGTCCCGGGAGCCGATAATGACGATCATGAGACCGGACCTTAAGATCTTGATAGTTGACGATTTTCCGACGATGCGCCGCATCGTGAAAACGCTGATGAAGCAAAATGGTTTTAATAACTTCACGGAAGCTGAAGATGGAGAACAAGCGATCAAAATGCTGCAGGCTGAGCTCGATTATGAAATGGTGGTGTCCGACTGGAACATGCCGAATATGACGGGACTTGAGCTTTTAAAAGCCGTTCGTGCCGATGCCCGCCTTAAGCACCTTCCCTTTCTTATGGTGACGGCGGAAGCAGAGAAAGAGAATATCATCGAAGCGGTGAAGGCGGGTGTAAGCAATTACATCGTGAAGCCTTTTACCGGGCAAGCCTTGAAAGACAAACTCGATAAGATCGATCAGGTTTTCAAGAAACAAAACGCCGCGAAATGAGATAAGGGGAGACGTATCGATGAAAGAAAAAGCTGTTAGTCCGGAAGCTGAAGATCTCGCGCTGCTTATCTTTAACGAAGATCTGGTCAAAAAATATCCGCGCTCCAATCGTCGCCTGGCCGTCGGTGTTGCCAAGTATGGCATCAGTGCCGAAGTGGGCGAGGAAGAAGCGCAAACCGTCCATATCAGTCCTTTCGGAATCCAGATGCGGGTATCGCATGAATACGAAGAGGGTGATCTCTTAAAGATCTTCATCAACATTCCCGACTATTGGGAAAGAAAGCGCCGCTTCGTCGATTACAGCCGTATCGATACTCCGGCCAACTTTAAAATCCTCGTCAAAGTCGTCTCCTCGGAAGAAGTGGGTAAACGTGGCAAGAAAAAGATTCTGCTCGCCCGCACCGTGAATATGGATGAAGTCGATGAACAGGTGCTCAAGGCCTTTTTGCAAGAAGGTTAATATTCGAAAAAGCTGATGGCTGGAAAACATCAGCTTTTTTTCATATGAGGGGATTTCATGAATCAGATACTGCTTGCGGCGCTCATTGGCGTGGATTGTGTGCTTATCGTGCTCGTACTGCTGGCCCTTCGGAAACGGCAGGACACTCCAGCGACGGTCAGCATCCTGCGCGAGCTCGACCATGAGCACAGGCTGATCAAGGAGATGCGCGAGGCGGTGCGCGAGGACCTTGTGCAAAAGCATGCTGAAATGAAGGTCCTTTATGAAAAAGTTAGCAGGATCGCCACGGAAACGGATATGGAATTGAAGTCAGGGGCTCAGGCTCTCGCACAGGACATCGACCATGTCCTTCAAGATGCGCGCCAAAGGCTTGATGGGTATCTGACCCAGATCGACAAACGGCGGACCGGTTTCAGTTCGCTCCTGAAAAAGGCTCAGGAGGAGCGGCAGTTTCTGCAAAAGGCGTTGTCGCGCGGTGAAAAGCTCACCAAGTTTTTTGACAGCACGGTGCCCTACCAGGATGTCCTCGAGGAGCTTGAGGATAAAAAGTACGTTGATGCCCGGCATCTCCTCGCCCGCGGTCTGGCGCCCTCTCAGGTGGCCAGGGAGTTGGGTCTTGCAGAGTCGGAGGTGCAGTTGATTGCGAGTATGAATAGCTAGACCTTCGCCGAAAAGGTTTGAGCAAAATATCGCTGTGATTTTGATGG
>CAXSGP010000064.1:0-25614 GCA_964236955.1 uncultured Oligoflexus sp. | reverse complement strand
GCGTTACTGGGGATGTTCGACGTTGGCGTAGCCAAACGTCAACAGCCCCTAGCCTGCAATCGGCCAAAGACATTATTCTCGAGCATCTCGTCGACTATGGCTTCGACCGCATCCTGTTCCGCCAGACTTGCGCCATCGGAAGCTTCACCCTCGGTATTGTTGCCGGCCTCTTCCATGCTATATTGTGGAAACACATGGGACAGGGAGATTGCATGAAAAATAGGGATCTGATTTTGTCGGCTTTGCTGCTTAGCGCGCCCCTGGCCTGCCGGACCCTTCCCACAGATTCCAGAACCAAAGCGAGTGAGCCAAATCTACAGAATCCCGACTTTGCAATCCTCGAATGGAAGGCTCATACAACCGGTCCCCTAAAAGAAGCTTTTTTTCTGCAGACGCAGCCCTATATCCTCAACGTGGAACTTGATGAAGCTCCTACCTCGAAGGAAAAAGTGGATGCAAGCTTCTCGATCGCTGACAATAACGGTGAAGTCCTTACCGACCGAAAAATAACGATAAAACTGCGCGGATTCACCTCACTCGATTTTCCAAAAAAACAGTATGGCTTCACGATTGTCAATGCCCAAGGCAAGGGCGCGCCGCTCTCAATTCTCGGGATGCCGGCGGCTGAAGACTGGGTGATCTCTGCTCCTTATAACGACAAGAGTCTGCTAAGAGATATCCTCACCTATAATCTCAGCAATCTGCTGGGTCGCCATGCCCCGAGAACCCGTATCGTCAGCCTGGTTCTGAACCTTAAGAATCAACCGCCCGAGGAGATGGGCATCTATGTCATCACAGAAAAAAATAGTTTTGGCGAAGGGCGCATTGAGATTCCAAAGAAAAATGAACATGGCACCTCCTTTCTCGCGACCTTCGACCATTGGCATGATGGCGATAATAGTGTGTGGGCTGGCCGCGACACCGAACTTATTCTCGAATACCCTTCAGCCGATAAGATAACGCCCGAGCAAAGCGCAGAGTTTATGGCCATTTTCAATGATGTGGAGGCCCGTGTGAGTGCGGCATCGGGGCCAAAGTGGAAAACCATTTTTGAGGATAGGCTCGACCTCCCATCGGCCGTCGATTTTTTCATCATGCAGGAATTTTCAAGAAATATTGATGGTTATCGCTTAAGTTCCAGTTTCTATATTCCACCTAAGGGTAAAATCTACTTTGGGCCCGTCTGGGACTTTAACATCGCCTATGGCAATGCCGCTCATGAAAATGGTGCACAATATACGGGCTGGCGCGCTCTTGAAAAAGGCGTTTGGTTTGGTCCCCTGCTCTCTCACCCAAGCTTCTGCACGGCTGTGAAAAAGCGATGGACTTCAGCACGTAAGGACGGCTCCCTATCCAACGCCACCGCATTTAATGGGATCGATCAGCAGGCCACGATCATGGCGCCTCTGACAGTCCATAACTTTGCGAGATGGCCGAGCCTCGGAAAATATCTATGGCCGAATCCCTATTGGCTGGCGACCTGGAATGAGGAGAAAGATGCTCTGAAATCGTGGATCAGTCTCAGAACCGCCTGGCTGGATGATGCCGTTAAGGCCCTGGATTGTCCGGGCTAATCTGGGTTCGACCCTGGCCACCGGAGGAGGGGAAGGCCCTGAACTCAAAAGCTTCAGGGCCTCTTTGATCACCTTCCCTGCCGATCTAGATTTCCACAGGGACTGATTCCGGCGCCGAGACAGCTATGCGTCTTGCATAGCCTCTTGCATCGAGGATCTCATCGGTGGCCCGCTCGCTCATGGTATAGATTGATGATGCGATGAAATACCCGGGAATTCGGGGGAAAATTGAAGCATCCACGATGCGCAGGTTCTTCACGCCAATCACTTCAAACTTACTGTTGACGACGGCCATGGGATCATTTTCCTTGCCCATCTTGCACGTACCGCAAGCATGATGACCCCAGGAGTTGCGTCTTACCCAATCGCGCAATTTATCCTTTTTGTTGATAGTCTTGCCCGGAATCGTTTCTTCAAAGTAGGGATGGAGTAAGCCCGCAGCGGCGTCCGGCAGTTCCGACACTATATCCAATAACGCCAAGCTTACGCTGGCCTCCTGATTAATCTCCCGAACAAATTCGACCCCTTTCATAACGGCTTCCAGATCGCTATTCTCAGCGTCAATGTCGCCTCCGACCGCATTGTCGTTCTCGTCGGTCCCGTCTTCATAATATCTGAAGTTGATAAGTGGACGACTGGTAGGATCAAGGTCTTTGAGTTGAACGCGCCCTCCTCGGTTGTGACTGTGGGTCTTAAGGATAGCCCATGTGGTGAAATTCTTTGCCTCTGCAACAGTCTTCGAATAGCCAGGGAAATAGCCGTGAAAATCAGTCGGCAGGAGGAACAGGAACAGATCCGGATGATCAAGTTCAGGCTTTGACTTTTTAAACATTCCGATAATGGCGCCATTGGAGGTATAGGGGCCGCTCCCGCTCTTCCATTGGGAAAAGCAGGGGTCGGATTCATCACCTTTAAACTGACAGTCCTTGACCAGATCGATGGGCTTGGCGTTTTTCGAAACAACTGTGACTTCATAGCGATCCTGAAGATTCGCGCCTACCCCCGGTCTGTCCAAAATCACGCGATAGCCGGGATGGCTCGCGCGGAAGCGGTTAAGTTCCGCCTCCGGACCTATCCCCGAAGCCATAAGCAGCTGAGGCGTATTGAAAGTACCTCCGGCAAGTATCACATCATGCCTGGCGAATGCCCGGCTTCGGCGACTTGAGGCTGGCTTGGGATCTTTGCTCGCCTGATAGATCCTGTCGCCGACAATGTATTCCACACCGGTAGCTTGAGGGGTTCCGCCCGTTTCATCAAAAAGGACTTTGGTGACGAGGCAGCTGCTCCGTAGAGTCAGGTTTTTTCCAAGCTGCTTCATGATCAAATCACGGGTCGAAAAACGTTTGCCCTCGGCCGTCGTCGCAGTTGGGATCATAACGAGGCCTTCATCGCTATCCCTTGCCTCCGTATCTGCGTTGGTATCCTGATTGGTCAGAAGCTGCAGGATAGATTGAATCGCTGAAATGTGAGTGCTGGTGTCCTTCCGAATCTTGCGCCAGGCGGAGAATATAAGAGCAAGTATGCCCTTGTCGTTTAAAATCAAGAGCGGCGACACGAGATTGACGGGCAACCAGCCTTTTTTACGCTCAGATAACTTTGAGTAAGCGGCATTCTCACAGAGTTGAAAATACTTTCGCATCGTGTCACCGTTGTAGGATTCATCGCCTACATCTTCACCCAACTGATCCCAGTCTTTTTTTAGCGGGTAAACTGTGATCATCGCGTTATGCGCCGTGCAGCCGCCGACCGTACCGGCCCGGGGATAGAGAATGCCTTTGCCGGGGATGTACTTGCTATCCGCTTGATTATCTTTCGCTTTGAGAAAGTGATCGACATAGAAATCCCAAGCCATTTCCGAGTCTTCCGTCGACTGGGTATGAAAGGCGGGAACCTGATAGACCGGCCGCAAACCCTGATCGGTGCCTGCCTCCAGAAGCAGGGTCTTAAAGCCGGCACGAGCGAGGTTAACGGCCAGAGGCCCTCCCCCGGCTCCCGACCCGACGACGATATAATCAAACTCCGCCGCGGCCTTATCCGAAGCACCCGTGGACCGCCCTATTCCCACGGCGCCGCAGGCCACCGTCGAAGCGACAGAACTTACTAGGGTAAAAAAACTACGTCGATTGTATTTCGTCATGAATCACTCATTATAACGATGGAGCGCTCGCTGGGAGGGAAGGGAACTCACGCTTCCGTTTAGTCATTGTTGAAAGCTAAAGTATTCCTTTGCACGCGACAGTTCAAACTGAATACGCAGTTCATGCGAAATACTGTATTCCAAACTCGTCATGAGGAAAGCCTTGGCCCGATAGCAGCCATAAAGCTCGATCAGAAGCGAAACTAGGGTGATATTCGTTGCTGAAGGATCGACTTGGAATAAGGAATAAGGGAGCGGTGGGGAATCCTCGATGGGATATCAGTGAACACGCGGTGAGGGTAGCAAATCGTGTGCAGTGGCCCGCCTAAAAAAAAGGCGATCCCTGCACACCAATAGAAGTTCCCGTTTCCCTCTAGAAGCAGCCTACAAGGCAGGCTTTGGCAATTGGCAACCTTCGACGTTTAGATCAAAGACTCCTGCCGCGTTTCTGCAGCCGTAGACCCAAACTGTTTCCTGGGCATAGCCGTAGCCTTTTTCAAACAACACCCCACCATCGGCGAGGACCTCGCAAGGATTATTGACTTCGCAGCGTTTACCGCTCTCGTTGATCGTGTTATTGATCGCCACGACCTTGCGGGTACCGGCTTCCAATACGGGCGAACCCGAGGTACCGCCAATGACAGCACATCCAGGTCGGCTATAGCGTAGGCTCCCTTCAAAGAACCAATCGCCTTCCTGAAGGCTGGGCACCATCGCCTCGATCGCACAGGAATAGCCGCGTTTCCAGTAGCCTGATATTACCTCAATGGCACCACCGACCGGCAGCTGTTGGCTCGAGAGGGTCAAGGCCTCCACCGAGAATTTCGTCCGGATATCAGCATAGGTTTCCTTTACCTGATAGAGTGCGATATCGGTTCGGGTCATTGTCGCGTAAATCAATTTCTGAGTGGTAATCGAGCCGAGGCGCTTGGCCTTCGAATCGAGGATATCGACCGTGCGCAAAGCTTTTTGATTGGTCAAAACCACGCCAGGCGGAATAATTTTTACACAATGCCCATTGGTCAGGATGATAGCCTGGTCGGTATCCAGACTGTCCTCGAAACGAATCAAACTGCCCGAACAGCCCGATAGGCCGATGATACCTTCAAAGTCATAGGCCGTCGAAAAGTCCTGAGAAGTCGATCCAGAAAAATCCAGGGAGCGATGAATGCTCGGGAAACTATAGGCGGGCAAAGACAGGGATAGCGCAGACGCGAATATCCCGAGTGTAAGCATAATACTTTTCATAAGCTTCCTTTGGACATAGAGTCGGATGGATCATGCCCTATTATTTACGACTGACTCTTCCCTTGCAATAAAGGAAAAAGAAAGCCAGCCGATTTTAGAGACGAACTCGTAACTATCCACCGCCGAAAAACTGCCTTCAGCTGCCCATTTGAACTGGAAATGTCCTTAAAAATTTTTCCAAGTCGGATCGTCCTTCCCTCAGGAAGATTCCGGGTCACATGGCAAAGCTCCACAGTCATCATTCGTCAATTATTGAAATCGCGAAAAATGGAGCCATTTTTTAATGACGCGTTTTTAACGTTCCATCGCTGTTCTATCAAGCAGTCGCTAAGAATGCACAGAGAGCAGGACTCCATAAAACGCGTCGCGCTGGAGCTTCACGAGGGGCATTTTATTCATAGTCTTTTGCTCAAGCGCTCGCGTTATGAACTCGCCATGAACCTGTTTTTTTACGCTCCATCTCTGAGTTCAGGTGCAATCGGAAAGTATATTTCCGAATGAAAGTAGCTGTATCGAGGGAGATCAATAAAGACAAGACAGCAAAGCAAACTCTGCCCATTTTGTCTGACGCTTAGATTGTTATCCTAGTACTGACACAAAAAGCCCGGGTGCCATCATGTTTGTAAAAATGCTGGTTTCAATAGTCTTATTTCCTTGCCTTTGGTCCTGTGGCCAAATCCCCAAGCCTGAACCTCTCACAGCGCGTCGCGAAAGCTGTTGCGAGCTCACCGATGGCGGCGAGATTCCCCCGAGCCTCTTACAAAACATAGAAGAAGCCAAACTTGTCAGTGACTGGCGCTATCAACGTCAATCCACATGGAACCTTCTCAATTTTCTCCTGGACCCCCTTGAGCCATCGTCGGCCCTCCTCAACTGGCAGAACTGGTATGGGGAGGATGACCTTGGAAAAATTTTCTTGTCCCTTTACTCGCGGCTCAGTAAAGAACAACGCCTGGCGAGAAGCAGGCTTTCTCCCGTTGCCATCAACGCAGCCATTACCAATTTTCAATCCGGCGAAAGTCGGCTGGCGGAGACGGATCGGATTTCAAAATGGTTTCAAGCGGCAGCCGATAAGGCCAAAGGTCAAGCGGTTCCTAGCGTAGAACGCATACTGTTCAATCGCCAGGCGCTGTTCTATATGCTGAGCCACTATCAAGACATATATAATTGCTTTCGATCGGCCCGTCGCGACAGCTGCCCGTCCTTTCAATTTCCTGAAGCTGCCGCTTTTATAAAGACCGCCTGGCGGCGCACCGGTGATGGTTTCCAAATCAATTCCTTTACAAGCGATGAACCCGGGTTAAGGTCACAATTTGAGCGGGAGGCTTGGACCAGTGAAGGGGACTGGCTGCCGAATCCAGGTGATTCCCTTTCCATACGAAACGCCAGCAACAAGGTCTTCCATCTGGTCGGCCTGCATCTGATCATTCGGTTTCCCAATCAGTGGCTTTGGGGCTCCCTCTGGCTCACCCCAAAAGCGGAGCAGCCGCTAAGCAGCGATCAACCCCTGCCCATGCGGGATCGATGGCGGCATTACCAGCTCTGTACCGCTCACTCTTTTCAATCTCCATTTGAACATCCGGGAGTTAAAGAGGGGCAAGAGGACCTTGCAGCGATCGCCCGACTCATCCAAGAACAGCCAAGCTCCAACTGGTGCAGTAATCCCTTTCTTGAGTTTGGCGCCAACAATCAAAGAACAAATTGCATCGGTTGCCACCAATATGCGGGTCTTGACTGGAGCCAAAGTCATCTCGCCACCAAGCTTGTCGAGGATTTAGGCAGTCTGCAGTTGAATGCCGACACCAAGGGTCCTGCTGATTTTGTCTGGTCGCTCGTGACGGGGCCGAATGCTTTTGCATTTACATTTGCCGACACCATCGAATATTTCGATGCTTACGATCCATTTGAATAGGCCAGAGGAGACGCATTTGATTATGAAACGTTTGATATTGGGAATTATGGTCATGGCCTGGGGGCACCCTTCCTTTGCCGAACAGCCCCTGGAAGTCGCAAAAAGGGCCGCAGCGACGATTGGCCTGGAATCGAGTGGCAGTTGCAATTCCTGTCATGCCGTAAATTCACGGAGAACCATGCTTCGGTGGGCCGCCAATGCCATGCGAGTCAAAGAATGCATGAATCCCGAAGGCGGTAAATCGCCTCTTCAGCAGCTTAATTGCATCGCCTACACTAAAGACGATCAAAAGCCTGAGTTCGCAGCCTATCAATTCGGCTTTTATGCGGCGGGCCTTCATCTCTCTGAATTTCAAAATCTGCTTCATTCCGCCTACGATGACCAAGAGGTGGAGCGGATCAATGCAAATCTTAAGGACAGCTCAAGAATGCCGTTCAACGGCCAGCCCCTTACGGAAGCACAATTTGCCGACATCCGGGCCTGGTATGAAGGCGGGCTGCCCCACCTTGACGAAATTCTCAATATCGAGCCGGGACCAAGTAGCTGTGAAGCCAGCGTTAGTCCGGAATTTAAAGATCATCTCATCGCCGCTTCGAAAGACAACTGGCAAACACGAAACGTCGAACACGGCATGCGAATGTTCGCTTGCAGTGATGGCGGATGCTTTCAACAAAAGCGAAATGGCAAAGAAATTTTCCCCGAGGTTTGCACTCTAGAGAATGCGGCAGACTGGAAGGCGGATCCAGCCACGCATATGCATCTCCTTTATGAAACGAGTCAGGAGACCTCCTATTGGGTACGGTCATCAGCTGACGGCCGTTTTGTGGCCTATGGCGGCAATCCGAGTGGTATCATCGATCTGCAAAGTACTTTGCTGAGCGAGGATCCAACGCGAATCATCAAAGTCAATGCCTTCTATGATCCGGCGTTTTTCCCCGATGATTCAGCCTTCATGTTTCAGGGCAACCTTACGGGTCTCTGCACGATGAGTCTTCTTAAAGATCGAAACACCACCCATGTGACTTTCCAGGAGGATGCCTGTTCGGTCCAGGAATCGCATCGTATTCCCCTCTATCAGGCGGTGGGAGCGAGTCTTGATGGTAGCGATTATCTTGCAGCGACGGGATCGTTTAATAGCGACCCCGGTTCGGGCAACCCCGAACGCGCAAGCTTAGGAAGGGGAAGCAACCGGGATGAGGATGAATCCCAACTTTTTCTCTATCCCATACTTTATGATGGCCAGCAGTGGATAAGACGCGATCCCCAGATATTTCAAACTCCCTGGGAAATTGACTGGGGCATGTCGCCTTCCAATCGTCTCCTGCTGGGCCGGCGCCAGGGAGTGGAAGGAAACGGCAGTCGCCACCAAGGCTACAACGTTTATGAACTTAAACGCCCCTCCGAGTCGGAGCCTTACGAAAAAAAGCCGATGGCAAGAATCTGTCTCGATGGATTGAAGGCTAACTTTTCCTTTGACGATAGGTTCCTGGTTACCTATAGCTATATAAAACCCGATCAGTTCCAAGCACTTGGCTTTAAAAGCGCGGATGATGCAGCTTTTAAAAAACTCCTGGATGCCGGAACCTCCAATGTATTTATCTATGATTTCTGGACGCAAAAAACCACGACTGTCACCCATATGGGTCCCAATCAGTTTGCGCAATTCCCTCACTTCCGATCTGATGGATGGCTCTATTTCGAAGTCTACGATTCCGTCCGCAATCGGCGCCAGATCATGGCCAGCGACGTTGCCGTGCGGATGACAGCCAACGCTCCCACCCGCTAAAGGCCGATGTTTATTTCCTCCCCTCGCCGGGGGAGGCCTCCTCCTGACCCGGTCCCCCGCCTGGTAAGCAGCGTGGATCGTTGTAGGGCAGGGAAAGTTTGATCTTGCCATTAGAGATGTGGCTCCGAAACGATATGGAATCCCCTGCTTAAGAAGGCCTTTCCCATTCGCAAAATGACCCGCGGTCCCGAACCATTTCCACTCATTGAAATCAAGATCGCCGACCGCGCAATCAAAGCCACGGGGAAACACCCCTTTATTACCAGGCAAGGCATCAGACCCGCCTATGAACTGAAAGTAGGCGATGAAATTTTGCTCGACGACGATCGTTTCGTGGCGATTTCCGAACTGAACCCAATACCGAAAGCCGCGGGCGAGGCCGGTCCCGTGGTCTGGAATATTGAAATTGAGGCACCTGATGAAGATCTCGATTCTCACAATCTAGTAGCCAATGGAATCACCACGGGCGACCTTATGATACAGACCAAATTACAAAGCGGCCTGATAAAATAGCCCAAATTTTTGTTTCAATCGACAAAGCGAAAGAGCAGATTCACAGGAATCGACTCTTTCGTTTATTTTGAATCGCAGGCATTCCTGATTTCTAGGAAGCCTGGGAGGTATTCGTATTCATTTGTCGAAGCGATTTTATTTCGGCTACCAGCTTGCTATCAGGACGTTTGCCTTGAGCCTTGAGTTCCTGCGCCATGCGGGCAATGGCCGAATAGGCCTTTTCATAGCTGGGTTCGGAAATATAGCTATCGGCAAAGGCCTTGAAGCTGAGTTCAAGGTCACCTTTTTTCTTATAGGCAAGACCGAGATTAAAATGCAGAAGATAGAGTCGGGCTTTATCGGCAAGTAGACGCATTGCGTTCAGGTAGGTGACGATTCCTCTCTCAAATTCACCTTTGGAGACAAGGGATATCGCCAGGTTATTAAACATCCGAGCCAATTCGTTGCCATTTTCGGTCTCGGCGATCAATTGTTCGGCAAGGGTGATATCACCTTCCTTAAAAGCGATACAGCCGAGCTGGTCTTTACAGTCCTGATTGTCCTTATCCACTTTCAAGACTTCGCCAAATATTCGTTTGGCATCTTCAAGTCTGTCGCCCTGGAGATAGGCTGAACCAAGGTTGATTTTGGTGCCAAGGTTTCGTGGGGATTGCAGATGCAGCTGCTCGAGACAGCTGATAGCCTCATCGTGTTTGCCAAGTCGACTGAGAAGCTTCGCATGCAACTGGAGTCCCCGGGACGACTTCGGCTCATTCTTGAGCGCATCACTGATGCATTTCTCGGCCTTGTCAAATTTACCAAGGTTCATATGCACAAGAGCTGCGGAGAGATAAGCGCGGGTCTGGAGGGGACCTTCCTTGAACATGCTTTCCTTAAAGAGTTTAAATGCTTCCATCGGTTGATCCGGCCCATACATCTCAATTTTTCTAAGCAACTTTTCCGTCGGATCGAGCTTCGCTTCGTTCTCTAAGATCGATTGAATGTGGAGTTTGATTTTGTCTCGTTCAAACGGCATTGCAATGAGATCGGGAAATCCCAGCTCGTGAGTCAGGTTTACGTCATCAATGGACATGCGTTTCGAATAGATAAGGCAGGGGGCAAAAAGTCTTTTGCGCTTGGCCCTGATCTTCTGTATGAAAACGGTGCCTGACATTCCATTCAATTCCCAGGCGCTGATGAAGAACTGTATGTGATTCTTGTCGGCCTGAATGAGTGCGTCGTCACCCGTTGGACAAGTCTGCACACTTTCGACCCCAAGTTCTTTGAGTAGCATTTCAAAAAAGAGCACGTTTCCGGCATTGTTATCCAGTATCAGAAAGCGATCGAAGCTCATAGGCAGCCCGCCGAATAAAAAGTGACGTCGTGCCGCCTATCGGCTGCTGTGTCCCTTTCTTTAGTTAAAAAACCTGAGACCGCATGGGGAGGCTGTCAAACGGCCGAACTGTCAGTCAATAGCGCAGTCGGGCGGGGCTGGCGAATCCATCCTAGCCGCATGAATGCGCTTGCCTTCCGCAGCAATGATATTCTATTGAATTTCCGGGAAATCAAATTTCCATCTTTCAATTCTTCAGCCAGCGAAATCGTTCCGGCTCCTCCTGCCCATACCCCCCCTGAAGGGAAAGGAAGAGGGCAAAAACAGCCTTGGTATAGTACCGGGGCCGCACTTATGAGAGAATCATTGCGAACAGTTAACTTCTCTATTCACGGAGCTCCCTGTGAAAAAATCTGGCGTTCTCATTACGATACTATTCGCCTGGTTGGCGGTCGCCTGCACGTCGGATCATGAAAAAATCATACAGGCCTATTACAAAGCTCTCTTTGCCGGAGACTTCATGGCTCTGCAGAAAGTCATGATCCCTCAACAGGCGACCATACTCCTGCCTATGATGGGCGACTCGCTTTCCAGCGGAAAATTTCGTAATTGTACCGTGGAAAAGATTGTCAAGAAGCCCGATAAAATGCCGATTGGCGTGAAAGACACTGAATTAAAGATCACGGAAATGACGCTTTATAACGTTGACTTTAAATGCGGCACCGAAATGAAGGTCGACAAAATGCTGGTCGTCAAGCAAGACGGCGAACTAAGGGTCGGTCTTAAGAATTGAAGGATCAGGGGGCGGCTGTTCCCAGGATAAAATCAATATGGTCACGGATCACCTGCTGTTGGTCAAAGGCACAGTGGCCGCCAGGTTTCGTATCGTCTTTGGTAAATTGCATGCCAGCCGCGGTATATTTGATTAAAGCGGCTTTCAGGCTTGCGGGCCAGATGGGATCCCCTGTTGTGATTTCAAAGTGAAGCTTAAATTTGGCTTTGGTCGCATCATCGGGAGTAAAAGCCACCCGCGGTGAGGCGGCTCCGCACTGCATAAAAGCGCCGCCTTGATAGTCCTTGGCATGCTGGGGCACAAAGTTAGTCGATAAAAAGCCGCCCCCACTCGACTGACCTGAGAACAGAACTTTTCTTTTATCGACATTATACTTCGCCAGAATTTCATTCTGCACCAAGGCGTGCAGCGCATCCGCTGCCGCCACCTCACCTCCCTCATTCCAGCCCTGACCATTGGGAGCCAACACCGATACGCGGATGAGATCCCGTTCTTTGGCGACGTCTGCCATCAGTTTGACAAAATTGCGGTAATTACTTGCAGTACTGCCATGTAGAAGCACGAGGACTCCGTAAGCTTTGCCGCTCGTATGCACATCGGCCGGAGCATTCATAATAAAATTGAGTCCACTCGCCGATTTCAGTTCCAAATCGCCGGTCAGACCACCGGTACCACCGGTCGCATCAAGCTTGGCCGTGGGCGTGGCTTCCGCTGGATCGGTGCCAACGACCCCAGGATCCGTTGCAACCGTAGCGGGATCAGAAGCGCCAACCGCTGAACCACTTACAGCTCCGGATGCTGCTCCTCTATTGATTCCCCCCGCTCCCCCTCCACCGGTTGTCGAGGCTGCGGGACTCTCCGCTCCAGGCTTCGGTTTATCGGTTTGGGAGGCACTGGAGCTTTCGGCAGCATTTTTAGCACCATTTTTTGGACTTAGGGTCTCGGCATCATCAAGCTTGCAGGAGCTAAGGGATTGGCAGATGAGGAAGAGAGGAATACAAACTAAAGGCTTCGCTATCAGCCGCTTTTTAAAAGCCATCTTTTTACCCCGAATTTCTAGCATTAACACACTCGACCACAGGCCTGAAGCTAAGATCGGCTTTATGGTCCAGGTTCTTGAAAGAATCTAAAATCACCTTGTAAGCCCTTGGATTATAAAGATTTTTATGCCTATGCATGTTCTCTTTAAAATCGATACGCAAATCAAAAGAACCTCAAACCGAGGAAAATAAATTCTTGCACCACTCTTGCAGGATTTTAAGCTTTGGTATCAGCAAACTTTGGTCAATATCTGAAAAAATGACTATTATTCCATAATTTAATGCTCTTGCGTACATTCGCCTATAAAATTTGTTATTTCCTGCGAATCGGCCGGAAATCAAATCCACCCCCCACCAATCCTTGCCATTCGGTAGGTGTCAGCGTAGCCTGAGGGAATTTCGTCGCCGTTCCATACAAAATTTTTATCTTTTTGAAAGCCGAGCTCTGCAAGGGTTTGCAAATGAACTTTTAGCTTTTTTGCATAAAGTAAGAATTAAATCTGGATCTCGGAGGCCTACGCGGTAATCTGAAGAAAATCCGGAATGCGGGCCCCTTTGAATTGGGCTGGCAGTCGGGACAGCCTGAGCGGCCAGCTCGCCCAAAATGTTACAGAAGGAGTTTAGACGTGCTTGACCACAACGCTGAAAAGATTATCGAGCAGGCTAAAGACGCAGCAGGTGTGCTGCACTCTATGCGGAAGGATTATGAAGCTCTTTCCCTGGCCTACCACGAAGCTGAACCGCGCGGGAAAATCGGAACGGTGCTAACCAAGCGCCTCGATACTCAGGAAGACCTTTCGCTTGCCTATTCCCCGGGGGTCGCCGGCCCCTGCCGAGCCATCGAACTCGATCCTCAGGCTTCCTACCGCTACACCAATCGCGGCAATCTCGTCGCCGTTATCACCAACGGGACGGCGGTTCTGGGTCTGGGTGATATTGGTCCGGAAGCAGCTAAGCCCGTGATGGAAGGCAAATCGATGCTTTTCAAAAAGTTTGCGCATCTTGATTCTTTCGATCTGGAAATCAGGGAAAGCGACCCAGAACGATTCGTCGAAATCGTAGCGGCCTTGGAACCTTCGTTCGGTGGAATCAATCTGGAAGACATCAAAGCCCCCGATTGCTTTTATATCGAGGAAAAACTCAAAGCCCGTTGCAACATCCCCGTTTTCCACGATGATCAGCACGGCACGGCCATCATCGCGACCGCGGCATTGATCAATGCGCTGGACTTGACTGATCGCCGGGTCGAAGAAATCACTGTCATTTTTTCCGGCGCCGGCGCTGCGGCGATCGCTTGTGCCGAGATGCTTCTGACTATTGGCGTGCCGAGGGAAAACATCATGCTCTGTGACACGAAAGGTGTCATCCACAAGCACCGCCAGGATCTTAATGAATATAAGGCGCGCTTCGCTCGAGAAACTCATCTGCGAACGCTGGAAGATGCCCTGAAAGGCGCAGATGTCTTCATCGGTGTGTCCCAGGCCGGTCTTATGACTCCAGCCATGCTGCACAGCATGGCGGCTCGCCCCATCGTCTTTGCTTTGGCTAATCCAAACCCCGAAATCACGCCGGACGCTGCCTATCAGGTGCGAAGCGATGTTATTATCGCGACGGGCCGAAGTGATTATCCCAACCAGGTGAACAACGTATTGGGATTTCCCTACATCTTCCGTGGTGCTTTGGATGTATCAGCGACGCATATCAATGAAGAGATGAAACGAGCGGCCGCTTATGCAATCGCCGGTCTCGCGCGCGCACCGGTTCCTGAAGAAGTACAGGCCATTTACCATAGCGAGGGTCGCCTTTCCTATGGCACTCACTATCTCATTCCAAAACCGATCGATCCAAGGGCATTGCCCGTGGTCGCCTCAGCCGTTGCCGAAGCGGCGATTCAAAGTGGGGTGGCCCGTCGTCATTTGGATATGAATTCTTACCGAACCGCCTTGCAGGCGACCAAAGATTCTATTCATTGACCGCCGAAGAGGCCGAAGCGGTCATTTAGCTTAGGCCTCTTATTAACGCTTGAATTCACTGGCCCCTTCAAAAAGCAGTGCCCCGACTTCAATCCTGCCTCCCTGTATGGTTACGCATTTTGTGGATAATCAACTTTATAGCGATCAAGATGCACGCAATTAACATCGCTTAAGTCGCTGTTTTTATAAGCTAGAATATCAACTGTTTAATTGCGACTCAAAACTGTCGAAATGAAAATTAGAATCCAATCGAGGTGCTCATGATTCGCTACACCTTAGGTATTGCCACAGTGCTCCTTTGCGCATGTCAAGGAACTGACTTTCAAAATGGAAATAACGTTCGGGCAAAATTGGTGCATTCTGCTGCTGAGGTTACCGATAGTGCGCCTGAAGCAACGGTCGTTAGTCCGGAAGGTCAGCAACAGGCTCACGCGGTAACGGGCGACATTCAGGAAACCGTAATTCCTGATGCGGCGATTACCCCAACGGCGATTAGTGGCGCCTCCCTGACCTGTACGCTTGTGGAAGGCTCACCTGATGAAGCCAAGTGCGTAGCAAGCAGTATGAACAACCAAAGCCTAAACTTCACTGTTGCAAATGCCTACACCATCTTTGGCGACAACACGAACTGGCGCCCCATTGCCTTTCGTTCGTTTGCGACGACAGGCCTCAATCCAAATACCTGGATTGTTTCCCTGCCTGTGGAAGCCAGAAATAAGAGCGTTGCTATTGTCCTGAGTAATGAAAATCAAAACATCCTAGCCGATTGGATCATCAATGAAGCCGACAAACCCGTGAGTTTTGCGCTGGACGGTGGTTTTGAAGAACATGTACTTGATTCCAGCAACCTTCTGCCCAATCAATTTATAGTGCCTGAGCGACAAACCTCCTGGAAGGCCATCAATGCCAATCAAGCTTCCACCTGCCGGAATTTGATCGAGACCCAATCGACTTTTACAACCTCTGAGCTTATTGCAATCGAAGGCAGTCAATGGATCGAACTCGACTCAAGTTGTAATGGGGATTACAAATTTCCAGGCAACAACATCACCGTCTATCAGGATCTCAATCTTGATGCCGGGCACTTCTATGAAATAAGTTTTTATTACAAGGTTCGACTGGGTGGCACAAGTCTTCAAGCATTCACGGCAAGCCTTGGCACACAAATCCTCTTTGCCCACGATGTAAGCGAAAAAGACTGGACTCGGGTATCGATGGTCGTCCTGAGTCCTGAAGCAAAGCCAAGAATCTCCTTTACGGAAACCGGCGATCCCCAAGACGGGCGAGGGACATTATTGGATGACATAGAAATTCGGGATCTAGGCCCAGCGCTTGGCAACGTCGTAACAAATGAAGACAAAGCATCTGGGGACAATCGAGTCCGCGGTGGAAATAATTCAGGAAATGGCCGAAATGAGATTCGGGCCGGGGATCATAGGAATGATTGATTATTAATTACGGGACAGGCCTATCGATATTCTATCTGTTGCTAAGGTTGCTTCAGCCTACGTCCCGGTGAGCCTTGTCAAACGCAAACGGAGATCTCTCGAAAATCGGTACCGATAAAATGTTTCAGCTGATCGCCCTGCCTTTTGGTGGCAAATGGCTTCGCGAAAGATTAGCCTGCGGAAACCCCCACTGAAAATCGACTTTTTCATGTCGCAACACCTTTTCCTGAGAAGAATTCCAATTGTATTGACACAGCCTCTACTGCCGCTTGAAACATTTCCCGTCGGCAGCTAAAGCCCCCCTTGGCCTTGGTGAGAGCGTCATAGGTCGGGGCATTGCAAAACCCTAAAAATGTTCGACACCCCATCAACTCTGACGAAGCGCCAGCCGATAGTGACGGAAGGCCAGGGTTAGATTCATACGCAGGTGTCACGAGCCGCAAAAATGCCGAGGGGAATGAGATGAAAGTAGGGGAAAGGAGGGCCAGAGTGAAGGCCAGGGAAAAGGACCAAGAGAAAGACAAGGAAAGCTCGAACAAACAGTTGCTGAGACTAAACTCTCTCATCGATTTTCTTGGCCTATCAAGCTCCGGTGTTACAATCGAACAAATAATGCAGCATCTTCTCGACCAAGGCCTCAATTGCACCCGACGCACGCTCGCCAAAGATAGGAATGCTTTGGAATCGATGGGATTTCCACTTACGGTCGACAAAGACACATCCTTGTGGCGATTGAAAACGCAAGCAAGTCGTGGTCATAGCCTCCAAATCAGCCCTAAGGCGCTCGTTGGCTTATATGTCCTGAAGACCTTGGCCAAACCCATCTCTGATAATCCCTTCTCAGAAGATCTCAATGAGTTCTTTGATAGCCTTGATGAAATACTGGGCGAAAGAGGTCGCGAATTCCTCAGCGAGCTGACTCAAACCATGCAGCTTGCCGGAACCTCTCAATGGGAAGTCGAAGGCCAAGGCAGTATCCTGAGTTTGATACGGGAAGCCTGTACCGATAGGCAGGCCATTGAAATCGAATACGAGTCGATCAGTAACGGCATTCGCAAGCGAAAGGTAGGGCCCCAAAACATCTACTTTGCTCAAGGAGCCTTTCATCTCATAGCTGAAGACCTCGAAACGAAAAAGACGAAGACTTTCGCCTTGCCCCGCTTTAAGTCCGTTGTCGTTCTTGACGAGTCATACGAAGGCGTGACGACTGCTTCCGATGAAATCCTTACAACCAGTTTTGCCGTGTTCATGGGTTCGGAACCTGAAAAGGTCGATTTGCTCTTCGATAGGGAATTAGCCCTATACGTAAAGAAAAAGCGTTGGCATAGTTCGCAAACAATTAAAATGGAAGCGGATGGACGCCTAAGACTTCAGGTCAGTCTCACAATCTGTCCCGACTTCGTCGCCTGGGTCATGAGCTTTGGCGATAAACTTGAAATCATCTCGCCTGCTTCCCTCAGCCGGGAAATCGAGCGCCAGGTTTTGAACATGGCCGAACGTTTTCAACTTAAGAAAGTGTCCTAGCTAGTGTCCGTCCCGAAAAGGCGATGGCTGCGTTTCGTCGGCAGAAAAAAATGCTCATTTATGGGGAATAAACTCCGCTTTTTTTCTGCTTTGCGCCTTGCCATCCCCATTTCCGGCCAGACACTAGCTCGTGTCCGTCCCGAAATAGGGATGGGAAAAGCTATCGGATTCGATTGCGTGCCAAAGACTTGGTTCTTGAACTCGTGGATAACGTTCCTGCCAACGGTAACCTCATGAAATTTGAGACACGAGATTCATCAAAGGCTCAGACCCGGCCTTTGATCCGACTCTGAGCAGCCTATTTCTAAAGAGAGATTTATCACTGTCCAAACCTCCATGCGGCAGCTGCAAAGCATTCTGCTATTATTGTCCCCCTCTAGGGTCCGCCGCAAGGTGAGGCCCCGCACTAACAAACTTAGCATCTGAAATTATTTCAAAAGTTCGGAGGATTTAATCGCAATTACCAAACCTTAGCTTTGGACATTCCCAAGCTCAACAGCTGGAGGAAAAGATCATGTCCTTGACTTTCCACTTTCATCCTCTGCCATCCTATTGCTGCAACCGTCTGCACTGAAGCAAGCACTCTCGGGCCGATTCCGCAATGAAATTTTTGAACGTTTTTGTTCTTTAAACTTTAACCAAAATAGACAGATCTCTGCTAAAATTGGCAAAACTAATCACGTTTATCCCCAAAAATATGACCTTCTATAAGCGCCTTCGGAGGAGTTCTATGTTCAATTCTCGCGTTTTTTTTCTTGCGCCCCTGTTCCTACTTGCCTGTGGTCAAATGCCTTCACTTCCAAAAGAGAATAGCCAATTACAAATAAGTGCCGATGCAAGCTCTCAGGACGCAGGGTCTGACCAGACGTCATCCACCCTCGCCACCCCTGCCGATTGCAGTCGGGTTGTCGACGAGTGTCCGGTTGAAGGAGGGGTCACATGGCAGTGCAAAAAACGATTTGTTCATGGAGTCAACTACGCTTGGCATTATTTTGCAGGTGATTTCGGCGGTATTCCGGCTTGGTCGCAATCCGGAGTCGCCGGTACGGCGCCAGCAGTCGATAAAGAGCTTCTTGATATGAAATCCAACGGGGCCAACGTTGTCCGATGGTGGGTTATGCCTGATTTCCGAGGTGCCGGGGTCACCTTTGATAGTAACGACACTCCAACGGGCCTGGGTGCAAGCTTTGAAAACGATCTTCTCAAAGCCCTTGAATTGGCGGACAAAAACGATATTTATCTGATGCTCACCATTTTTTCTTTTGATGCCTTTAAACCGACCCATACTGAAGCTGGCATAAAAATTCGTAGTCTCCAGCCTATGATACTGGACCCGAAAAAAAGAGAGGCTTTGCTGGAAAAAGTCATTCGGCCCATGGCAAGAATTGCGGAAGGCAGTCCCTTTAAGAAGCGGCTTATGAGCTGGGACCTGATCAATGAACCGGAGTGGGCGATGACTGGACCAAGCAAATACGGCGATCCAGCCTTCGAATGCGATGGGGGCCGGTTGCAATGCCTGACTCACGAACAAATGGAATCGTTTCTAAGTGACCTTTCCCAAGTCCTGAGATCAGAAGGTAAGGCCTTGATATCGGTTGGGGGAGCCGCCATAAAATGGAAAAATGCCTGGACCCACCTTGACCTCGATTTTCTGCAGTTTCATTTCTATGACTGGATCAACCTCTATTATCCCTACACCAAGTCGCCTCAAGACTGGGGCATCACCAGCAAACCTGTAGTGATGGGCGAATATCCTTTCAACGGCGTGCCCGGAGCGAACGCTGCGAAACTTCTGGCAAGTTGGTATGGTACTGGGTTTGCGGGATCGCTGGGTTGGGCTGTAACCGATTCGTCCTTTGACTGGACGGGTAATCGCGCCCAATTCAAAGATTTTTCCGATCGCAAGAGCTGTCAGGTTCGCTTTTGAACTAATCCTAAGGATGGTGACAACGCCATGCGAGAGTTTGAAAAAACCCTCATTCTGCCGTCAACTATCCAAAGCCGGTCCGTCAACGCTGAGCCATTTGCTTATGACCGCCTCCAGATTCTCTGACTGAACCGGCTTCGATAGATAATCATTCATGCCTGCCTTCAAACATCGCTCTCTATCTCCGGTCATGGCACAGGCTGTCATTGCAACGATGGGAATTTGCGAATTGCATACCTCACGGCTCAAACGAATCCGCTTTGAAGCTTCATACCCATCCATCACCGGCATAAGACAATCCATCAGAACCAGATCATAGGTAGATTCACAGAGGGCTTCTATCGCTTCCTTGCCGTTACCGACGGCGTGCGCCGTGTAGCCAAGGTTTTCCAATGCTTTGGTAGCGATGAACTGATTGAGGTAGACATCCTCGACCACCAGCACCCGTTTGTTGGTCTTATCGCGGGGCTGATGCCGGGAAAAATGGGCCGATGGCGCATGCTGTTCGGCGCTGACTCCAAAACGGGCGGTAAACCAAAACTTTGATCCAAAGCCAGGCTCGCTGCTAAAGCCTATCTCCCCATGCATGGATTCGACCAGATGCTTGCTGATCGTCAACCCCAGCCCGGTACCTCCATAGATACGGGTCGTGGAATTATCGGCCTGCACGAAAGGCTGAAATAGTAGTGCCATTGATTCCGGAGCGATGCCGATCCCGCTATCAATAATCTCAAAATAAAGGACAAGTTCGGATTCCCATCTTTCAACAACCCTGGCATTGAGCTTGATAAAGCCGTGAGCCGTGAATTTTGCCGCGTTCGAAAGCAAATTTGTCAGGATTTGCCGCAGCCGACCGGGGTCGCCAATAATGTTTTCAGGTATATCGGAATGTAAAACTGTCTCAAAGCGAACATCCTTCTCACTGATCAACGGCAGAGTGATGAGGCGTATATCCTCTAAAATACTAGACAGGGAAAAGGGTATGCTTTCGTAATCGAGCCGTCCCGCCTCGATCTTGGAAAAATCGAGAATGTCGTTGATGACTATAAGCAGGGCATTACCTGAGCGCCTTACCGCATCGGCGTAAATCTGCTGTTCGGCGTCCAGCTGGGTCTGCAGCAGGAAGGTCGTCATCCCTATGATGCCATTGATAGGGGTACGGATCTCATGAGACATGGCGGCGAGAAACTGAGACTTGAGCCGGGACGATTCCCGGGCAGTTTCCTCGCGAATGCTCAGCTGCTGCTGCACGTCTTGCAGATGTCGTGCCGCCGTGACATCGAAGCTCGCGCCCTGAACATGCGTGAGTTCGCCCCGTTCATTCCGAACCGTGTGAGTGAGGCTGCTGAGCCAGTGAATCGAACCATCAGGCCAGATTACGCGGTATTCTATTCGACAATTATCCTGAATACAGGCATGGGCGCCGATCGATTGCCGTCCGGGACGCAAGGCTTCCCGAATCCTTTTGCGGTCATCGGGATGAATGATTCGATAAAGGTCTTTGATGAGAAGCTTTTCGCCCTGTCCGTCGAGACCGTAGAGTTTATCGAGAAAAGGCGTACGGGTGATGTCGCCAGTGGCGATAGTCGCTTCCCAAGTGGCCACTCGGGTCGCAGTATGGGCCAGCTCCAAGGCGTCCTTCACTCGTTTCAGTTCATTGGCCTTCGTCTTCTGATCATGGATATCCGTGCAGGATCCAAACCAACTCAAAATTTGACCTTCACCATCATAAAGGGGCAATGCCCGGGCCAGCTGCCAACGGAAATCCCCGCTCGCGCTTTTCAGACGATATTCCGTTTCGAAGGCTTTGCCAGTTGCAACCGAATTACGCCAAAGCATAAACATGGTTTGCAGATCATCAGGATGCACCAGCCCACCGGTCGCCAAGGTAACTTCCAGATTCACACCGGTGTATTCAATCCATCTTTGGTTGAGAAAGTTAATTTGGCCGTCTTTGTCAGATATCCATACCAGGTTCGGCATCGTTTCAGCCAGGAAGCGAAATTTTTCCTCAGTCTTCGCGAGCACCGTCTGACTCTTGATCAATCTTTCTATTGTCATTTTCTGTTCATGAATATCAGTGCAGGTTGCAAACCACTTTCGCACCGATCCATCAGCATATTTAAGTGGTTGAGCCCGTGTGAGATGCCAGCGGTAGATACCGCTTTTCTTATGAAGGAAGCGGAATTCAAGTTCAAAGGCTTCACGCGATTGAATAGCTTTGACCCAGACATCGATACATCGCTGAAGATCTTCGGCATTGACATAATGCCCCCAATATTCCTCTTTTAACGCTAATTTTGACCCTGTGTATTCGTACCAGCGGTCATTGTAATAATCGATATAGCCTTCAGCTGTCGCCGTATAGACGATCTGTGGCATGCAGTTGGCAATTTCCCGAAAATCCCCCACGGAATCGTCAATTTGTCCTGAAGGCTCCCCGTTGCTGAGAAATATCCAACTTGCCAGAGTGGAGCAGACCAACTCAATCAGGAGGATTCTCCAGTTGGTGAATGGCCCACCACGAAGAAGTCCATAAAAATAGATCATCGCAGCCAGTGCATTGACTCCTAAAAACCAGTGGTTGCCTGGCAGATGAAGGCCTCTGGTAATGGTTGAGCTGCGATCAAGCAAAATCGAGATCAAGGGTGTGAGGATCACCACGCTTAGCGTGTCATTGATGGCCAAGGTCCATGCAAAACTTAGAAAATCCACGCCATTGAGCGGATTGACTGTAAAGAGCACCAGGGTCTTGACGGCCGCCGCAAGAAGTCCGGCGAGAGGAGCCACTTTAAACAGAAAACTGCCGACGTCTTCATCATGAACAAATTTTGCTGGAAATGTTAGAAGTCGGTTGAAGAGTCGATAGTGTATCCAGGCCAGAAAACAAGCACTTATCGTCATAATGCTGGCATAGTAAAGATAGCCCGAGACATGAGCAAAGGGAATAACCGTTGCAGCCAGCCCAAAATTCAAGAGCAGGGCCCCTAGCAATATCCCGGCCCACATTCTACCCCTTGACCACTGCAGGAGGCCAAGTGCAATCCCTGACAGGGGCAGGTATGTCAGACGCGGTGTCGCAAACATTCCAAGGGAACCGAACAGGAAATAGAGGCCCAAAGTTAAGAAGAGCTTCCTTCCAAAAGTCGATCGCGAATATTTTATGACAAACATTTACCGCTCTTTTGAGTGTTGGAATGACTTCACTTATGTTAATAATAGTGATCGAGGCCCCAGTTTAGGCCTTAGTTCAAAAAACTCTTCCTTTGCGATTATCAATAGTGACGCTGAAAACCCCGCCCCGTCAAGGTCATGAGTCTTCCGTTTCAGTGTTAGCTTGGGCTTGCATCTATTCTAGTGGATCTCTCGCCCACAGGATATTCTAAAAATACGGGCACTCACGTAAAATGAACTTGATTTGTCAAACCCAGCTTGAAAAGCGATTAAATTCTGAACTTAAAAAATTGAATGGGAATTCTTTCCTTCGTAAAATTCCAAAAGCCAATGATCAGTCGCAGGGAAGAATTGTCGGAAATTAAATATTTGCCATAGGTTTCGAATAGAACATAGCATTTTTTACTAAGTTTAAACTCAGGCTTGCCAAATAAGCTTCGCAAGGCGGACTTTTTCATGAAGATTGAACCAACATGTTTAAATAAACTGGGTCAGTGCGTCAAGGGAGGAAGTGAGAGATAAAGGGAAGGACCTTCGCCGCACAGAACTACTTGGAATTACCCATCCGGTCGCCCCGGCTCCAGTGAGTGAAGTTCAGAATTCTGCCTCACTAAGGCAGGAGAATCGAAGTCTCGGCCTTGCGCCAGGATCGACCCAAAAAAAATACGAAATGAAATTCCCAGCATTTGCTCGGCAACACAGGGTCTTTTTAATGGCAATCTTTCTGTCATAACGCCCGGTCCTAGATGAGGAAAGTGAGCGGCGTTCAGGCGCTGCGACGCAAGGTCCTATGAGTGACAGCCCTTGTATCAATCCGCGCGATAGCTGGAAATCGTATCGTTATCGTTGGCTGGTATAGATCCCGAGGTCTCGTTAAGTTCGAAAAGAAAATTCTGCTGATTTCTTCCTTCGTAAAACTTGATTGGGGTGCCTTGAAAAAACACTTCTATTGAACTCATCGAATTGTCTTCCAGATGGCCATTTCCCCCAACGAAATTCTGATTCCCGGGCACGATAAGCTGCGCCCGCCCGCCCCAGTTTTCATGCTCAAAAACTATGGCCACGGCACGATTGAGGGTATCGACAGTCTCGCGACCGGTCCCCTTATTCACAAAATCAATTGCTACATAGTTGGGAATTCTACGCGAAGGCCAAAGGCAATCATCGGTAACTCTTGCCAGCAGTGAGCCTATCGTGTTGTCAAGAGCCGCGGTAAGAATGGTGGGGCTATCGCGGAAATGGTTCATCACAAATAAACGCCGGAAGGCCTTCGCTTGAGTATTGTCTGTATCAAGGGATATTTCGTCCCATCTTGATCGGCAGTTGCGGTCATGACCCGTGGTGCCCGTGCTCCAGTAGTTTTCGACGGTAAATTCCTTATCTAAAGCCACACCCATGTTTCGTGTTGAGTCGGACTGGGAAAGGATAAGCAGGCGCTTATTCGATGCGATCATATCTCGCACCTTTGGCCAGCCCTTATTTTTGACGTCTGCCTGATAAGGGTCAAAGATCATGTTTTTAAGATCAGGGAATTTATTGAAAGCTGCTTCGAATTCATTGGCTTTTGCGCCAGCGGTCCATTCGATATGAAGAGTGATGATAGCGTTACGATCTTTCTTCATGAAGTCTTCAAAACGTCTCAATTCATCGGTCAAGGAAATCCATGGGAAAAAACCTGCGAGCCCGCACCGCATATGGCAAAGAACAGCCTGGCCGTTTCTACTATAGACATCGAGCATAAAACCACGGACTCCCATTTCCATCTGCTTGGTCAGGCCCCAGTCTTGATTGGGAGCAATGAAGCGGGCATTGTCGCCGTTGTTGGCGAAAGCATTGTGCGCGGTGAGAAAGGTCACTCGATCCAAGGTTCTATCATCAAAAGATGGAGGCCCCCTGTTGTCAAGCAAAAGAGAGCTTACCTGTGGGCCCGGTTCCAGGCTCCTTCCCGTTGTCCCTTTGCAAGCCGTAAGGCTAAGAATCAGCGCTAGGAGTCTAAGCTTGATTTTCATAATCAGCGTTTCTCTTGATGTGGAGCTTATGGATGCTGTTTGCCTGTTTGCAAATATTTATCCAATTCGACCAAGGCACCTCAGCATCCAGCCTAGAAGGCCGTTTCAGATTGAAACCTAATCGAATGGCGGACTACCAGACAATCTCTATCTCAGTGAATTTCCAGGATGCGGCCGAAGGCGGGAGGGATATATTTTTAATTCTAAGATAGCCGCTTGAATATAAGATAAAGGCAGCGGGTCTAGGCCGAATTGCAGTCTAAACTCTAGACACTATCCAAATAAGCAACAGTCGGCGATAGCGGACGAAAAAAATCAAAAAATGACTCAATCGCAGCGATTCAGTTTAGCGGGTTTGGCACAATTAGGTCTTGGCACTCGTCGCTGTCTTCGTGTGCGGAGCCAGCAGGCTGAACACAGCAAGAGACAGGAGGCCGCAGCCCAAAATCACACCTGTCATGGGCAAGGCGGTTCCATTATGAAAATGACTGACCAGGAACGCCGCAAAAGACGCGAGACTCCACTGCAGGCAACCGTAGAGAGCGGACGCCGTTCCCGCCTGATGAGCCTGGGTAGATAAGGCACCAGCCAGGGAGTTTGGCCCTATAAAGTTGAGGCTCGCCAGAAACAGAAATAAGGGTATGAGAGTGGCTGCGGGATTCATCGTGATAAAAGGCCCGGCAAACACAAAAATGGCGACGAGAGCCGCAAACCGAAGCGCGAAGCGAAGGATGGTCTCAGGCTCCCAGCGACGCAGCAGCCACCGGTTGATTTGCGAAGCAGCCATAAGACCCACTCCATTGAATCCAAAGATCCAACCGTAATGTTCCTTTGGGACATGAAAGAGTTCGATAAATACAAAAGGTGATCCAGCAATATAGGCAAACATTCCGGCACGCATCGCGGCATCGGGGAAGAGATAGGCGACGAAGTTCCGATTTTTTAGAAGGCCTCCATAGGCAAGGAGGGTCGAACCCAGGCGAAGTCTGGCGCTGCGATTATGATTGGTCTCAGGAAGGAAATAGACGATAAAAAGCATGCAGATAAAATTGGCGACCACCAGCGTGATAAAAATTGCCCGCCAGCCAAAGGCGTGATTGACCAGGGCACCCATCGAAGGGGCGAGGATAGGGGCCAGGCCCATGACTAAGGCCATGGACGAAAGAAATTCGGCAACTCGGGTTTTATCGAAGAGGTCGCGTATCATCGCCCGCGTGATGACCATCCCCGCACAGCCCCCGAAC
>CAXSGP010000063.1:0-25706 GCA_964236955.1 uncultured Oligoflexus sp. | reverse complement strand
CCTGCCCAGAGACTTGAAGAGGCTACTAACTCATGAGCCGGGAGACTAACATGGGTTTGCCCTGATGAAAACCGAAATCTTTATAGCTTCCGGCAAATAAAGGCTGCCCAAACCAGCGAACGTGCGAGCTGCTGCTCCTGCCTTACAGGGTTTCAAAGCCAACGCGAAACAGAAGCCTAAGCCATGAATTTATGTACGAAAAAATCGCATTTAAATTCCAATCTTAATAAAACCCTTTATTTCTAGGGTGTTGTAAATACAGCGAAGTTTTTTCAACGAGCATGACTCTTGCAGAAGCGGGGCTTTTTGGGCGATAACTGACTCATAGAAAATCTGAGGCCGCTGTCGAACTCTCGAAATTACACATGAGGCGAGAGGCTTTCTTTATGGGCAAATTGATAGACCTCAAAGACTCTTTTTTGAGAGCTAGTGAAGAATTATTTGAAGAGAACGGCGACGAATTTTTTGTTTGGGATGGTGAGTCCTTAAATCAACTTTCTGCAGGAATTCCGCAGGTTGATGACGCACCGGTGATTTCAATCAATCAGAATAAACGCGACTGAACCGAGGCCAAGATAGCGGTCATGGCTCATGAGCTAAGTTCGAATATATCTAGACTTGCTGTGTATAAGTCTGAATTTGTAGGTCAAGAAGTCTTTCGAGTTCGATAGAACCCCCACCACAGATCGATTTAAAATCCTGATACTCTTTTAAACTCTTTAAGTCGTACTGACGGCACCTTTGAGCCAAAAGCATTCGATTCTTTGGCGTATGTTCAGAGGGTACAAATTCTATGGCTTCGCAATCATAGCCAAGCGAGCGCAAAAGCAAGAGCCTTATCGTATCGGTGAAGTCAGCAGCCGTGGCTCGCCGCAATTGAGGACTCGAAAAGATGGCTCGCATCGCACTCCGGGATTCGGGCAGCTTTTTCCATTGGGCAGCCAGTTCCGCCTGACAGCAGGGGGCGATGGCAAGACAGTCTGCCATCAGATCCATCGCATGAAAGATGGCCTTGCAGCTGAGACTGTCGCAGGCGTGCAGTGTGACAAAGAAGTGGGGGCGGAGGCGTTTGCTACGTTCGTGCGGACTTTCCCCTTTGGCTTCACCAAGGTGCTCGGGAAACAGGTCTTGAAATAGCTCGAGCCAATTGAAGCTTTCCAAGCCCTGACATGCAAAGCGTAGGACATGATTGAGTCCAAGATGCCGAGCCCTTGCCGCCGATTGCGCTACGACTTTAGGATTCGAATCCGTGGCAATGATCATGAGCGGATGCGGATCGACTGCTGTGAAGTACCAGGCTAAAATTAAGCTGACATACGAGTTCCCCGCAGCACCCTCGGCAATACGCAACAGGCTGTGCTGACGGGCAAGCCGCGCGAGAGTTGGGCGCAAGAGCCCAAGCATATGGTTAACCTGAAGTAATTTTTTGGTCTGGCTGCGGGTAAGGCTCCCCTCGGGATTCATCAGATCCATGGTAAGCAGGACTTCGGGCGCTTGCCAGGGTAGGAGGAGCAGCTTCTTAGTGCCTGTCAGCTGCTTTTTTCGTTCGCTGGTCCAGTAACGGTCCACTGCGGCGCGATCGATTGATTTAAACATAAAGTCCTCCTGTGGCGCTGTCTTACCGCTCCCCTTCGGCAAATGCAAGGGCCCCTAAGATAAATTGTCAGTCGCTCCTCTTGAATGTTCACGGGTGGCCCGGCCCCCTAGCCTAGCCCTTTCCAGTTCTGCTAAAATTGACTTACACAGCCGAAAAAAGGATAGCGAGTGCCGCCTCAAGGCTCGACGAAACGCAGCTGCGCCACCTGCAATTATTGCTGCGTCTATTTAGAAATTGAATCCAAACCAGGCTACTCCACGCGCATTGATACCAGTGAAGATCTGGCCAAACCGGCTAATCAGGCCTGTGGGTATTTGGGTGATAGCGGGTGCATGATCTATGAGGTCAGGCCTTTGGTCTGCCGCCAATTTCGCTGCGACTGGTTGCTCGGTGTCAAAGGTTTTGGACCTGATGATTCCCCGGTTCTTACAGGTGTGCTTGGCATTCGGGGCGATAAACGCTTTATTTCGCCTGATGAAAAGGTTTTGGAGCCTTTGCCGAAGAGCGGATGAGGGGTTTTTGATTGTCTTTGGAGAGGGCGGCCGCAGGACGCGGGGCCAAAGCGCGTGCAGACCCCGATTTTGGTGTTTTGATCAATCGCACCACGGTCTCGATATGCTCGGTCTGGGGAAACATATCAAAAGGAACTGCATTTTCGATGCTAAAGAGTCCGGGACGCAGCAGTTCGCGCAGATCCCGCTTGAGTGTCATCAGATCACAGGAAACATAGGTCAGACGTTTTAAGGCCGAAAGGTTGGGGGCGAGCAGGGATTCGATCACCTGCCTTGATAGACCCGAGCGCGGGGGATTGACGATGATATCGGTAACCCTCTGAGCCTCGGCAGTCTTTAACAGGCTCTTTAAAAAATCCTCGACCGAGCTGGCAGAGGTTTCGATATTCTTAATTGCTTCGCGTTTCGCCAATTCCTCAGCGGACCAAATCGAATGAGGGTTGGCTTCGACGAGATAAACCTTTTGAAAACGGGGGCCCGCTTGAAAGCTATAGGTGCCGAAACCTCCGTATAAATCGAGCAGAAGGTCCCCTTCATGCGGAGCCGCGATGGTCGCAACGAATTCAGCGACGAGGCTTGAGTTGGCTTGAAAAAAAGCGACCGGATCGATCTTATAATCATGGGTGCCGATGCGGAAGCGAAAGGTCTCAGGTCCGGCGATATGGCTAACATTGCGGCCCATCACCCGATCCTCGTCGGCCGCCGTAAGTTCGGCCTCGTAGATACTGGTTTGGCCGAGCTTGAGCTGTCCCGCCCAAGTTTTCAGGGACTCACGATCGACGCCCGTATGGGAAATGATTAGCCCAAATTCGCGAGTTTCCGGACAGTAGCGGACGACTAGGAATTTGAGACGGTCTTCCTGAAAACCCTTCCTGTTATGCTGGTAGAGTTTTGCGGGGAGCTTTTTGCCAAAGCCAAACAGCCTGTCGAGCAGTTTATTGATTTCGGGATGATGAACAGTGCACTGAGGGATATCTATGACTTTTTTGCTATTTCGCTCGTAGAGACCGATCGCTCGACGGCCGAGTTCGTCTTCGTGGAGACAGAGCTTTCCTGAAGTGCGGTAAGCATGTTCGGAGGGGCTCGGCACCGCAGGTGCAATGATTTCGATGCTAGCTGTTTTAGGCAATAGAGGACCGAGTTCGCTGCGAACACGACGGGTTTTGTCATGAATTTGTTTAACATATGGAAATTGCTGAAGAGTACAACCTGAACATTTTCCAAAATAAGCGCATTTTGCCTTCATGAGGCAACGTATAACGCGTGTTTGTAAAAATGGCGAGGGAAATTTTAAGCCGCGCCACCAAGGTGAAGTGCGGGCCCAAGCCTTTCGACAGCCTATGGCCTGGCTTGGAAATACCAAGGCTCGATTGAAGGTCAACTCTATTATCGAAGAACCTGGACGACTTCAGAGCGACCGTTGCTGTGGGCTCGTATCGCCTGTTTTAAGGCACGAAATGTCGTTGGGTTGTGGAATTGAACTTCAATCGACACCAGGCTGTCCTCATCGGCAAAAGTGTTTCGATAGATCGACACCAGGCCTAGGGGCCGCAACGCGGACTTAAGAAAAGTCTTCAGCCCATCGGCACCACGCGGCACGTCGCCGCTCAATTCCAATCGATATTTTCTATTTACGACCAGTGGGTCCGCTTCGCGTATGGGAGTCTGAGGGTCCTCAGAATCGATGGCTGCAAAGTTTCGCATCGCCATGCGTGAGGGTAGGCTCACACTGCTGGTGTAAAGTCTTTCAAGCTTGGCATCATCGCCCGTAAAAGGAGGGCGATTTTGAATCCAGGCCAATTGAGGGGCAAGCGAACCGATCCAGGTGCCGCCGACGATATCACCCTCTTCGTCGAGCTCTATCGTGTAGCGATAGGTCTCGGCTCGAACCAGTGGCACAGCGCTTTTTTCGGGACTGGGGGGGGAGGGCAGGACGTAGGTCACCACAGTTTTAAGTTGAGTCGATCTGTGATTGTGTTCGATGACCACCGGTGCTCCCACGATTTCCGACCTAAAACCCAACAAGGGATAATGGATGAATTCGAGATCAACACGCGGGTCGAAAACAAAGGACTCCTGACGAAGTCCAAGCAAGTTAGTCAGAGCCAGGTGAAAAGCCCCAGCGTTGACGGCATAACACTCGTCATTCTTCATGTCCTTCCAAGCATCCGCACTCAGCGTGCGTGGCTCGAGTCCCCGCCTTAGGCCATCGCTATCGAGGCGGCACACCCCGCCCAGCGATCGGGTTTCGACTCCATTATCCACAAGCGAATTTTGGCTCAGGAAGCGCGTGAGCAAGGCTTTGATGTCGCTAGCCGTAAATTCCAACGGCTGCCCGCTATCTGCCATGACTTTGAAGGGTGCGGGCTCGGCAAATAACAGGGATGCGGCGGCCCAGTCCTGATTGAGGCTTTTTTTCGGATCGATGGCTTTATCTTTGCCGGCTCCGGTGCGGAGCCGTTCCGCAGTCGAGAGTTCCCACTGCTGATGGCCTAAGAGCAGATCATATTTTTCGATCGGTGAAAGATTGCTCGTATCCTTGATGTCCATTGGCGATTCGGGTCGATACTGTGAGGCTTTCTTCTTGGACTGCGCGCGATAGGCGAGACCTGACAGTTCAGAAGGGTAGATCCCTCCTGACCATGGCGGGGGTTTGATCTCGCCTTTTAAAGGTAAGAGGCTGAAGGCACGTATATATTCGTTTTTATCGCTGACCTCCTGGGATGCTTTCCATTTGGAGTCGAGAAGATTAAACCAGATCTCGCGCAGCTCACCCGAATTGGAACGCGTTTTACACGAGGAGAGAAAGAGTAGCTCACTCACGATCAACAACTTCAAGCTTAGGCATCGCATGCGCATGGCCGCTCCTCTGAGGTCTGAGACAATCGTATCCTTAAATTGTGCCAAACTTGAGGGAAAAAGGCCAATGTTAAGCCAAATTAACATATCAAAAAGACCGCTCTTTTTCCTGGTATCCATACAAATATATGGTATAATTTCTTTAACGCCGCAGAAGGCCTACCCCAAACTATAATGCTTTGATTTTTTTAAGCATTCCCTCCTAGGTCACTCCCCGAGTGGCAAGCCTGCCCCCCAACCGTCACCCTTTGCTGCGGGAGCAAAGGGAATCCAACCCTTTACGGAACCAATTCTTCTTTTCAGGCCATCCGGGCTTGGTTTTTGATACAACCGGATGCGAAGGATCGTTTGCCTTCGCAAGGGCGGAATTGTTTGGTCAAAGGAAAAGAAATGGTGGATTCAGTAAGCAAAAACATCAGGGAATTTCATGCTCACATCTATTTTCAGGAGAGCACGAAAGCCACTGCGCAAAAACTCTATGACTCAATAGGGGAGCTCTTTGGCAATAAATTGCATCGCCATTCCATCGCCAATGGTCCACGCGGGCCACACGTTCAGAATATGTTTGGGCTCGATATACCCAAGGATCAATTTTTGGCAGTCCTCGAATTTTTAATTGTGAATCACGGCCGACATTCCATACTTTTTCATCCGGTGACGGATAATGAACTGCTCGATCATACCCACCATGCTCTCTGGCTTGGACAGCCCCAGGCTTTGGATTTAGGCTCTTTGGTTTGAGATTTTTTTGTGTTCCATAACAAAAGGGCAGCTTCCTTGCGGCAGCTGCTCTTCATTAAACACGGCGTAGGTCTTCATAAAGGAATGAATCGATGACTTGCCTTTCCAGTCTACTTTGATCTCAGACAAGCTCAGGACATATCCTTATCTCGGAGTTATTTCCACGAGGCTTAATAAAATAGCAAACTCATCGAGTGAGTGGAAATTGATGCCGCTTAAAGTCTATATTGTCTAGCTTTTCATGGTCTTGGAAAAAATACCTGAGGTAATCTCCCCGGCGAAAAAAAAGTTAAAGAATTTTCTCAGTCGTCCGGAAAAAAATAACGCAAAGTCCTTCGAAAGGCTACGCCGAGAGCAGGCTCAAATTACTTTACGCCAGGGAACTTTATAAAGAGTTAAGCTCATCCTCCCCAAACGCAATTGGGCCATAAGGCTCTTAAGGGTCCCTGGATCGCATCATTCACTCTAGCCATTTTACATAGTGCTTAATATGCAGCCTTATTCGATAAGATCAAGCAAAAAGTCTGTGATGGTAGCATTTTTTCGATACATTTTCGTATCTCGTCGGGTTCAGAAAGGTAGAGCACTTCGTTTCTTATCAGGCGATTGGACCTGGGCAGCCGACCACTTTCGTCAGTATCGGACTCAAGTACTTTATGGGCTGCAGAAGGTGAAGCGCGCAAAGCTTTGCCTTCTATTTGCTGGGGATTAAATTTTAGCAATGATGAACCTGTTAACGGGTTCGAGACCTTTATCATAACGCCCTCCGTCGGACTCTTGTCAAAGGTTAGTATGCAAAGACAAGACCAAATGGGAATTAAACTTTGGCGGCGTCAGGCCATTGCGCTTGGCCTCTTTTGCCCTTTCATAGCCTTTAAAATTTGAGATTTAATAGGCAATTGAGCGGATATTCAATCGCGGCGACCTGACCGATCCTATTAGAGCGTCATTTATACCTTTCACTAATAGTCTCTGTTGAAAGTTCAGGGCATGAATGGATGTACAACTGTAGGTTTAAAAACCTGAAGCCGAATCCATGCAGCGCTCAAGCCAGAGATTATAAAGATACTTTAATTTAAAATTATGCTGAAAAATCCTAGGTATAAAATGACGAATAATTATGATGAAGAGAATGAAGTTTTGTTCTGAGGAAGATTAGCGGGATGGATAAAAAAAATTTAGACTCTTTACTCTCACGCAGAGGTAAAGAGTCTAGGCTTGAATCAATGAGGAAGATGACGGGTTCCACTTGAACGTGTGGCAATCCACAAAAGAAGTACGGCGCATACGGTGGATAGGATCCAGCCTGGCCAAGCATTTGCTGAGAATGCGTTCGTATTGTTCGCACCGGCACCACTAAAGAGCCAAGAGATCAGGCCGCCGACAAGAGCACCAGCGATACCGAGGCCTGTCGTTTTCACAAACCCTAGAGATTGGCGACCTGGCATGATTGCCCGTGCGATCAAGCCAACTATAAATCCAATAACGATCCAAGATACGATAGTTCCTATCATGACGACTGTCTCCTCGTGTGATTCTAAGCGGGGTCTGCGAACATTCACTCTACAACAAGTGACGTCTAACTGAGAGCGAGTATGAATGATTTGGTGATGGGATGGGAAATTAAAAACTGCCAATTTTACCTTAAAAAAATTCTTTAAGTTCAGAAAAGCCTCTATTTTCAGACAATTGAAAGAAGCCAAAAGAAAAATTCACCAATTTATGAGTAGGGTTTCCCACAGCCGTCAGGCGTTGATTTTGTTAGTTTAAATGAGATGAGTTAAGGAGTTTTGTTATGCATGCGTCACGTGAAGAAGAAGGCTTTGCTTTGGTTGAAAGGGACACGATCAAGGTCGTTCATGATCAACTGCGGTATCAGGAGGAGGAGTGCCTGAACTTTTCTGGAGAAGGACTGCTGCCTGGCTTAACGAAAGCCTTTCGTGCCAGCCGGATCAGTCAACAGCCGGTGCCCTTAAGCTGAGTCATCTCTCTTGTCTAGTGTCGGTCCGGAAAAGGCGATGGCTGCGTTTCATCGCCAGAAAAAATGCGCATTTATGGGGCGTAAACTCCGTTTTTTTTCTGCCTCGCGCCTTGCCCTCCGCAGTTCCGGACAGACACTGGACTAAAGTCCAGGATTGAGCCCCTGTGATAGACGCCAGGCTGCGCGAGCAAGCCTGGGCCAATACGATCATTTCTTTGCGAGCTCTTCCCTGAGTGGCTTAAGCAGAATTTCGTCGGCTGGTGTTACGTCAGGCGCGAAACGAGCGACCACTTCGCCCTGTCTATCGACTAAAAACTTTTCAAAATTCCAAAGCACGTCTTGTTTCTTTTGACGTCCGAGTCCTTTATCTTCAAGTTTTTTTTCCAACTGACCGTCAGGTTTTTTGATCGCTTCAGGCATTTTGTCGGTAAGATATTTATAGAGAGGATGCTGGCCTTCGCCTTTGACGACAATTTTTTCGAACATAGGAAATTGAACGCCGAAGGTGCTACGGCAAAACTCTTCAATCTCGCTATTACTTCCGGGTTCCTGACCCATGAATTCATTTGCGGGAAAGCCCACGACGGTCAAGCCCTTGGCTTTATACCCTTCGTAGAGTTTCTCAAGGGCTTCATACTGGGGCGTAAGACCACATTTTGAAGCCACATTCACGACGAGTAAAACCTGGCCTTTATAATCACCAAGCCTGGCTGCCTTGCCATCGATGCGTTTAAGTGGGATGTCATAAATTTTTGCGGTCATTACTTGCCTCTTTTTCCAAATGATTCAATTTTTCTGATGATGGGGCAAAGTTCCAAATAATTATCAATCTCTTGCCGCCGGAGTCGAGGTCTAAGCCAGCTTATGTTTGCCGACAAGTGCGGGAGCGGCTTTCGCGAGAACCCATAGCGGGCCAATTAGGAGAAAGAAGAGATCCTTTAAAAAGGAAGGTTTTTTCCCTTCGCACCGGTGACCATAGAATTGCGCGACCCATGACGCCAAAAATATGACGAAGCTCACCCACCGCAATTGAGGGACTACGAAAAAACTACCGATCATGATGAGCGTAATAAAGCCCATTCCAAAGAGGACAAGGGGACGTTTGAACCTTGCGTAAAAAATCATGGCGAAAACTATCAGGGCGTAGGACAGGTGAAAGTCGGGACTGACAACGGTAAAAGTGTGAAGAAAGCCAAGCAAGCTCCACATGATCAGGGGCACGGCCCAGGTATGGATCGCAATGTTGGTCGGGTTCTTGTGAGATTCGGCATATTCACTTAAGTAGTCATGCAACGGTCGCATCGGGCCTCCTCGGTTGATGTCTTTCGATTCGCTTAGCGGCCTGACGCCAGGGACCGCAGCGGCGACTCCTTACTATTGCACTAATGTCTGCCGAAGAAAACGCCTAGGATCGGGCGGAGAGTTCCAAAAAATAAATCTACTTATTGGCGTATTTGAGTGGGATTAACCAGAGGGCGGAAGAAAACAAGGCCCGAAGCGGACGTCGGGCCAATGGAGGATTATTTGCTGCCGTAAAGCTTCTGCCGTTCCGCGATGACTTCAGGATTGACCAGGTAATCACCATAGTTCATGTGTCTATCGATGACACCATTCGGAGTCAGTTCGATGATACGCGTGGCAAGAGACTCAATCATCTCCCTATCCTGCGAGATGAGAAGCAAGGTGCCTTTGTAGATTTTCAGGCCATTGTTAAGAGCTGTGATCGATTCCAAATCCAAATGGTTGGTCGGTTCGTTCAAGAGCAGGATATTCGGCTGCATCATCATGATGCGCGACAGGAGGCAGCGGACTTTTTCGCCTCCTGATAGGACGTCGGTCTTTTTAAAGACTTCCAAACCACCAAATAGCATTTTACCCAGAAAACCTCGGAGGAATTCCTCTTCGCCCTCCACCGGTTTTTCCGCGAACTGCCGCAGCCACTCGATAAGACTCAGGCCGTCCTGGAACATATGATAATGGTCTTTGGGGAAATAACCACGTTTGGTCGTAATCCCCCAGCTGAATTCTCCGCTTTCGTTTGGGACTTCGCCCTGAAGAATGCGGAAGAGGAGCGAGGCAGCCTGCGCATCACGGCCGACAAATGCTATGCGCTCCCCCCTTTCCACCGAGAGGTTGAAGCGACTGAATAACTTTTTGCCGTCGCTACTGCCGCTCAGCATCTTGACGTCCAAAAGATGTTTGCCCGCTTCCCGCTCCTGCTGAAAGACGATGTGGGGATAACGTCTTGACGAAGGCTTGATCTCATCGACGCTCAATTTATCAAGTAATTTCTTTCGTGAAGTCGCCTGGCTTGACTTCGAGGCGTTGGCGGAGAAGCGTTCAATAAAGGCCTTGAGCTCCTTAACCTTATCTTCGGTCTTCTTGTTCTTGTCCTGCTTTTGTTTCAGAGCCAGCTCGCTGGCTTCATACCAAAAGGTGTAGTTACCCGTGTAGAGCGAAATGGAATTGAAATCCAGGTCGGCGATGTGGGTGGTAACCTTATCGAGAAAGTGCCGGTCATGCGAGACCACGACGACAGTGTTCTTAAATTCGCAGAGGAACTCCTCCAGCCACATGATCGAATCGATATCGAGGTTGTTCGTAGGTTCGTCGAGCAGCAGGATATCGGGATTGCCGAACAAGGCCTGAGCGAGGAGCACCCTTACCTTAAGGCCGGCCTCGAGTTCGCGCATTAAAAGATTGTGACTTTCGGTCTTCACCCCCAGGGCTTCGAGCATGCCGCCCGCCTGGCTTTCTGCGTCCCAACCACCAAGATCGGCAAAAACAGCTTCCAATTCCGCAGCCTTCATCCCATCTTCATCGGTGAAGTTTTCCTTGGCATAAAGAATTTCTTTGTCGCGGATCGCTTCGTACAAGGGCTTGTTGCCCATCAAGACGACCTTGATCACTTCAATATCTTCAAATTCGAATTGGTTTTGTTTGAGGACAGCAATGCGTTGGCCTTGGTTGACGATAACTTCGCCACTGTCAGGTTTGATTTCGCCGGAAAGGATCTTTAGAAAAGTGGACTTTCCTGCGCCATTCGCGCCAATTAAGCCGTAGCAATTGCCCGGAATGAATTTGATGCTTACGTCTTGAAATAAAAACCTTTGGTTAAAGGACAGAGTGATCTTGTTAGTGCTGATCATTGCTGCTTTCCTATCTAGTCAGAGTGCTGCAGGTATGCCGGAGAGGAGGCCTACCTTAGTTCAATGCGCTATTTTTTGCCAGTAAAGAACAGAAGTTTTGACCGAAAAAAATCGCATTTTTTGGCAATAGACAGCAGTTTAAGACCGCCAAGCCTTTGAAATGGGGGCGAAGGCTAGGTGTTTTAGGAAATGGTGAGCAGGCCAGGCCGAGCTGAATATTTCAAGGGCGTAAATATGGCGCAAAAAGCCAGATCTGAGCTGGCATTGCCGGTCGCCATGTTTATGAGACATGATTTATTCAGATGAGGCATCGGGCAAGCCGGCAGCTCGGGGCGGTGGGGGAGCCAGACGGTCCGGATTGACTCGGGAGGAAGCTTTGGATTTACGGCTTTGAGTTTTTGGCGACTCGCTGCCCTCTTCCCTGTCGGCTTTGTCTTTTTCCTTATCCTTTCCAGTTTTTTCCTCTTCCTCCTCGTCGACCTCGGAGCCCATGGACTTGTCTTCAATACCCATAAGATATTTTTTAAGTTTCAATTTATTGCAGCGGTATACCGTAGCCCGGCCTTTGGCATTACTGACTCCCGTAACACCGGGGGTAAAGACATCATAACGAACGGCGTTGCCCCTATTTTGGGCAGTCAGTTCCTTCAGGACGATCGCCAGTTCTTTGTCATGGATGAAGGGCGTTCCATCATACTTTATCTTCGCGAGCTGGGTGCAGGTCTCGGCGAATGGGCTCTTGATGACTTTTACTAATCTGCCCTTTTGAGTCTCTTTCGGTACCGTCGAGCAGCCAGCGCTAACCAGAATGCAGACGCTAATAAAGTGGCGTGCCAAAGGCATCGGAGTCTCCGTTCAATTGAAAATTGATACACCCTCTATTTCATACCGGATGGGCGCGATTTTCAAGACTAAAGAGGAAATCCTGGCACGGAAGGCCTATAAAGATATAGAAATAAGGTTCCGATGGGTCACTGCCTTTATAAACCAATCCTGAACAACAAGGCTAGGGGTGTTTTCACCGTTTTGCGTGGCTTTGCCTTTGACTCCGCGTTCTTTTTGGTGGACCAGGCCTTGGGAAACCGTTAGATCTGCTTCGGTTCAGCGGTTTTTCGAGGTCAGAGGAAGTAGAATGTCGGATGCAAATCAACTTAAAGCCACTCTCCATAAACAGCCCGGCTTTGCCCGGGGCTATTTTGGTCTTGCCATCTATCGTCCCAAGAAAGAAGTCAACTTTGGATCACTCCTGCGAACGGCACAGATCTTTGACGCTTCTTTTATTGCCCTAATTGGCAGTCGCTATCTTCGCCAGTCTTCCGATACCTTCGGCGCCGTTCATCATATTCCAATTTTTGAATATGACTGTTTCGATAATTTTTATCTTAACCTACCGCGCTCCTGTCAGATCATAGGGGTTGAGCAGCACGAGCGGGCTCAGCAGCTTAGGGCCTACCAACACCCCTTGAGTGCGGTTTATCTTTTTGGGGCTGAAGACGATGGGCTGCCACCCAACATCCTCGAGCGCTGTCATGATCTAGTCATGCTGGAAGGGGAAAAATCGATGAACCTTGCGGTCGCCGGCAGCATTGTGATCTATCATCGGGTCTGTTTGAGCTAAACAACCCATCGCCGCGATGTTTTTAACAAGAATCCCATTTGATATAGAATAAGAGACCCCCTCGTTTTAAGCTCCCTGTCTTAGGGAGATGTGTCCGGCAATCACTTGCCATCCATCCGCCACTTTACTCCAAACCCGAGTGAAGCGGAGGAGGCCGGAAAACGAAGTATTTTCAAGCTCGATCAAACAGTTCACAACTATCGTCGAAGCATATTCCTTTAAGACCATCTCACTCCGTTCATAGCGCGAAAAAATCGATGAGCCCGAGGCGTTGATATTATCGAGAACTTCGCTCTTCTGGATGATGCGACCAAAAGGGGTGGCTAGCATCGCATTATCGGCTATCAGTTCTCGAAAGGTTTCGAGGTCATTGCTTAGATCGGCCTGCATTAAACGATTTTCCAAGCGCAGAATTTCACTCACAGGTCTACTCATCGAGGGGTCCTCATGATTTCTAAATCAGACGAAGAAGGCTTTACTGCACCGAACGGGGATTAGGGCTTTCGACTTCAGCAAAGTTCTACATTTCGAGCGCTTTTTCTATGTCACGGGAGATTTTTTCAGGACCGGTGGTAGACGCATAACGACCTAAAGGCTGTCCGGATCTGTCGATAAGAAATTTAGTGAAGTTCCATTTTACGGCTTTGCTGCCGAGTAGACCTGGAGCAGCTTCCTTCAGGAAACCAAAGACGGGTTCTGCAGCATCGCCATTGACATCGACTTTAGCGAGGACGGGAAAACTTACACCATAGCTCAATTCACAGAAACTCTGAATGTCGGCATTACTGCCGGGTTCCTGTGATCCAAACTGATTGCAGGGAAAACCAAGCACCACCAGACCACGATCCTCGTATTCCTTTCGGAGGGATTCGAGTTGTTTATATTGAGGGGTCAGAGCACATAGGGAGGCCACGTTTACCACGAGAACAACTTTGCCTTTGTATTGAGAAAGAGGGTGTGGCAAGTCACTTGCGTCTTTCACAGTATAGTCGAAAAGGCTCTTGGTCATGCGGCGCTCCTGCCTGGATTTCATGTGGCCTTTGTACCCTGTCCCGTGAGCCGGAGTCAATGCTCAGAAGTTCCGGAGAACCTCTAAATTATGATACTCACTCATTTAAAGATTAGCACAGTGGTTTTTTGGTGAGGCGATGGAAAAGCACCGATCCGGGCCCAAGTCTTAAGGGTCTTAAGGGTCTTAAAGGCTTGATTCAAATTGTGATCCGCCCCCTCTCCAGCACCTTTCGGCTATAGCCTAAACTAAAAGCGCGCTCAGGATTTTTTGGAAAAACCAAGATCTAAGTTAAGGCTTTGGGACAAGAGACTCTTTGCTTCTGTGGAGTGTCTTGCCACCGGGTCGCTCGTTTTTATTCCACTTTCTTCCGCTTTGGGCTGAAGGCCCGCCTGCTGCGGTAAAAGGATGAGCTAAAACATCGGCTATTGAAAATCAATTGGAATTTATCGGTAAGCGTGGCTGAGGTGAGAGGGAGCCGCAGATGAATGTTTTAAGTCGTTGGAAGGGAAGCGCCAACAAGAGAAAGCAGGAGGTTTTCCAGCCAGACAGCGCAAAAGACACCCCGTCTGACTGGGATCGTCAGAAAATCGTAAAAAGGAGCTTATTTTTTGGCTTTAGCGGCCCCAGCAGCTTTAGCGTCTTTTTCAGTTTGGACTTTTTTGGCAGTTTTTGCTGCATCATCAGTCTTCTGTTTTTGACCCTTTTGCTTGTCTTTTGGACTTTTGTCACCCATGAGATTCTCCTTTGCCAGGTTGGTAGATGAGGAACAGAGCAAGTACATGAGGTCTCTGTCATCGCTTGACCTGAGAGTACCTGCAGCAGCGATCAATTGCAAAGCATCGGCGCAAGAGTCTGCTTAAAAATCCTGAAGGCCGGCATCCTACCTTGATCGTCCAGCCTCCTGTAGCGAAGCTACCCTCATGCTTCCAAGAATTATGTAAATATCGGCAATATGGAATCGCCCTGGTTCGCTCCCCAAACTTTTGACTTACGAGAGGAATCCGCGTCGGGCTCATCGGCATTAAATATTTAACTTTCGCTTGATTGATTTCATTATTCGCTTTCCAGACAGCTGGACTGAACACCATGCCTAAATTGCAAGATGCTAAAATAATTGGATTTTACAATGAAACTAGGGGTATGATTACTGACTTCCGATCCAGTCCCGGGAATTTCGGTGGAAATCCCTGGAAAATGGTGCGACGCATGCGAACTGGATTGCTGTTATTTGGGGAATACAGATGTACGCATTTACTAAAGCATTGGCTGGCTTGCTCAGTCAGCTATCCTTTGCCAGCCTCGAGCGGATGGCTCAGGTTTTGGCCTGGGTGATGTTTGACCTTTGTCGGTTCCGCCGCAGGCTCATGTTGCAAAATCTTGATTATGCCTTTCCCGACCGCTATACGAAGCAACAAAAAATTGCCATCGCTCGTGCCTCATACTCTCATTTTCTGCAAACCATTTTTGAAGTCCTGATTTTTAAAAAGCATAGGATCGACGCCAACGTCGAAGTCATGGGCGGCGAATTTTTAACAAAGGCCCTGGCTGAAGAAAATGGCGTCTATATACTCGCTGGCCATATGGGCAACTGGGAAGCTATGGCCTCTGTCGTATCCAAACGCTTTCGGCCAACCTATACCGTTGTCAAAAAGGTGGGTTCCACGGGCCTCAATCGCTTCGTCGAAGAACACCGCATGGCCAATAGCATTTATTGGATAACGCGCAAGAAAAAAGGCGATGCCGTGAAACAAATGGTCTCGATACTGCAAAAGGGCAATATCGTCGGCTTTATTATGGATCAGGCCCGCCCTGGTGAGCCCCGATTGCCTTTTTTCTCGCAGGCGGCGAAGACCAACACGAGTCTGGCTGCCATATGGCAAAAACATCCTGCTCCCATAATCACGGCCTATATGTATCGCAAGTCTTTTGGACACCATGTGCTAACGATTCGCGCCCCTTTGCAAATGCAGGTGACTGATGATAAAGCTGCCGATATTCTTGACAATTCGGCCTACTTTAATCGGCAGATAGAAGTCAACGTGAGTGCTCACCCCGAGCATTATTTTTGGTTTCATAATCGCTGGAAATAAATGGGGACCACTTTCTCTCAAACGTCGGCCTGCCTGGTCCCGGCGTTTTTTTTGAGGCTGAGGTTTTTGGCTAAGACCTTCTCTTGAGGTTTCCTGATCGCAAGAATCCTCTATACTCCAGTAATCACTGGTAATTTTAATAGTGGAAACTGCGACTTTGTTGACAAGGAATTTTCGGATGTCTTAAGTTTATGCGTTAAGACCTTTGATCGGACCTGCCTGCATGTGGGATTTTTAAGGAACACTATCATGGACACTCGATCTCTTTTCATTGGAACCGCCGCATGGGCAGTGCCTAAAGCCCTAAAAAATGTTTTTAGCAGTGAAGGGTCCCAGCTGGAGCGATACAGTCAGATTCTTAACTGTGTGGAAATCAATACTGCCTTTTATCGTGACCATAAACCGGAGACCTACGAAAAGTGGGCGCGGGTTACACCGGCCAATTTTCGCTTTGCCGTGAAACTATCGCGAGTTTTCACTCATGAAGACTATCTCGCGGTCGATGCTTCTGCACTGCGGACCGTGGTTGAAGGCATTATGAAACTAGGGGCGAAACTTGGTGTGATTTTAGTGCAGCTCCCGCCTAAAATGGCCTTTCATGAAAAGACCGCGCGAACGTTCTTCAAGCAGCTGCGCGCCATCTATCCGGGCGCATTAGTGATCGAACCACGGCATCGCACTTGGGTAACGACTGAGGCATTGCAGGTGCTTAATGACTTTCAGGTGGGGAAAGTCATCGCCGATCCCGAGCCCTGCGCAAGCGGAGAGGAGTTTCAAAAGGCTTCGAAAGAGCTTTGTTACGTTCGCTGGCACGGATCGCCGGTAATCTATGAAAGCCGTTATAATGTCGAACAACTCGTCGCACTCAAAGCCAGGCTTGAAACGTATGCCGGCGACTATCGATCGGTGTGGGTTATTTTTGATAACACGACTTTTGGTTGGGCGACTCAGAATGCCCTGGAAATGACGGATCTGATCAAGGGACGTCATCACCATACGGCGGATCACCCATCAGCAGAGGCTCGCGACAACTCACTTTCAATTTAAGACTTTCGGGACTTATCTTCCCATTGAGCTGTGAGCGGGAGTTCTAGAACCCCGCCTCAAGAATGAATTGCGTCTAAATCACGCGGCAAGGCGCGTTCTCAGTCAGGCTCCAGAGTCATCTATCCCTTAAATACCCAGCTTTCGATGAAGTCTAGCCTCCAAAAATTGCCGATTTATGATACAAAGCGAGGGCTCGTTGGGCTCTATAGGATGCCTAGCTAGCGATAATGCGTGATTGAGGAGTTTTTTGTGAGTGTAGGCGTAGAAAACAAAAACAGTGAGAATCAAATCCCCTTAGCGCCATTGTTTCGCCGCTTGCCACCTCATGGCATGTTGGCAGATAGTAGTGAGCTCTTGGATCTCTTCCTGGACTATGTGAAAGAGCGCGGCGTGGAGCTTTATCCTGCTCAGGAGGAGGCTATTCTTGCCCTCTTCGAGGGTGGAAACGTTATCCTCAATACCCCGACCGGCTCGGGCAAATCCCTGGTCGCGACTGCCCTGCATTTTCTCTCGCTCGCTCATGGACGGCGTTCCGTCTATACCTGTCCGATCAAGGCTCTCGTCAACGAAAAATTTCTCGCTCTCTGTCAGGACTTCGGGGCGGATCAAGTCGGAATGATCACCGGTGACGCGACGGTGAACCGAAATGCCCCTATACTCTGCTGCACCGCTGAAATTCTTTCGAATATTGCTCTCAGCGAGGGCGTCGACGCCTCCGTCGATGATGTGATCATGGATGAGTTTCATTATTATGCGGATCGAGACCGTGGTGTCGCCTGGCAGATTCCGCTGCTCACAATGCCTAGAGCCCGCTTTCTTCTCATGTCCGCCACCTTTGGGGAAACCGATTTCTTTGAAAAGGTCTTGAACGATTTGACCAAACGTCCGACTGCCGTTGTTCGCAGCAACCAGCGGCCCGTGCCGCTCGATTTCGTCTATCAGGAAACGCCTTTGCATGAGACGATACGAAAGCTTGTCGGTGAAGGCAAAACCCCTATTTATCTCGTGAACTTCACGCAGCGCGATGCCGCTGAGGAAGCTCAGAATCTCATGTCGATGGATTTTTCGACGAAAGAAGAAAAACAGGCCATCGCCGCAGCCTTGACCCATACCAAATTCTCAAGTCCATACGGCAAGGAAATCCAAAAGACGCTCAGACACGGCATTGGCCTCCACCATGCGGGACTTCTTCCCAAGTATCGGCTGCTCGTTGAACAGCTTGCCCAAAAAGGTCTGCTGAAGATCATCAGTGGGACGGACACGCTTGGGGTTGGAGTCAACGTTCCCATTCGAACGGTGCTCTTCACCAAGATGTGCAAATTCGATGGCAGCAAGTCGACAATTTTAAGCGCCCGTGATTTTCAACAGATCAGTGGGCGGGCAGGTCGGAAAGGCTTCGATAACCTGGGCTCGGTCGTTGTGCAAACGCCGGAGCATGTGGCAGAAAACCGGATGCTGGAGGCCAAGGCGGGTGGGGATCCTAAAAAGTTGCGAAAGATCGTTCGCAAAAAGCCGCCTGAAAAGGGCTATGTGCATTGGGACGTGAATACCTTCAATAAACTCATAGCCGCGCCTGCCGAGCCCCTGGTTTCGAGGTTTAATGTCTCGCATGCGATGCTGCTGAATATTCTCAGTCGGCCGGGCGATGGCTGTCGGGCGATGCGGCAGTTAATTAAGGAAAGTCACGAGAGCCCGCAGTCCAAAAGACAATTGAGCAAGACGGCGTTTCAAATGTTTCGCTCGCTGGTTGAACGGGGTATCATTCAATTTGAAGTGACGGCCGAGAGTCGGCATAAAAAGCTGCTGATCGATAAAAACCTCCAGACCGATTTCTCCTTGAATCAGACACTCTCACTCTACCTGCTTGATACCCTCAAGCTTATGGATCCCTATGCCGAGGATTTTCCGCTTGATCTCCTGACCCTAGTGGAATCAATACTTGAAAACCCCGAGATTATCCTACGCAAACAACTCGACCGCCTTAAAACGCTTAAGATGGCGGAAATGAAAGCGGACGGGATCGAATACGAAGAGCGGATTGCGGAACTGGAAAAGATGGAGTATCCGAAGCCCAACCGCGATTTTATCTATGATACTTTCAATACCTTTGCGGCGGCCCACCCTTGGGTCGGCAATGAAAATATCAGACCCAAATCCATCGCTCGTGAAATGTATGAGACCTTTCAGAGCTTCGACGAATACATCCGGGACTATGATCAGCAACGCGCCGAAGGCCTCTTGCTGCGCTATTTGACCGAAGTCTACAAGGTCCTGGTGCAGACTGTTCCCGAGTCCTATAGAAGTGATGAAGTTGAGGCGATTATCGATTATTTCGGAACCATGATTCGCAACATCGACTCAAGCCTGCTGGATGAATGGGAGCGGATGCGAAATCCTAACTTCGTCAGTGCCTCGATGCTCGCTGCAGATGAAGATGAAAAAGACAGGATTGAGGCGCCTGACGTTACTAAAGACATGCGGGCCTTTACGGTCCTGATCCGCAATGACGTCTTTCGTTTCCTCCGGGCTTTGGCCGCTCGTGATTATGAAGGGGCCTTGGCTTTCAACAATCCAGAGCCGCTTGAAGAGGAGGCAGCGGCGGCATGGACTCCGGCCGGCATCGAGGCGGCGCTTGCTTTATTTTATCCCGAGCGAAGACAGATTCTTACCGATAGAAACGCGCGTCACCCGCAGCACTGTCGCGTGACCCCAGACTCTGATGGCTCGGGCTGGAAGGTGGAACAAACCCTTATCGACCCCTATGACTTTAACGATTGGCGTATAGTCTTTCACATTGATCGTAAACGATCGCGTGAGGCAGGACGACCGCTGCTGCAACTCATGTCCATTGGCGAAATGAATTAAACAGATCCTTCCCAGGATCTGCGTAACGATCCGGAATTGAGCCCATGCTTAGCTTAGGTTTCAGCATTTGATTCTAGGCCGCGGCCCGGTCTATCGGTTTTTTACCAAATCGAGTCGAATCTCTTCTAGCTCGGACGCGAGTTCTAGGCTTCTTAGAGTTCTCAATGCCAAGGACTTCGATGCTTTTTGATAAAATTCGTTCTTTGATTCTCGCTAGGCACCCTCCAATCGTAGGCGCCGCCACAATTTGCCCGTTCTCGGGCTTTAGTCTTAGCGATGGGATCATCGCGAACAGCATACACACGGGCCAAATCTGATGCGTTTTCGCCTCCACAGGGCAAGACTCCAGCGTGAATGGGACCGGCTCATGAATTGGTTTTGCGCAGTCTTGGTGTTACCCAGAGAGTCCGGTCGCATGACAGGCCATGCCCGAGAACCTTCCTTACTAACGCTTGCAATCTCAAGCTAAAGGCTATACTTGATGGCTTATCAAGAGTTTTTTATTTGAAAAAAACTCGTTACGTTAGTCAGGTGGATTTTTGATTCTGTCGAGGCAAAATTTCGTAAGCGGGCGCCGGTGGATACAAGTGGTTTTGCCTCTTGCCTTTATCTACCTGATTTTTGAGTCTTTCTTTCTCATTCGTCATGAGTTTATGGCCTTTGAACCCGCGCGGTCCAAGGTCACCAGGCCAGAGTCCGGCTGGCAGACCGTAGATTTTACGACAGATGATAGGGTTAAACTCTCCGCCTGGTACAGCCCGACTCAAAATGGCAAAACAATAGTTCTGCTCCATGGTTACAGTGGCAATCGCAATCAACTCCTTCCCCTTGCACTCAGGTTGAAGACTGATGGGTTCGGGGTGTTAGCCTATGATACGAGGGCCCATGGTGAATCAGAAGGCAGCGTGATCGGCTTCGGCGAGAAAGAAGTGATGGATGTGAAGGCTTCCTTGGATTGGCTGGTGAAACGTCCCGAAGTCGATTCCTCCCGGCTTGGAATTTATGGTTTTTCGCTCGGCGGTATCTTTGCCTTGAGACAAGCCATCAATGACCCACGGATCGCTTCGCTGGTCCTTGCCGGAACTCCGGCCTCGTTATACGAGCTCGCGCAGGATGAAAGTGGGGGTGGTCTAAGGGGCCTGTTCACGGCTAAGCTCCGTTACCTGGCTATGCGATGGGTTGGCTCCAGTAAATACTCCCAACCCGCGAGGGAGACGATAAAGTCGTTAAAGGATAGGCCGATCCTTTTGATTACAGGATCTCAGGATGCCTTGGTGCCACCAAACCGTGCCAGGGAGCTGTTTGAAGCGGCCGGTTATCCGAAGGCAATCGCGATTTTTCCCGAGGCCGGACACGGGGACTACAACGTTTGCGAACCGGAACGGTTTTATAGGTTAATCACAGGTTTTTATAACGATACGCTCAAAAAACATCGCGCTTTGAGCAGCCGCTAGAAAAGGCCGCCGTTTCCGGCGCCCTGATTTTCGGACTGAGGCAGAGGTTTCGATTCGCGGCCTATTCTTTGAAGTATTTTTTTCTCAGTTCTTTAATCTTTGTACTGAGACTGTTTCTTTGTTCGTGCCCTTTGACATTAAAGGCCATTACCACGCGGCGATTGGTGGCACGCGACTCCGCACTGTCCTCTTTCACCAGCGGTCGGGTTGGTCCGAAGCCTGCGGCCGTGATGTGAGTGTTATCAGTCCCTTCATCGACTAAGACTTTACGCACGGCAGCCGCTCGGTCTTTCGACAGTTTCATATTGTAGGAAAGCTTGCCGTTGGCGTCGGTGTGGCCTTCAACATCGATTTGATTCCAGAGCGTAGGATTCGCTTTAAGAAATTGTCCGAGTTCCTTGAGAAAGGGTAAAGCCGCACCCTGCACCACGGCACTTCCGCTTGGGAAATTAATGATCTTATCAGCAAGAACCTCTTCATAGCGATCCTCTGCGGCCGGAGGTGAAGGAGGAAGACGGGCTGGAGGCGAGGGAGGAGCAGTGGGAGGCAATGGTGGAGCTTCCTCTTCCCGTCGGAAGGTCTTACCGAGGGCAAAACCAGCCGTTAGGAGATAAACGCGGCGCTCGGGCACATTAAAATCGCTAGTGAGACTGACATCAAGGCGTCTGATCCAGCCAGACACCTGGCCCATACGATAAACAACCTGTGGGCCTGCAAAGATTTTGGTGGACTCGTCTTTTTCCTGGCTGAAGGATAGGGAGGAACCAAAGAGGGCATGGGCGATGAGGCCAGCCTCCCAAAACTCGGCGAATGTGTAGCGGCTGGCGATCTCAAGGTCGCCCGCACGGGTTTCAATACGCAGGTTTTTCTGTTTTTTAACAGTGTTGCTTATGGGATTAGAATATTCCTTTTCACCATCGCTATAGATGCGGCTGTAAAAAAGTCCGCCACCGGCCTGATAAATCCATTTTTTGGAAGCCAGCTCGGCAAAGCCCGTGAGCAGTAAATGGTAGCCGTTTTTACTTGTCTCGGCACCGGTATCAGGAACGATAGAGGTATAGCCTCCGGCTACTTCGCCGAAGATACTGAGGTCTCGGATGCCCTCCGCAAGGGCTGTTTGTGGGTGCAAAGCGGACAAGACGACACTGATGGTCCCATAGGTCCGGATCAACAGATGTCGGGGAATTTTCATTAAATCAAGCCTTTCCATGGCTCAAGTCCTTTTTCTCTAATAGGTAATCGGCAACAGTTTTACTTAGGGCATTACGTAACGAAGTTCCAGGCCCAGATCTATTTCAGTATGGCGACAGTCGGAATTATCGTTGTCGCCTGTCGTAATCCATTCAAACGTGAGGTCTTTATCAGCCCGCAGGGCTTGGGAAAGTTGGGCATTCATCTGCTCGCTGAATTTCATTTCAATGTTGCCCTGAGTTTCAGTGGCGGGAACCACGCAGCTGCTGATCCCTTCCTCGGCGCCGGCGCAGAAGACTTTGCGTTCATCCAGGGAATCATAAGTCTTGTTGACCAGATTGTCCCAGGAAAAGCTTAGGAAAAAATCAGTTTTCGGAAAGATTTCGCTATAATCTTTCGTCGCGAGAAGGAGCTTATTGTTGACGGAGAAAAACATCTCATCGTCATAGCGCATCGCAGCAGGCTGATGGTCAAGCGTGATGCCGCAGAGTATGGCGCCTTCAGGCAATGAGACAACTTGAGTCTGGCGAAGATAGGCGCGAAAGAAGCCATCCTTCCTCGAAAGGTTGCCGTTGCTTCCAAAGCTGCAGGTTGTACCCTGGGGGATTTCCGGAAAGAGCAGCGTATCCTGTTTTACCTGCATCGTTCGGGTGAAACATGCGGCGGGTACTTCATTACCCACGGTGTTGGCGTTATTTCCTTCATTTGTCCCATTGCCATTGGCAAGGGGATCACTGGAACCTGGTGCGTTGCTATCTGAGTCTATGGAAGGGTTAGAGCCCACTGCGTTATCGCTAGCTGCTGCGTTGGGAAGGATAAGAGCGGCTGCTGCTTTTTCTTCTGTGTCGTAATTGACAGTTTCGCCACACGATGCCGATAGCTCTGCGAGTAGGCCTAGAACCATGATTCGAGGGAATAATTTTTTCATTTGTGTTTTTCCTCTAATTGGTGCCCATAGTGGTTATCGGCCAAGATTCGAAGAATATGAAGAATGCGTCACGTGCCGAGTATCTTACTTGAAATTCAGGTCTATTCCGGTCCATTTGCCTGCCTTTAAAAAATCATGACTGATTTTCGGCAGGGGCTCCCGGAGGATTTGGTCAGGATTGATCATGTTAACATCACAGCTATGAGATTTGGGGTCCCCAATGCTTACGGATCGAAATTTTGATGATCTATTTGAACGCTTTCATAGAAACATAAAGGGATCAGATAAGGGTCGATTGCGCGAAACTCTGATCAGGGAGGATTTGGAACAAACTATTCCCGATCTCAATACTGCCGGCCTCAAAGTGTTAGATGCCGGTGCGGGGCTCGGGGACATGAGTATCTGGCTGGCGCAAAAGGGTCACCAGGTTACCGCAACCGACATCGCAAGTAAAATGGTTGAGCATACGCGCACCCTGGCCGAAGAGCAGGGGCTCCGCCATCAGATCACCGTGCAACAGTTGCCTCTGCAGGATGTTCTCACGGGCAAGGAGCAGTATGATCTCATCTGCATTCATGCGGTTATGGAATGGCTGGCGCAGCCCTATGAGGTTCTGGATAGTCTGGCCAAATCCCTAAAGCCTGGAGGCTTTGTATCCCTTACCGTCTATAACCTGCATCGGACCATTTTCAACGGCTTGATCAAGGGTGATTTCTATAAGATACTCGAGCAAAATTTTTCGGGCGAATCGGCCAGGAGCATGACGCCACCCCATCCTATCGAACCCGAGCGTGTAAACGCCCGCTTGCGGGACTTGGGCTTTGAAGTGGAATTGCAGGCAGGTCTGCGTTGCTTTTATGATTTTATAACGCCAGAGGTTCGTGACAAACGTAGCTACGAGCAAATACTTTTGCTCGAGCGGCGCTATCGCCAACTTTCACCTTATCGGGATATCGCCCGCTATGTGCATTTCATCGGGCGATGGAAAGGTTGAACAAGCCTACCGGGCGGCAAGGGAGGAAGCTTGAAACGCTTTTTGCACAGCGGCCGCTCCATGGAGTTTTTCAAGGTGGATCAATCCAAAATGAAAACGCGCGGCCGACACATAGTAGTCGCAGAAAGCGGCATTGATCGCCGCACCGCCTACCGCTCCAGCGATAGGAATCGCGCTGGCGAGAAGTTTTTCGGTGACAGCTATTTCAAAGCGCGCCGCGACCTGAGCTATAAAGCGGGTAAAGACGCTGGCCGCACCTTTTTCAAGGGCTGCAAAGAGTTCACGTGCTGAGTATTGCCCGACATAGGCAGCTGCTTCACGAATGACCTTCGAGAAGGCCAGGCGCGAAGTCAGATAAGGTGATTTTTCAATGGAACCTGGTTCTGCTGTCCCCAGGGTAAAGACATAGATGCACTGGAGCTGCACCGAAGCATCTTTGATGTCAAAGCCCCATTCCGATGCCGCGCTGGAGATGCCCCGCATAATCACTGTAGTGGATACGGGGAGCTCCAAGGGCAGAGCTGCCAATCCAAAAAAGCCGCCGACTGCGCCGGTTGCGGCGACTCCGGCTGTGTGAGCCCAGCCGGAAACTTTTGATTGATGGACAATAGCGCCCCAGCTCGTCCTCGCTTTGGCTTCCGAACCTATTGTGAAAACAGCGACTCTAAGCGCTGTATGCAATGATTTTTCAACAGTCTTAGTCAAATAGGCCTGAGCTTTTTCCGGCAGTTGCCTTTGCATCAGTTCGATCGGTTTGCCAAGCAGATTGCTTAGCTTCAGCATCAGACTGGGACTGTCCAGAAACTGTGCCGCCTCAGCAACAAATTTTAATTCGTATTCATTCATAGCTCGGCCCCCATGGTTTTCAGAAAATTTGGCGGCATAGGCCAACAAGAATCACATACTTTATACTGACTTTTCAATTCTTGAAGGGGAAGTTTTAAAAAACCCTAACAGGAGTATGACGCGGGCAAAGATTCGCCGATCGGCTCTAAGCTAAGCCCAGCAGTTGTTAGATGGAAAAAAAATTCCTTTTTAAGAAATTTCGGCCAGAGTATTCCGATACTTTTGACAAAATGATCCCTTTATTCTGGGCATCGCCATTTTATACCAGCGGGCTTGCCTCTGCGATGTCAAAGGTACTGATAAAGCTGCGCGTTTGAGCTGGTCGCAGAGTTCAGCTCATCCCTTGGGCAGGCTTGCCAGCAATTTTGCTGAGAGACTGAGAAATGGAATGGATTTTTGATAGACATCTAATTTTTCATGACTAAGCTGAGGTAAAATGGACAAGGGCAAGGCCTCCAGGTCGACGATCAAGATTACGCTAAAGGCCAGGCCTAAGCCCGGTGGCTAAGGCAATGCAAAGGACATCAGTAGTCCTTGAGCAAGGGTCACCTTTACAGATCGATAGATACTCGGATCAAAAAGTCATCTTTTTTGAGGATGGCCGACGTCGGCGAAACCAAACGTCAACAGCCCCTAATGTCAACTAGCGGGAATCATGTGACAGGCGCACTAGACCATCAGAAAAGTAAGGGGGAACAGCAATGAAAAAAACGACTAGTAAGAAGGCGACAAGCAAGAAGGCGACAAGCAAGAAGGCGACAAGCAAAAAGGCGACAAGCAAGAAGGCGACAAGCAAAAAGGCGACAAGCAAGAAGGCGACAA
>CAXSGP010000062.1:0-26890 GCA_964236955.1 uncultured Oligoflexus sp. | reverse complement strand
TTTTTGCATGACGACTGAAAATCTCGAGAATCACGCCCGTGCGATCGAGGACTTCAACGCCCGTGACATCCTCAAGGTTTTTCAGCTGGGTGGGGCTTAGCTCGTTGTCAAATATCACAATGGTGGCTTTGACTCCTGGCGTAAAGCTGCCGCTTTCCAAGTCCTGATCCAGTTCCTGTTCATCGTCACGGTCGAAGTCATCGTCTTCATCGAATCCTTCGTCGTCATCGGCGGCACCTGGTTTTTTAAAGCGAGCAATAACGCCTTTTCCACCCGTATATTGCGCAAGTTCCTTAAGCTTTCCCGTACCAAGAATAGCGGCAGTCGCGGCACTCTTTCGCTTTTGCGACACACGGCCTACGACTTCGAATCCAAGGGTTTCCGACAAGCGGCTCAGCTCATCCATCGAACCCTTGTGTTCCTCTGCCGATATGCCAGGTAACTGCAGAGCAACCAGTACGGCTTTACCTTTTTTTTCTGTTAAATCTTGAGAACTCATAAAGCCTCGTTATGATGCAAAAACGGATAAATGAAGTGAGCCCGTGCAGATGAGTGGAGCAGATGCGGAGACTACTCTAGAGCCTCGGTTAGCTCAGCAGGATCCCTCGGCGATGTCGCCAAATTTGTAGCACCGCAGCGAAAGGGACGCAATGTGTTGAAATGACATGAAAAAGCCTCAGAGATCAAATCTGAGGCCGGCCTTTTAAAAACTGTTAAGAATAAGTCGGGATTCGGGTTGATTCAGGCTCGATTTTTCCCTCATTGGGTTTCGGTGATCCATAGCCCGTCCCTGCATCCAAATGCTGTTTCACCACCCCTTTGCCAAGGATATTGACCAGCCAGATACGTTCGATGATTGGATACGATGCTACCAAAGGTAAAATTACGATCGCACCAACGATGCCTCCCACCGTACCGGCAGCCAGCAACGAAACAAGTACCACGAGATCGGAAAGACGCAAACGATTGCCATAAATTTTGGGAGTAAGAAAATAATTTTCAATCGCATGGTAGAGCACATAAAAACCTGCGACCAGGACGCCCGTAAACGGTGATATCGTCATGCTCAAAATCACTGCAGGCGCTGCAGCCAGGAAAAAGCCCAGGACCGGAAGTACATCAAATACCCCAGCAATTGTTGCGAGCATCAAAGCTGCAGGGACATGGAAAATGCTGAGTATGATGAAGGTATAAATGCCACAAATGACCGAAGTGATGCCCTGCCCTGCAACATAGGCAGAGATGACCTTTGAGGTTTCAAGAGCAGTTGCCTCAAGTTTCACCCGACGAGTTTCCGAGAAGAATGCCAAAAACCAAGCCAAGGTACGGGGGCCATCGGTTAGAAGATATATTGTAAAAATGAAAACGAGAAAAAGCTGCGCCATGCCACCAATAGCTAACTGACCGACTGAGACGAGGGGCTCGGCAAATTTCGAGGCATCGGGACGTTCAAGTTGCTGGAGTGCATGGTTCGCCATGCTTTGAAAAGGCCCGGATTTTGGAATATGGCTTAGGATCGACTCTTTGATGCCAGGTAGATTAGCCATAAGCAGTGAGCCTTGCTCAAAGAGGGGCGGTAGTATCAGGGTAAAGATTAGAGCGGCACCAAGAACGAGCCCACCGACCACAACGCTGATTCCCACCCAATTGGGAAAACCTCGTTTTTTTAAGGAGCGAAGCAATGGATGAAGGGTAACGGCCAGCATCGTGGCCAAGAATAGAGTGACTATAATTTGCGACAGAGCAATGGTTATGGAGACAATGAGCGCAGTTCCTAAAACTTTGAGGATTGTGAGCCCAGGTATATGAACCTCAACTTTCAGGCGCTTTTGAATCAAAGCTTGTTCTTGATCGGTTGTCATGTTCACGGCTTGTCCTCTACCTTGTTTGACTTTACTCGGGGCCTTGCCTTTGAACTTTGGAGTGGATCGCAAAGCTGCAAAGTGCAAGTACGCACAGTCCGAGGTTAAATGGGCTACAGCTTAGATTTAGCATGGGCCGGGGAGGAAAGGCGTGGGATTTGGCGAGCGAAAATCCGGAAAATACCTACAAAATTCATATAAAGTCGGGTCTTACAAAATTTTTGGGTAATCTTCCCAGAACCGGGAAAGGCTCGAAAAGGAAGCTTTTCGAGCCCTTATAATCAATCAATTCTTTTGAGCGGACCCCTCACGATTGGTATTGTTCATAATTTCGCCGAACCACTGTAAAGAGCTAAAAATAGCCGGACAGGTGATATGCGCATAGGGATGGTCAGGATCTGGGCTGCTAATCAAAACGATTTCGACCGGAGCACCCCGGCTTTTAAATTTCGCATAGGCCGCTTCTGAGGATTCGACAGGAATTTGTTCATCATCCCGGCAATGATAGAAACGGGTCGGGGCCTTCGGGCTCCATTCGCCATCGATAAGACTTTGGTTTCTTAAAAATTGATGGAGCTTGATACTGCTTTCGAAAGTGGGAGCTGCCGATCCAAAGTCTTCGATGAAATCCTGGTGAAACAACGCGAAGGTTTCGGTCGGCAGGAGTCCAAAAATCTCTTGCGTGGTATAGGCTCCGCTTAGGGCTGTCGTTACTCGGTCGACGGGACTTGCAAAAATGGAATCGAGCGGGAGGGAATCATCGGCAAGCCATTTATTGTAGGAAAGAACCAGAAACGGCAGGTTAGCCGGATTCACGTGGGGTTTTTGTGTGACGATATTTGCGGTCAGATCAACATCATAGGGTCCCGCTGCGGGGGCGGAGGCGGTGATTTGAAATTCGGCTGGACTTTGATTTTCAATTGCTTTTTGCAAAGCGAGGGTGGCATAGCCGCCTTCGGAATAGCCTTTGAGAAACAGCTTGCCGAGATTGAGAGAATTATTGTGTGAAAACTCTCGGGCCGCACGCAGCATATCGAGGAGGGGAGCGGTATAGCCTGCTTCGATAATGTAAGGATGATAAATTTCGGCCGAGTCGCCATAACCCAAATAATCCGCCACGACCACTACGAAGCCCTGGGAAGCTTCCGCTAAGCCTTCGCCTGGTGCCATTGACGGAGCCTCAGCCTTTGCCGGTAGGGTACCGTGCTGAAGTGAAATCCATGGATGCGACTGATCTGTTCCTTCAGGGACGATCACAACACCGGACGCCAGGGTATTCAAACCGTCTGGGCGCTGGGTATGGTAGCGGATGCGGTAGACCTTTACCCCGTTTTTAGCCGTGATTCCATAGGCCGAAAGTTTGGTGGATAAAGTGCTTTGATCGACCGAAGCGATAAGCGTCGCGGACTCAAGGACCGATTTGCAGGCTTTCTCCACGCACGGGTCCAGAGCTTTTTTCAAAGGCCCTGCGTGCGCCGGACTGTTCCCAAAAGCTAAACCCAAAGCGATACACATTCTAAGGCTGATCTTCATGGCGTTTCCTTAATAAACTATTCTATTCAGCGCTCTCACGAGCGGAAATTTCCAAGGTAAAAGGGATAAAGGGCAAACTATCGCGACCTGCCCTGCAACGTTGGTCTGTACAGTTATAAAGGATACTGCAATCGCCAAAAAATCTTAAGCCCCTGAAGAAATATTTAGCGAATTAAATGTCGGTTGCGCCCCTGTTCACCGTATCCTTAGTCCTTGGCGGCTATAGCCTTTTTTTCCTTGTTTTCTTTGCGTAGGCAAACGATCTGGGAAAGCGAGCAGGACACGGGCTCGCCAAAGGCTCGGAAAAGACCCTGGATCTTTGGAGACGAACCGGGCCTCAGCGGTTTGATGCTTGCGTGATGCCAAGGAATATCACACCATAAGCTTACGAAGAGTAAAAGGAGACGGATTCATCATGCAAACCTCTGCAGTGACAAAACCACTTCACATGAATATCGAACCCAGTCATATCAAAGGTAACGGCAAGCTTGGTCGCTACATTCTCCTGCCCGGATCCGATGGGCGAGCCGAAGAGATGGCTAAGAAACTTCTGGATGTGAAGGTTGTGCCGCATGCGCGGCGGCATAATTTCTATTATGGGAATATCCTGGCACAAGGTCAAAAGATTGATATAGGTATTATGAGCTCAGGGATGGGTTGTCCGAGTATGGACATCATCGCCACGGAACTCCTGCAACTCGGTGCTAAACGCATCATCCGGGTGGGGACTGCGGGATCGCTGCAGCCGAAAACCCTCAGGGTTGGGCATATTGTTATTCCCACCGCTGCAGTGCGTGACGAAGGTACCAGTCGTCACTATCTCGATTCGTCTATTCCGGTGTTGAGTTCGCTTGATTTTTTAGATGTAGCCCGGTCGGTTAGCCGTGATCTAAAGATAGCCGAAAAAGTTATGCTAGGACTGGTGCATACCAAAGATTCTCTCTACGCCCGTGAGTTTGGTCAGGGGCCACTGCTGGCTCAACATAAAATGTTTATGGACCATCTGGTAGCTGCCGGAGTGCTCGCTTCCGAAATGGAGTGTGCCCAGCTCTTTACTCTCCTTCATCTGTGGAATAGGACTGAGACCTTGAAAGAGACCCAAGGTCCGGACATTAAGGGAGGGGCTATTCTTGCCATTGTCGGTGATGATGAACCCTTTGCGGGCAATCAGCGGACCGTGGCACAAACCGTGGATGGCACTATAGATTTTGCGCTCGCCTGCGTTGCAGCCTGGGCGGCAGGAGAGGATTCAAAATGGATTTAGCTTGGGATCAAATCGTCTCGCTGGTCGGTGCCTTTCTCATTCTGCTCGCCTATGCGATGGAGAGTCTGAGACCGGGATATATCAAACCTTTTCCCTTTCAGACGCTTAATGCTATGGGCTCACTTTGTTTACTGATCAACGCCATCACCAATAGGCAATATGGCTTTATTTTTTTAGAAGGGGCTTGGTTTATGATCAGTATCATGACGATCGCTCAAATTTTTTTCAAGACGTCATCAAAAGGCCAGGCTAAGAAAAAAAGATGACGGGAGATCCTGGGAGGGGAGCGATAGGAATCTATTCGGATGGCCCTAGGCGCTTTTGATTCAAACCTGTTTCTTGGCCTCCTGGTCAAGGTTGATAGCAAAACCATGCTTTTCGGCGGCACGCCGGTTGGCAAGCGTGATATCCATCGGCATGTTGCATCGAGTTCGGAACAGCGTTTGGTGCAGGCAGGCAGCATGGGCACAAGGTTCTTTGGTGATGCAAGCGGGCACTTTGGTCCGATTCCGTTTGACGACAAGGAGTTTTATTCCGCTGCCCGTGGAATCAGCCAAGAATCCATAGGAAACTATTATGTAAAAGTCTAGGATCCCGGCACCTGGAGCAAGTCTTGGCTCAGAAATACTGAGCCTTAAGGCCTTGGAAGCAAATTTTGGAATCTCTCAGGGTTTCTTAGTCTCGTCGTCTTTTGCAGCCGTTATTTGGGAAGGCTTCGCAGGTTCATCATCTTTGATGCTATTTTTGAAATTCTTTATTGTCTCACCAACAGCACTGCCGAGTTTCGGCAATTTGCTGCCACCAAACATCACAACGACGACTCCAGCAATAATCATGAGTTCAGGTGCGTTCAACATTCTAGGTCTCCCATTAATAGCTCTCTAGGTATAATAATGGCCGGATCACTGGCCGTCGTCGAGTATACTCGGGGAATTTTTTAATTCATAAGGATTTTAACGCGAATAAGTCTGGCTGAATAGCCGGGCAAAATTAGCCTAGAAAGCGCTAAGTTTGTCGGGCAGGGCCTTGGCCGATCGAACCATGACCCTAGCCTGCAATGGGTATCCAGCAAAGGCCCAGGCCATAAGATGATGACCTAATATTTCAGGCCTTATGAAAAAGTCACGACAGTCCGTATGCTTTTTCCTTCTTTCATATACTGAAAAGCCTGATTGATGTTTTCAATCGGCATTTCGAAACTAACCAACTCATCAAGTTTAATTTGACCTGCCATGTAGCGTTCGACATAAGTAGGCAGCTCGCTCCGGCCTTTGACTCCGCCGAATGCGGAACCCTTCCATACACGCCCCGTAACCAGTTGAAAGGGACGAGTCGAGATCTCCTGGCCGGCCGCTGCTACGCCAATCACGATGGATTGACCCCATCCTTTGTGACAGCACTCAAGGGCATCGCGCATCAATTTTACATTGCCGACGCATTCGAATGAGTAATCCACGCCCCCATCGGTCATGGCTACAATGTGACTGACAAGGTCTGCCTTTATCTGATTGGGATTCACAAAGTCGCTTGCCCCAAAACTTTTGGCGATCTCACTTTTACTGTCGTTGATATCGACAGCTATAATGCGGGAGGCTCCCACCATCTTTGCCGCCTGGATTACGGAAAGCCCTATACCGCCTATTCCAAAGACGGCTACCGAGGCACCTTTTTCAACTTTAGCCGTATTGAGAACGGCACCGATGCCAGTCGTCACGCCGCAACCGAGCAGACAGACTTTTTCGAGCGGGGCCTTGGGATCGATCTTGGCCAGCGCGATTTCAGGCACAACCGTGTATTCAGCAAAGGTGGAACAGCCCATATAGTGAAAGATAGGCCTGCCATCTTTGGAAAATCGCGAGCTGCCATCAGGCATGAGGCCCTTGCCCTGGGTTTCGCGTATGCGCTGGCAAAGATTGGTTTTTCCCGAGAGGCAAAACTTACAGCTGCGGCATTCAGGGGTATAGAGAGGAATGACATGATCACCCTTCATGACAGAACTCACGCCTTCCCCCACTGCTTCGACGATGCCAGCTCCCTCGTGACCGAGTATGACCGGAAACAGTCCTTCAGGATCAACGCCTGAAAGGGAATAGGCATCGGTATGACAAACCCCAGAGGCAACGATCCGAACCAGCACTTCTCCGGCTTTCGGCGCTTCAAGATCTATTGTTTCTATGCGCAAGGGTTGATTGGGTCCCCAGGCTACCGCTGCTTTAATTTTCATTACCACCCCTCCTGCAATCATTCTGAGGCGATTGTATGTTAGGAATTATGGCTTGACAATCGCCACTCGTGGAACAAAACTGTTTTTTCATGGCGACCATAAAGGCGGCGGAAGGCCTTCTTAACAGCTGCATCCGGTTCACAGCCTAGAAAAATTTGCTGGGGGAGGTCGTTTTGATCAACTTCAGGTTTTAGGATGGAACGCGAAAAAGATCACTTCACGGCAAGGGTTTCTATCGAAAACGAAAGAACAGGCCTGGCTCTTTTCGCCAATCAAAAACGAGCAGGCTTAACTGGAACGGACTGCCTTCGGAGCCTATCATGGAAACGACCAAAAGTTTTGGCAGCGATAACCATTCCGGTGTTCATCCCGACATTCTTCTCGCCATCGCCAGAGCGAATGAAGGTCATGCTCCAGCCTATGGCGGTGATCCGCTTACCAAAGCCGCGGTCGAACAATTTCGAGCCACATTTAAAAAAAAAGTGGAAGTGTTTTTCGTTTTCACCGGTACTGCCGCTAATACCCTTTCGATCCGCAGCACCTGCCGCTCCTTCGATGCCGTGGTAGCGACCCAGATCGCTCATATCAATGAAGATGAATGTGGTGCCCCTGAATTCATCACCGGTAGTAAAATCCTTGGATTTCCGCACGAGCAGGGCAAACTTCCGCTTGCGGTGATCGAGAGGCTGCGCATCCTCCCCAGCGATCCCCATCGGGCGCTGCCCCGCCTGGTATCGATTACGCAAGCGACCGAAGTTGGAACTGTGTATAGCCCTGATGAAATTAAAGCGCTTGTCCATGCTGCCCATGGTCGTGGCATGCTCGTTCACATGGATGGGGCGCGTCTTGCCAATGCTGCGGCCTCGCTCGATTTGAGTTTAAGTGAATTGACGACAGCGACCGGTATCGATGTTCTAAGCTTTGGGGGTACGAAAAACGGTCTGCTCTGTGCCGAAGCGGTGGTGTTTTTCCGGGAGGATTTGGCCGACTCTTTTGCGTTCATGCGCAAGCAAAGTATGCAGCTGGCCTCGAAGATGCGCTTTCTTTCCAGTCAATTCCTTCCGTATCTTCGCGATGATTTATGGCTTAAAAATGCCTCTCACGCCAATTCCATGGCGCTCTATTTGCGGCGACGGCTTGAAAGGATTTCCGGCGCTGTCTTTCCTTATGCCACCGAAGCTAATGAAGTCTTTGCCATCCTACCGCCCGATTGGTCCTCCCATCTACAAACAGCTGCAGCTGCCTATCTTTGGGAAAGTACTAGCGGTCTACTGCGTTTGGTCTGTTCTTTTGATACCACGGAAGCGGATGTCGATAGGCTTTTTGAAAAAACTTTTGCTTCAGCTACAAAGTGTTGAGCCCTCGTATAGGCGAGAGAGTGCCACGCCCTGGAATGGACGTGGCTTTTAATATTAGGGCTTGGAACCTGCAAAAACGCTATCGACTGGCGTGATGGTGATTTTCGAAATGTTGAGTTTGAGATCGCCTATGACCTTATCTTCGTCAAGAATTTCCTTAGGCTTTTCGCCATCGTATTTGATAGGGGAAAAGGCATCTTTCTGCAAAAGATCTTTAAGACGCTGAGCATCCTTGGTGATGGCGACCACCTGAATGTTGCGGCTCGAAAGATGATTCTGGATTGCCTTATTCACGTCGCTTAAGGTGAGTTTTTGCAATTGATCGCGCATGACTTTGGTGAATTCACCCGTACCCCACCAGGCGGCATCCAGCGCGTAGCCCAGTTGCTGATTCTGAGTGGCCGTCATGACAAAAACGTTTTTCATCAGGTAGTCGCGAGTGGACTGAAAGTCCTGTTCGGTCATGCCATTTTTGATGAGTTTATCAAGTTCAAAGATTGCGATTCTAAGGGCCATCTGCGCATTTTCCGGGGCGACGGGGCGAATCCAGACCTCGAACAATTGGTTGTGACGTGCGACGTTTACCGGCGGAAAGAACTGAGCGCCAGCCATTGGAAAGGCTTCTATATAAGCATAATCCCCGTAGTTGAGGCCACGAATCTCTCGAATGCGATCAAAGAGATGCGACATCGAGCTGCGATGCTCGCCAAGCCAGGCCCGCGCCAGCCAGAGAGCGGCGAAATCAGGGTGACTGCGATTGACCTCAATCGGATGGCCAAAGGATAGGGCCGTGGCCCGCGTATTCTTTTCGATAATATCGACCGTGATCCCGTCCTGCTTGTTCGGTTTTACAGCTTCAGCGATTTTCAAGGCATCAGTGGCGGGAAGGCTGGCCAGCGCATTTTTCAACTGCCCCACGAGGGCATCGGTAACGTCACCGTTCACGCCTATCGTCAATGCGCCTTGGGTCCAGGCGCTCTGCTGATATTTTTGAATATCGGCTATTTGAATGCTTTCGAGTCCAGCCACGGTTCCAAGGACGGGATGAGCATTGGGAGTAGCACTGAAGACGAGTTCCTGCAGCCTTTCTTTACCGAGTTCCTCTTCATTGTTGTTACGAAGATCCTGCTTGAGCTGGTTCAGGACATCAGACTTCACCCGCGTAAAATCTTCAGGTTTTAAACCGGGCTCTAAAAGGCCGGGGAGAAGAAGACTCAAAACTTTTTCAGCATGATCTTTATGAACACGGATCGTAAAGGTGGTCATTTCCTTGTCGACCTGATTGTCGATACTTGCTGCATAGGGGAAAAGCGCTTTTTGAATCTCGTCGAAAGTCCTGGTCTTCGTTCCACCTTCGGTGACGAGTTGGGCTGCGAGATTGGCTAAGCCTTCCTTGCCCTTAGGATCAAGCGTGGAGCCTGCTTTGAATAGAACTTTGATCGCGAGAAAGGGGCTCTTGTTTTTTTGAACGATGACACGCACGTCTTTGCGTAACGGTTTGTCAGCCGGCACATATTGCGCGAGTTTGGGCAGCGTGGCGATTTCTGCGGGCAGAGCGCCGTGAGCGAGTGTGGCGATTACCATATTATTATCAGTAAAAATCTTTTGCGCGGCCTTTTGAATATCCCCTGCTGTCACGGTATCCAAGAGTCTGAAGAGATCGTTGAGGGTGGCTGAACTGCGATCGTAATGAACGTAACTAGCCAGGAGAGCAGCAATGTTTTCCGTGTTATCGAGGCCTTTGGCTATTTGATAGCGTTGATTGGATCGGATGCGGTTAAGGATTTCGCTGTCAACGGGGTGCTGTGTGTAGTGCATAAGCGTTTTGAGGATGGCATCGCGAACCATCACGATATCTTTAGGATCTTTGACCCTGGCGCCAACTGAATAGAGATCAGGATCCTTCGAGTCGGCGGCTGAAGCGTAGAGACTATCGAGTTTCTGCTCGTCGATCACGAGTTGCTTATAGAGATCCGAAGTCGGACCAAAGGCTAGTTCGTATAGGAGCGACAGAGCCGCGTAGTCTTTATCCTTCACCGAAAAGGCTGGGCCATGAAAATTGATGGTCAGTCGAGCCAAAGTAGGGCTTTCCCAGGGGACATGGACATAGACGGCTTTGGTCGCTGGTGGCTCGACGGGAATGCTCGCCTTATAGCTGCCGCGTTTCCAGGCGCTGAAATATTTTTCAACGAGTGCGAATACCTTTTTTGCTTCGACGTCACCCGCAACAATGATTGTAGTGTTTTCAGGTCGATACCAACGTTCGAAGAAGCTACGCGAATACGCGAATTGGTTTGGCATATCTTCGATGTCCTTGAGAAAGCCCATCGTCGTATGCTTATAGGGATGAGACTGAAAGGCGGCGTTTCGGGTCACTTCCGAGAGCTTGCTGCCGGGCTGGGCACTGTTTTTATTATACTCGCCAAGCACGGCCCGCGATTCGGTCTTAAAGGCCGATTCATCATATTCGAGATTCATAAAGCGATCGGCTTCCAGCTTTAGCATCAGCTCGAGGTCTTCTTTAGCAAAAGTCGTGTGAAAATTCGTGTAGTCGTTGCTGGTATATGCGTTCTGGCGAGCTCCCATTTTCTTCAGATAGTCCTGATACGCGGCAGAGGAAGTCGCTTTGGTTCCCCGAAACATCATGTGTTCAAAGAAGTGAGCGAAGCCTGTCTTGCCGGACTCAACTTCATTGCGCGAGCCTGTCTGCACAGGAATTTGCAGAGACACCAGATTGGGAAAGCCGGTGGGGACCACGAGAACGCGCAGTCCGTTGGGATAATCCTTTTGTTCAATGGCAAGGGGAAGTACATCCTGAGATCGCGCGGCGGGTGGGGTCGCCGCCTGGGACCACCCAGCTGAGAGAGAGCCGGTCAGTATAATGGATTTAAAGAAACGCTGGATCATAGATACTCCTGCATCAACTGGCATAAGCCTTTTTTTAGCATGTTGCGCGAGAAGTGCCTAGAGCGCAGGAATGTCGCTTTGCTAATAAAGCCCACCTGGTTGTTGAAAGTTACTCATGATGGAGTAAAAGCCATTGACATCATCAGCAGATTGCAACTCGTTGCGATTGCGCACCTGAGCTACAGGATAAGAGTCTTGTCGATCACTTGGTATCGACATTATAAGCGCAAAGAAAGCTGTTCCCATGCAAGGAGGGACGTTATGCGAAGGGAGTAGGAAAAGAAAATTTGAAGGTGAGACCAGGGGCAGAAAGTTCCGAAATAAAAATCATAGGTGCAGCAGCCAGTAATATATCTTGGTCCTTGGCCAGAGGATGCAAAACGATTCATAGTTTTGTCTCAACCGGTCGCATCATCAGCCGTAAGTTCAGGTCCTGTTAAAAATGCCAAGTCCATCTACAATCTCAGCGTAAACGCTGAAAAGACTGGAAAAGCGGCGCTTTTTTGCAGGAACTCCGCAAACGGGAGGTATCGACCCGATCGCTGGGACTAGGCAAAAAGGTCTCAACTCCCCTGCATCAAAACCGATCAAGAGGGAAGGTTCGACAGTCATCCCGAGGACAAATTATGATTACGAACGACCTAAGGGCTATAAATAGAATCGCTTTGACGATCCTGGGCTGGCTGCTGGGAATATTTCTCACCGTCTACTGGCGCTCTGGTGGCAATATGCTCGCAGTCAGTCTTGCGACTGGATTGATGCTTGGTGTCATGATCTTTTGGGGATTTCTACATATTAATGTTGCCACCCATAAAGACACGCGTAGCGGCTCCAGCATAAGCCCTTCAGCGTCAACGCACCCGAAAATGAGGCGACCATCGGTCGAGCCTCAATACCGCGATCGCAGTCCCTTGGCAAACACCGGTTTTGGGTCCCCCCGATCACCATCGATGGCGTCTGATGCAGCCGTTCATCGGCGACCTTCCATGCCCTTTCCGATGACAAATATGCCTGATACCAACGCCATCAAAAGCTCTCCCTATATCGAAGATACAGGTGTTTGTCAGGAATCCCCCCTGATGATTTCACTGGACATGGAAACGACGGCACCTGGCTTTGATTTTCTTGATGAGATGAACTATCTCTATAAACCTTCGGCGGGTAGAAACCGGCAGACTTTAAGGTCGGCGGAGCAGGTCCGAGACAGCGCTCGATCCGAAGAGCCCATTGATAATAGAAAAATAGACGATAATACTCAGATCGTTACGCTTGATCTTAAAAACTAACAGGGATCTTAATTCAATCAATCCCAGTCCTAGGCCGCTCGGACTTCAGCCGCCACCTCGTTTGGAGGACGGTTGAATACTAGCTTTGCTATCGCAGCGTGGATCACGAAAAGGCAGTGGGATCTCCAGGTCCCCATTTTCGACATTGGCGGGAAGCGATCCTAATTTTTCCATCAATGACGCCGTCAGCTCCAAAGAATCTTCGGGTTTGCTCAACCAAGGTTTTAACTTCACCGTCATTTCTCTAATCGCTGAACTGCCCCATTTGTTCGTGGGAATGAGATAGGCACTGCTGCTCTTGGTCGTGAGGAGTTGAAAGTAGACGATGTTTTCTGGCAACTTGGAGTGATTGATGACCTTGTTCCAGTCCTTGGAATTGAGGGCAGCCTTTTGATTGCAGGTATTGCTTTGGCCGGGATCGATGCAGAGGTAAACGCCATATTCCTGGGCGTTTTCCAATTTCGGCATCGCAAACTCGTGATTTTCACTCTTTAAAATGTCAAAGAGGCTGAGGCGAATGCTTGAAGGTTTCACGAGTCTGCCTCGGAGTTTTTCGACTGAGAGCAAAAAGACCTTATTCTTGCCATCATGGACCAAGGACTTAATAAAATCGAAGTCGCCTATCTGACAGGATTTGGCTTCAGGTTTGATCCTTATTTTTATTTTTATCGACGCATTATCAGCAACGGTTCTTATTTCTTTAAGGCGATTGATAATGGCGTTATTAACCTCTTCTCGTTTGCGCTGAATCTCCACGGCTCCTTGCAACGGTTCAGGGGCAGGACTGGGCCGGGTATCGGCAACGGGCACCGAGCGGACTGCAGCGATAGGGGTCGGCGCTACCTTTTTGACGATTGTGGTGTATTTCCCATAAGGAAAGAAAAAGGCTATCAAGATACCGGAGATACCAAAGCCAATACTCAGGTTTTTTTTCGAAGCAGACATCAGGTCTCCCAAGCTGCGAACTCTCGAAAAGTCGCGTGACGGCATAAGCATCTAACCACTAGGGGATCAACTGCTTTTCGTTCTATATAGGTATTATCAGCGAGGACCGGGGTCAATGCAACTGACTGGATAACGGACGGTTCGATTTCGCGGCCGGAATTCGCAGGGACGCTCGTCTCAACTCTTTAGGAAAATACTCCCTGGATACCGCTCGGAAAGTATCCCGACGCTCAAATCACCAGTGCAAACTTTAAGCCGATAAGATTTTTATGCCCAGCCCCTCTGCCTTTCAGGGAATTGCGAGAATTATACCGGTCAGTAACTAGCTAAGATTTCAGCTTTCTTTTGCCCGCTGACGATCTAAGCCAAATCCTTCCCCTCATAAGAAATATTTGCCTTCCGATTCCTTAGGGAGAAAAGAGTTTAATCGGAGGCAAATATGAAGCAAGGAAAACCCTTTGGACCTGGTGATCAGGGCTTCGCGTTAATTGCACTAATGTTGGCGCTGACCGTACTATCGATGGCCACGATCTACGTCGTCAACCAGTCCCAATTATTGAATTCATCGAAAAAATCGAGTGAAATTGATAGAGCCCGTTCCCTTTCTGAGCTCAATAACCTGTCAAACCTGGGCCGCGTGCGGGGACTGGTTTCGACGGCGAAAAACGGTGAAAAATATGAGGTTGGAATTTATCCTAAAAATTATTTCGCAAAGCGTTGGGTCTTGGAGAAAAACAGCAGCAGCGACAAACCCATGGATATGATCACGGTCGACGGGGATCATATTTGGTTGCCGACTAATTCATCGGGGATTCTGACACTAGCTAAAGCTCAGGAAATATTCGGCGGAGCGACCAATCAGCTAGCTCTCTTAAATGCTACTCAACAAGTTGAAATTATTAATAATAATCCCGATAAAAAGCATCCTTATTTCATCGAATCGATCGACATTAGAACAAGTCGCCCACTCGATTTAAAGGGCTCGAATGCCACTCAGGATGTGCATACCACGGGCCGCATCAAACTCGCGGCACCCCGGCCTCAAAGCCAAAGACTGCTCGTGAAATTCCCGGGTCAGTCGACTTTTGATGCTGATTGGCAAAAGAAAAATGGCGTGTTTCCGCCGGGCGATTACACGTTTCAGCTCCGTGCATCCGGTATCGTCTATTATGGGGAGATCATGATCGGTGCCGAGACCTACATTGTCGGTCTGGACGCGCAGGGCAAAGAGATCATACACGGCGCCAATAACATTAAGGCGGTCGACGAAATCATCGGGGAGAAGGTCGTAAGGCTTGGGGATCAAGCCAGTGGCAGAGGGGAGTTTGACGACGCAAGGGTAACCTTTACCGAGTGCCGGGTCGGCTTGGAGCCTTTAGCTGACACCAACCCGAGCGGTCCCACAGGGCTAAAATTTAAAATTGAGGCGAAGGCAATTGGTGTCGAAATGAAGGAAAATGACGAGCTGGAAAAAGTGGAGGGGACCATAGTCGTAAGTGGACCACAGGTCCCGGCGCCGTCCGCACCCACGATCGGCAGTGGCTGCAACCAAAGCTGCCCCTATGAATTTCGTACCGATTTCTGGTTTAATCCCGAAGTCCAGGCCAAATTTCTCGATCTCACCGTTAACGGCGAAACAGACACGACAAAACTCGATTATTTTGAACCTGACATTAGCAACCTTATCGACTCCAAGGCGCGCGGCGTAATCTGTAGCAACATGGAGCTGGTCGGCCAGGCGATGAAGGGTGAGAGCGGCATCAATCCAACGCTCATGCTTTCGGGCAATCGACTGGACTACGAAAAACTGCGCGACAAACATATGGACTTGAAACGCTTCTATGCTTACACGGCACCCTCATGCTTGAGGCAATTGATCGGCCAGCGCACGGAATGCGGTTGTTTTGCCGACGATACAAAGATAATGATGGGGGATGGGTCTCTGACTGCCATTCGAGACATCCGGGCGGGTGATGCGGTATGGAACCCTAAACTTGGCAGGGCCCAAATCGTCAAACGCGTGATAGCCGGTCCGGAAAAGATCCCTATGTACAAGATTTATGCCGGCGATGAGCATATCCTGGTAACCCGTCAGCATCCCTTCCTCCTCAAATCAGGACCTGTGTCGGCAGCAGCCCTTAAAATAGGCGACAGAATCCTGCGAGGCACCACGGGCGATGACCTGCAGACCATAACGGCAATTGAACTCGTCCCCTGGGATGGGCAATCGGAAGCTCCTGTTGTTTGGAATATAGAACTCAGCGGCAGTGAAGATTTTACCGACCATTACCTTTTTGCCGATGGAATTATGACAGGAGATCTTTTCCTTCAGGAAACACTCGCAAAGCGGGCAGCTCAAGAGAAGCAAAGATAAACAAAGGCGGGAACTCGCCATGTATTGACACATTTATATATTCTAAGGCGCTGGCGGGGAAATGATTGGTGAAAGCCATATCTTTCCCCGCAATGCATTGCGCTTGCTCACGTATAGAAATTGAACGATAGGGCGGGACCACTTCTAATTAATGACTTTTCACTTGCCCACGATATAGCCAGTCGATCAAATTATGCGTAAGATTAAATTGTCCCTCTCCAAATTTTGAGGTAGTCATGAATACTCACAACCCAACCTTTAAAGCCTACTTTTACCTGTGCTTGATCTTTGCTGCACCTTTAGCCTGGGCTCAGGCCAACCAACCCGGTGTGCGCTGTCAGCCCATTAATTCCGATGAAGTAGCCAAACCGCAGTATGCAGTCGAGAACTTTGACAAGAATAATCAAGCCTTTCTCAGCTGTAAGACCGCTCCCGGGGAAAGCGGGCCTGATGTGTCTTTCACGGGCACCATGCCGCTTCACAAAGGCCAAGGTCTGAGTCTCGATGACTTCAACCTATGGAATCAGGACCCGGCGCTGAGCAGCCTTTTTGTCAAGTCCACGCTGGGCACGCATCCCGTTGTCGATTTCGACCCTGACGCCTTGCCTATCAATCCTCAGGAGGTCGATGCCATCCTTGGCAACGTTCGGAGCCGGCCGGTTACAACGCAGGTCTGTGGGCCCGCTACGGGCGGTAGCCAGACCTGTACGATAAAGCAGGTTGAGGAATGTAAGATCGTTTATGGCCGTGAAGAGTGTAAGATGGTTGATAAGGAGGTCTGCACCAACACGGGAACTGGTGCGCCTGTATGTCATGAAGAAAGCACCTTTACCTACTTCCGGCAACTTGCAAAACTTGAGGGTTTCTCCCAGCAAAACGCCGATAGCTTTTGTCCCTTTGGTATGGTCGAGAGGCAGACTAAATCAGTTTATGGTCGCGTCGTCAATGAGCGACGCTGTTGCGAATCCAAGGTTGTCGGTCAGGATGTTAAGTACGTTTGCGAAGAATGGGAAACATATTAATCAAGGACGACCATGCGGGCCTTTTTGCTTCGATGTGCGCTCTTCTGCTGGTGTTTAAGTCAGAGTGCTTGCGGGCTTGATCCTATACCTTCTTCGTCCTCAGAGCTTTTGTTTGACTCAAGTTCGAATGAATGTAAGGTCCTCACCGATCTCAATAATGATCTGAAGATTCCTAACAAGGGTTATGGAACGATCACCATAACTCATCCGGAAATAGTCTCCCATTTCAACTTTACCCGGGTCCTCGCCAAATTCACTCAGGTGAAATCGATCGATGACGAACAGGAGCTGGTACGGCGTCTCATCCGTTCTTTTATTACGACTAAAGTCCCCAACATCAACCAAGTACAGCCCTTGAGGCCCTTTGTGATTCGGGAGCTGCTCTGTCCCCTCCTTGATTCCAATACACCAAAACCCAATTTCTGCGGTAACCTCTTCTTCAAAGATCAAACCGCGGCAATTGCCGAAGCCCTGGCTTTTCTTGATAGAAAAGAGCCTTTGGGCAATTTCGCCAGCATCGATACTCTTCTGCAACCGCTTGCCTTTATCAAAAGGCCGCCACGCTTCGATCTTCATCCTTCCGAGCAGACGGTCGAAGTGCGTATCGTCTTCGGACTCAGGGATCTTAGCGGTTCGGAGCGTAAGCCGGCAACAGTAATCATGGAGTTCGCCGGCACTTCACAAAAAGCGTTTTATGAAAACCTCGTGAAACTATTTATACAGTTCAAAGATAAAAACGATGCCAGTTCAAGAAGTCAATGGGCCTTTGGCATCGAGTTTGCCCTTGACCGATTTCTTGCTTCCAACGCCGGCATCACCGATCGCTGGGCCGTGAATCAGATACGGGTCAGCGAGCTGTCTTTCCGTGGCAACGATATTCTTTGGGATTTTCGTGAGTATAATTTTCCTTCAGCCAATGCTTCGGTAAGCGAGTTTTCGCAGGTACCCGTTGCCAATACACCCTGGATCGACTTTGAGCCGAAGGATAAAGATCCGGGCATTATGAATAACGATTTTAATGAATTTTTGGATGAGAAGGGTGTTAGGCAAGATGACCTGAATGCGGAGCAATCGATCGATTTTTTTGAGGCCTTCATGGCCAGCTCGCGGGTGAAGGTGAATAATTCACCCAAGCTCCAAAATTTTGTGCAGACGCTGAATCGCGAAAAAAATGATAGCGGTGTTGCCGGAAGCAAAGCCTTTCCTTATCACCTCAATGCTAACTGGATGGCTCCCGCCGCACTGGCCCGACCGGGTATGCGCTTTTTTGAAGGCGACACGGCCTGGTCGAAAAACCTTAAAGAAACCTGTCAAGGATGTCACGTCGAGACGTCTTCAATCGCTTCCGACGAAAGGATAGAAAGCATGCAGGGGTTTTACCATGTCAGCCCGCGCAAGATTGCCAGCGATGCTTTTGCGGGAACCCCCTTTGCCGGAAGCAATCTAATCTCGAACTTTTTAATCCGCGAGACGCGATTGCGTTTTAAATCTCTCATTAAGCTTGTCGGCTGCGACTTATCGCTGGCGCCCATTGGTGAGCTTAACGATTCCCAAGATGATCTCGTGACCAGTGAATCCCCAATGGATGGGCATTCTTCGGGAACTGTAAAGGACCTGAACCCAGGTGAACGGGGCTTCGCATCAACCGACGAATTCAGCTGTGTCCATAATAGCAAAAGTCAAAAAATTACCAGTTGCATGAGTCGCAGAACCCGCAATTCCTTCGTTTGCAACAAGGGCCATACCGAGCTTCTACGCTGCAATGAAGGCAGCGAATTGCTTTGGCTGATCGCCTGTGAAGAAGGCGACGAGAGACAGTTCGATCACGTGATACTGCTTCGCGCCTGTGATATGCCTTTGCCCGAACACTGAGAATGAATACCACTCCCTTCACCACGGCGCCCCCGTTCAGGCCGGGCGTTGGCACGCATGCCCTTCTCATGCAGGCATTCGTTTTTCAGGGACAGAAACCCAAAAAAAGTTTAGCCTCGACTGGCCAGAGGAGGATTAATCCAGACCCTCCGGCAAAGTTGGAATCGAAGCGGCTAGAATTAATGCAAAATGGTGAAGGTGAGGCTCATGGGCGAAGTATCGATTCCGAAACTTGAAAAACCGTATATGCGGGGACGCTTTCATGAAGGTGCTGCCTACATGAGTTTAGGCGCCTGTTTGATGCTTTTAGATCGGTGCAAGGATTTAAGGCAATTTTCAGCGATCCTGGTCTATTCGCTGAGTTTGGTCGGGCTCTTCACCTGCAGCGCCTTCTATCACCGCATTCAGTGGGCGGAAAAGCCTCGGGCTATGATGCGGCGCCTGGATCACGCTGCGATTTTCTCCCTGATAGCGGGCACCATGACCCCCCTTTTCCTTATGACCTTGCCGAACGAAACCAGTCTCAAGGCCATTGCCCTGATCTGGGGCGTTGCCATTGTTGGTATCATTCAGTCTGTTTTTTGGATCGGCGCTCCCAAATGGTTTGCAGCCGTACTGTATGTTGGAGCAGGCTGGCTTGGGTTCCCCTACCTTTCGGAAATGAGTTTAGTCGTTGGCAAGCGAGGCGTTGTGTTAGTCCTGGCAGGCGGAATCATTTATACGATCGGTGCCGTAATTTATGCCCTCAGAAAACCCAATCCCTGGCCTAAAGTATTCGGCTATCATGAGATTTTTCATATCCTCGTGGCTATCGCCGCGCTTTGTCATTTTATTTTGATCAAGGGATTGCTTGGTCCTTAATCCGTTCGTAGGAAGTGCTTCGTCCGCCATCCCGCAAACAACGCCCGCAATGGGCCCAATGTAGGATTGAGCAGTGGAGCCGTATTATCATCAAGCCGCGTGTGGTCTTTTTTATTAGGAAAATCCCAGCCTTTCTCCGTGGGGCCCGGGCCGCTCTCAAAGTTATGCGACTTCTGCATCGACGACGACGAGAGGGGCACATCGTCGTTCTCACCCAACACACAGACGGTTTGAAACCATCCGGCCCATAAGCCTATCAATCCCTCCCTGTCCCTAGGCGGCACTGCGGTCATGACTATCATGATTATTATGCGACACTCCTTTTAGGCTATCCGTATAATCAGCAGGAACCCACCCATTCCCGATTCCAATTTTTTTTGACGATCGCCTTACCTGGTCTGAATCTATTTGATCCAAATCTTAAAGGTGCCTTCATCGACAATTTTTGATGCGAAGATGAGCCTATATTCTTCGCTGATGATTCTAATCGAGCAGTCGAAAAAGGTTCGTAATGATTAATTGAAAATCACTGAATAAGATGCAAGAATTAATTGTTTTTCCAATTCTATCTTAAAACATCGTGATACATGCATTGCCATTATCGGTGGCTTGCCAGGTCGGGAAGCCTTGCGTTTTTTGCAGCTCTGCCCGTCCCAGTTAAACATCCGGGCAATGACCTTGTTGCGTTCACCGTTAGCGATCACGATTCAAAGGAGATCTATGAGAAAGCAGTGGATAGCAAAAGTCCTGAGCGGAGCTTTGCCTTTATTTATCACCGGCGGGAGCATGTATGCCAGGCCCTCGTCTTTGCCAATCGGGCTAAGCGCGCAGGCTCCCCACCTAGCCGGCATAAATGGGAACTACATCATTGGCACTGGAATCTTCGACATTACCGGGCCAGCTGCCGAAATTGGTATGATGGGCTTCGCTGATGGCCTGCAGGCAACTGCCGGAATTCAAATGCGTCTCCGTTCACGGGCATTCATTGTCGGGGATGAAAACAAACGAGTGGTCATCGTCAGCGCCGATCTCGGTATGATGTTCCAAATGGTAAAATTGAAGGTATCGGAACGGGTGGCTCAGAACCCCGAGCTCGCACCTTACTATAATGAGAAGAACATCCTGCTCTCGGCTACCCACACCCACGGGGGACCGGGCGGGTACTCGGGTTACTTCCTCTATGATGCGACGATCAAAGGCTTCATTAAAACCCATTTTGACTCATTGGTGGACGGTATCTACCAATCGATACTCAGAGCCCACCAAAACCTTCAGTCCGGAAAAATCCTCGTCAATGAAGGTCAATTGGCTGGCGTTGGTGGTAACCGGGCGCAGCTTGCCTATCTCAATAATCCCGCTGAGGAACGGGCCCGCTATGCGAGCGATACCGATGAGACGTTTACGCTGGTGAAATTCGTAACGGACAAGGGCCAGGAACTGGGGATGTTCAACTGGTATGCCGTGCATCCCGATAGCATCGGCCCGAACAACCACCTGATCACGGGCGATAACAAAGGCTGGGCTTCCTATCTCTTCGAAAAGGACAAAGGCACCGATTATGGAAAGTCGAATACCTTCGTTGCTGGCTTTGCTCAGGCCAACGAAGGCGACGTAACCCCTAACTTTGCCTGGGGTGAAGCGCCGCCGACTGTCAATTTTAAAGACAATAAAAGCCTCGAAAATGCTGTTTCGAAGCAGTATGCTAAGGCCAAAGAACTCTATGAATCGGCAAATGAGGAACTTAAAGGCTCTATCGATTATCGCCACGAATGGGTCGATATGCGCACGCTTTATGTTGCCAGTGTGGGTCGCAAAACCTGTGCTGCCGGCATGGGTGCCTCCTTCTCGGCGGGCAGTCCACTCGATAATCCAAGTCCAGCTCCGCTCTTTGAAAACGGCACCACTGTTGAGAGTCTGAAGTGGAAGGAAAATGCCGGAAAAGGCTTACTGAGTTCCTTTCTAGGGGGACTGTTCTCGATAGTCTGGTCGGCCACCAATTCAGAAGAATATAAAGAGTGTCAGGGTCAAAAGCCAGTGTTGCTCCCCACCGGGGTCGCCCACCTCAATATCAGTGGCCCGACGATGACGCCGCAGATCATGCCCGTGCAGTTGATCAAAATCGGTAGTCTGGCATTGATCGCCGTTCCTGCAGAAGTTACCACCATGTCTGGTCGCCGGTTTCGTGAAGCGGTCTTGAGTGAACTCGCGCCCCTTGGCGTCAAATACGGTGTCGTGTCGGGCCTCGCGAATTCCTATTCGTCCTATCTTGCGACCCGTGAAGAGTATCAGAAGCAATGGTATGAAGGTGCCTGTACCCAATTTGGACCTGATGAGCAGGCTGGATTTCAACAGGAATTCGTAAAGCTCTCGAATGCTATGGTGGCCGGCTCCGAAATCGAACCCGGCCCCACACCTCCGGATGTTACGGGCTCAACCGTTAATCTCAGCAAAAGGGTCTCGTTTGATACGGTTCCCATGGGCTCTAAATTCGGCGATGTCATCACCCCACCAAGTGCCACTTACAATCGGGGGGACCTTGTAAAGGTGCAGTTTTGGGGTGCCCATCCCAACAACAACTATCGCATCCAGGATAGCTTTCTGGTGGTCGAAAAACTTGTCGAAGGGGGCTTCGTTGCTGTCCTCCATGATTGGGATCCGGAGACAACTTTTGGCTGGGAGCGCAGTGGTAAGACAGACTCAAAAATTACCATAAGCTGGGATACGGAAAAAGCCGAAGCCGGAACTTACCGCATCCGCTATGCAGGCGATCGTAAAGCCTTGCTGGGTGGGCTGCAGCCGATCGAGGGTCTATCGAGTTCTTTCGTCATAAACTAAGCGTTCACCGGTGCGAGGAGCTGGTTTTTATGCCGTGAGGAGCCGGAGTCAGGGCCTAGGCCAAGGCATGATCCCGGCTTCTTACTGCTGATAGATTTGGGAGTCCGTCAATGTCAATGATGTTTTCGCTGGAATGAGCGTGACCCGGACGGGAAAACTAAGGCGGACGCAGGCGCCGTGATCAGGGTTATTGATGATGTCCAGTTTAGCTTCCAGCTCTTCCAGGGAATTTTTCACCGAGAAGAGACCAATGCCACTCGCCGTTTCTCCACCGGTCGGTTTAGCGCTTAAGGTGGCGCCGGGGGTAAACATCTTCGCGAAATCATCGGCAGTGAACCCCGGGCCCTGATCGCTGACTTCGATCCTATGAAAATCGTCGAGCCGTTTGCAGCTGACGGAAATGGCAGATCCCAAGGGTGAATATTTCAGAGCGTTGCCAATGATGTTGTAGAAAATATCCTGAAGCTTATGGCGGGAGGCCCACATTGCAAAGTCATAGGTAAAGGTTTCTATTTCTATATTTATCGTCTGTTTTTTATTTCGGGCTATGGGTTCAAGAAATCGGCAGGTTTCCTTGAGGCAGTCAAGTACCTTGAGATGCTCCTTGGCCTTGAGGTCGGATTCATCTTCCTCGTTTTCGACGTGCAGTACTGATTCAACCAGATTGAGAGTGTTGACGGAAATACGTTTGATAATCTTCACCATCTCCAAGGTTGAAATGCTGTTGCCTTCTTCGTCCTGGAGGAGTTCGGCAAATCCTTTAATCGATCCCAGGGGATTCTTGAGATCGTGGACTGTCGACTTGAATTTTGAATCTTTTTTCGACATGCTGAGCATCAGGCTTTGATTGACGGATTCGACATGGGCCAGTGCCGAAGTCATAGCTCTTTGCATCTTGAGCCCGGTTCGTCTGTCACTGATGAAAAACGAAAAAACTATGAGCATAAGGGTAAGGTCCAAAATGTTCGCAATTATAATCTGATCGCCCGCGTTAAAATGATCGCCATGATCTCTCTTCAAGCGGTCTTCCAGCAGATTGATCTCAACGGCCCCCATTTCTCCCAGTATCCTAAGGGCCGGATTGTTATTCTTCGCCACAAGCTGTGCCTGGTCAAGAGCCAGGAGACGGCCGAGTCGTTCTTCCTGATTTGGTAGTTTGCGAAGCGATGCCTGCAATTGCCCGAATTGGTTTTTTATCGAAGGATCCAGAGAGCTTTGGCCCCGGGATTCATAGACTTTGATCTTTGCCGCATCGATGATACGCAGGATTTTGTAACTCTCTTCTATCCACCTTCCCGTATCCGCCTCGATCAAGGTCTGTCGATAGACGCTAAGGTCACCCACTAGATTAATAAGGAGTCCAAAAGCGATTGCTACATAGAAGGATTTGCCCAACATAGGACCTCTTGAATACGGGGGTGGCACATCGTTAGCCTGCGGCTTTGCTTCAAGTTCTACCTTTATCCGTGAATATAAAATGAATTCTGAGAGGAGGCTGCAAATATTCTGCAAGCTGCTGTTTTTTATCTCTGCGTCAATGGCCGGATCCCGTGAGTGTGATGCCAGGAAAGCGCAGGACAGAGACCGGCTCGGCATCGTTATGCCAACATTCCAAGCAAAGTTGGAGAGCTAAAACCGATTACTTGGGCCAGGAGTATTAAAGTTTTTTACATTGATAATATACCAACTGGTTGGTATATTAATAGTGTGATAAGATTTCAGTAACTTACATTTATCGCGAGGAGCATTACCATGCCAAACACCATCAATTTGCATCGCGTCTTTACGACCACATCGGACAAAATTTATAGAGCCTTCACTGAGGCTGATGCATTAGCGCGATGGCTTCCACCCAATGGTTTCACGTGCACGGTGCATGAACTGGATGCCAAGGTTGGCGGCGTGCGGAAGTTATCGTTTCGCAATTTTACGACTGGCCACAGTCATTCTTTCGGCGGTGAATACGTTGAGTTGGTTCCGGGCAAACGCGTGGTCTATTCGGACGTTTTCGACGACCAAAACCTTCCTGGCAAAATGAAAACCACGATTGATTTGAAGAAAGTGTCGGTTGGCACTGAAGTTCATATTAAACAGGAAGGTATTCCCGACCTTATTCCAGTTGAGGCTTGTTACCTGGGTTGGCAAGAATCCCTTAGGTTTTTGGCTAAAGTCGTCGAGCCTGATATTCAACAGTAAGCTGATCTTGGAAGGAAGCCTTCAATTATGGCTCGACCGCGCAAAGAGCCAAACGGCAAATCGGCCAAAGAAAAGCTTATCGAATCGGCCTTCCACCTCATCCGGAGCAGGGGATATTCGGCTGCGACCATCGACGAGTTTTGTGCAAAGGCCGGCGTGTCGAAAGGGGCTTTTTTCCATTATTTTTCAAGCAAAGAAGATCTTGCTGTTCAAGCCGCTGGACATTGGTCAGAGGTTACCGAAGGGTTTTTCGAAAAATCTTCTTATCGGTTAAAATCGGATCCGCTTGATCGGGTGCTTGGTTACTTAGAGCTTAGGCGAGACATCATTCAAGGTGAAATTTCAGAATTCACCTGCCTTGTTGGAACAATGGTTCAAGAGGTTTACGACTCGCATCCGCTTATCAGGGAAGCTTGCCGGGCTAGCATTTTTAGGCATGCGGCCCTACTTGAAACGGATATTTTTGAGGCTGTAAAGGTCTATCAACCTCTGCGTCCGCCTGATCCTAAAACCCTGGCGCTGCATACCCAGGCCGTTCTTCAGGGAGCGTTTGTTCTGGCTAAAGCCAGCTCGAATCGTGAGCTTGCGGTAGCTTCCGTCAATCATCTTATCGAATACGTTCAACTAGTTTTTAAACAATAGAAGGATTTATCATGACTGCGAAAGTTACTATCGAATCATTGATTCAAAATTCTGTAGATAAAGTTTGGGCTGGCTATAATGAACCAAAACACATTGTCCGGTGGAACTTCGCTTCCCCCGATTGGCAATGCCCTCGATCTGAAAACGATCTGCGTGTCGGCGGCAAAATGAAGTCTCGCATGGAAGCGAAAGACGGTAGCTTTGGTTTTGATTTTGAAGCGACTTATGATGAAGTCATTCCGAATAAGAAGCTCGCTTACACAATGCCGGATGGAAGAAAGGTTGTTACGACGTTTGAAACGTCTGCTCATTCAACCAGGATTACGATCCAATTCGATCCTGAGAATGAACATCCGGTTGAATTTCAGAAAGCAGGTTGGCAGGCGATTCTTGATAACTTTAAAAATTATGCTGAGAAAATTTAACTTTTTACTTGTAAAATTTTGGAATGAGAAAAAAAATGGCAACAATTAATCCCCATATTAATTTTAATGGAAACGCCGAGCTGGCATTTGAGTTCTATCGGTCGGTGTTTGGTGGGAAGTTTGCAAAAATTATCCGATTGAAAGATTTAGCAAGCCCTGAATTTCCCGTAGCGGATAAGGAAATGAATAAAATAATGCAAATCGCTTTGCCTGTCGGCAAAAACACTTTGATAGGAAATGACGTTCCAGAAAGCTTAGGGCCAGTCAGCGAAAATGAAAACCGATCGAAAATATCCGTGAGTGCGGATAATCGGGAGGAAGCAGACAGGTTATTTTCCGGGCTTTCAGCCGGCGGAGTTGTTGAAGTACCCATGAGTGACAGCCCTTGGGGGTCTTATTTTGGGATGTTTCGAGACAAGTTTGGAATAGAGTGGATCATAGATTTCCCGACGAAGTAAAGAGCCACAATTTCAAAAAGCCGCTCAGCGTTGTAGTGCATTTATGCGACTTAAAATTGCGCCGAGAGCAAAGGAGTGTAGAATGAAAAACCAGGGATCAAAACAAGGGGCGAAAGATGAATCGCAGGCTTGGAAGGCAATAGCCATGTTTCTGAAAGCGAAACCTAAGCCAGTCGAGCTGGGGAACCGAAACATGCTCGTGAAATATTTGGTAGCTAAGTGTTTTGAAACAGATTTAGACCAAAGGAGGGGAAAGCTCTGATAAGAATTTTAGTGTAAAAACACTTAGGTATCGGTTATAGGATATATTCTGTCCCTTGCTTCTCTAGCATACAACTGTTATTTTTTCTTGCAATTCTGAACCTTTGGAAAGGATACGATATGGAATTTTTAGGTCAGCTTCGCCTCTTGTTAGTTCTAGGTCTTATAAGCGCGTGCAGCCGCGAAACGGCAGAAATTTCGCCGGAAGCTCTTCACGCTTACGGACTTCCTTCACAAAAAAGTAACGTTGAAACACAGGGGATTGAAAAGAAAGACGGGGATAAAGATGTATCGTGGATTGACTCTAGCGCAGTAGTTGAAAAGAAAACCGTGAATTAATTTTTCAAAGGATCCGCCGTTGATCCCTTACCTCCCTTTTTATGCTGAAAAGCAAAGGATGGCTAGGAATTCCCTGTAAAAATTGGAACTGGCGAGAATTCTCTTATCCAACATTCTGCTAAAACGAGAAACCCTGCATTAGACCTATCAGCATCGTTGGATGATCTGATAAATGGAATGCAGGGTCTCGGAGTGTCGACCACACTGCCCGCTTATGGAAATTTTG
>CAXSGP010000061.1:0-27973 GCA_964236955.1 uncultured Oligoflexus sp. | reverse complement strand
TTCCCGCTGCGGTAAGCAGCTTCTGAGTAAGCAAGGGATTGGTCGGCAACAGAGACCAACTTCCGACGAGGTTCTTTTGTATCTTCGGGTCCAGCTTCGATAGCTCGCGAAACATAGTTTCGATACGCCCGTGCCTGTTCAATTGATTTCAACTGGGGGGTGTCATAAATCGGCTTTGGCGCAGGAATTTCAATTGCGTCGGGGATGTCGTTGACCTCCTCAGCTATTTTCCCGACGCGCGAATTATGAGATGCAGCGAGGCCAGTCATCTGCTTTGCAATATCTGTCGTTTGGTCAAACTTGCTATTATCAGTGAGATCCTTAGCGAGACCAAAAATAGTTTGAGAACTACTATTGATGTCGTCAATGGCAGCCGTTACCTGCTGTTGAATGCTTTTCAATTCATTGATTTTTTGTTTTGCCTCTTTGGCTTCACGACGTTTTTTATTATTAGACCCATTGATCTCACCAAGTACTCCTTTTCCCGAGTTATAAATTTTGGTGAAAGCCTTTCCTACATCAGAATCTTCGAAATATGTGGCCTTTTTGGTTTCTTGATTGGGATCTTTGTTGTCGGCTTTCTTATCACTAGACTCGCCGACTCCCCTCCCTGGCGGCGGAGGACGTATGGCGTCGGGACCCTCAAGTGCAGGTGGACCTCTGGGCGCGGTCTCTCCCGGGCTGACATTATCGGTAGTATCCCCGCCGCTCGATGGCAAACTAGGTTGGCTTGATACGCTGTTGTCACGTCCCCCATTTCCAATGTCATCCATAGGGCGGTTGGCATCTGTAGAGGGCGAAATATACTTTTTGAGCCAATCGCCCAGTCCACCGAGACCGGCGGAAGGGGGAGGGAGATCAGACGGCTTGCCTCTGCCTTCTGCAGTGATGGTGAAGGTCATACCACAGCCGCCGCCAATGCAACGGGTAGACTCGCCCGGTTTGTGAACTGAAGGGTTTCCAAACTGCTCTTTTTGGCATGCAAAGCTTATCAGCAACATCGCCAGAAGCAGAAAATTATTTTTCATTTTTAATTCCTCGCTTTCTTAGCGATACAGGTGTCCGTAAGCTCTTGGAATTTTTTCTCAGCACCGTGGAAGTCCTCAGCTGTAAGGACTGAAGGAGAAAAAACCTTGTAGGCATCCAGCAGCGGGATACAAGAATCGACGTATTGATCGGAAATGGTCAGCATATAATCGACCATGAACTTTTGCTGGTTGAATTGAGCTTCCCAACCGCCAGACACTAATCTAGCTATATTTCTATCAATGCTGGAGATAATGTTCAGGGCTTGACCTCTATAAACAGCCTTCATGCCCTCAGGAGCGTCCTTAAATACTTCGACTCGTTCAAGGTATTGCTGCGCTATCTCCCTGGTCGCCCGCATTCGTCTCAAGGGTTCGTCATACTGACAGTAAAGAGTATGGAGATGATCTGCGAGCCCCATAGCAACTATGCTAGCCCACCAGCCGTTCATTTCCTCGACCAAGCGAGCCGTTGCAAACACCGATAGGATTTGGTCTCTAAGACTCATTAACGCATCCGTCGTGTTTTGATAGTAAGCCGTGGTGAGCTTATAGCGATGGTAATCATAGAGGTATTCGACTAGTGCCCTTCGCTTGGCGCGTGCCTCGATAACAAAATGTTTCATGTCTTCGATGCCCGATGACATGTCTGCTACATCTTTGGCGACAATGATCGCCACGGAAGCAACGGGAACATCTTTGCATTGATCACTCAAGAGAAATTCGAGTTCTGAAAGGTTATTTTCGGAAGAAACCTTAAGAAGGTTGGCTGAATTTTCCAATAGAAACAAGAACGCATCTTCTCTGATAGCCGATTTTGCCAGGTTAGAGGAGAGATTTGAAATCTGTACATCTATCCTTGTGAGCCTTGCCTTGATTTCGCCCGTGGTAGCGCCTGGCAATAGTACCATTGAAGTGTGAAACGTTTCGATACTGGTCAAGGCTGCGTCTTCACTAGTTTTAAGGGATGAAAAATTGCTGACTAGATTCGTTTCATATTGGTAATCAGCTGGATATTTTGGAGATGCATCAATCACCAATGTTTGACCCGTCAGGGTCTTTCCGAAGCCGTATTTTTTAATCTCAAAATATGTTTGCATCAAAATCTTGGTTTTTGTCACACATTCATGAATACGGTTAAACTTTGGCAATGCATCCGATTTTATATTCTTTAGAAAAATGTCCAGCTGTGCCTTGGAACTTGGAATACCCTCAATTTGCCAATCTAGGAAATCACTTGAGGAATTTCTTGAATCGATTGAAGCTATTTCAGCTCTTAATCCGAATGGTGCAAGGGCAGCAGTCAAAATCAAGGAGTTTAGCACAGCTTCGAGATTTTTCATCTGATTAATCCTTCTTTTTGATGACGTTTGCGTCATAGAGATTCTGCTTTAAATCGATAAGTTCTTGCTTAATCGCGGCATTGTCTTTTGCGGCAAAGTCGTTGAGTAGAAGGTCAATTTCGTCAAGTTGAAACTGAAACCATTCTTTAGGGGCTTCATAACCTTTCTGATAAAGGCACTTGATATAGAAGTTCTGCAAGCCTGCTTCGACTCCTGCAATGCCAGTCTGTGAAAGAACAGATTGAGAGGATAGGGTTGAACATTTTAATTCCCCGTACTGGATATCAGCAGGCAGCTCTGCTTTTGAAGAACAATCCGCAGCATATTTTTGAGGCTGATAGACTTCGCCAAAAGAGGTTTCAAATTTGAGGATTAAATCAACAACCATAGCCTTGAATTGAGGTCTTGCTTCGTAGGTATCTAGTAAGCAAGATGTGCTCACTTTATCTGCAACTTTGCTCAAAAGACTCGCAAGGTTTGTAGCAAACATAATGGAATAGTTTTCGATTTGGGATTGGACGTTGGCGATATAGGATTCCGTCTCACTGCTGGTTTTACGGATAAGTAACGTCGGATAAATCGGATGTTTCCGGTCAGGGCAAGAATTGAATTCTCTCGCACCAAAGGCAGGATTTTCACAGCTTTTATAGGTTGCCACACCGAAGGCGATATTTGAACATGTTGCAGGTACGTCTTTGCATCTTTCTATCGGTTCAGCACAGAATCCTCCTCTCGGGCCTCGACAAGGTTTAAAAGTGCAAACAGTTTCATTTCCACAAACTTTGGTATCAGTTCCTGTTTTATAGGCCGCAACGCCACAGACTTCGCCTGTACCGGCATTATACGATTTGGCTCCGCATTCTTCGCGAATCGATGAGTTGAAGGTAGGTTCGCCCCATTCAGGACCGGTGACGCTTCTTAAAGGCGAATGGGTGAGAGCGAGTGCATTGAAAGGCAAAAAGAATAAAAGGGCCAATATTTTTCTATATATTCTGGACATATTTTCCTCTAATGTGACATAGCTGCGTAATTAAAATGTGGTGATCTAGGCGACCCAGAAGATAGAAAAATCGAAAGGATCTTTTCACATATGGGTTTTCGTCTTAACCTATAGTTATACTAACTGACACGTTTATAGTGCCAAGTTGTCTATATGTCAATAAATAATTGTCAAAATGTTAAATAATTAGGATAATTAATTCAGATAGATATAGTAAATTTGAACGACTTAGAAACTCGGTAGCAATCATCAGTCTGTCAGTCCCAGCCCCAGCTCCCAAATCACCGGCGTAAGGTTCCGTAAGGGGGGGTTCCCACAAACTGTAGGTTGATCTTACATTTGCCGTAGTGGTTCAGAATGCCAAGCCGCTTAAGCTTTTCAAAGTAGGCACGGCTTACGCAAAATTGATCACGTTCGATCAGCTTCATTTGAATTCTTGGCAAGTATTCTAGGTACACCGAAGCAAACCCGTTAAGGGTTGTGAGGATGAAAGGCCTTCCCTCTGTGTTTGCCGCTGGTGTCATGAGATCTTCATTCTAGGCCTCTTAGCACACGCTTTGTGGAGGGCTGAAATAGATCTAAAGCGTTCTGCTTAGCCTTGTCAGCTTTCCTTAGCCACTGCGCCAAGTCGGTGAGAAATAAATATATGATATTGTAGATAATAGTATTGTACTACTACATTATTATATTATATATTGTGTTTTAGCTCCAACCGCCGCAAAGAGTTCAAAAAGGAGACCCGTAATGAAAGCCGCTTATCGCACGAACATCGTCCGAATCTATGGCGACCTAAACGCAAAGGGGCATAAGCCAACCCTTGACCGGGTTCGCCAGGCCCTCGGTGGCGGCTCGATCACTACGATCCAGCCGGATCCTTCGGGAATGGAAAGATAAACACTCAGAAGAACCCATATCCTCGGCGTCAGCGGTGCCGGACGATATCCGGGGGATGCTGGACGGGCTCACAGCGCAAATCTGGGCGAAGCCCTCGGCAATGGCAGGGGAGGATCTAAAGAGCTTAAGGGATGGGATGCAGGCTCAGAGGTAGAGCGTCTTGAAGCGGAAACGCACACGCAAAAAGAAAAAATCGTAGCTCAAGATGATGAAATTAAAAGCCTTCGGACGGCGCTTCTAGCTGCAAACGTTGATATTCAGATTCAGTCGAATCAAATCACTGAGGCCGAGGGACTTACTGCGCGGCATGAAAAGTTGCTGCTGGAAGTTGGAGAACTCCGAGGGCGGCTTTCGGCATTGAAAGAGATGAAGTAATCCGATTCGAGCCTAAGTTGAATGGAACAAGAAAAGCTCGAATCGGAGCCCTTTACGTTTCAATCTATCTTAAGAAATATTCGCCGTAGCGCATCAAAAGTGCTTTCAGAACCATATTTAATTTCCTCCAGAGTTACTTAGCCATTCTAACTTCTTCCGCCATTAATAGCTGCTGATATTCAGAGGATATTTCAGAGGATTTATAACAGCCTCGGATTTGTGTAAAGATATCTTGGACTTTAACCGATAAGTGCGTACTAAGAACTGAATTTTCAGCTTTAAGTCAAAGATTGGTGTTCTGCCATGTCACTCGAAAGTTGCCAAAAGATTATTTTGTTCAGTGGTTTGGCGCTCGCCCCATTATCCTGCACTAAAAATACGGCGATTGTTAGAAGCCGAAAAAATCCGCAGAGGTCAAAGCAGCATCACCAGAAGAAGCCGATGAAAAAGTCGATCCACCTAACAATATTGCCGGTAGCCTTCTCACCTGTACGAACGTTATTGATGCAACTACTAAGAAGGCTCAAACCCTTTTAGGGTGTAACTTTAAAGATGACGGAGGAAATCGAAAAGATTTGAAAGCGATTGCCAATAAAGTAAATTTTGGCTATCGAGCGCCTGACGATAAGAATCTTATTGTCCAAGTAAAAGCCTTAACAAGCGATCCTAACTACGATGCCTACTTTCTCGTGATAGGGTCTGATTTAGACAGCGCCTTTAATCGTGCATCGATCCTGAAAGTGAGGGCGCTCCTAGAAAACGCTGTCTCCACCGGAAAAAATGAAGTTCTTGCGGCTGATATTCAAATCTATCAAGATTCTCGCCCTCAAGGTTCTGGGAACGTTGAAGACGAAGCACCCGACCCTAAATATGATGCCATTAGAAACCAAATGCTTTAGGCTCGGGTCAGGGAAGGGCGCGGTAACCAAATCACGAGCTAACCTCAATTGGTCCCGTTTCCCTTCGATGCCCCTCGCACCGGACTCGCGGATTTCCCGCATCCGGCGCTACCAAACGCTTTCGCTCCCAAAGTTTATGGAGCTTAGAATTGGAGTCAGCTGCCGTATGCGACGTTGTAATCTGAGTAAAGTCCCCAGTCTTCGTATATCGCTTGTTGGCTCCACTTCGTCCAGCTCGTACCGCCCCGCTTTACTGGTGTCTGACGTGAGGCGAATCGTCTTACTTTCCCCTCTATTTGCCATTTAACGAACCCAAGATCCTGCGCGGAGTTACCGTGACGGAAGTAATTGACCCAGCCTCGAATCTTGGGATTGAGGTGGTCTTTTATCACTTCCCGCACGTCGCGAAATCTATTTTTCTTGAGTGTTTCAGATATTGACCTTAGAAACTCGGTGCGCTTTTTCCGAATGGGTCTGGCTATGACCAGTCGGTCTCTATGGCTTTTCCCATTGGAGCGCAGGCTAAAGTTGAATCCAAGAAAACCGAAGCTCTCACCTTTATCCAGGCTGACAATTTTGGACTTGTCCTCATTTATGGTAAGGTCTAGTTTTCCGAATTCTTCTTTCAGTCTGTGAATCACCTTATTTACCAGATTTGACCCTCGACTACCGGCACTGACCAACACCACGAGATCATCAGCGAATCGGGTATACATAACCCTTTTCGTAATGGCCCTCTCGTGTGTTTGTTTGAGCATTTTCCAGCATTTTGTCGATGTCATTCAGAAACAAGTTTGCGAAAAGAGGACCGACTATTCCCTTTTTAATTGTCGGAGTGGCCCTATTTTAATTGGCGTCTAACAAGAGTCGGTGTGGGCAACAATACTTGGCGATCAGCTGACTTTTATCGCCCCCTGAAACCGAAGACTCTTTATCCGATCATCAATGAGATCGTTGATGCGAGGAACAATCTTTATTCGGGAGTCTCTGTCTAAAATCGCCTTTGCAACTTTCTCTTTATTCTCCCGAATGACCTCACTCATGTTATGAAGGCGTTTTTGAAAGGTCCCTCTTCTTACTTCAATTTCGTCTTCAAGCAAATCTATTTGGTTTTTACCGATTTTAGAAAACTCATTTCTATCTCCAATGCGAAATGAAAATTGTTTTGTCAAGTTCGGGTAGATCGCTGTGCAAATGAGATCGTAAAGAGGCGATACCTCATGGGTGGAGCCCCTCATAAGAAGCGAGATATTTTTAGAATGGCTATCATTATTGCCTATGATGAGATTAAAACATATCCAATCGAGGAGGAGATTTATGCTTTTTAGCCGAGATCTTACTGGAGTTTGAGTGAGAATGAGTCGGTAATTATCTTTTATACTCGGCCCGCCCTTATCCTCGTATTTTTGTTCACTCGGAATACCTTGAGCCTGACAGAAGTCTTGCTGATGAAGCCTTTTTACGACACCCGCAGAACTCACTACTCTGTCGTAACGATCAATGATAAAGAGTGGATTACGGCCTCCGATAATATCGCAGTGCGGCACAGGCAGGTCCACGGCACGCGCGAGCTCCATACAATAATATTCGTTGGCGACCGATTCCTTTACCCCGGATCTCCATATTGGAACTTTGATGATATGAGTCGTAGGAGCCGTGCCTTGTGGGATGAAGAGCTTTCCATCCTGGTAAATAGCTGCGAACTTATCTTGGGCCCCAGCCAGGGATAGATACCCATGATCTATGTCAGCCAAAACTTCGGCAACAGACTGATGTTGGTCAATTGCTGCATCGATTTTTTCAAGGTCGATCTCGCGACTGATGCCGTAAGATTGCAATTCCTGATTGTTTTCTGTTTCGTGCGTAATGACCAACGCCCCGGCACAATCTCTGCCGAATTTTTCAAGGAAGTCGAATGTGCTGGCAATATTCTGATGTCGCTCAAGAGTTCGACGAACTTCACCCTCCGGGAGGAGATTTTCGAAAAACGCCAATGTGGGCTTATTGCTATAGGTCTCTGCCGACAGTGGTAATGCGAGACTGATAGCGAAAGCTTTTGAATGGACGATCCAATCTTCATCGTAAGTAAAGGAATAGATGAGATCGTCATTTCTTGTCAAAATTCCCACCCGAAGGTTTTCGTAGAACACATTCAAGTTCTGCATTAATCCTCCAGTTCCAAGCTAAGCTTAAATCCTAAGAAGGCAGAAAGCTTGAATAGAGTGGATACTCTGACATCGGACTGAGCACTCTCAATATTTGTCAAAACGTTTTTAGCAATCTTACAATAGGCAGCTAAGTCTTTTTGACTCAAACCGAGTTGCTTACGCCGTCTTTTTATAGTTTCACCAAGTTCTATGCTATTGTTTATATTAAGTAATTCCATATAATCTCCTTTTAAGGTGATTTCTTAGATAAGGAGGCTGCTGTTGCTAAATATCCCTGTACAAAGGGACAATTTCGAAAAACAGCCGAAGACTCTAAAAAATCCCTTCATAAAGGGATTATACGCTAAAGTTAAAAACAAAAGCAATTAATCCCTCTAAAGAGGGATAATTTCCAGTAAAGACATTGCCCGTTGGTCGCCTGCTTAACTGAGCCCTGTTACCCATACTCTAGGACAAATGAGATATTAATTTTCTGCATAGCTTACTGATGAAGATCACTCGGATGTAGCCCTCGCTGACCACGAATGATTTAATCACGTTCCATCGAAGAGCTATCGGTAGACACACAAGACTTAAAATCTTGCGACCGTAAAATCGTGCCAGTTCAAGTCTGGCTGGGAGCACCACTTCAAAATGGCCCTTCGATCTTTTGGTCCGGAGGTTTTTTTGTGTTTAAGACCCGGCCAGCCACCATTGAAACCCATTAACTATTGATCGTCCTAAAATCACAGTCCGGGCAATGAGGCATTCTAAAATGCGGCGAAAATACGTAAGCAGGCTCTTGCCGCCAACAGAAGGACTGTTGATGAAGCGACGACTGAATTAACGCGAGCCCGAAAGGCAAATGGCGATCAAGCTTTAAACTCACTCTTTCCATAAGTTCAATGTCTTAAAACAAATGAAGATTTGACCGCACCGATTTGGTCCGAGTCTTGCTCTTGCTGGCTTATATCTTCGGAATAAAATCAATCATTCGCAGGCTTGACGTCCGTTAGCGTAAGCTGTGTTCCGTTTGGATCGGTGTGTAAACTCTGAATAAGATGGATCGATTTGTGATCAGAATTTAACAGGCCAGCAAGCGCAATGCCAAAGTTTTCATGATCAGTACCATAATTCAAAGCACACCAGAAAATGTCGTTGAAATAGCGGCATTCACTTTGATTTGACAAAAACTTGCTGACGCCTACGATTTGCAAAGCATCAAAGAAATTGTCTTTCACCACGGTCGCGATCGCAGCTTGCGATGATGCACCAAGAACCCGCGTGTACCGAGGCACTTCGAGGCTACTCGCCCAATCGACGGCCCCGATTTTTGCTCCCAGCGCTTGAGTTTGAAAGCCTAGTATTGCTGAATCAACGCCCTCCAGGTATTGAACATTGAAGCCAAAATCTTGATCATCCGTTTTAAAATTAAAAGCACATTCGCTTGTGTTGCAGTCACTATGTTCATCGACTAAGGTCGAGCCGAGAGTGGTTGCAGTCGCTTCGTGGTAGACAGAAAGCAATCGAATCGCGTCTGTAGCTTTTGACTCAGACACGCCAGCCATCGCAGATGAATAGAGACTGAACAATGAAATGCTGGCAAAAAAGAAAAGAGAAAATTTTATCATAACGCATACTCGTTAACAGAAGGTTTGGCCAAATCCCCTCGGTTCTAGACGCACTCCCATTAAATGGCAAAAGGTTATTGCGACACGCTAGGATTTAGTTGAGCTTATTCAGTAGTTTGGAAATTTGCCAGAATTTGAAAAAGTGTTCTCACAGCTAAGAAAAAGAAAACACCCAGTTGCCAGCGGCTTGCTGGTGCGGGTCTTCTCAATTCGGCTCAATGGTTTTGACCCCAATATCAGGCGGCTGCTTTGGTAAGGGCGTTGGGATCCAAAATTACTGGCGTTTGGGCTAACGCCCGACCATTCAATACCGCCCCCGTCTGCAATATAATTTGAGTTTTGCTTAAAATGATGCCGTTGAAGTCCGCTGTCGAACCAATGGTGATCTTACCGGCAATCTGTCAAAAGATATTCTTGGGAAGGGCTCCTCCACTTGGCGTCATGTGAACCCCACCTGCTACGATAGGATCTTGAGCGATTTGGAAAATCCAAACATCGTTTGCTCCGCCTTCAATGGTAATATTCGAAGATATCGTCAATGCGGTTTCCCATCTGTAAAGGCCGGGGACCAGAGTCTTAGCGCTGACATCCCCAGTACCAAGCCCCACACAGTCAGCGGTTGCTTGACATCACGCGGGAATAAAGGACCCTAACAGATCATTGAGATCGTTAGTGACTCAGAGATTAATCCCGGAAGTAATGATCTTAATACTTATATGAGCTAACTAGAAAGATAGCGCCGGGGCCCCCTGTGGATTCCGACTATAGTCTCATAAATACATCGTTAACATAAAGAGTAGGGCACGGGACGGATATGATAATGGGGAGCCAATTGCCAGGGGCCGAGTCGCTAATCAGATGAGTAAACTTGCATATGGCTCGCAAATCCGCGACCGTGCCCCTCGCTAAGGCTTTGAAAATAGAAAGGAAAAACTGGGTAATAATCCAAGCTTCATGAAAGTTGGAAATTGCGCCGATATTATTTGGTAGCAGGCTGAACATTCAGCAAAGATTGGAGTTTTATGAAGGCGTATATACAGGTTCTTGCATTTCTCGTTATCGCAGTTCAATTGGGGTGCACGCTGGAAACTGATCCCGGATTTAATGGGAAGGCGGCGGTCGCCCCAGTGCCCTACAGTGGAGATGTCACACAAACTCCCGCGCCCAACGTCAAACCTATTCCCTCCGTCAGCCCATCGGTGCCACCCGTGGCCAAACCGGTAGTGGGAACCGGTAACGGACCTATTTTACCACCCTTCGAGTCAGTGGGATTGCCATTGTCCGATGCAAGCGTACTGTCGCAGGTCCTGGCAGATACCAACAAACTCCTTTCGGCGAACGCTTCGAAAACACGTTATTTCTCTTTGCAGGTAGTGAACAATGTAGGCGCTTCGTCGACCGACCTGGAAACGCAGCGTCAGGCCTTCAAAAAGGTCATCAACAGCCTGTCAACCCAGGGCGCGATTGTCATCCCGGAAGCGATCGACAGCAGCAAGCTGATTTACCGTTTGAATCTGGATGATATCGGTATGTCGCCTGCCGAATTCGATAAGGTTATCGCTGATCACTATCCATTTAATGGTATTTTCATCGATGACGGCACTTCGGACGGCATCGGCAATCAAATAAACGACGACTCGATACGCCGCCGCTTACTGACAAGTGCTGCAATAATCCGTATGGATTGGTTCAATGCGACGGCCACCTTGCCCATTCTTTATAAAAAATTCATGCGCTACCCTAACTCTCTTGCCGCTTTTGAACAGCAATTTCTCGGTGGCAGCCGCCTGGCCAATATCCAGGCGGATGATGTGATCCGCATTGGCTTCGATGATCCTCAAGTAGCACAGAGCAGCCGCATCCTCGAACATCATGACGGCAATAACGGGGGCTTTTACGTTACCTACGATTTCCTTCAGGCAAAACAGGGGCAGATTTTTACGGCTCCCCTGGGACCGCGCGGAGCGAATGCACGAATTGCGGCACTGGAATTTCAGGAGGACCTGAGATCGGTACTCTTCTCCTTGCGGAACGGCCTCTACGGATCTTTCATTGCGGATATCAGAGGGCAGGCATTGGATAAGGCACCACTTAATATCTTGCGGCAATTGAATGGACCACCAGATTTCTCACTGGCGCTGGTCAATGGACAGTCATCAATAACCCTCAACCAAGCGGGTATTGCGGACCATACGGATATCATGCTAAGTGCGATAAGCACGAACAGACAGCTTTTCAACAACACGGACTTGGCGCGGATCAACACGATCTATCAACCTCAGGCTTTTGCCGAGGAAGTTTCGAGAGATAATGCGAACTATACCGCGGCAATGAGCAGGATGGGCATCAGCACAACCGGTCCGGATCCAGTGGACGCTTCCTATCGCTTTTACACCCGTCCCCTGGATCTCACGGACGTGGCAACAGAATCGGGGTTGGCTGAGCGGGATTTAAGGATCGCTTTGTTAGATCCGGAATTCTCGGGAACTCTCAACTCCTTGAATAACCTAGGCGGAACGATTTCACGGGCGGTTTTCCAGTCTGTCTATCCAAGTTTGATCGCTAAGTTCAGAACGCAGTTTCAGCGCGATGCGCCCGACCAAGCAGATTTCGTGGTCACGGCGGATTGTATGGCGAATAGCGCAACTAGTATGGACACATGCATCATTCAATAATAAAGTTTAGCCTCGATACTCATGCATTGGATCAAGTTCAGTCTGAGGAATTCCAATGCAAGAGGCTTCTGGTTAAGTTCACGCCTTTCATATAACTTAAAACTTACTTTGGCGGCCTTCCGGTCGCCAATTTTATTCTCCGGTACCAAGTGCTTGAAATGTCTTTTCAAGTTTCTAAAGGTACTCATTTTCCAGTCAAACCGCAGACAAAAATTCATCTGCCGCAAAAATCCACTTAAGTTTCCAGCCAATATTTCCGACAAAGCGATGTAATTTCATGTGGAAAATGAATGACTTCTCATAATTTCAAAGGCGTCGCCGTCTGGGCCGTAATAGGACTTCTGCTCGGCTGCCAGAAGGCGCCAGGCAAACCCATCCTGTTGGGGCGAACTGCCAACGGCGGGTCGCAGGAGAAGGAGGGAGATCTTAAAACTCCTCCAACCAAGATAGATCCCTTTCAAGAGGTTGAAAAACTCAGCCTCGCGCCCATAACAACCGATGAACCGAGCCGGAAGAATTTCGACTTTGCTAAGTTAAGCGAGATTTTCTGGATTAATTCTTCTGAATTTACCATGGCTCTTCCTGACGGAAGAAGCATCTCGTTTAATTTCAGAAACACGGCGTGGTCTTCCGTTCATGCTCGAGCGGCCGAACCGGAATTCCTTACGCTCTATGATTTTCGTGAAGCGGGTTTTTTCGGTGCCAATGCTGAGACCCTGAGCTTTCAATCCACTGATGGAAAGATTATGTCCATGGATCTGCCCGACGCTTACAAGGCGTCAACTTTAGTCGCAGCCAGTCCGGGATTCGTCGCCTTTCGCGACCAAGCCAAGTTGAGTGCGATTCTGGCCACAAAAGGCAAGGCTCGGCTCTTTTCTCTGCCTGCCGGTCCCGCTCCAATTAAACTCATCTCTCCTTGCAACCAAAATTGTGTCTTTTGGGGTTTCGATGGGACCAAGATCTATACCTACGACGAGCAGGGCAGCTGGAGCGTGATGAATCAGACCATTGAACTGCCGGCCGGTCAAACCATAGCCCGGATGGCCATACGGTTCCGTGATACCAACAATCCCATAGCGGCAGAAAGCATCCTCGTACTTTCCGATACCGGCGCCTTGTTTGCCCAGGTGGGAAATTCGGTAATGAAGGCTGATCCAAGCTGGGTGGAGATCAAGGCGATATCCGATCGCTTCTGCGAACAGTGTCACCTCGATGATGGATTCGGCAAGGAATCGACCTGGAAAAGTCTCAAATCATCCATCGTTACCCGATTAAAGCTTATGCCCGGCGCTAAAGGATCCATGCCACCCATAGAAACTGCGGTCGGCAAAGAGATGTCCCAGGGAGAGCGAGACATCATTCTCAGCTGGATCGCGAAACAGGATCAAACCCAGCAGGGCGAGATCGGGTCGACCAAAGATCCTGTCGTTGATACCTCTGATGTGACAGGTGAGCTCAAGAATCTTTCCGACCAATACTGCCTGTCATGCCACTCGGATGCCAAAAAGAATTTGTTCTGGAAGTCTAAAAAAGCGGACTCAAAAAATCGGATAAACTCAGGAAATATGCCCAAAGGCCTTGCGATCACGCCTGAAGAGAAACAGAAATTTATAGCTGCAATCGATGCGATCAAATGATCAGAGTTGATGGCAATTGGCGAAAGTTTTGGGAATCAAGCCTGCTCCTGGCCCGCCCATCCTTAGCAAGCCTGTCGGAAAGAATGGCTGGAGACCAAAAGGTTTAGGCAGGAATCGCAAAAGAAGCTAAGCCCTTAGACAAATTATTTTAAGATTTCCGGCGTCGCTAAGAGTTGGGTCTGAAAAATGTCCCCCTTATAAAAAGCGAAATAGGCGCTTAGATGGCCTTCGGTACGGGGGTTAACGTCGAATCTCATCTCGTTCGTGCTGCCCGATGCGCAATGTTGCGGGTCGCTATAAACGTTATGCCTACGACACATCAAGGGTCTAACATCGTAAATTGTGCAGCAATTATTATCGCCCAGGAAAACACATTTTCGCTCTGGCACGGTAAGTTTGTGAAAGACGCCGCCGGAGATATCGTCGTGCTGCGTTTGAAGCTTGGATTGGTCAATCTTAAGGTTCGTTGCCAGCAGGTGGTCTTTAATGGCTTCAAATTCGGTAAAACTAACGAAGACCGGCTGGTGGCAACAGAAGCCGCAACCGGCCCTGCAGCTTATCGGTTCGGAGCTGTTAGTCTCAACTTCTTTTATAAACAGAAGGGCGGTCTGATACCCCATCGAGTGATCGACGGTTGCAAACGCTGCCATCGAATGCTCATATTGCTTCTCAAATTTTTCGACGACGGATTGAGGCGCCTTGTCTATGAGGTGCTTTGCCTGCTCAGTTGCCCCGCGTTTCATCACAGCTCCTTTCATGATTCAATGGTGCCAAACAGTGAGAAGTTTTTCAAAGTTTCAGGCGATGGTTCGGTGATATAACCTGTTTTTCAGCTAAAGGTCAAAAAAACGCTTATCTACGCTGTAATTTCAGAGACTTGCCAGAACATAGCTGCTAAGCCAGCTTGAAGGGTTGCCCTTAGATAAAGAGTTCCTAGAAACCTCAGGTGGGACCTGCCGAAGTTAAAGTTCTAGGAGGGGAAGTCTTTATCAGTACACCGAAGTCTGCACTCTATAAATGATTTATTTAAAAAATGTATAGACATCTTTTAGGTCACTATGCATTTTTATCGCATTTCACGATATTTTTATAAAACGAATGCTGCTCACTTGCCAGGCGACGGTTGAGCTTAACTGTCCTTAAGCTTTGAAAATGAAAGAACTGGCCATCAGCACTTAAGCTTCAGAAAGCAAACGATAGGCCATCGTACCATACTGTGGCTTAATTTACCGGCTTTCGAGGCAGCCTGGCCTTGCAACCCGGGGAGTAATCGACGTTAGTTTGCCGCACTCAAACCCTGAAGACGGGGCATTGAGCCCTCGCTAGGATAGGTTTAGGCCACACGCAAATGTTTCGAGACGCTCGGGATGCGCTGATAGTAGAATTCCTGCGCCGCGTCATCATCGCGGATTAGACGCTTTGCGTTCTCCAGGCTATAGCAATTAAAAGTGCTTTGATAATGGGCAGGCAAGACTTTATAGATCGAGCTTCTCAAGCAAATCAAATGGCCTTCTCCCGGCATTTGATAGATCTTCCGCAGGCCTTCGTAGCGAGTGGCAAGGACGATGCCTTTGCCAAAAAGATCATAGCTTCTAATTCCGGAAAGGGTGAAAAAGCCTTCGATGGGGCCTTCGGCAATCCCGATGGATAGGAAAGGCTCAGACGAACCTTTTATAGGCATCTTACGCGAGGTTTCCTCGAACTTTTGGACAAACGAATAGGCCAGATCCAACGCTAATTTCCGGATACAGAGATCAGCGGGAGGCGCGAATGGAAAACCTATCGAACAGAGAAATCCATCCCCCATTTCTTTCAGCCGAAAGCCAAAGGCTTCCATCCCCGTCTCTCGGTATCCCTGGTTCATAACCTCTTCACACTCGTCAAAGAACAAACGTAGGAAATCCTTTAACTCACTGATGTTCTGTTTCGAGCTGTCGACCATATCCACGCAAATCACGCAACCCCAACTGTTGGCGAGAGGCATCGTTTCCTCCAGTTGTTTGCCCTCTTTCATTAAAGTCAACTGGTGTGGATACACCATCTTTTCCAATTGTGAGAAGGCATGTTTTCTCATCTTGACCTCTTTGCTCTGCTTTAACTTCATTTTGACTGCGAGAGCATACGACAGTAAAATCGACTCCAGGGTCGCTCCCATGAAGTTGGCGGATTTTGTAAAGCCACTGCTGGGGATATAGCCTGATAGAGCGAGCACCTGAACCATAGTGCCAAGGGCGAGCATTGACCAGGCTACCATGAAGAAAGCGGCCATCGGCATTTTCTTCTTCAGACCGTAAGCACCAAAACCCAAAATAACGACGCAACTTGCTCCTGCCAGTATCAGGCTGATTCGGGAAGCCATCGAGTAATAACCTAGAAAGACCAGCAGGATATTGCTCAATGAGAGCCAGGCGCATGACCAAAAAAAACGCCGCATTAACGTGGGAAATTTTTCGACCTCGAGGAGTTTATAAACAAAGAGATAAACAGAAAATAAGGAAAGGGAGATGCTGACCGCCCCTAAATTTCCAAGCAGAGCGCCGATATCAGGAAAGATATATAATTTGCCAAATCCCGTCGCATACATTTGCACGCAGGCGTAGGAGCTTAGATAGAAAAAATAGTAGAGGTGCGAGAGATCCGGATCCACCGCGAAAATAACCAGATTATAAAGCGACAACACGATGCAGATCGCAAAAAATCCGCCTAGCAGCATGATTTCCCAATCCGCAGATACGCGAAAGAATTTTGGATCCCAAAGTTTCCAATCGATGATGGTGCGATCGCTTGTCGATTGATAAATGCGAATGATATTGATGCCCGGTTGCAAGCTAAGCTCAAACGTCGGCAAACGGTAGAAGACAGGCCAGAATTCAGTTGCCACGCTTCGACCCGCACTCCCAAGATCCGACCATCGATCGGAATTCGACTGGTGAAAGACATGCAGAAGGTCATCGCGCGTCGATCCCTTTTCCAAATACACAAGCCGCGAAGTATTGCCCCGATATTCAATTTTAATTTGGGTCCAGCAGACCTCGTTCGATAGAAAGCCAAGATTTAAAGGCTGATGTTCCGTCCTAAGATTTTCCGGAACAACCCTCCAGGGATCGATGGGAAGATCGACAAATGGCTCACAGTAATATTCGTATTCATTTGCGACATCAAGGAAATCGTGTTCCGGTCCCAGCGACAGTCCCGCGCACAATCTACCCGGAAGCAGAAAGCTCATAAGAAAGATGAAGACGAATGCGAGACTGCGGCACCTTTTTTTAACAAGGGCTAGGGCCTGAAGTCCAAAACCATGCGCTTGTATCATGAATTTTTTTTCATATATTTTCCGCTCAATGAGATAACTCTAGTTTCGGCACTTACCCATAATACTGAGGTCGATTTTGATTAAAATTAGTTATCTAATTGAATTAATAAGATTCTTTTTGAACTTAAAAATGCGCTCGTCTGGCGAAAATACGCTTGTTTGAGGTTGCCCTCAACCGGGCCTTTGTGAATTTGCCGCGCTGCACCTCGGACTTTAGTTTCCACTCCAGACATCGGCTCAGCAATAAGGGAAAAAACGGGTTTTTCCCGAGGTTCGCCCGCTAGCCCTCAAGCCAGGTCGAAAGCCCCCTGTCCGGCCATCAGGCCCTTTCCTCCGACCGTTGCATGGCCAGCCGCTGGCAGATAAAGGCGCAACCACACGCCAGGCTCAGGTTTAAGCTATGGCCAGAGTCAACTTTTTGCTGGTGGGAATTGGATTTATAGCCTTTGCCGTCCCTTGTTCTAGGAACGCAAAGGCAAAAAACGGGGCAGGCTAAGATCAATTGTCAGAACCAAAGCAGCCGGCTTAGGCCGAAATTTTTAACTCTTCGCGCTCTTTAAACATATCGATGGTTTTAGTGAGGAATTCCTGTGGGCTGCTCCATTTGCTCACGAAGCCAATAATATTTGGTAAATGCGACAGGTGGTCCTGACTCGGACGATTGGTCGAACTCACCATGATCACGGGTTTATTGCGAGCCGTCGTATTCAGAATCTCGGCCACTGCAAAACCAGTGGTTGTCTCGAGATCATAATCAAGAACGACAGCATCAAATCCGTCGAGGGAGATATTCTTCTTAAGGTCATCGAGCGAGACCACGTGCGTGATTTTTACCTGAATTTGCTCTGCGGATCTTGTCACGACCTTGCCGAAAGAGACATCGTCATCGATAAGAAGAAAATGTATGGGCTTATCGGGAGCAAGTCGCAGCGTTTCGGGAACCATACTAACAGCTGCATTAAGTATGTCTTTTGGTGTCGCACTTTTGGAAATAAATCCGGCAATTGACGCTGGCCATTTATCTTGCTTCATATGCACCAAAGCATCTTTGCTCATGACTACCATCGGGCGGTTGTCAAAGGCTTCGACCACGTCGTCTGTTTGAAAAATTTCCAAATCAAAGTTCACCAAAGCAAAATCATAATGAGCTGCCTTGGCCTTTTCAGTAAAGTCATCTATCTCTGTGCAAGCAATCAATTCTAAATTCATAGTCTTGGCTTGTTTGCTAATAAGCTGGCTATAAGATGAATCTGCCTCTAAGACTAAAATTTTTCGGCTCGCGATGGTTTTGCTTTTCACTTTCAATTCCTCTTTGAATTCTTTTGGATCCATTGATTGTTAGGTTTCAATTCTGCTCTAACCTGGGCAGTGTCGGATGGAATGAAGATCGTACTGAGACAAATCGTGGGAGTGAGCTGGGTACCACGGGCAAATAAGGGGCGATCCTGTTGAAAATCCTCAGATTTTAAAACACCCTGCTGCGAATCATGTCCACCTTATCAGCTTTGATCTCCTGCCAATTAAGCCATCTTTAACCAATTTCGGCCCTGATTTCCTCTGCGCTCAATACGTTAACAAATGTAATGAACATTGGGGCAATTTGATTTTCGTGCCGCACATTTGTAATTCCAACAGGGCGGTAAGCTTTTGCCTAGGAGTTTTCAATTACAATCAGGACGTCACCACTCGGCGCGTGCGGGAAGACTTTATTTTCCAGCGGAGACCACAGTATTCCGTGCATGCCGGAAAGATTTTGCGCGAATTTCTTTTTAGGCAATTTCAGTCATCCTGATTGGGAGAGCAGGATTCCTATCGTGGATTCAAATTTTTCTTAAGGTCTAAGATTGGTGAAGCGGATTTTCGAGTAGGTACGATCTAGGGACTAGGCGTGGGTCATCCAAAGCAAGTCAGAGTATGAAAGTTTGAATATTTAAGGCCAATGAAAGGGAGATTCATGCGTGTTTCCGAGGCCGGCTCGACCTTAGCAGATCGTCAGGATTGCCCGGAGTTAGAATCCATCCTTGCGAATACTCCCATACTGGATGGACGTGCAATTGAGCAAATATTCTCATTGGAACGATCGAGCGAAACCCGAGGTAGCTTTCTACGCGAGCTACTGGAGGTCTTCGAAGACAGCGCACCTCCCGTTATCGAAAAGCTCACGATTGCAGCCGCCGCCGGCGATCTTAAGCGGGTCGAGCAGCTCGCCCATAAGCTCAAAGGAATGTGTCACAACGTAGCAAGCACACGTCTTTCATCAATCTGCGAGACCTTGGAATCCCAATCGCGGGCAGGGCAGATGGCGCCTCGGCTGTTTTTTGCGGCGTTGGTGCCTGCCTATGAGGAGGCGAGAGATGAACTGCGCAAGCATTCAAAAGTTGATGCCGCTCTCAAAGATTCTCAGCCCTGCCATGCCTTAAGCGAAAGTGTCGAACCCATGAGTTCAAGGCCAGACCGGATTGATGTCCTTTTGGTGGAAGACAGTTCATCCGATGCATTTCTGGTGATTGATTGTCTTGAGCAGCCTTACGAGGGTACGCACTACAATGTAACAAGAGTTTCGACTTTGAGCGATGGTATCGACCGTCTCAAAAGTCAGAATTTTCATGTTATCCTGCTTGATTTGGGCCTGCCTGACTCCGAAGGATTTGACACATTCCTAAGTATTCATGAGGCGGCCGCTGATTGCCCAACAATCGTCCTGAGTGGCTCGATCGATACCAAAATTGCCGCCCAGACTGTGAAGCATGGTGCCCAGGATTACCTGCCTAAATCCGAAATTGGAAGGGCAAGCCTTGCCAAGACCATTCTCTATGCCCTGACGCGCTGGCAATTGACGAAAAACGAAAGAAGCCAGGGGGCTTTGGAAATACTCAGGGCGGAAAAAATGTCAAAATTGAAATCTCAATTTTTGGCAAATATGAGTCACGAGATACGAACACCCATGAATGGCGTCATTGGCATGACAAGTCTCCTGCTTCAAACGAAACTTACCGTTGAGCAGATGGAATATGTGAACGGCATTCGATCAGCGGGCTCGGCCTTAATTGATATCATTAATGATATCCTTGATTATTCAAAGATAGAGGCCGGTAAAGTCGATATCGAAAATATCGATTTTGAACCTCGTCGGGTCGTGGAAGAGACGCTGGAACTCTTCATGCAAAACGCAGCCTCGAAGGGAATCGGCTTAACCTCCTTGATCAGCCCGGGCGTACCGCCTCTATTATCCGGCGACCCTACCCGCCTAAGGCAAGTGCTGACCAATTTAGTCGGCAATGCTTTAAAATTCACCTCTGCCGGTCAAATCGTGGTCCGCGTCGGGACTCACGCGGAAACTGCCGATTCCTGTGAATTTTGCTTTGCCGTTTTGGACACGGGAGTGGGCATCAGTAGCGAATATCAAGCCCATCTATTTGAGCCCTTTTCGCAGGAGGATATCTCAACGACTCGCAGATTCGGGGGAAGCGGGCTCGGCCTTTCAATTTGTAAAAAGCTGGTCGAGCTTATGCGGGGGCGATTGACGCTTGAGAGCTCCGTCGGCAAGGGTAGCGCCTTTAACGTAATCCTGCCGTTTAAGAAACGATCGGATTCGCCTTGGTCCAGCCGCTCCAAACTTAATGGCAAAATCGTTCATTTACAGGTAAACGATGCCTTCCTTCGTGAAGCCTTGGAGGAGCAGCTGTCACTCCGGGGTCTTACGGTTACAAGCAATGGCGAGCGTGATTTGAATTCCGTTCAGCTGCTGATAACGGACCAAGATATACCAGACCAAAAGGAACTTCCACCTTCGTTCAAAGGCTCCCCTCCGACCTTGTTCCTGGTCTCCCGGGCCCGGGAAGTCCTCCCGCATGACAGCTACGCACTCCTTCGCTTTCCGTACAAACAGTCGGAACTCTATCGCCGGGTTGATAATTTGATTTACGACAAGCACGAGATTCTCAGAGTCGAGGATAGCGGCTTTGGAATAAGCGACCGCTGGGAAGAAAACAGCGAACGTGGTTATATACTTATCGTCGAAGACAACAAACTCAATCAAACCGTAGCCGCAAGAATGCTGGAAAAGCTCGGGTTACAGTTTGAAGTCGTCTCCAATGGACGAGAAGCATTGGACGCGATTAAAAGCGACACCTCCTACTGCGCCGTGCTCATGGATTGCCAAATGCCGGAGATGGATGGCTTCGAGGCTACCCGTCAGATTCGACAGTTCTCTACTGATCGGAATAAATTGCCGATTATTGCCATGACTGCCAACGCCTTTGCCGAGGACAAAGAAAAGTGCCTGGCCGCTGGCATGGATTCCTATCTAAGTAAACCCATTCAGATTAAAGATCTTCAAAGAGTATTACTGCCCTTTCTCAGACTTGCTGAAAGCGGCCCACCCGCAGATCAAAGTGTCACCAAACGATAGGATATTGCGTAATATGCAGGTATTTCGTGGTAAATGGAATGATAGCAATAGACCTCAATCAGCCGTATCCAATGGCCTTCAAAATAAGATTCGATCTTTGGCCTCAGGTTTCATCGACCGAAAAGAGACCAAAATCCAGCCTCAAGCAAATGAGCAGCTGTTTCGAACTATTTTCGAACAGGCCAACGTCGGAGTCGCCCTTATCGAAACGGCATCCGGGCAGTTTTTTAGAATCAATCGAAAATTTAGCGAACTCCTTGGTTACTCAGTCGATGAATTAAAGACATTGAATTTTTCATGCCTTTACCATGCCGAAGATGGGCAGGATCATGCTGAGGAACTGAAGCGGCTCATTGCCGGAACCATCGACGCGTTTGCGTTAAGAAAGCACTGTATTTGCAAAAATGGTGAATTAATTTGGTTAGAGCTGAACGTCTCACAGGCTTGGCAAAAAGATGAGACGCCGCTCTTTTATACTGCTATCGTTCAAGACATTAAGGATCGAATCGCAAGCGACCTGGCGCTGACTGAGGGCAATGAGCGCTTCCAAACCCTGGTGCAAACCCTCCCACAGCTTATCTGGACGGGACATTCCGATGGAAGCCTTGATTATGTCAATGAACGCTGGATCGAATACACCGGCATAAACCGCCAGGATATCAGCATCGAACGGAACAAGGCTCTGATTCATTTTGAAGATTACGATGCGTGCATGACGCCCTGGCTAAACTCGGTCGCGACCGGGTGTCCCTATGAAGCCGAATATCGGATGAAGCGTAAGGACGGCCACTATCGCTGGCATTTGGTGAGGGCGACGCCGATGCTCGATTCGGGCGGAAAGGTTGCTCGATGGATTGGCTCGTCAACAGACATTCATGAGCAAAAAAGCGGCGAGCAGGCTCTTATTGAAGATGGCTATCGTTTGAATCTTGCCTTGGATGCTGCCCAACTGGGCACATGGGAGCTGGATATTCTCAATGGAATGCTTCGCAGCAGCCATCGCCTTGTAGAAATCTTTGGCTTCGAATTCGGTGCGAGTGCGAGTCTGGTAAAGATGCGCTCTCTCATTCACCCTGAAGATTTCGAAGAAGACATGGCAAAAATCCAGTTAGCTATCAAATTGGACGTTCCCTATGATTCAGAATTTCGTATCACCTTAGGGGGCAAGATCACGCGTTGGGTGACCAATCATGGGCGGGTGGTCTATGACAGTGACAGCCGGCCATTGAGAATAATCGGGGTCACCGAGGATATCACCGATAGAAAGCAGCAGGAGCTCAATCTGCAATCGATCAATACGACTCTGGAACAGCGGGTGGCGGAGAGAACCCTAGATGCCGAAAACCGGGCAATTGAATTGGCTCGGTCGAACTCCGAACTTGAGCAGTTTGCTTATGTTGCATCGCATGATTTACAGGAACCCTTACGGGCCGTTGCCAGTTATGTTGGGCTGCTTGCCAGGCGTTATAAAGGTCAGCTGGATAAAAAGGCGGACGATTATATTCAGCATGCCGTGGATGGCGCCACACGCATGCAGGGCTTTATCAACGACCTCCTTGCTTATTCAAGGATCCGGGGAGATGTCGACAGTCGCAAAACGGTGGAAGTCAGCAAAATATTCGCGGAGGTGCTATCCGATCTGAAGAACCAAATCGATAGTAATCAGGCGGAGATTAGCTATGATGATAAACTTCCTAATATCCTCGGCTTTCCAGAGTTCTTCAGACAGGTTCTACTCAATCTTTTGGCGAACGCCCTAAAATTTCGCTCCGAACTGCAACCCAAGGTTCACGTATCAGTCAGACGGATTGATAATTTTTGGGAATTTTGTGTTGCAGACAACGGCATAGGCATCGATCAAAAATATCACAGCCGCATTTTTGTTATTTTTCAAAGGCTGCATACCCGTGAAAAATATGAAGGCACTGGCCTTGGGCTGGCGATATGCAAAAAAGTTGTCGAGTTCCATGGCGGTAACATCTGGGTCGAATCTTCCGCGGGTCTGGGAAGCAGGTTCTTCTTTACTATCCCCGTTCGAAAGGACATTCCATGAGATTGACCGTGGATCGATAGCAATGGGACGGCAGGGATCGGAAGGCGGGATCGAGCAATTTTTATTAACTCTTTCAACTTAAGGAAACTGCAAAATGGCTTTTAAACTGACCGAAATACTCCTTGTGGAAGATAGCCCCTCGGATGCCGATTTGGTAAATGAGGCACTCGAAGAGCACCGGATCAAGAACAATGTCCATACGGTATCGGATGGCGAGGAAGCGATGATGTTTTTACTCAAACAGGGTAAGTGGCACGATGCCCCGACCCCTGATTTGATCTTTCTCGATCTCAATTTACCCAAAAAAGATGGGCGGGAGGTCCTGCAGGATATTAAGGCAAACAAGGCTCTTTGTACCATCCCTGTCGTTGTCATGACAACCTCGGCGGCTGAAAAGGATGTGTTGAATGCCTATAGCCTTCATGCGAGTAGCTATGTCGTCAAGCCTCTCGATATTGAACAATTTCTCAATGTTATGAAGGTCCTAGGTGACTACTGGTTTCAGGTTGTCCGGCTTCCGGAATCCAAGTAGCTGCCCTGAAGTGAGATCCAATCCGTTGCCTCACTTCAATCCCCTCTTCTTAAAGTCTCAAACCCGAAAGGGCGGCTGCTGTTTTTTTAAACTCGTATCCTGCCGATGCCCATCCTATCCCCCGCTAAAAATATATTGACATACTCATTTTTACAGCTTAATCTACGCCAAATTGCGGCATCCCTACCGCTATCGGCAGCGATTCCTGAAGAGCCTTTGCTGTCAGAGATCACAATGACAATGGCTCCCTCTTCTCCCTTTGGGGCTTAAAAATAGGACATGTCCATGCAAGGTCTATCTCTTATTCTATCGCTTTTCGTCGGCCTGGCCTTACTTCCCCCAAGACTGACCGCGGAACACCTCCATGTCCTCGATCATCCGCAAATCCTCCAGCCTCCACAAGAAGAGACAAAACAACGTCCTTCGCCCCATGCGCCGGGGGTGATTCGTATGCCCCTATTTACGATCACGGCCCCCTTACCCAAGAGCACGGCAAAAAAAGACCTGTCGCAGAAATCCAGCGATAAAAAGCCGGGAAAAGCGCAAACAAGCTCGCGCTAGGCGAAGGGTCGGGCATGGCCTTGATCAAGCCATGATCTTAGCAATTGAGCCTTTGTATTCAGCACCGTCGCTGACATCACCAAAATCATCAAGGGGACCGTTGCCGGCGCTGTTCTTAAAGCCCATGGCGGCGCCAAGCGTATTTAGAAGTTTGGTATTCCTCGTAGCGCCCACATTCACGAACTGCCCTTGCTTCAAAGCCCCGTTGATACTGCCGGCGATTAAGATGGGAATGTCTTGGAGGCTGTGCAGGCGGCCGTCGCCAACCTCAGATCCCATCACAATGAAACCCTGATCCATCAAAGTTTTATTGCCCAGCTTAACTTTATTGAATCCTTCGACCAGATAGCGAAAGAGTTCGTTATGGAGCGTGTCATAGACCACCTGAGCATTCACAAGTTCAGGCGTATCGCAATGGTGCGTATTTTCGTGCTGCGACACCATGCCATTGCCATAGCTTATCTGATTGATGATGTCACCAATCTGTAGATTTGCTGAACGACGGCCGCCAGCCGCTATGGCGAGGACGATGACATCCATATGCAGTTTGATAATCTCCTGCATCGACTGATCATTATCTTTGGCCTTTTCGGAACTGCCTTTTTCCTGGAGTATCTTCAGCTGTTCCGCAGAAATCGTAGCGACCTTGATTTCGGTTTCGCGCACGAGATTAAAGTGGGCCTGCAGACGGGTACTATCCTCTTTTCCTATCAGGGAACTCGCCATCAACTCCTTGAGTTCTTCATGAACGTAATCGATTGCGCTCTTTCGCAAGAGGCTCGATGCATCATTTGCACCCGGAACCGCCTGAGTCGAGAAAATATTTTGATAGGCTGCATAAGGTTTGGCATAGGAAGCACTTTGCAACGCTCCATTCTCTGCGAAGCTGGACATGCACCTTAGATCGTGGGTACCATGGGCGTAGAGAGCCAAGGGTTGCTGCTTGTATTCCCTGGCAATGCGATTGTCCAAGGATTCGCCTTTGGCCTGGATATTATTCTGCGCGGTTCCCGTCCGAAGGCCTCCCGTGCCTGTGAACAATTGGGCAAGGCCGGTAGCATGGTGGCAGCCATTGCCCTGTGAGCCTTGGTTATCATGAAACATGATCCCCCTAACCAAAAGCACTTGGTCGGCAATGCTTTCTAAAGGCGCCAGGCTGGTGCCCTTGATAGCATTCGCCAATGGACCCTCTTTGGAAGGCCAGTATCGTTCGGTGATAACGCCTGAAGGCTGCCGGATAAAGACCCCGAATCTATGATCGGCTTCTTGCGCCATGACTTCACTCTGAAATAAGCCTTCAAGAAACGGCAGACCGATCGTCACACCGAAGGCACCCTTTAGAAAGCTTCGCCGTTTCATCATTGCCATTTCATTTCCCTTTATTGTCACGCAACTTAATTCTGTTATCACTTAGAATTTCACTGAACAAATCCCGCGTCGGGATGTTGGCCGCCGATTTCAATGCCATGCTCTGGAGAAGGCTGGAATCCTGGGTCCCTACCGCACGGGCATAGAGGAATCCCACCGCTTTCTGCACCAGACAGTTATGAAGATCGCGACTTGCCGTGATCTTCCTTACAAAATCCTGAGGTCCTGAATAGGAAATGGGGCCGGTCCTAAGCGTAAGCTTTGCTGCAGCATTGACCGGCTGATCATTGTCGGTGGTCCGAAAATTTCCGGCCGCATCAAAATTTTCGAATGCATATCCCGAGGGGTTTATATAATCCGCGTGACAAGAGGCTCCACAGGTTCCTACCCCGGTCTTTTCATCGACTACGTCCCGCGATGTTTTTTTACCAGAGGGCGCTTCAAGCTTGGGAAGGACCGGCGGTACATTTTCGCTCACGTTAGCGCAAAGGAGTTTATCAGCTACCAGTACACCCCGCCTTATCGCATTGGATTCCTTATCAAGAGCTCGCCTTGCGAGAAAACCCACCTGGGTTAGAAAACCGATGCGTTCATTCGGATTTAAAGTGGTTTTGACAAAGTTCTGTCCCGAGGGTGCCGCTACCTTATAGATTGGGGCGGTAGCGCTATTGACGAACGCATAGGGAGCGGTGAGCAATTGATTCAGTCCGCCCTTTTCCTTGATAATCACTTCATTTATGAACAGATCAGCTTCGGTCACCAAGGTCTTACCCATATCATCCGGCCAATTCTTGACGATGCTCGGATCTTTTTTGGTAACATCAGAATAGGTTTCAGTCCCTAATATTTTGCTATAAAAATAGGTCAAAATATCATTGGCCTTGGGATCATTCATCACCCGTCTGGCCTGCTCGGCAAGACCGTCCTCGGTCAGGATTTCTCCGCTTTTCGCCGCCGCGAAGAGTTCGGCGTCGGGGATGGTATTCCAGGCGGCAAAAGATAGGCGGGCGGCAACCTCCCACGCAGTCAGAGGCGCGAAGTCCTTAGCTTCGGCACCCAATTCCACGCGATAAAGAAAATTGGGCGATTGTAAGAGCATATGAACGACAGCCTGAAGACCGGCAGCGAGCGGATCATTTTTACCGGTCAGCTTGGATCCAGCGTTAAATATCGTCACGAGGCGTTTCAACTGGGCCGTCGTCGGCGGCCGGCGAAAGGCTCGGGTGGCCAGCGGAGTGATGATGGCAGCAGCTCTGGCATCACCCGTCAGAGTCATCGCATTGCCTGGCACCAGCTTGGCGACGAGAGCGGCGTTGTCGCCAATCTTAGCAGCCATCGTTTCGGCAGCTTTCACATAGCTCTGCCAGAGGCCATCCGATACAGTCAGAGAATTGCCGTCGTTCGCAAAAAAAGTATTTTGCGGGTCCGAAGGAAAAAGAGACGACAATTTGGGTTGCGCATCAAGCAGCAGCACATCCCGTACCGAGTTCTCCCATTGCAACTGCGTTAGTCTGGGAAAGGATGTCGTCAGGGACAGGGCCGTCGGTAGTCCCGTAACGCTGGAAACCTTTCCCGGCCCGGAGTCCTTCTCCTCACCGGGAACGCTCTCACCAGCCACCGGCTCGCCGTTTTCACCTGAATTTCCGGAAGCTTCGCTTACGGCCTTGACTTTACCAAAGGGGATTGGGGCCGGCGGTTTATTACAGGCCGTAAAGGTAAATGCTAGGGTCACGATCGAGATTCTTGGGATTCTCATCTTTTATTCCTTCACGAGTCCTTAAAAGAGCTACCCGACAGCTGATGCAAGCCTTTATCGGAAAGTTTTGAGAAAAGCTTAATTTTTTTTGTCTTCCTAGTTGATAAAAATAATCATTAAGTATCATGGACTTAACGGACCCTATGTGGAAGCTTAGCAAAAATTGAAGCGCCAGAGATGATGGAGTCGCTGGGATAATGCAAGGTAAAAAGGGATGAGAAGCCGTAGGCTGTACATTTTTGATTACATTCTACGAAATAGCCAAGGAGGCAGCTTCGTTAGAAACAAAAACGAATTCATCTAGGGGCTGTTGACGTTTGAGATAAGTGATTGAAAAGTACAGGCAAACTCGT
>CAXSGP010000060.1:28680-28981 GCA_964236955.1 uncultured Oligoflexus sp. | reverse complement strand
GCACCATGGCCTATCAAACCTATGTCAGCTATCTTAATATCCTGGGTGCCAATCAAAATTGGAGCAATGGCTCCCTTTGTGCCCGTGCCTTGGATCATAGTGGAGCGACGCCGCTGCCAGGTCTATCGGTGCAAATCAACGATGAAAATGCCGATGGCCCCTATTACTTTAGCGAGCACGGTCCCCAGCCCGGGCAAAAACAAACCGGTGAGAACGGTCGCTTCTGCTTTTTTAACGTCAAGCCAGGCCTAGCGGAAATCAGCTTTTTTGAAGGCTCTCACTATCAAACTGGTTTGACCCT
>CAXSGP010000060.1:0-28670 GCA_964236955.1 uncultured Oligoflexus sp. | reverse complement strand
TAGTGAAGAGGATTTGCCTTTGAGCACCGGACGTTCCAGCAATCTTTATCTTGCCTCCTTTGGCAGCGCGATCGATCAGCTGACAGGCGATGATAAAACGGCCAACACTTTAGAACCAGTGGTCACGGCCAATGTCATCTCCCTAGGTGAAAACACGGCCCTGCCGAACACCTCCGAAAATGTCTTGAGCAGCATCGTGCAGCGCTCGGAATTTAAAGGCCGAACCTACACCCTGGTGCAAACCGCTGAATTTGAAAACACCCTGCAGGCCCAGGATCGTGACGGCCAGGCTCCAAAGCAGATGCCAGTCCTTCCCCTGTTGCCCCGTGGCTTTGTTGAGGATGTTTTTAACGAATTGAATCAAGAAAGTGATCGGGCTTCGATCGCCTTCGATCCCGCGATGGGCCAGCTGGTGGTCATGCATAAGCTTGCGCCCAAGGAAGATGGATCAAAGCTGACGATAACCGTGCTCGACGCTTATGGCAAAACCATCGATGAAGGCTGGTATTTCGGCTCCACCTCCCAGGGCCTTGTAAAAGCGGTCTTCTTTAATATGCAGCCCGGTATTTATTCGGTGAAGGTGCAGAGTCAGGACGGGGCCCTTTCCGCGCTTGATACGGTCGCTGTGGATTTTTGGACAACGGCTTTGCTGCAGACTGGGGGTAATTTACAGTACGACCTCAGTAATCCTGAAGTTGCTGCTGAAGAATAAGACTCGAACAGGCGTTGGCTTAGTTCGATGGTTTTTCTTTGATCAAAGCAATCATGTCTTCTATGCGAATATCCTCGAGACGATAAAACCCCGGATTTTGCCGACTGATCCAAAGCGTAAGAAAGAGCGAGCCTTTGGCAAAAAGACTTCGCGACAAAGCGCGATGGCTGATGCGAATCTCTTCTTCATCCCCAAGGTATTGAATTTCATGCTCGCCATAGACCGAGCCCCCGCGTAGCGAAGTGATGCCGATTTCATCCCTTTCGCGTTTTCCCTCACGGTTAACCTTTATCTTTTTTCCAAGCGTTGCCGCTAAGCCTTCCGCTAAAAATCTGGCAGTTCCACTTGGGGCGTCAAGCTTCGCGCGATGATGGGATTCAAGAATTTCGATATCAAAATTTAAGGGGCTCAAGACTTCGCCAAGCATCTTGGAAACCTGATGGGTTAATAAAACGCCAAGGCTGGTATTGGGTGCCAACAAAATAGCAAATTTTTTCGCGACCGCAAGTCTTGTCCATTCCTCGATAGCCTCCGGACTAAGGCCGGTGGAACCGATCAGCAGAGCGGTTGAAATGTGGCTATGTTTTTGCAGGGCGGTAAGGAGTTCACGATTGCCGTTCACCGATGAAAAATCGATGACCGCATCGGCTTCGCTCAAAAGATTTTCAAAGCGATCCCAACTTATACCCTCTTGATCCTGGTAAAAAAGTCCGCGTGGCGAGCTGCCTCCAGTGAGCGACCACTTTTTGGAGTGGGCCTGAAGCTGCTTGGAAATTTCCTGACCCATGCGGCCGCTGTAGCCATGTATCCAGACCTTCATGCGCCGACTCCCAATTCAGACAGTTGAAGACAAGTCTCATTATAAAGTGCCACAAGTTTGTCATGGGTAGCCGGCAAAACGGCAACAAGGGGCAGACGCAGCACGTTTTGAATCAAACCCATATGCGCAAGCAAATCTTTAGCCGGCGAGGGATTGGCTTCAAAAAACAATCCTTCGATCAGAGGCAGAAGGATATTATGCAGGGCAAGGGCACTCTTGTGGTCGCCAGCCCAATAGCGCCTGGTCATTTCCACAAAGGCTTTCGGGAACACATTCGTCACGACGCTGATCACGCCCTGGCCACCGACGGCCAGCGAGGGCAAATAGGTGAAATCGTCGCCCGATAGATACTGGGCCTTCGATAGCAGGCGTGCCTTCGAAAAGAGGAATAGATCGGCGCTCGCTTCTTTCACGGCGGCGATCTGAGGAATTTCACAGAGCGTCGCCAGGTCTTCGGGACTTAGCTTTTGGGCCGTTCGGCCGGGCACATGGTAAAGACACAAGGGAATTCTTAGCGCCTGACCTATAGCCTGATAGTGGGCGCAAAGACCGGCCAGGGTTGGTTTATTGTAGGGCGGCGTGACAATGAGGAGGGAGTTGGCCCCGGCATCCTGAGCCAGCTTCGATAATTCGATCGATTGTTTGGTGCAGTTGCCCCCGGTGCCTGCCATCACCTGGACTGAGGCCGGCACATAGGCGCGTGCCCGGCGAAAGAGCGACAGTTTTTCATCGACGCTTAGGGTTGGCGACTCACCGGTGGTACCGCTGATTACCAGGCCATCCACTCCTGCTTTCACCTGCATATCGAGCAGGCGATCAAAGGCCTTCCAATCGACTTGCCCGTCTTGGGTAAAGGGAGTGACAAGGGCTGTATAAACACCTTTGATCGGCATGCGGGGGCTCCATTATTTCGGCGGCGAAGCTAAAGGTTCTTCGCTATTTTTCTTAGGGAAAGCGCGTTGCTCTGCATGGTAGGGGACGGTTGGTTTGACGTCAAGAACATCCGAGCGCGGCGCGGTTTTCACGCCGCAGGAGCTGCCGAAGTTGAAAAGGACAAAGCAGACGATGGCAAGGCCGAGCAGGCGGTGATTGATGCTATGCATGAGGTGATCCTTCTTTTCGACAATGTGATGCTTTTCTTCGTTAAAGGACTCGCTCAGGCGGTCCGTCGTTGAGGCTTTTCTAAGAAAAAGTGAGGAGCTGCGGTCTAAAAAGGGGTGAATTCTTTGCAATTCCGCCTCGAGAAGTTGCTCGGGGCTGACGCTGTGGTCGTGGCAGTAGGCAATAAGAGCTGTCAAGGCCTGCTGCGCATCGCTAATTGTGATGCCTCGATCCAAGAGGTGATTGACGATTGCGCGGCTCTCTTGCTCGGGCCAGATGTTGTGAGCCACGCTTGGAATACGGCTGGTTTTGATCGACTCGAGGAGGACTTGGTAGTATTCAAAGGTGATATCCTTGCATTCCTGCATGACTGAAAGCATGCGCAGGCGCTTCGCCTCCATCACCTCCGGACTGCTGAAATCGATCGGGGCCGATCCCTTCGAACTTAAGAGCAGACTTTGAAAGTCTTCGAGCAAAAACTTCAAGCGGGGCTCTTCCCCCTCCATCTTTAGATTGACGCTCATCTGCCTTAAAACATGGGCGTTAAATTCCCCAAGCAGCTCCAGCTGCAGCCACGCCTTACGCAAAAGCTCGTGCAATTGCCATTCAGAGAGGCCGCTGTCTTGATCCGTTGCAAATCCAAGGTGCTCTGCAAGCGTGAACTCAAAGGCCGCTTGGTTTTTTTTCCGGAGCGACCAGCGTTTGAGCTCTCTGACGTATGCATGCAATTCATCAGCATTTTTATGAATTTCGGCTGCCGTTTCCACGAGAAAATAGGAAAACGGCCGACGCTGCATGCAGATTTTACCGGAGTAAAGCCAGAACGATTGATTGAACATCAGCTCGGCTTTGTTTAATAGCTCCTGGGCAAAGCTCCAGATAGAATAATTGAAGCTTTCAAGCGCCTTGGCTATCGTCCAGCGAAACAAGAGATTGTTGAAATTATAGGGACCAAGGCGCGCCTCGAGAACATGAAACGCCGCATTTTTATCAAGCCGCAGCTGTTGAAAAAGTGCTTCGCCTTCGCCGGTCCGATGGCGCTCCTTGAGCTGGACCCGCAGCTGCTCGCTTTCACTGGCGCTGAGATAGCCATGGGCGGTCAAAGCCGCCGTGCAGGCGGTGAGGAAGGGGGCGTGATAGGCGTAGTCCATTTTTCTTAATGCCGGCATATCGCTGAGTCGCATAAAGACACTCCCTTTGGATAGTCGTTTTGATTATACGAAAATCGCTGGGGAGCGGAAAGCTAGGGCTGCGGGCGCAGCCCTTTTTTTAGAAGTGAAAGGCTGCAAAGGATTGCAGCAGATAGTTATTTACAGCGTCTTTGTCCGTGCGGGTGCGCTGGGCATCACCTGGAATGCCGACAGCCGCAGACACGCCAAAATCAAAGTCTTTGCCGATTTTTTTACTGTAAGCCAGATCCAGCTCGAAACCCAGGCTGGTGCCATAGGAGCCGACGCGTTTTTGGTTAAGATCAGCTAAGTCCTTTGGCATGGCTTCATTGAGCGAAGCGGTGACGCCCTTGACTTCAAAGTCTCCGGATTCAATGCTCTGATAACGATAGCCAAGGCTATAGACCGTAGCATTCATTACGCGGTAGGGGTCGTAGACACCATCGATGCGACGGTCGTCATTTTTCTTACGGCCGTTGAAAAGAAGCAGGGCTGGCTTAAAGTTTCTATGGAACGCCACGGCGCTGGCTTTTTTATCGCGTTGGGTCGGTAGGCCCGGATCCGCAGGATATTCGTCGCGGTAACCGTCCTTATCACCAGGAGCATAGGCATAGTTAAAGAAGAGCGACTGGCTGCTGGCCGTGCCCTGATTATATTCCTTGGGGCCCGTGTAGGCGCCGGAGCGGGCGAGGTAGAAATCGAGGGAGCCGGCGAGGGCGATCGATTGCACATCGTTTTCAACTTTGCCCTCTTCCTCGGTCCGCGTCCGCACGCCACCCAGCAGCGCAAAGCTCGGGTCGGCGCTTTTGCCGAGGCGGAAGTAGACTTCGTTTTGCCAGACAAAGTTATTGACGAGGAAGTTCACGTAAAGATCGGCGAGTTTGATATCGGTCTTCGCGTTATCACCGCCGATGATATTGGCAAAATAGATGCCAATCTGCTTTGAAAAGGCTTTGCCGGCGTTGGCGCGATGATCGTTATACTCGATGGTTAAAAAGAGTTGGTCAAGGTCATCCCCGTTATCGGTCGGTCCATAAGCACGCGACGGGGCCCCTGAATAAAGAACGGATCCACCCGTTTCAGAAATCTTATCGTAGCCGACTGAGAAACCAAGGGTCTGCGATTTTTGAATGTTGATGTCACAGGTTACGCCATCAAACACTGATGCATCGGTGGCAAAGGGTTTGGAGCCATCATCGAGAAAGAGTCCCATACCCCATTGGCGACCGCGGCGGCCGATCGTGAGAAGACAGTAGTCCATTGCGTATTTTACATAGGCCTTGGTAATCTTGGGAGCCAGCGGTTCGTAGTGAGGCTCAACGCTATTTTGAGCGTTCATCTTGCAGTTGGGATCGGTGCTGTTGGCGCCGGACGGGCATGGCTGAGGCGTGGTGCGGTCACCCATATAGCTTTCGCGCGCATTGTCGAAGATCTTAAACTCGAGGATCGCACTCGTCTTGTCGTTGACCCGGAGTTCAGAATCGAGGCGGAAAAACTGATCGATCGTCTGGCTGGCGCTCGACGCGGGAATGTTTTCAGGCTTGGTACGAGCTTCGCCACGAACACCGTAGTAGCCGTGACCATCGACAAAAATAGCAGAAGCCTGGGTGCTCATCAGAGCGGCCGTAAAACAGGTAATTGCAAGGGAACGACGGCTCATGCGCGTCCTTTCTAAGACTGGGATGATGACAAGGGGGATCTTGAGGAACATCCCCTTGAACCTCGGCATCGTATGCGCTCAAAACGTTTTAGTCAAACAGCTTACCGCGCCGGCCAAAGTCAGTGCCTTTTCAGACGTCTGCTTCATTCTCATCGAGATCAAGACGCTTTTTAATTTCGTCCCATTCCCAACGATGCCGTTCGATCTTGATGCACTTTCCGTCAGTCGGGTCGATGTCAGCAAGCACAAAACAAAACCAGAGATCATTTGTCGCGGGCTCAAAGCGTTTACGGTCGCCCGTTTGCATCCGGAGCAGAGCCGCTTCGGCTCGAATACCAATGACAGAGTCATAGGGGCCTGTCATGCCCAGATCGGTCGTAAAGCCCGTACCACCTGCAAAAATACGCTCGTCGGCGGTCGGCACATGGCTATGCGTTCCATAGACTAGCGAGGCGCGACCCTTGAGGTAGTGGCCGAGGGCCTGTTTTTCGCTGGTTGCCTCGGCATGAAAATCGACAATACGGATTTTGCATTGCTTCGGTAGATTTGCCAAGATCTCGTCTAAGGGTTTAAAGAAGTCCCGGTTGTCGGGATGCATAAAAGCCTTACCGATCAAATTGATAACGGCATAGGGCGTGCCATCAGCAGTCTGTAGGGTTCGCACGGCCAAGGCATTGTCGCCAACATTCATCATGTTGGCTGGCAGCACCAGGCGCTCTGCGGTAGGTGCAAAGTGATGAATCTCCGGCTTATCGTGCCAATGGTTGCCCATCGTCACGCAGTCAATGCCAAAATTATTGATGAATTGGTCGTAAATTTTTTTGGTGAGACCGAAACCCCCAGCGGCGTTTTCACCATTGACTATGACGATATCGGGGCGAAATGTTTCACGGGCGAGAGGCAGAAGTTTGGCCAAGGCTTTTCGCCCTGGCTTTCCTATGACATCCCCAGCAGCGAGTACACGAATCATTTGGCAAATTCCGCATGTTTGCTCTCGCGGAGTACAGTAACCTTAACCTGCCCAGGGAAGGTAAGCTCTTTACGAAGGCGATGAGCGATTTCATTCGCAACGTCGACAACTTCGCTGTCGCTGATGCCCTCTGGTGTTACCAGGGCGCGGATCTCGCGTCCAGCCTGGATTACATAAGATCCCTGAATACCTCGGGTCGAGTTGACGATCGCCTCCATGTCTTGAAGGCGTTTGACATAAGTTTCAAGAACTTCGCGACGGGCACCGGGACGGCGCTCGGATAAAATATTAGCGGCATGGACAATAACGGTGAGAGGGTAAGCCCGGTTCAGATCTTCATTATGATGGTTGAGAACCGCGTCAATAACTTCTTGCGACTCGTTATACTTGGCACAGAGATCGCCACCAATCTTTGAGTGATGGCCCTCAGTTTCCTGATCGACGGCTTTCCCAATATCATGCAGCAGCCCGACCCTTTTTGCCTTTTTCACGTTAAGGCCCATTTCGCCGGCCATAATTCCACAGATATGGGCGACTTCTACGGCATGCTGCAGAACAGTCTGGGCACCGGCCGTGCGATATTTGAGTTTGCCGAGGGCCCGCAGGAGTTCGGGATGCAGATCCGTGATCCCGGTATCAAAGGCCGCCTGCTCGCCATTTTCCTGAATAATCTGGTCAAATTCTTCAGCTACTTTTTTGACGGTTTCATCGATGCGGGCTGGGTGAATCCGACCATCTGCGATCAGGCGCTGCAGGGAAATGTTGGCAATTTCCCGACGAATCGGGTTGAAGCAGGAGATAATAATAGCCTCGGGCGTGTCATCGATGATGAGGTCGACGCCGGTAGCCTGCTCAATAGCGCGAATGTTGCGGCCTTCACGGCCAATAATACGCCCTTTCATCTCATCTGAAGGCAGGCTGACGACGGTCACGGTTGAATCATTGACGTATTCTGACGAAACCCTCTGCACCGAAAGGCTGACCATCGAGCGGGCGATGCGCTCGCCTTCCGTTTTGGTATCCTCTTCGATTTTTTTCAGGGTTTCCCGGGCGGCACTTTTGGCTTCGACCTCAAGCGAGCGGATCAATTCGCGTTTCGCCTCTTCCTGAGAGAGATTGGCGATGCTTTCCAGGGTGCGGCGGTTTTCCTCAACCGCGCGCTCGGATTCCTTAATAAGGCCTTTGAGACGCTCCTCCTCGCTATTGAGGTGCAGAGTCATCTTTTCCAAATCAGCTTCCTTTTTCTCAAGCTGACTGATCTTCTTCTCTATGGTTTCTTCGCGGGATTTCACTTTGGCTTCGAGCTTGGTGATTTCCGTGCGGCGTTTTTTAGCTTCAGTTTCAAACTGCAAGCGACGGTTTTTAGCCTCGTTTTTGGCTTCATTATGGGCCTCTTGTATCACTCGTTCTTTTTCCGCTTGAGCGTCGACGAGCAGGCGTTCGCTATCGGATTGGGCAGCCTCAAAGGTTTTGCGGAGATTTTTTTTATTGATGGCAGAGACTAAGACAAAGACCACGATAGCAGTGACCACGATCAACAGGACATTTAACAAATATTCCAAAATGGATGCCTCCACAGAAAAAATGAATGACGGGACTCAAAGAGAGCCAGGAGAGCTGACGCAATGAATTTGGAATGTTAGCTCGGCTGGTAAAAGAATGCAATGAGCGGCTGTTCTTGAAGGAGAATAGTGGGTTTTTTGGCAGAAGATAAAGAGCCCCACGACTCGAAAGTCAGAGGGCCCGTACTAACTTATGGATTCGAAAGAACGAATTCGTCACGGCGGTTTTTTGCCCACGCAGCTTCGTCAGAACCTTCAACCGCTGGGCGCTCTTCGCCGTAGCTGATTGTTGGGAGACGGCCTGCGTCTGTGCCCAATTGAACGAGGTAGTTTTTAGCAGATTGAGCGCGACGTTGGCCGAGAGCCAAGTTGTACTCAACCGAACCGCGTTCGTCAGTGTGTCCTTCAATTTGCACAACAGCTTTGCCGTTGGCTTTGAGGTATTCGTTCAGCGTGTTGAGCTGACCCTGAGACGCGCTATCCAAAGAGTAGTCGTCAAATGCGAAGTAAACAGGTGCTGTTACTTCGGCCGTCGAGGGAGCTGCGGGTGGTGCTTCGGGAGGAGTAGCTGGTTGCTCTGCAGGAGCTGGAGTAACTACTTCTTCTACTTTTTTCTCATCATTGGAGCAAGCCACTAGGCCGATGCTCATAGCTACAGCAACTGCAGCCAAAGTTTTGCGCGATTGAAAGATCATCCTGTCTTCTCCTGAGAGTATTATCGAACTTAGATCCGATACAACAAAGCGCAATCGTAATCATGAATAGCTACAAAAAGCAACTGAGTTTTGTACCCAGCTGCCACTGTGCGAGCTGCTAGCGACGGTCGTTTCCTGGCTTAGATACGGGAATTTTGAGCAGAAAGCCGGTCACCCATTCGATACTGGATGCCAGAAAAACTGCCGCTCGACATAAAAAGAATTGTGTCGTGAGACTTCGCTGTCTGCAGTAGGGAGTTGAGCAAAGCTTCATTATCGTCGAAAGCTGTGGCTGATGTGCCAATCATGCGGGCCATTTCCGTGGTGTTCATGCGTTCGTCGCTGGGGATTCTTGGATCGACCGAACATGCGCCAATAAAGACGCGATCAGCCAGGGCCAGCGAATTGGCAAAGTCTTTCATAAATATGCTGCGGCGGCTGGTCGCATTTTTGGGTTCAAAAGCTACCAGGAGGCGTCGCTCCGGGTACTGGGCCCGCAGCGATTCGATGACGACCTTAACCGCCGTCGGATGGTGGGCAAAGTCTTCGAATATTTCAATATCACCGACGCTCGAAAGCTTGTCGAGCCGACGCTGTACGCCCTGAAACTGTTCGATGGCCGCTGCGATCTCCGCCAGGGGAAAGGCGGGGGCATCGCCAGCTTTATGAATCTGCCAGATGCAGGCCAGGACCTGGCAGATATTGGCCGCATTGTGGGGTCCTGCCAGGGTCGTGTTGAGCGTCGTCGTCTGGCCGTCGGCCAGCTGCACCTTGAGCCGCCAGTGGCGTTCGCCTTTTTTCGGCGGCTGCAAATCGAGCAGCCGCACCTGCGCGTCGGGAGCAAGACCCTTGGCTGCCACCGCTGTAACCTGATCGCGCAGCTTCAGGTCGCGCAGAAGTTTGGCGACGCCCGGGTCATCGACGTTGGCAATCACCGCCTTCTTATCGGCCATCAGTTTCAAAAGGGCAGTGAATTGTGTTTCGATCGCCGCCAGATCCTTGAAGATGTCGGCGTGATCAAATTCGATATTATTGAGAATGAGGTACTTTGGGCGATAGTGCAAAAACTTGGAGTTTTTGTCAAAGAACGCCGTGTCGTACTCATCGCCTTCAATCGCAAATAATGAGCCCGTGCCCAGCGCAAAACTTTGCTCGAGATCGCGGGGGATGCCGCCGATCAAATAGCCGGGATCCCAGCCGAGCTGCAGGAGGACAAAGGTGAGGATCGACGTTGTGGTGGTTTTTCCATGCGTGCCGGCGACCACAACGGTCTTTCGCAGCCCAAGAAAATGCTCGCCAAGAAAGGCTGGAAAGCTCGTGTAGGGAGTCGTGGATTTGAGCAGCGCCTCAAGCTCCACGTGATTGCGTGAGAGGGCATTGGCGACGACGACGAGCTTGGGTTTGACGGCGTCGAGATTTTTCGGATCATAGGGCGTGTGCACCTTGATCCTGAGCGATTCCAGCATGGTCGACATCGGTGGATAAAGATTGGCATCGCTGCCGCTAACGGCATAACCGGCCTCCTGGGCCAGACCCGCAACTGATGCCATGCCCGTGCCACCGATCCCCATAAAATAAACGCTATCGCCCTTCGTCAGTTCCATACCTGTCTCCTATAGCGCCAGTGGTGGAAGGTTCCAGCGCAGCTTGCCATTGGTGATAGTCATCTTGAGGCCAATCGGCAGGGGCCAGTTGGGAGCGCAATGACCAAATAATTGGGTCGACCAAACCGGAATATCAAGTCGGGTCGCTATTTCATTTTTAAGCTGAGCCTCAGTGCACAGCTCGGCGACCTCGCAGCCGACAAATCGGCCTAAAACGATGCCACGCACCCCTTCCAAAGCCCGGCTCTGGACCCATTGATTGATGAACCGAAGGATTCGCGCCGGGTGCTCGCCGATGTCCTCCCAAAAGAGGATGGAACCGAAGAGAGTTTTGGGAAAGTAGGGGCTCCCGATCAGATTGGTAAGGACAGCCAGGCATCCGCCATAAGACCAGCCCTCGGTGGCAAGGGGCAGGTTTTGCTGCAGGGACTCGACCTCCCATTCTACCGGGCTGCGGCTGCCATGCATAAGGCCGATCAGACAGTCGACATCGCGGGGATCATTTTTTTGCCAAAGTTCGGTGCCAGGCATAGGCGCATGCAGCGAGGGCCAGTCCAATTGCGTATAGAGGGCTGAATGCAGCGCCGAGATATCGGAGAAACCGATCAGAAGCTTTGGTTTGACGTTTTTAAGTTGAGTCCACGGCAGATGCGGGAGAAGATCACTGGCACCATAGCCACCGCGGGCGGCAAGGATAATGTCGACATCGGGTGCCAGCAGCGCGGCGCTCAATTGCTCAAGCCGCGCCTTGAAACTGCCTGCCGCGAAAGGCCAGCTTGGATCTCCTTCCACTTTGTGGTAGCTCACGTGGAATTCTTTGTCGAGTTCCGCAAGGCGGGCCAACAGAAGATTGGCATCGAAGCGGCTCGAGGGGCTGACAATTCGAATATGAGACTTATAGTTTTCCAGCATAGCCGTCCACGTGCCTTTGGTGGGTGTCTTTTATCAACTATAGCAGCCGGGTAGGGATTATGGGATACAAATTCGACTGTCGCCTTTTCAACGGTTATAAGCCTTGTCATTACAAGCGCAGCTGCGACGCGTGTCCTCACTATGATCCGATCGGCGAGCGCATTGTCTTGCTCAGTTTGGAGGCGATGGGGGCGGTCCTGCGTTCGACCTGTTTGCTGCCGGCTATCAAAAGAGCTTACCCGCAGAGCCATATCACCTGGATCACCCTGAAAAACACTAAAGCCCTGCTTGATAATAATCCCTTTATCGACCGCATCCTCCTTGCCGATTCCACGCAAATCAACACCGTGCATCATCTGCAGTTTGACCTCTTGTTTGCCGTCGATAAATCGATCGAGGCAGGAGCATTGGCGGAACTCATTCAGGCCAAAGAAAAACGGGGTTTTGGCCTGAACTCGCAAGGAACGATCGTGCCTTTCAATCCGGAGGCCGCTTACCAATACGCCGTCGGCCTCGACGATGAACTTAAGTTTTTCATCAATCAAAAATCCGAAACGCAGCAGATCACCGAATCGATGGCGCTGCCGTGGGTGCGCGACCCTTATATTCTCGAACTATCGGCTGCGGAAAAAGTGGAAGTGCAGCGCCGCCGTGCAGCGATTCTGCCACCGGGAGCCAAGGGCATTATTGGTTACAACACGGGATGTTCGCTGCTTTTTCCCTATAAAAAGTTTACCCTCGAGCGGGCGATCGAAATGATCGGTGCCTGGCGTAACCAATTTCCGGACTGGGGCGTCGCACTTCTCGGTGGTCCCGAGGACAGTGATCGGCAAAGGGCGATGAAAGAATTTTTTGCCAATGATCCCTCCGTTGTCAATACCCCAACGACCGATGGCCTTCGCTCGGGAGTGTTGTGGATGGATACCACCGATGTTGTCCTCTCCGGCTGTTCGCTGGGGCTGCACATTGCGCTTGGTCTTAAAAAAGCCGTGATCTGCTGGTTTGGAGTGAGCTGCATTCAAGAGATCGACGTCTATGATCGGGGCGTAAAATTGCAGGCGGCGGTCCCCTGTTCGCCCTGTTGGAAAAAGACCTGTGACCAGCTTGTCAAGTGCTACGATCAGGTGAGTCCCGAGCGCGTGATAGCGGCGACGGCCGAGCTTATCGGCAGGCATAACTTAGGCCAGTAATTTAGGTTTTTGGCCCGCTCTAGGCGGCCAAGCTTGCTTACCGTATAATCGCTAGAGACCGATACGAAGCTGCAAGTTTTTTGGCCCACGGAGGAGCTCAACTATGTCTTTCATGACTGAGCGCTATTTTCAGATTTTAGAAAACCACAAACTCTACAAGAAAATTCAAGATGAAACGGCTCTCCGCATTTTTGTTGAGCATCACATTCTCTGCGTTTGGGGCTATGGATTTCTTTTGCGCAATCTCTATCAGGATTTAGTGGGACGCATTGTGCCTCTGGCGTCGCATCCGCAAAAGGAAGCGCAAAAGCTTATTGCTGGCATCATGATTGAAGAGGAGTTTGAGGAACAGGCGGACGGCTCGCTGTCGAGTCACCTGGAACTTTACCTGGAAGCGATGCAGCTGATCGGTGCCGATATGGGTCCGACGATGAGTCTGTTCGATATGTTTGAAAACGGCCAGAGTTGGAAAATAGGCCTTCAACAATCTCATTTCCCAAGCCTTGCTGCTCGCTATGCGCGCTGCATTCTTTCCTTTGCCGAGCGGCCCCTGCACGAGCGTGCCGCAATCCTTTTTTATGAAGGTGAACCCTTTATTCCTGATAACTTTCTCTGCCAACTCGCTCACTTGGGACCGGCTTCCGAAGGCCTGATCGAATACTTTGAGCACCATATCGAAGGCCTGAAAAAGCCAGGCTTTTCCGCTTCAGGTCGACTCGTGGAACTTTTTTGTGGCGACGATGTGCAGCTCAATGACGAGGCCGAGAAGGCAGCCGAACTCATTATGAATCTGCGCATCGAGCTTTGGAACGAGATCTATGATCGCATCGCCGAAAAAGAAGGCACGGTGCCCGCGCCCAGGAATCACCTTAAACTTGTGGCCGTGGATTTCGCCAAAAAACAGATTATCGATTCGGCTTCTTAGCGACAAAACTTGGATGTGACATCCTCTCGGCAATAAATTACCGAGCAGCCTGTAGTTAGAATGCAGGCAGCTTTCGCCGCTTAAGGTTTGCATTGGGTGACGTGTCACCTTGCGCTACGGCCCGACCTGACGGCCAGGGAGGCGGAACCACGCCGCTGATGTTACTCGATACGTTAGGGATGAGAACATCATCCCAGTTTTTAAATGCGTATCGACGATCAGGTGTTAGCACGGATTTTTAAGGATTTATATCTTTTTTTCTTGGATGGCGCCTTACATCCCCTCTTTAAAAAGAGGGGGATTACGGCAAAGTATTCTAAAAAAGCCCAATCCCGAGCATCTCTAATGCCATGCCAAGTCCCCGTATATTGAAGACTGTGGCTTGCCTGTTGCAAGCAGACCCCGATTGCAGTCATGCGAGTCGGGATTGCGGCTTCGATTCCATGGCTGCTGCCTTCAAATGCCACTCTCTCTGAACAACGTTCTTGGCTACCCGAGCCGTTGGCCCCCAATAGATTGGCCTTGGCCTTGGCCTTGGGCTCGGGTTTCGGTCTTGCGTCATCTTCAGTGCCAAAAAAAGCAAGTCTGGGACAGCCGGTATTTGCGAAGGGCTGCCGCAATAAAATCCCGGGGCGAGTTGCTGGCAAGTCCATAAGGAATGATCGCCACGACGCGTCTAGGGAGAAATCGCTGATGCCGGACAAAAGGGGGCTGGTCTCGGCCGACCCAGGTCCTTAGCGGCCTTTTCTTGCGATCAGCGCTTGGCCTGCCTTGGGCCGCCGCCATTTTTTTCTTTTGGGGAAGATCCGGCACAATCGCCAATGATTTGATAGAGTCGAGCAGAGAATTTTGCCACACTTAGGCCCGGCGCCACCCATCGGGAGGATCAACATGGTTCAGAGGCTCTTGAAAATTTCGACGGTGAAAGTGACCGAAGCCCTGCAGGCGGCACTGATGGAGTATGCCAATCAAAAAAAATCGGTGGTCGGGGCCGAGGGAATCCTGATCGCCCTGATTGATCAAAAGGATTCGATCGCCACCCGCATCATGAAGGAGCTCAATCACGATGCTGCCGAACTGCGCAGCGGTATCGTCGACCGGGCTTTGGTCTACATCAGTGAAATGCCCCAGTTCCATCAGGGTCAGATCGGTCAGATCCGAATGACGAAGGATGTCGAAAATCTTTTTGAAGCGGCCGACCGCGAACGCCGCCGCATCGGCGATACCTTTATTTCAACGGGAACCCTTTTTCTGGCAAGCTTTGATCGCACGGTGCCAGGCAACTCCAAAATCCTTGAAGAAGTGGGCCTGGGCTACGACGAATGTGCTAAAGCCTACGATCAGATGCGTGGCAATCATAAGATTACCGATCGGGACGAGGAATCGCGGCAAAGCGCCCTTCAGGAGTATACGGTCGACCTCACGGCGCTGGCGCGCAAGGGTGAACTTGATCCTGTCATCGGTCGCGACGACGAAATCGAGCGGGTGATACAGATTCTCTCGCGCCGCAAAAAAAATAATCCCCTGCTGGTTGGGGAGCCGGGCGTAGGGAAAACGGTGATCGCCGAAGGCCTTGCCAATCGGATCGCGGCGGCGGATGCCCCCGAGTATTTGCTCAATAAGCGTATCATCTCCCTTGAGATCGCAACGCTGCTGGCCGGTGCGAAGATGCAGGGAGAGTTTGAGGAACGCTTAAAAAATATTCGGGACGAGGTCATTGCCTCGCAGGGCAATATCATTCTTTTTATCGACGAGATTCATACGGTGGTCGGCGCCGGCCGAGCGTCGGGGGCCCTCGATGCCTCCAACATGCTCAAGCCCGCCCTGGCAAGGGGTCAGCTGCAGTGCATAGGTGCCACGACCAATCGAGAGTATAAACAGTATATCGAATCGGATAAGGCGCTGGCACGGCGCTTTGAAGCCGTCCGTATTGAAGAGCCAACGGTAGAAGACAGTATTCGTATCCTTGAGGGTATCCGCGGCCAGTATGAAAAACATCATGCAATCCAATACACCCACGATGCTCTCGTCGCCGCTGCGGAACTTTCGGCGCGTTATATTCCCGATCGCAGTCTGCCCGACAAGGCTATCGATCTTATGGATGAGGCCGGAGCGATAGCCCATTTGAAGGCCATCTATTCGCCGCCTGAGCTTAGGCGTGAAGAAAAACGCCGGCAGGACCTCATTGAAAAGAAATCAAAGTCATTTAACGAGCAGGATTTTGAGCTGATGGCCCGCTATCAGATGGAGCTGGCTCAACTCGAGGAGGAATTAAAAGGCGCGCGTCAGGCTTATCTCGAAAGCCAGGGTTCGGTCGACTTTCGGGTCGATCGCGAAGCGATAGCGGCGGTCGTCTCCAAAAAAACCGGTATCCCCCTGCGCAAGATGATCGCTACCGAAGCCGACAAACTTCTCCAGCTTGAGGAGCACCTGGCGAAGCGCGTCATCGGTCAGGATCATGCGATCAAATCCATTGCCAACGCCATCCGAAGAAATCGGGCGGGCCTGCGCCGGCCCAATGTACCGATCGCTTCGTTTCTCTTTCTTGGTCCCACCGGGGTGGGCAAGACGGAACTGGCCAAAGCCATCGCGGCCGAAGTCCTTGATGATGCCAATCGCATCATTCGCATCGATATGTCGGAGTACATGCAAAAGCATGAGGTGAGTAAGCTCATCGGCTCGCCCCCCGGTTATGTGGGTTATGGGGAAGGTGGTCAGCTCACGGAAAAGGTGAAGCGGCAGCCCTATTCCGTTGTGCTCTTCGATGAATTTGAAAAGGCCCATCCCGATGTCTTTAATATCCTTCTGCAGATTCTCGATGAGGGCTGGGTGACCGATGCCGAAGGGCAACGGGTGAGTTTTGCCAACTGCATTATCATCGGCACCTCAAACATTGGCTCTGATGTGATGGCGGAGCGCCGGACACCGATCGGCATTGGGGTTGAGGTCAACGACTGGTCGCAAGATGATGCGGCGAAAGAGGTTTTAAAGATCGTCAAGGGCTACCTGCGACCGGAGTTTATCAATCGCCTTGATGAGATCATTATCTTTAACCGCCTCGACAAAACCCAATTCCGAAAGATCACGGACATCCTCGTCGCCGATCTGAAGAGCCGCTTAAAGAAGCTAAAGGTTGGCCTCGACTTTCCGGATGGGGCGCGGCAGGTCCTGGTCGATACGATCGACACGGCCCATTTTGGAGCGCGACCTCTCAAACGCAAACTCGAGGAGCTGGTGGAAAACCCTATTTCCTCCCTGCTCATTAAAGATCAGCGTGAGGGGGAAAAAACCGCCCACGTGCAGGCCCAGGGCGCCGACCTCACGGTCAGCCTCGACTAGGCCCCTGTCAAGGATTTGGCTGGCTTTTCCTAGGTCCCTGCACTCCGCTAGACTTAGAAAAGCTGGGATCATCTCTAAGTCTTCGTGAGGGTGCTATGGCTGACCAATGGCTTTCCATAGTTGAATACGCTCGAACTTTTGCAGTATCTGATATGACGATCAGACGTCGCATTAAAACGGGCCGTATCAAAGCGGTTTTAAAAGAAGGGAAATATTATATCCCGGTCGGTCCCAATGGTGAGATCCTGGAGGAAAGCGTCGAGGTCATGCCGCTCCAGGCGGCCGCGCCTGCCCCTCCGCCTGAGCCTCGGCACGAAACTCGCTATGAGCCTCGTCAGGAGGCGATGCCTTCCTATATAAGCGAACCGAGCCCCAGACCCGGAGCCAGCTATAAGACCCTGCCCCAGGCGATCAGTCAGAATCTATTGCGCGCCGAGCACAGTCTGGTCGATACGCAGTCGCTTCTGCAGTTTTGCGATAAGACGGTGACGCGCATCAATTCCATCGAAAAGCATCTGCAGGATTCGTTTCAGGCGCGTATCCACAGCCTGGAGTCCCAGCTCAAAATGAAAGATGCGACCATCGCCCATTTAAAGCAGCAGGCAGAAGATCTGCAAATTCTCGTTAAGTTGATGGAACGACGTTAGGCGACGGGGAGGCGGCTGTGGTGGCTAGCCACAAAAGGCTTGCATCTCCATAGCTGTAGAAGCGATAGCGTTCGGCAATCGCCTTTTGATAGAGCTCTTGAATGGCACGATAGCCTATCAAAGCCGAAACCAGCATTAAAAGTGAGCTTTCCGATTGATGAAAATTGGTAATGAGGCCGCTGATCGCCCAAGGCGAAATGCGGCTTTCCTGCGTTTTAGGATATAAAAATAATTCCGTTTCATGCCAGCGGTCCCAAAGATTCTCGGCGGGTTGCTCGGCCGCCAGACGCGCAAAGGATTCGATACAACGCAGCGAGGTGGTGCCGACAGCCACAATGGGCCGGTCCGTGGCGAGGGCGTGCTGTAGCTTTTGATAGGAGGCTGCGCTCACGCAATAGCGCTCCTTGTGCATACTGTGCTTGCCAATGACATCATCTTTTACCGGCAGAAACGTGCCACCACCAACATGAAGAGTCACGGGAACGGGTGTGATCCCCTTGTCGAGTAGCGCCTGCCACAGCGGCTCCGAAAAGTGCAGGCCAGCGGTTGGCGCTGCGACCGATCCTTTTTCTCGGGCGTAGATCGTCTGGTAGCGCTCGCGATCGGTCGATTGGGGGGCGATGGGGGCGTCTTTCCTATGGATATAAGGCGGCAACGGGATATAACCTTCCTTGTCCATCCAAGCCCAAAATTCTTCATCGGGCAGATTGAATCGGACGACGAGCGAAGGCTGAGCGCCACTCTCTTCGCGCGCGATGACCTCGGCGATACAGCCGCCTGGAAAAAAAATCTGCCTGCCGACGGCTAATTTTTTAAAGGGTTTGCCGAGCGCACTCCAAACGTTTCGCTCCCGATCGAACGGTCGGAGCAGCATGAGTTCGATCTTTCCGCCATGAATGGAGTGACCCAGAAGGCGGCCCGGAACAACCCTTGTGTCATTGACGATAAGATGGGTGCCCGGCGGCAGGAGCTCGGGGAGCTTTTGCATCGAGCTGTGTTCGATGGCGCCCGAGGCATGATGGACGAGCAGGCGCGAGGCCGCGCGATCGCTTAACGGTTCTTGGGCCACGAGGGCGTCCGGAATTTCATAGGAAAAATCTTTAAGCGTCAGCAAGCGGCCAGTGTCCATGCAATCGTCCTTCGTCCTAGACGGCGGAATATCGCATGATTGATTGGGGAGGGCAATTTGATTCGACGGGCTTAGGATTTATCGGTTTTCGGGCGTGGCTTGTCGTTGAAATCGCTATAAAATTTGTGCGTATTGTTGCTCCTTTCAATAGACTTTTTAAAGGGATAGCTGATCGCCTGCAAGAGCCCCGGCAGAAATTGGCCCCAGTAGCGATCGACCAGCCGGGCGTCGGTCGTGGCAAGTTCCAGGGTGATCGTTGGGATATGGCGTTCGTTGCCCGCAAAGTTGCCGAGTGAGCCGGGATAGAAGGAATAGTCGACGACACGGTAGTTGTTGGATTTTTGCGAGATTGCCCCGGCCAGGGCCTTGGCTTTTCGTTCCGCCTCGCTCAAGGTGCTGGGCTTTTGATCGCCAGGGCCGTCATAGTCGATAAAACCAAGAGGCGCATGGATCGAGAGGATCTTGTCAGGTTGAAACTCATCGATCATGCGTACCTGAAACACGGTTTCAACTTCAGAATTAGGAAAGTGACCGGGAAAGTGGGAGAGTTTTTTCATCTTTAGGGTTTTCCACCAGCTCAGCGATTTATCGTACCAATCAAGGGTAAAAAAATTGCGATTCGTATCAACGCCTCGGGCGTTGGTGCGAGTGGGATTTTCCACAAAAAAGCCATCGGGATTGACCATCGGCGCAATGATGACCTGTTGATCATTGGCGATGACTTCCGGATGCTCCCTGAGGTGGCGGGCAAGCCGAAAGCCCATGGGCACGGGGGTCAGTTCATCCGGATGCACGCCACTCAAAATAAGCGTCGCATCGCTACCCGTCCCAAAGGTGATAAAGAGCAGAGGGTTATTTTTCACAGTGTGCAGGCTCGCTCGCCAGGGCAGCTTGCCACAGGGATCAGCTTCCCAGCCGAAGCGATTGAATTTTATGCCAATTTTTGCGCATAGCTCTTTGATTGCAGAAGCTTCGGCAGCCTCCGAGATCTTAAAGCCATCGAGCGTCTCCTGGCTTATGCTGGAGCTACTGATGTAAGCTCTTTGTAAAATATCGGCATAATGATTCTCGGCAGCTTGTAAGGGCGCGCGGGGGTGCAGGGTAAGAACTAGGGCCAGAGCTGTGCAGCTCAGCGTTGTCGTCAGGCTTCTCAGCAGCATAAAGCATTCCTTTCTCCGTTCAGGCGGAGAGACGCTTATAAGATGATAGGGTCGGATCGTATCGTTATTATAACCCTGCTTTTCATCCCAAGAGCAATTAAGTTGGCTCATCGGGAAAAAAGACGGGCCGTCCGCCATGCACTCCGGTCCAGCCAGCAGTGTTGGCCTTGCCCACGGCAACCGTTTTGATCTTGGGATAGGCCTTCAAGAGGTCAAGGCTTTCCGCATCGGCACTCACCAATTGGAAGGACGGATTAAGTTCGATAAGCTTGCTTATAGCACCAAGGTCTTTTCGTGATGCTCGGATAATAGGTAAGGTTAAAGGGCGAGGGCTAAGTAAGCTCTCCAGCTCATCGGCTGGGGCCCAGGCTCTATGACCAAGGACCAGGTCGTCGCGACTCAGTCGCTGCAAAAGGCTATAGCCGCGACAGCAAAGATCCAGCTCGCTGTGGGCAAGATGCAGGTGATCGCCATGGGTTAAAGGGCCGATCGTGGCCTTTCGCGCTCCTAAACGTGAGGGCCTTTCGTCATCCCAGACGATGAGAAGGCGGCTGCTCATGCAGCCGGCCTGTTTAAGGCTGAAGGCATCTTTGACCCAGGCGTCCTGCATCCAGCTTGTGGCTTTGATCAGGGTCAGCGTCAGCCACGTGCCAAAGCCATGAACCCTGGCGGTCGTGGCGCTTTGCAATTCCTTGATGGTTTCGTCGCTTCCATAGATTAAAAGCCCCTCCGCCACGGGCTGATCACCAGGTAAAAGCCGCCAGTCGGAACTCACAATAGCAAAATTCCAAAAACCTTTGAAGAGCGTTTGCCAATACTCTAAAAGCTCGCGGTCGAGGCTCGGCCGAACCGTGACGCGGAGATCGAGAAGTGCTGCTAGAAATAGGGGGTGCATGACGGCGAACTCATGGGTGCGCGGTGGGATGATAAGCCACGAGTTGCAGCTGTTTTGCGCCGCGTCGGCGGCCGCCAGCCACGCCTCAGTCGAAGGGGGAACGCTGGCGTTTAAATCCTCGAGCCACCAGCTGACCAATTGGTCTTGACCTAAACTGCGCTGGATCAAGCACCGGAAGTTGGGATCCCGGAGCATGAATTGCGTGCGGTGATGAATCTCGGCGGCTCGCCCAGGCGCGGCTTTTGAGGTCAGACTTGATGATTTTATCCTGAGATCCTCTGGCCTAAGCCTGCCCTTTGGCACTGTCTTGAGAATGTCTTCAGCCAAGAGAGAGCAGCCCTTGAGGGGGCTAAACGCCACCCTTCCCTGCAGTTGAAAGGCCCCATCCTCGCCAAGGCGTACGCGATCTTCAGTGCGAAATGGAGTCCCTATATCGATGCGAATGCGGTCATCGACAACAAGGCTGCCATCGCCTGCCGCAGCAATGGTTTGATCGGCCGTCAAAATTTTGGTTTGCGCCCAGACAGGGAAACGAAACCAGCGCTCGTCCAGAGCGAGTATGCGGCCGTTCGGTTCGCTGACAAAATCATAGGCCTGACTGGCCAGCTCACACATTCCGTATTCACTGACGATATGATTGCGATCAACGGCAAAACATTGTTCGATAAGGCTATAACATTCCTCACGCGTCACCGAGCGCGTCTTGCCTTTGGTGCCGCCCGTTTCAATGACGATGCTGCCCGGCGGCAAAGGAAAAAAGCCGCCCTCGTCCGCAAAGGAGACAATATGAAATCCCGTGGCAAAAAGCCAGACCGCTTGATCCCTCGGCAGAGCTAGCGTGGGATTCCAATAGTGAAGGGGAAAATCTTGGCCGATCCATTCCACCATTTGCGCAAGACTTGAGCTCGGCCATTCTTTGGTATTGGGAATAAAGCTATATCCGGCCGAGGGCGGTTCCACCGGAAAAAAATTGGCAAGCATCGCCCGAAAACTAAGTAAGGAAAATTCGCGATAAAGATTCATCCCTTCCCAGGAGAATGAGGAGCGGGAGCGATCGCGTTGCGAGGTGCCACTCGACAAAAAGGAGTGGGCGATGGGCCGCTCAAAGCCGGCCTCGATAGAGTCGGGATAATCCTTGAGAAACTCGATGGGCAGCAGTGGGTAGCTAGGGTAAAAACGAGACAGGATCTCGGTCTTTGCCTTTGGAGTCATGCCAATAGGAAAGTCAGCCTGCCGCTCAAAAGCTTTCGCGTAGGGCAACTGACGCCATTGCTCGAGAAATTCTTGTGCGTTCACCGGACCCCCTCTTCCTCTAAAACCTGTTGTATGCCAGATGGTCTAAGGTCCTGCAAGCCTTAGATATTCACCTCTGCCCGAGCCGAGGCCTCAGCTTTTGGATTTAACCGATTAAAATCATTTGGCTTTCAAGAAAGAATCGGGAACTTCCTTAAAGCTGGAGCAAAACTTAAGTTTCAGCTAAAATCCGGTACCGTCACAAGTTTGCTCGTAAGCGGCAAGGGAACAGCCTCTAATGACAAATCAATATTATTTGAAGCTCGATCCATTCGAGGGCCCTCTCGACCTTCTTTTGCATCTGATTCGAGTCAATGAGATCGACATTTTTAATATCGATATCTTTAAGCTTACCCAGCAGTACCTTGTCTATCTGCGTATCCTCAAATATGACGATCTCGCCGATGCCGGCGAATTTATTGAGATGGCTGCGACTCTCATTGAAATTAAATCAAAGATGCTTTTGCCGGGGCAAGAAAACAAGCCCGACGAGGGTCCCCTCAAAGAGGATGATCCCCGTTATTCCCTGCAGGAGCAGTTGATCCAATACGAGCTCTTTAAACGCGTCGGCGAGCATCTGGCGATCAAGCCTCAATTTGGAGTGCAGATTCGTTCCTCGATGGAATGGCAGCGTCTTTTGCCGCTATATGAGGATATCGAGGCGCCTTTGATCGGCGATCCTTCGTCGCTCGTCATCCTCTATGAGCAGATGCTTCAGACTCTGGCCAACCGCAAACCGCCAGCAAGGGTCGAGGCGACGACGCATCTGGTCACGCTTGAGGACAAAATCAAAGAGCTGGCTAAGCTAATAGAAAACGTGAATTTTGCCTTGTTTCAAGGATTTTATAAGAACTTTCAATCCCGCTATGAGCTGGTCATCTATATTCTTGCCGCTCTTGAGCTTTGTAAGTCCGGTCAATTAAAGGTCTATCAAGAGGTCGCCAACGGTCCTGTGTGGATCTATCGCAGCGATCTCGACAGGAGCCAGTTGCCTCTGCAAATCACGGATAAAATCCTTGAGAGAAGTCCCGAAGGTGCGCCGGTCGAGACCGTTTCCCGCGGCTAGCCGCATGGCCCGTGGGGACAGGCGGCGGGTTCTCAATCATTCGCTATGAAGAGGTATAAGTCTTGGCTGATGCAAAGGATATTTTGGACGAAAAGGGTCAGAAACCGAAAGACCGTGATGCCAAGGACGATCATGATGCTGCGGCCCATCCCCGTGACAAGCCTGGGGCGGCAGATGACGAAGCGGAACCTGAACTTGACGCCAAGTTTTTGGAGCGGGCCGAGCGTTGGGCCGAAGAGTTTAATCCAGACCTCACCTCGGGCGCTGGGATCGGCGAGGATAGCTTGGTGCTTGGCGCCGCTCCCGAAGATTCCCCTCCCCCTTCGGAGCGAGCGAACAACAAGGCCAGAACGCGGCGCCACGACAAATCAAAGGGCCAAGATCCCGGGCGTTCCGCGACGCCTGAAGGCGATACCAACGTCGTTGAGTTTGCCGACACTCCGGCAACCCCAGCTCCTGAACCCCGCACGCCCATGACCGATGCCGGCGAGCCGCTAGACGCGGCCGAAGGTGCAAGCGATGTGGAACAGCTTTTAGCCTATGGCGAAAGCCTCGCCGACCGCTTTCAGGAGGCGACCGCCGCGGACGCTGTGCCAAAGACCAAAGGCAAGTCCAAGAGCAAAAAAAGCCAAGCGCACGACGCCGATTTGCAGAGCCTTCTGCGAAGCGGAGCGTCCGCCGCAGACGCGGTGATCAGCGCCGACGAGGCTGCGCCTTATCCGAAAGAGGATCCGATTGAGCCGGAGATCGTTACCGATGAGCGTCAGGGGCTGATGCGTTGGGACGAAGCGATCAATCTTGAGGCTCAGGTCGAAGCCATTCTCTTTGCTACACCGAAACCGATCGCCATTTCGGAAATCGCTCAAACGCTCGCTGATGACGATGGCGACGGTCCCGAGGCGGGGGTGATTGACGCCATCGTTCAGCAGCTTTTGCGGCTTTACAAGGAGCGAAATGGCGGCTTTCGTCTGGAATACGACAAAGGTGCTGGATATCAATTTCGAACCGTTCCGGCGGCAGCCCCTATTATGGAAAAAATGTTTTCGTCGCGGCAAAGGCCCTTGTCGCGTGCGGCCCATGAAACTTTGGCTATTATTGCGTATCGACAGCCCTGCACCCGAGCCGATATCGAATTTATTCGCGGCGTCGATGCCGGCAGTATTATTAAAAACCTTTTGGAACGTGATTTAGTGGCCTGCGTCGGCCGCAAAGAGGATTCAGGGCGACCTATGCTGTTTGGAACAACGACCGAATTTATGCGGGTGTTCCGCATCCAATCTCTTAATGATTTGCCGCCATTATCGGCCTTTCAGCCAGCATCGGCAGCGATTCTCGATGCCTTTCAAAAGATTGAGCAGCCGGATTACGACATTGATGTTGAGGATTTTATCGGCGATGACGGGCGGACGCGCCCTCAGGTTTCGACGGATCTTTCGAGCGATTTTGCTAAATCTGGCGGCGTTTTTGAGGTAAGAGGGGACGGTTCTGAATCGATAGCCCAGAGCGCCAGTAAAGTACGCAGATCTGGCGGCATATTTGACAACGAAGGATTCCCCAGTGACGGACATGAGAATACAGAAGTGGCTTTCCCAGTTGGGGATAGCCTCGCGGAGAGAAGCGGAGAAGATGCTTCTCGAGGGCCGGATCAGCATCAACGGCAAGGTGGTGCGCGAGCCGGGGACAAAGATCCAACCTGAGTCGGACCAGGTCACTGTCGATGGAAAGCTTGTTCAAGATCGTCAGCCCCCACGCGTTTACTGGATGTTGCATAAACCTGATCTGACCTTGACCAGTCGGCAGCGCGAAGACGGCAAGATCACCATCTTTGATCTGCCGGCGCTGCGCCACGTGAAATTTCTTTTGAATCCCATCGGTCGGCTCGATTATCGGACGGAAGGTCTTTTGCTCCTATCCAACGATGGCGAACTTGTGCATCGTTTGACCCATCCCAGCTATAAAATCACCCGAAGCTATCAGGTCCTGTTCAGTAAGCGTTTAAAGCCCGACGAAGAGAAGGCGATCCGACAGGGAATCACCCTCGATGACGGCCCCACTCAAGGCGCCGAGCTGCAGTTTCTGCAAAGCGTGGATCTTGGGAATACGCGTGGTGCCTACTACATTATTAAAGTAAGGGAAGGGCGCAACCGTATCGTTCGCCGAACTTTCGAATTTTTCGATGGCCGAGTCGTTCGGTTGATCCGTATGGCTTTTGGGGATTTGGCCTTGCCAGATGAATTGGCTCCGGGCGATTATCGGCAGCTGACTTCGGCAGAAATTTTGAATCTGAAGCAAGCCGTCGGGCTCGAAAAGTAAGCACCAGACGTCGCCAAGGAGTAAGGCCAAATGAAGCTAGGCACAAAGAATAACGGTACCCGCGATGGGCAATTGATGGTCGTCAGTCGCGATCTCGGCCGCTGCGTGGAAGCGGGTGCAGGGATTCCGACCCTGCAGTTTGCGCTCGATCATTGGGCGGAGCTTCACGCTTCGCTCCAGGAGATCGCCAGGCGCCTCGAGAGCGACAGGCTTTATGGAGTGGCCGCAGCGAGCCTCGAATGGAAAGCGCCTTTGCCACGCGCCTATGAGTGGATCGATGCCTCGTCGTATATTCACCATATCGTTTTGGTTCGCAAAGCGCGAGGCGCTGTTCCTCCGGAGACTTTAAGGACCGATCCTTTGATTTATCAGGGCGGCTCCGGCATTATGTTGGGCGCTAAAGATGATATTATTCTCGAGGATATCAGTTGGGGCTGTGACTTTGAATCGGAGGTGGCGGTCCTGCTAGGTGATACACCGCAGGGTGTGACGGTGGCCGACGCGCCTCAGTATGTGCGTTTGATAGGGCTCGTCAATGACGTCTCCCTTCGCAATCTAATCCCTGCTGAACTGCTTAAGGGTTTTGGTTTCTTTCAATCCAAACCGGCCACTGCATTTTCTCCCTTTGTCGTAACGCCCGACGAGCTGGGCGCAGCCTGGCAGGAGGGGCGCATTCATTTGCCGCTCGTCACGCATCTGAACGGCAAACTTTTTGGAGATCCGAACGCCGGGCCTGAGATGCATTTTTCATTTTTTGAATTGATTGCCCACATCGCGAAGACCCGCAGCTTTACGGCAGGCACTATTCTCGGCAGCGGTACGGTTTCCAATGAAAATAGAAGCCGCGGATCGTCTTGTCTCGCCGAGCGCCGGGTCCTTGAGCAGATCGACACAGGTGCCGCGGTCACAGAGTTTTTAAAGCACGGCGATACGGTTCGTATAGAAATGAAGAATGCGGAAGGTGAGTGTATTTTTGGAGCAATCGAGCAGAAAGTTGTCCCACCCAAGTTCAAGGCCTGAGTGTGCGAGCGCTCAGGTGCTGGCTTTATGCTCAAAGTAAAAGAGAAGGCAAAGGAGGCCTTCTCTTCGCCATTTTATGGTTGGCGATGGACCTTGGAAACACTAGCCTGATCGGTTGGCATGATAATGATACTGTCGATGTTCACATGGGCGGGTCGTGAGGTGACAAACTGCACGGCCTCGGCCACATCAAGGGCCTGCAGCGGGCTAAGTCCCTTATAAACAAGCTTAGCCCTATCCTTATCGCCTTTGAAGCGAACCTCGGAAAATTCCGTTTCGACCATGCCGGGATCGATGGAACTTACCCGTAAACCCGTGCCGTTCAACTCGAGTTTAAGAGTTGCGGTAAGGGCCTTGACGCTAAATTTGCTTGCGCAGTAGGGGCCGCCGCCTTCATAAACCTGATGGCCCGAGATCGAGCCAATCATTACGATATGACCATGAGCGTTGGCTTTTAATTTCGGAATAAACTGCCGACAAAGCCGCAGGACGCCGAGGACATTGGTATCGAAGATCGTCACCCAATCGTCGATTTTGCCCGACTCTATCGTATCAGCGCCTAAAACCAAGCCGGCATTGTTGATAAGGATATCGATGTTTGGGTAGAGCCGGAAGGCTTCCCCAGTCCAGGCTGTAACCGAAGCGTCGGAGCGCACATCGAGCGTCTGAAAATGCACAGATCTGGCGCCCAACGTGAGGAGTTTAGGGCTTAAAAGCTCGAGTTTTTCCGTGCGGCGAGCGCCAAGAAAAATATCGTAACCCTTACGGGCATACACTTCGGCAATGGCTTGGCCGATGCCTGAGGAGGCGCCGGTGATCGCCAGTGAACTCATACGCCGTCCTCGTGTTCCGGCTTGTCGCGGGTCACGACGACGGAACGACCGCTGCCTTCGCCGGTCGAAAAGGAAAAAAAGCCTTCAGAAACCGCTTTTTTATGCTGCAAACGGCGAAAAAAGGAGTTGGAAGGGTCGAGGCGTATTTCACTCACCGATGCTTCGCTGCGCAGTTTAGCTATGGCCTGCTGTACCGATTCCAACGCTGCCTCTTCCTGATCGGCATGGGAATTGCGGCCTAAGGCGGGGTCAGCCGAAGCGGGACGGCGGCTGCGCTCACCCCGATCGCTGCTTCCCCCACGATCGGGACGATCCCTTCCTCCGCCTCCACTGCGAGGGCCTCTGTCCCCGTTGTCTCGTCTTGGACCGCGGTCACGATCTCCGCCTTGCTTAGCGCCGGGTCCGCCGCGCCGTGGACCCGAACCAAAAGTGGAACTAGCAGCACCATAGGGACGGCCGCGACGCGCTCCCGGAGTATACCGACCCACAGGCGGACGGCTGCCCGCCTCCCAGTATTTTTCTTCGGTTTTGACGTAGACCCAACGCAGGTAGGAGCCAAAGTAATGAGCATAATTAGGAGCATGCGCCGCGATAAGTCGGTCGATTTCCACCCATAGGCCGCCACTCTCACTGCTGAGACTTTCCAGAGCGTTGGAGTCTTTGCTGGCCAAAAGGCGCAGATCCAAGCCGAAGTAAACGATACCGGCAGCAAGTTCGCCAATATTTTCCATTTCGATTTTATCGCCATTAATCAAAGCGGGAAATTGAGTGATGTACCATTTTAAAGCTGCTTCCATCTGGTCGGGAAGTGGGCCAAGTTCTTCAAAACTTGTGCGTTGTCCCTCGATAAGCTGCACCGTTGCGGGCCAGCGCTCAGGACCAATGGCTTTGCCCGGGAAAGCTTTGCAGGTTTGCTCAAATTCAAAACATGAATAGAGAAAGGAGTCGATTTTTAGGGAACTGGTGTCTGGCGTGGGTTGTGTACTAATGGTGTCACCTTTGGGGTTTGATTGGGAATCGAAAACAAAAGGCCACCAAAAGAGCTTTACGTTCCCAGTTAGAAGTCAGCAAAGTGGCACAGTAGAAGAGCGAAAGTTGAAAGAGAAACGATCATAAGCCCTATATTTTAGGCGGCAGATAGGAAAACATTAAAGTCAGTCAAGTTATCTAAGGCTGATTTAGCGGAGACGACGTGCGAGATTGAGCACGCGGGAGCTCTGATGAGAGAGCTCTTCCACTTCCGTCCATTGATCGGTATCCCGCTGATGGGTATAAGCCATGAGTTCGTGATCGCCTTCAAAGGCATCAATGATCGTGTCGACAGCGCCCTTATGTTCTTTTGAGCCTTCAGGCATATGTCGTAACGTTTCTGCAGCCAGCTGTAAGTCACGCACAGCATCGAATTCTTTTTGAATCTCAAGCATGGGGCAGAGTTTCTCGATGGCGGCGGCCAGGTCTTGGCTGGTATTGGCGCGGCTACGCTTAATGACTGTCATATGAGAAAAACCACCTTTCGAATCGTAATAGGCCCGTATGAACCCGTACGGTCGGTCCATACTAGAAGATGCAATTTAAAAAATCAATCCAAGTGCTAAGTGTAATTTTCTTCGAAAAAAAAGTTGACACTAAATACGCTCAACTGTAGATCTTTACTT
>CAXSGP010000059.1:0-28989 GCA_964236955.1 uncultured Oligoflexus sp. | reverse complement strand
CTAATAAATCGTAGATTTTTGGGAAAAGTCATCTTAAAAATGCGCAAACCCTTGCCCAGTCAGCAATTCATTCCCGGACAGGCACTAGCTAGTGGGCCGAGTTCTTGAAATCATGATCGAGTAACATCAAACCGTTGGGGTCCTTTTTGTTCGGGACCCGAATGCGGAATGCGGGATCGGTGATGAAGGAGAGGAAGGCGCTTTTCAAGCTACCGCCGTCCCTGTTCATGGCTTCCAGGGCAGTATCCACCTGACACTGATCAAGTTTTGTCTGATCTGTTTCGGTGAATTCTGGCTTCGCCCCTAAAACTTTATGGTCCCCATATTCCAGGCGCCCGATCGAGTAGCGGAAAGCCTGGCGAACGAAACAGGCCTCGGCTTCCTTCGAGTTGGCAAGCGCGTTGCTCAAATCCTGCGGTTTGGTTAACTTCGCCATGACCCCATCGAGTTCAATTTTCTGGTTGAGAGCGATCAGTTCGGTGCCATCCATTGTACGGTATTCACCGTTGGAGCCAAAGTTATCCGTTGCGAAGCCTAAGTTGTCGATCGTCACATGGCAGATTGCGCAGGGCTCGAAATTCGAATGCATCTTAAAGCGTTCGCGACTGCTTTGGCCTTCTTTCGGCTGTGGAATCATAACGGCAGGCGGCATGGCAAAATCAGTACAAAGAAATCGTTCCGAAATAAAGACTCCTCGGGTTATTGGATTCGGAAGGTCACCAAAGGTATAGGCCGCAAGAAAACCCCCTAAACCAAGAAGACCGCGGCGGCCGGCTTGAGCGAATTTGATCTTGCCCTCCGCATCCGGTTGCGCGCTGTAGACGAACCCGACGGCTTTGTCACCAACTGTATAGTCCGCTGACATCAGTTGCTTATAGGTCTTGTTTTGAGCGTCGAACATCGTATGCACGAAGTTGTTTTCCAGCTCTTCCTTTAATTTGGTTTTGACATCGTCGTTGAATACTTTTGCCGCCTTTTCGATGTTTGTGATTTTGTCCGAACTAAACCAGAGAGCGGCGAAATCGCGCATTCCCTCTTTTGATTTCGGATCGGCGAGAAGGCGTTCAGCCTGAGCTTTGAGGGTCGCTGGATTTCTTAGCAGGTCTTTGGAGGCCAGATCACGCAAATTTAAATCAGGGGGATGACGGGTCAGCATGTAAGAAAGGGCCGATGCGAGTTCCCATGAACTCAGAACATAGTCCCCCTCTGCATTTTTGATGCCGAGTTCGGTACGGTACATGAAGTTCGGCGATAGAATAATAGCCTCGATAACATTGCGGAAAGCAAGTTCATTGGGTACCCCATCCTCGCTCAATCCCTTGAACAAGTCGACTAGCTTACTGACTTCATCGGCGAGCGCAGGACGGCGCCACGCGAGTGTTGCGAGTTCCGCCGTCTTTTGCTGAACGCACTTTTCCTTTTCCGCCAGACAGGGGAAAAATTTCATAAGGTTTAAGCCCTGGCTGACAGTCTCGGCGAAGCGCACATAGTTTTTAAGGCGGTTCAGGTCCATATTGGTTTCAGGAGCCGCGACCGTATCAAAGGGAATCAGCTTCGGGATATCATTTGTGATCTGATTCAGGCTCACGCTTTCTGGCAGTTGAAAAACGTCCTTCACCGTATTGATCATTTCAATCTGGCTCAAACGACGCCAGTTGCGAAGACCGCGATGAGTGTCGGCATTGGCACAGGCGAGATTCAGATAGGGCGAGCTGTCAGGATCCAGTGGGCTTGACCCGCCTGGGTCACTTCCTGGTCCACCTTCCTCCTCTGGGTCTTGATTTATCGTTGATCCGGCATCACCGTTTAGGGAATCGGGTTTTTTTACGCCTGGATACGCTGGCGGCTTTGCACAGCTACCGAGTAAGAAGCCCAACATTCCAAAAATAATCAGTGACTTCATCGGAGTGATCCTTTCTATCTCTGGAGACAGCCAAGACTGCTTGTGCATGCAGAAATAGTTCGCATGGGAATCAAAATTCTTTCGTCTTCTGAAGCAAAAAACGGTCCAGGTTCGACTGGTTCTATTGGCTTTACTTTTAAAGGCTTAAAGCATCCTTTAACCATCTTTCACTGTCTAAGGTTGAAGCATTGACAAAGAGGTGGACAGCTCCCATTTTGCCTTTGGCAGTTACGGGGAAGATCTTAAATTCTTTAAGCGTTGACAGGAAAAAATGTAGCGGGGCCTTGAACAAAGGTTTTTGCCAATCGATTTTTCCGTCTAAAGAAAAGCAGCAAAATGCCGATGCGGCTAACGAAGTCCCTGCAATCAAGATGTCGGCCCTCGATAGCGGTCAAAAGATATTGAGCTGGAATCGCACATCGCAGATGGGACGGGATTGGTCTCGCGTACTGGGGCTTATACAGCTAGTCAGGAGCAGTAATGAAGGTTAAACACAGTATCTCGCGTCGCAGACTGCTTCAAGGCGTTAGCTCGACGCTGCTCTATGCACCCCTGCTGCGCGTTTTCCGCGAATCCGATGCCTTAGGTGCGGAAGCGCCTCGCGTACTCATCGTCTATTACGGAGCCGGTACCTACGGGCAGACCTTCTGGCCAACGGGCAACAGCTGTGATAATCTCCCGGGCACGACCGCGCCGCTGGCGATTCATAAAGACGATCTCATCTTATTTCATGGCCTGCAGATGAAGGGTGCATCCAATCACGATAACTCTCCCACCACGGTTTTCACGGGGCACACGAAAGGCCTTGCTGGAATCACGACCCCTTATTCTCTGGACCAGCAGCTTGGCGACCTCATTGGTACCAATAGCATGAAGAAATCAATCGCCCTGGGCTGCCTGACCAGTCGCGGGGGTGGACCCACCCGCGCGGTGTCTTTCAATAAAGCGGGTAAGGGCACGCCCGCGGTGGACGATCCCAAAGCGGCTTTCGCGGATATATTCGGCGGTCTCTTTGCCTTGGATAAAGGCGGTGGCAGTAACTCGCTGGCCCTCGCCGACATGAATGTCAAAAGCGGTAAAAAGCGAATTCTGGATTACGTAAAAAACGATATGAAGCGTATTGAAAAATCCCTGGGTCCCATTGAAGGCCAGGTCTTTCAGGCTCACGTCACTGCCTTGGACGAACTCAATGAGGATATCAGGCGAACCGAATCCCTCCCGAGTTCTATGATGCCCGGAGCTGGGACTCCTGGCCTGCCTCAGATGCCGCCCTCGAAGTGCGGAAGTGAAGACCTTGCCAAAATCCTTCCTACGGGCACGCTGCCTCAGTGGTATCATAAACCACCTGTTACGCCGGCAATCAACCGATTCAACCGCGAATTGATGATGCAGGCTTTTCTTTGTAACATTACGCGGGTTGGCCTCATGCAGTATGCTTATGCGGACTGCGCGGAAGAGTTTTATTTTGAAGACGGTGCCGCAACCGGCGTCGCCTATCATGCCAATACCCATGAGAACACGCAGCGTCTGGTAACCATTCAAGGTCGTATCCTGAAAGAAGTCGCGACTATGGTGACAAGCATGAAAGCCAATGGACTTTGGGACAATACCCTGGTCGTGTTTTCAAGCTGTATCGGTTCCAACCCCAACTCCCATGACGGCAATAACATCCCGTGTTTTATGATGGGAAAAATGGGTGGCAAGCTCAAGGGTAACCGCAACCTTGACTTCACGGGAGTCGAACATAATAAGTTCCTGACCACCGCCGCCCAACTGATGGGGCAAACGCAGATCAATTTCATGGGTAACAGCAACTTTACCGGTATTCTGCCGGGTGTGTTCTGATTTTCGATTCGTGGCAAAACCTTTGGCTCATAAGCATTGGAATCCCAAGGTCAGACAGCTATCGCGTAAGCAAACCGGAGGGGAAGAGTCGGATCGAAAAGATCAGAAAGAATTAACAAGACTCTTCTTTTTCCTTCGGGAAGGCATTTTCATTGACAATTGGCCCGACGCAAAGACATCCTGAAGATGTCGCAGCAGGGTTGATTGGCATGAAGAATGAAACGGAGTCATTCATGAAACTGGGAATAGACGTCGGCGGAACAAAGATTGAAATCCTGGCCCTGGATGACCACGGCAAGGAACTTCTGCGGCGGCGCATTCCGACGCCACGTGGCGCCTATCAACCTATCATTGATAGCATCTGCCGACTGGTCGAGGAGGTGGAACTTGAATGCGGCAGCAAAGCAACCGTTGGCCTCGGCATTCCCGGCACTATCACGCCGCGGACGGGCCTGGTAAAAAATGCCAATACGACCGAACTCATCGGGCATTCCCTGCAAAAAGATTTGGAGAAAATACTCGATCGTTCGATCGCCGTTGCCAATGACGCCAATTGTTTTGCGCTTTCTGAAGCCTGGGATGGCGCGGGGGCCGATGCAACGACTGTGTTTGGTATCATACTGGGCACCGGTTGCGGCGGCGGTATTGTTCATCGTAAGCAGCTGCTGGTGGGTATCAATTCGATTGGGGGGGAATGGGGGCATAACCGTTTGCCCGATCCTTTGGCCGAAGATTTGCCAAGCCCACCTTGTTACTGCGGGCACAGGGGTTGTCTTGAAACCTATATCTCGGGCAGTGGCCTGGCGCGGGACTTTGCTCAATTTACCGGGCGCCCGCTTACCGCTCAGCAGATCGTTGAACTGGCCAGCGAAGGCGATGCCGAGGCGGATGCAGCCCTGGTTCGACTGGAGCATCGGCTTGCTCGCAGTCTGGCCGTTGTCATCAATATCCTTGATCCCGACCTCATCGTCGTGGGTGGTGGACTTTCCAACTGCGAGAGGATCTATACGAACGTGCCGAAGATTTGGGGGGCCTATATCTTTAGCCCCGAAGTTGAGACGCGGATGGTTCGCGCCAAATTTGGGGATTCGAGCGGTGTAAGGGGTGCGGCCCATCTCAACTCGGCTCTCTGATATTCAAAAGCAAAAGCGGCGGTACCCATCGAGCGCCGCCGCCTTTTGATAAATCAGAAATCTTTTATGCTTTGGCACGCGAGACGCTATCAGCCCAAACCGCTATGACCAACACGGATCCTTTCACGATGTATTGCCAGAAAGAATCCATATTCGCCATACTCATGCCGTTGTTTAAGCTTTCCATGATAAGGGCACCAAGCAAGGCACCCATGACCGAGCCTCGGCCCCCCATAAGGCTGGTGCCGCCGATAACACACGAAGCGATCGCATCGAGCTCCGCAAGCTGTCCGGCGTCAGGCGAGGCAGAGCCCACACGGGTGGTGAAAATCAGTCCGGCGATCGCTGCCAGGGTTCCCATTAATACAAAGACGATCAGGGTTCGGGATTTGACCCTAATGCCTGAAAGTCCCGCAGCTTCCAGATTGCCACCGACGGCATAGACGTGACGGCCAAATATCGTACGGGTCGCTAAAAAGTGAAAAATTAACATGAAGAAACCCATGACCAGAACGGGGTAAGGAATCCCTTCATAAAGAGCAAATACAGTCATGATCGCGCTTAGACCGACGATGATTCCAGTGACTTTAGCGACCAACATGGTCATCGAGCCTGCCGATTCCAACTCATATTTCTGAAGAATCCGGCGATTGCGGATCAAAGACCAGCTGGCGACGACGATAGCGAGGGCGGTAAGGGCCCAACTCAAATTCGTGCTGAGGTAGCCGCTGCCCAACGATAGAATCCAGTCATCGGGAAGAGGAATGGTATTGCCGGCTGTTAACCACATCGAGGCGCCTCGAAAGATCATCATGCCCCCGAGGGTCACGATAAACGCCGGGATGCGCTGGTAACTCGTCAGCCAACCCTGGATTAAGCCTATGGTGGCTCCCGTGGTCAATGCTGCGGCAAAAGCGGGCCAAGCGCCCCAATTATGATTGGTTTCCAGAACCGCTAGCACCGCTCCCACAAAACATGCAACCGAGCCGACCGATAAATCGATATGGCCGGCGACTATGATCAAGACCATGCCGACCGCTAGAGTGCCCGTGCCGGCCATCTGACGAAAGAGATTGGAAAGGTTTCTAGACTGGAGGAATGCGCCATCGGTTGCCCATTGAAAAGCAAACCAGATAACGGCCAAAGCCAATACCATCGAGTAGGTGCGAAGCTTGCTGGTTAGCTTGAGTGCATGCTGCATTGAAAAAAGAAAAGTTTGAGACTGTTCCACTGCTGCCACGATCCCTCCAAAATTCCATACTTTCGTGAACGACCATTTTTCGACTTTGACTCTTTGGACTTGTATCCGTCCGGCAATGGCTGCTTTACTGCCGCAGAAAAAATGCTCATTTATGGGGAATAAACTCCGCTTTTTTGAGCTTGCATCTTTCATCCCCATTCCGCGCCAGACACCGGACTAGAATGAAAGCGCATGTATGGGTGCCGCAGTTGCCATCGGAGCGGCTGCGGTAGCCTGAGCCATAATAATTTCTTGAGTGGCTTCCGAAGCGGTCATGCCTTGGCTGAGCTGTCCATTGGCCATGACCATGATCCTGTCGCTCATGCCTAGAAGTTCGGGTAATTCCGACGACACCATAACAACGGCAAGGCCTTCGGCCGCGAGCCTATGAATGATGGAATATATCTCAGCCCGGGCTCCGACATCTATCCCTCGGGTTGGCTCATCAAGAAAGAGCACCTTCGGCCGGGTCATCATCCAACGTGATAGAACCACTTTCTGCTGATTGCCCCCGCTGAGATGCCCGACTTCGCTTTCACAGGAGGGGGCTTTGATGCGCATCTCTTTCATGCGATCCTGAGCCGCCTTTACTTCATCCGGGAGATTAAGGACACCAAACTTCGACAGCTGTTTCAGCGAGCTTAAAGAAATATTATTGCGCACAGTGTCGGCGAGGATAAGCCCGAGGCGCTTGCGATCTTCACTTACCAGAGCGAGACCACCTTCGATCGCTTTGTCGGGGCCTGTAAAGAAGGCGGCTTCGCCGTCGAGAAACACCTCTCCCTCGCGCCTGGTGCCGAGAGCGCCGAAGAGGGAGAGCAGGAGTTCGGAACGCCCGGCTCCCATAAGACCGGCAATACCAAGAATCTCGCCCTGACGGACGGAAAAGGATACGTCCCGCAGCAGCCAGCGCCCTTCAAACTTTGGATGAGCAACTGAATAATTCTTAACTTCGAAGCGCGTGGGGCCAAGCGTGCGGACGCTCTTTGGAAAAAGATCGCGCAGTTCCCTTCCCACCATCTCACGAATGAGCTGGCTTTGTTGAACGACGCTGTCCTTAGGGAGCTTCAGATCATGCGTGGTGATCGAGCGGCCGTCCCGAAGAATGGTCACCCGATCACAAAGCGCAAAGATCTCAGGAAACTTGTGCGAGATAAATATGCAGCTGACACCCTGCTTCTGCAAGACCTGCAGAACTGCAATCAGGTTTGCAACCTCGGATTCGGACAGAGCCGAGGTCGGCTCATCGAGTATCAGTATGCTGGCGTTTACGCTCAAGGCCTTGGCGATTTCGACAAGTTGCTGCTGGCCGATACCAAGAAACTTCACCTGGTCGCGCGGATTGACATTGAGGCCGACTTTTTTCAGAAGTTCCCGAGAGCGGGCATAGACTTGATCCCAGTCGACAAAACCAAAGCGCGAGGGTTCCCGGCCGAGAAAAATATTCTCGCCTATGGTCATTTCCGAAACCAGCGATAGCTCCTGATAAATGACGGCGATCCCTGCATTCTGGCTTTCCCGTATGGAATGGAATCGTTGCCGTTTGCCTTTGACGATGACATGGCCATCAAAAGTATCGGCGGTATAGAGACCGCTTAGAATTTTGATGAGTGTGGATTTCCCCGCACCGTTTTCACCGCAAAGACCATGAATCTCTCCGGTGCGCACCGAAAAGGAAACGTCTTTCAGAGCTACGACTCCGGAAAACTCCTTCGTTATACACTCCGCCTCAAGTATATTTTCTTGATCCGTCAGCATTTTTCACCCGATGCCTTTGCAAGCTTGCTTGAGATAACCTGTCCTTGGCTAGGATCAGCTTTTTGTGATGTTCTTGTAAACATCTTTTTTGTCGTGGAAGCCATCGCTGATCACTGTTGAATCCATGTTGTTTTTATCAACCTGGACGGGAGGGATCAGAATCGACTTCACATCGATCTGGCCGTTGTTCAATTTGCTGAATTCGCCAGTGGGTGTCTCGCCCTTGGCAATCGATACCGCCAGGTCAGCTGCTTTGGTGGCTAAGATTTTGATGGGCTTGTAGACGGTCATCGACTGAGTGCCTTCGACGATGCGTTGACAAGCTGCAAGCTCTGCATCCTGACCGGAAACAAAGACTTTGCCGGCCAGTTTTTGTTGCTTCAAGGCGGATATCGCGCCACCAGCAGTTCCGTCATTAGGGGCGACGATTGCAACGACATTGTTTTTGTTTTTAGTCAAAGCGTTTTCAGTATGCTTGAGCGCTTCGCTGGCCTGCCATTCATTAGCCCACTGATCCGCAACAATTTTGATGTCGCCCTTGTCGATCGACGGCTTCAGGATTTCCATCTGACCTTGGTGATAAAGGAGGGCGTTGTTATCGGTCGGCGAGCCGCCGATCACGACATAGTTGCCTTTAGGCGCTTTTTCAAGCAGATATTTGGCCTGCATATGGCCGACTTCGAGGTTGTCGAAAGAAATGTAGTAATCAACATCGGAGTTTCTGATCAGGCGATCATAAGCGATCACTTTTTTGCCGGCTTTGTGTGCGGCTTTCACGATTGCGGCAGATGTTACGCCATTATGAGGAACCACAACCAGGACGTCGATGCCTTGAGTCAAGAGGTTTTCAGCTTGGCTGTTTTGCAGGCTGTCGCTACCATTCGCCGCTTGAACGAGCACTTCGGCGCCCAGTTCCTTGGCTCGCGCCACAAACATATCGCGATCGCGCTGCCAGCGTTCTTCCTTGAGGGTATCCATCGACAAACCAATTTTCAATTTCTTGCTGGGGGCATCGGCGGCCATACCCATGACACTTGTGAGGGCGAGAGAAATCAGGCTTGACGCACACGCGAAGCTGCGAGTTGTAAGTTTCATAAAGAACTCCTAAAGGGATAGACTGCATACCGTAACGCTTAGTGAAAATTCTATAAATGCGCTGTATAACGGAACAATGGCGTCTGTCAATGCTGAGATTTTGGGTAGGCTTGACCTTCGGCAGGGATTTGCAGATGAGAACTGGCGTGAACGCGGGAAGTGCCAGTGGCTTTATCTTTATCAGCGATCGATTTCTATTGCCTGTACGCAGGGAACAAAAACGCTGGGATGGGGAGTCAGCGAATTTTAGGCTCTTAGTGTCCGGCCTCAAACCCAGGCCAGCCGGGCCTAATATCCCATGCTCAGTCCGCCCAGCCCCGAACTTAGGGGTTGATCTTGGGAAAACTTTATTTCGGGAATGGATTGAGGCGGTCAAATCGCTTAGCTAAAAATAGACGCAGAGCTTGCCAGAAACGCCGCAGTTAAGAATACGAGTCAATGTCAAACTTCTCTTGAGAGCGAAAGGGACTCATGGCAGGGGAGCCTTAGCACGGGTCGGACTTACTGCGGATCCAGCGTATCATCAATCAGAGTGTGAACTAAAATTTTATCGACCCGACGGCCGTCCATATCAACCACCTCAATACGGAGATTTTCAAGCTGGACGACATCACCCTCACGCGGAATGCGGCCCATCTGTTGCATTAAAAGTCCGGCGATGGTTTGAATGTCTTCGCCTTCCGTCAAAGTCTTAAAGCTCACCCGGAACAGTTCTTCGAATTCATGGATTGAAGTCATTCCATCGACGAGGATGCTGCCGTCTTCCCTTCGCACAAAGCGATGGCTGTTCTGGTCGGTTTCCTGCGGCAAGGCCCCGGCGATGGCCTCCATCATATCGATGATAGTAAGCATTCCCGCCAGGCCTCCATATTCATCGATGACGATGGCAACGTGCGAGCTCTTCTCCTTGAAACTTTCAAGCACGCCGATCACAGACACGGATTCGGGGACCATTAATGGCGCAATCAGGCAGTCACGCAGATCCCAGCTTGCCTTCTGCGAAATTTCATAGAGCATCAGCTTTGCCGACAGCAGTCCGACGATGTTATCAAGTTGCTCATTATAGACGGGAAAATAAGTGTGTTTGCTGGCCCGTACTTTTTCGAGGACCACGCCATGTTCATAATTATTGATATCAAAACAAACGATTTTGGTCCTCGGGGTCATCACGTCAGCTGCCGACAGGGACCCAAGGCGCAAAGTCCTTTTGATAATCGTTTCCTCGCCCGGATCGAAAACGCCGGCGACAGTTCCCTGCTCCACCATCAGTTTCACCTCCTCGCCGGTGACCTGAGGTAGGCTCACATGCTGCAGGTGCAGCGCCTTCATCACGAGCTCGGTGCTGAAGGTCAAGAATTTCACGCCGGGCGTGGACAGGATCGAGATCAGGCGAATCGCCGGTGCTACCCTGGACGCCGTCCGCTCGGGATGCGCCAGGGCCAGGCGTTTGGGGACGAGTTCGCCAAGGATCAAAGAGAGAAAGGTGGAAATCACGACCACCAGGGTCAGGCCGATGCCTTCAGAATAGGGGCCAAAGATGGAATCCCCGAAGGGCCTGGTGATCAGAAGGCCAACTTTTTCGGAAAGCGAGGATCCTCCAAATGCCCCTATTAAAACCCCGACCAGAGTAATTCCTATCTGTATGGCAGCGAGGAGCCTGGAGGGTGAATCGATAAGATTCAACGCAATTTTTGCCCCGGTTTTACCGGAATTGGCCAGGGCCTGAAGGCGGATCCGATTCGATGAAACGATGGCCATCTCAGACATAGCCAGAAAACCATTTAAAAGGATCAGGCTCAGTATGACGAGCACTTCCCAACCGATCGAATCCACACCTATCTCCTAACGCCAGATCGAAATCATTCCATAAGCGCGGTCAATGCCCGAGTCGGCAATCGGCTTTATGAACCGACTGTATTCCCCGCCCGCCCGATTTTTGAGGCGCGACCTCAATCCGAAGCCGTTTTTGTTAAGTTCGGCGAAAATGCTGCAAAACTCCCGATAGACATTGGACGGCCTGGCCGCTGCCGCCGGCCTCCCGTAAGGCGCCCTTTTCCCCATCCGTCCAGGCATAGATGTCAAGATGGGCAAAGGGGTAGCCTTTAGCAAACTCTGCAAGGAACAAAGCGGCAGTCACAGCCCCTCCAAAGGAGCCTAACGCGCAGTGATTGATATCCGCAACGTTGGTTTCAAGACGCGCGCGATAGCCCTCAAACAGTGGCATGTGCCACATGAGATCGCCCTGTGCCTGGGATTGCCGGGAGATCAGACCGCTAAGTTCATCATTATTGGTAAAAAATCCGGCGACATCGGCTCCAAGGCCAACTTTGATAGCGCCGGTTAAGGTCGCCGCCACGATGATAGCGGATGGCTTATCCACTCCCGTCTGCTCGCCTGCGACTGCCATGGCATCGGCAAGTACGAGACGACCTTCAGCATCGGTATTGTGGATCTCCACCGTCATGCCATTGCGTGCGCGAATGATATCACTCGGCCTGAAGGCTGATCCCGAAATGGCATTTTCAGCTAAGGGAATATACACATCGACGTTGCGGGGGACTTGGTTGGATACGAGCTGATAGAGGGTGCCGATGATAGCTGCGGCTCCACCCATATCCTTTTTCATCAGGCGCATACTTGCCGGGTCTTTGATATCGAGTCCTCCGGAATCAAAGGTAACCCCTTTGCCGACCAGGGCGATCGGTTGCTCCGTAACGCCTGCGGGTCGATAGCGTATATGCAAAAGACAGGGACGATGCTGCGAAGCGCTGCCAACCGCCAAATGAAGGCCCATGCCTTCGCGCTTCAGCTTTTCTTCATCCCAGATGGCGGTGGTGACACTCTCCTTGCCCAAAAAGAGTTTCGCGGCTTGAAGGGCGAACGACTGGGGAAAGAGTTTGTTGGGCGGCGTGTTTACCAGATGACGGGCAATATTGATGCCGGTCGCCAGGTTTTGGGCTTCATTCCAGAGTTTTTTATCAACATCGAGAATCAATTCCGGCAAGGGAGGGGCTTGGTCCTGGACGAGTGGACGGTAGGCGTAGGCGGCCATTTCCAGGCCCACCAATGCCCCTTTAATTTCGTCGGCCATGGCATTGACGAAGCGGACCTTGACCCGCAAGGATTTAAATTTTTTCAATTCGGCAAAGGCTTTACCGACAAGATCGCGCGCCATTCCGTACGGACTGGGCGCTAACAATCCGCCGTCACGCTTTTGCCCTTCGCTGATACCACGTGGCCTTAAAATGATGATAGGGCCGGATTTCCCAGCAAGGCTGAAGAGCTCACCCTCCTCAAAATTGACCAGCTTACTTTGCCAAGGGAGGAGTTGATCATTTAAAGTTTGCAAGAGGGCCATGGCATCACTTTGGACGCCACAATAAATGAGTTGGGTGTCAGCATCGACCTGTTCAAACTTTGCAGTCGATAGCCAGGGTTTGATATTCCAACCGAACAATTGAGCGTGATTTTCATTTCCAATCATATGGATCCTCATGGATGTCGGCATTGTTTCCAAGCCGAAGTCAATTAGAATAGCAACTTGCACCGTTTTACGGAACTCCGGTCGGGATAAAAGCGAAAGGCTTTTTTGCAGCAAAGACAGTGTTTGCTTGACTTGCCGGAATTTTAATCTGCGATCCAAAAGGTAAATTTATTTCATTTTTTAACCTTTCGATATGTATACTTAATTAGAAGTTCTCGGAAAGTGACATTAAAGGCCTTGGAAAGTAATGGACTTTTAATACTACGACCTTATATTGGCGGAACTTCCTATATCCATACAGGCGATAGTCAGGCAGGAGAATTATATGCCAAAAGTAAATATTAAAACCGACAAGCTCACCTTGGATGTTAAAGATGGATATGCACTCATTGACATGTGCGAAGAGCATGACACATCTATCCTCTTCGGCTGTCGCGATGGTGCATGCGGCGCTTGCATGGTTCGCGTATTGGAAGGTGCTGACAAGCTGAGTCCCATGCTTGATGATGAACGTGACTTCCTGGAAACTATGGCCGCTGAGCCTAACGAGCGACTGGCTTGCCAATGCAAAGTTTATGGCGATGTCGTACTAGAAGTTTCTGAGTAAAAGTCGGTGCTTCGGCTCAGAAGGTCTGAGTCAAGGCACCGATCGGCAAAGCCGGATCAGAATCTCTGAGCCGAAGCAGCAGGGGAAGCGCATGGTAAGGATGGGATCGTTGGGCAAGCGTCGGGAGTTTGCACGCATCATCATCGATAGGCTCCAGGCAGCGCATCCGGATCCCCACTGCGAACTCATCTATCATAGCCCCTATCAACTGTTGGTATCGGTCGCCCTATCCGCACAAACTACGGATAAGATGGTCAATCGGGTCATGGGTCCCCTTTACGAAGGGGAATTCACTCCAGAGACTACGATCGCACTTGGCGCCGAAGGACTTCTGGCCAATATTCGATCGATCGGTCTGGATCCCACCAAGGCCAGGAACGTGCTGCGCTTCAGTCAGATTCTGCTCGAGCGTTTTGGTGGTAAAGTGCCAGACTCGCGCGAAGCTCTTGAAAGCCTGCCCGGAGTAGGCCGGAAAACCGCAAATGTAATTTTGGGTGAAATCTTTCGCCACCCCACGCTCGCGGTCGATACCCATGTCTACCGGGTGACAAGGCGGCTGGGGCTGCAGAATGAAAAAAATCCGGAAAAAGCTGAACTCGAGTTGCTCAAGGTGATCGATCCCAAAGACCTTCCTGATGGTCATCATCATTTCATACTGCATGGGCGTTATGTGTGCAAAGCTTTGTCGCCAGATTGCGAAGCCTGTGTGCTCAACGAGCTCTGCCCCAGTTATGAGGATCTACGTAAAAAACTTAAGCCAGTCGCTAAAATTGGGCCGAAAAAGTCTAAGATAAAGGCCAAAGCCGCAAGCAGCCTGCCTAGCAAACCCAGGGGCAAGGTGAAGAAAAAAGTTTTGACCGCAGTTCGCGCCGGCACTAAAAAAATCCCCCGCCTTGAAACAAATCGGTCTATCTAGTGTCTGTCCGGAAATGGGGATGGCAAGGCGCGAGGCAGAAAAAAAGCGGAGTTTATTCCCATAAATGAGCATTTTTTTCTGCCGATGAAACGCAGCCATCGCCTTTTCCGGACCGACACTATCTAGGCAAGCTCCCACGGGCCCAGGGGATTCTCCAAAACATTGATGCCGAGAGTGCGAAGATCGCTCAACAGACTTGGCAAAGGCAGGCCTATAACCGTACTCATATCGCCTTCGAGGCTGGAGAAGAGATGGATGCCGCGATTTTCATATTGATAGCAGCCGGCGCAACCTTCCCATTCTTTGCTATCGAGATAGGCCTCAATTTCGGACTCGCTCAAATCCCGCATCGTCATTTTGGCGTTTATGACGCGGCTTTTGAGAATTTTTGCACCGCTGGCTTTGTAAAGGACCAGGGTATAAGCACTGCGTAAAAGGTGAGATCGACCAGCAAAGAGGCGAAGGCGCTCCCTGGCTTCCCTGCGATTGTCTGCTTTTCCATAGGCCACGCCATTGAAATCCAAAACCTGATCGGCGGCGATTGCGATGTAAATCTCGCCACTATAGCTCAAAGAGAGGCCTTTGGCTTCGCTGCGGGCTTGAGCGAGTTCGGCTGGAGAATCCGCTTGGATGCTTTCCTCATCAAGCGCGGGAGCCACGGCGCGATGGGAGAGACCGACTTGCTGCAATAAAGCCCTGCGGTGGCTCGATGTTGAAGCGAGGAGCAGATGATTGATCTTCATTCAAAGGTCCTATATATAAAAGGCGGCGCAATCTTCATGCTGCCACTACGACGCAAAAGTGAGCCTATGGACAGCAACGAACAGTCGTCATTCTATATTCCAGAAGAGTTTTTCCCACTAGCGGAAGATCCAAATTCACTAACATCGCAGATGGCTTCCCGCTTTCAAGTCGATCCCAAGACTTTTATCAACTGGCGCTGGCAGATGAAACATCAGATTACCGAAGGCTCCCAAGCGGCCGAAGTCCTGAGTTTGAAGGAGCAAGAAGCCCAAGGCTTCGAGCGGCTCAAACACCTTTTTAATGCCGGTATCACGCCTTATTATATGGGTCTCATGATACCTCGTCTCCAAGATGACGAGTGTCCGATACGGCTTCAGGCTTTGCCTCGCATCGAAGAATTGAAGGACAGTCTCGGCGTCGCTGACCCCTTGTCGGAAGTCGCCCATTCCCCGGTTCGTGAAGTCGTTCAGGTCTATCCCGATCGAGTTGCCTTTTGTGTGGCCCAGCTTTGTCCCGTCTACTGTCGCTATTGTTTTCGAAAGCGACGTGATGATGAGTCTGGCCTGCACTTTAACCGAGCTATCATCGATCGTGGCATCGCCTATATCGCCGCAAATCCCGCTATCCGCGACGTGCTCATTACCGGCGGTGATTCCTTCGTGGCAAGTGACCAGGCGATAGAATCACTGCTACAGAGAATTCGCGCCATTCCTCATGTTGAGATCATCCGTTTTGGAACCCGTACACCCGTAACTCTCCCCTATCGCGTGACCAATCGCTTAGCCAGGATCCTCGCGAAGTATCATCCTGTCTATGTGAATACGCATTTCAATTGTGCCGAGGAAATTACGCCAGAGGCCGCCCTTGCCGTCGCGAACCTTGTCAACAACGGCATTCCCGTTGGTAATCAGGCTGTGCTTTTGCGCGGGGTCAACGACACACCCGAACAGATGATGAACCTGTGTCGCGCGCTGCTTAAAATCCGCGCCCGGCCTTACTATGTTTTTCATCCCCACAGCGTCCAGGGCACTGAGCATTTACGTGTATCCGTGCGAAAGGGAATGGAAGTCATGAAGTCCCTTCGGGGGAATATTACCGGTATGGGCATTCCAGCCTATATCATGGATACCCCGTCTGGAAAAATCCCACTCCAGCATCAATATATTTTGGGTCATGATGGCAATGATCTTGTGTTGGAAACGATTCGAGGTGAGCTTTGGAGAGAGGTCGATGTGTATGAGTAGGCCATGCAATTAGCTTGCGATGGCTATGCCGGCGCTGGCAGATCCGCAGAAATAAATAGGCGGACCTGCCCGATCCACACTTAGTGAGCCTGAGAGGCCTGTCGCTCGGCTTTTGCTCCCTTCATGTCGCTATCTGTTCGCATAGCTTCCCGGTGCATTTCTTCGCCTATTTTGTCTAGAGTTTCCTTGGCCATTTTGCTTTTGCATTTTGGGAAAAGATCAGATTCCTCCTCACGCACATGATGATGAACCAGCTCCTGGAGAACGGTGACTTTGGAATCAAATGTCGAATCCTCGGCGGCTAGCTTATCGAGTTTATTCAGCATCTCTTTAACGACGTCATGCTCTTCCTGAGCTTCACCGATCAAATCCTTATCGACGCGTTCAGCGGCTGGATAAAAGTATTTTTCTTCTAAATCGGTATGAAGGCGCAGTTTTTCTGCAATTTTAGCGTAGATTGTTTCCTTGGTCCGGAAGGCCTTATCTCCAGCTTGTTCAAATTCCGCAAAAAGAACATCTACCTCCCGATGCTGGGCGATCAAAAGTTCAATGGCATTGAGATCACCAACTTCCGCTGTTTTAAGAACACTTGCCTTAGCATCGTTCATAACCTTTTGCACCGAACTCAAAGCATCTTTTGCACTATTTAAGATATCCATTTTATTATCCCCTGTTTTGACGTCGCTCATGGAACCGACTGTAGACTTAGGGGGTGTATTGCACGAGGCATGCCAGGCTTGAGATCAAAATATTCATAGCTTAGCAGCGACCCAGAAGGGATCCAGAGCAATCCCTGTATCATTTTAGATACGGTAGCTCCAATATCCTCCAGCTAAAAGCCCATATCCCTAGCTGCTCTATAAAACTAAGACCGTCCTTCGTCGACGTGACTTTCCAGACCGAAGCTGTCAACGATTTCACCTTTGACATTCCTAAACACACAGCCCGCAAGGCGAGGGTTATTACCGGTATTAAAGGTACAAAATAGGACGCCATTTTTGGCATTTTGAGTCGAGGTGTAGACCTTTGCCCAATATTTGCCCTCAAGCTTTTGCTCTCGTATCGATTGCCCCCCCAAACCGGTGACGATAGCAAAGGATTTGCCGGGCTCAAGGACGACGTTAGTTTCTCGGGAAGCCACCGTCTGTTTTTCAAAATTACTCAGCAGATGAGTGCGTGAATAGGAATGCTCGTGTCCTGTGACGACCATCGCCCCCTGGCTTCTGCAGATCTCATAGGCATCCCAGCCCACCTCATCTTCCTTACCCCCGACCTGCATCATTTTCTGGTTTTTGTGCCAGACACAGATTTTGAAGGCAGCCGCAGTTCCCTTAAGACTGTCCTGAATAAATTTTTCCTGATCCTTGCCCATGGTGCCGACGCCAGAGAAAACAAATTGTACCCCTTCATAGATGCAGTTTTGCTTAACTCCGACTTCTCCCTTGCAATGGGCTTTCGGCATTTTTGCCAAACGCCTTTCTAATTTTTCGGAATAGGCCGACCACTTTGCAAGGTCGTGGTTGCCGATTGCCGCCAGAATGGGAAGGTCCCCAAGTTCCTGAGTCAGCATCGCATCCCACTCGTCGGGACTATCTTTATAGTCGAAATCGCCAGGAATCACCAAGAGACCAACATTCTCCTCTTTAATGAGGCGCAAAACTTCGCGGGTCTCTTCCGAACTACCCTGATCACCGACGAAGGCAACTTTAAAGGAAGGGCTGGGGAGTACGGGTATCCGAGTCGATGATACCAGCGAGGGATGTGCCAGTTCGGATTCCGCCCCAGAATTGCAAGCTGAAAAAATGAAAAGACTGAGCCATACGAAGGAACGCCACATCTTTAACCTCTTGACTTAATTAAGAATAGCCGTATTTTTTGAAATAATATCACAATATTATGAACTTGGAATAAAAATAAACAGAAGGCTATATAAAGGCGGGTGCTGGTCAGTGAAGGGAAATGGGCTCAGTAGGGGAAGAAGGCGATTATTTGGAAAAGACTTTGTTCGCTGAGATTTCATCTTTTCGAGAAGCGGTCGTTCCCTTAAATCGCAACGCTTCAAATTTGGTTGCGATTGGCTTGAGCTGGCTTTCATTCCATGCGCCTGATGCTCGGGCAGGTTTTGTTCGCTCACTTCCGTGCCGGCCGTGCCGGTAACTGTACCTCAAAAGCAAAGAATTTATGCTTATTCACTAGGCCGCCTGCGTTGACTTTTATTGCTGCCTCATGCCAACGTGATCTCCAAATGATGACGACTTTAACAGGAGCTATGTCGATGAAATCTCATTTTTTAGCGGCTGTGGTGGCCGCCCATGGCGGATTGGTTTTTGCCGATCCGAGATTGACAGTCGCTTACAATGCGGCTCCCGTGGATCTCGTCCGTCCCTTTGTCGGGACTGAAAACTTTGGCAACACATTTCCTGGTGCAAGTGCCCCCTTTGGAATGGTTCAGGTCAGTCCGGACACCGGTGGGCAGGGCGGCTACGACTATAAAAATGATACGATCTACGGCTTCAGTCAGACCCATCTCTCCGGAGTGGGCTGCGGCGTTGCCGGGGAGCTGCCGATCATGCCGACAAGCGGTGCGGTTAGCAGTGTCGATCCCAATGTTTACCGTTCGCAATACTCGCATAGCGATGAGATAGCATCACCCGGTTATTACAGGGTGCGGCTTGAAAAGTATGGCATCGATGCAGAATTAACGGCGACCGCGCGGACCGGATGGCAACGCTATACCTTTCCAGCAAACGAAGCCGCCAATGTGCTTTTCAATACGGGTCGGGCCAATCAGAATGTATTTGATTCGGAGATTCATATAGTCGGCGACAGAACGCTTGAGGGCAAGGTGCACGCCGGGAATTTCTGTGCAGGAAGGGATAAGCATACGGTCTTTTTCACCGCTGTCTTTGATAGGCCTTTTGACTCTTTCGGAACCTGGCAGGGATCCAGCATCAATAAAAACAGTCGTGATGCAGCAGGTTCGGGCGGCAACGGCGCCTTTGTCACTTTCAATAGCAATTCCGATCGGGATCTTGTCGTGAAGGTTGGCCTTTCTTATACCGGCCTTGCCGGAGCGAGGCAAAATCTGGCTGCGGAAACAGGCGACGGGTTTGATTTTGATGCCACTCGAAAGGCCTTGCGACAAACCTGGATTAACGAGTTAAATCGTATCGCCATCAGTGGCGGTAGCGGTCCCGCTTATAATGAGAAGCGGAGCGTCTTTTACACGGCCCTTTATCACTCGCTTCTGCACCCCAATCTTGCCGGCGATATCGATCGGGCTTATGTTGGCTTTGATAGGCAAATTCATCGAGCTGAAGGTTACAATCCCTACCAAAACTTTTCACTATGGGATACCTACCGGCCCCAAAATCAACTGCTGGAACTTCTGGTGCCCGAGGTTGCCCGCGATGTTGCGCTGTCGGTCGTGGCCATTGGACGGGACGGAGGATGGCTACCCCGTTGGGCCCTTGCCAATAGCGAAACCAATATAATGACAGGCGATCCCGTGACGCCGTTTCTGGTTGAAGCCTGGTCCAAGGGATTACTTGCAGGCCATGAAGAAGAAGCCTACACGCTGCTTCGCCGGAATGCGACCAGTCAGCCACCGGCTGACTCAGCCTACAATGGTCGAAGCGGGATAGATTTTTACAGTTCGCATGGTTATATCCCTTTTGGATTGAAGCGGGGCACGGACTGTGTGGATAAAGGTGGGGACAATGACTGCGATCATCCGGCCTCGGCTACCCTTGAGTACGCGGCTGCCGATGCTTCCCTTGCGCTTATGGCTGCCGGCCTTGGAAAGATCGCTGACGCTTACCTGTTCACGATGCGCGGACAATGGTATCGCAATATATGGGATCCACAGATCAAACAATTCCGGCCAAGAAATAGCGATGGCTCCTGGCTGAACCCCTACAATCCCATTGGTGCGAATGAACAATTTCATGAGGGTGGGGCCTATCAGTATCAGTGGCTGGTTCCCCAGGATCCAGCTGGCCTGGTGGGACTCATGGGCGGAAGGGCAGCAGCGGAGGAGCGGCTCGATGAATTTTTTGTGCAAAACAATTTGCTTAGCAATCCCTCCGCTACTGTCCACGATGACTGGATTTCCAAGCCTTATGATTATTATGCGAAAGCAACCTACAACCCTAACAATGAACCCGATCTTCTCGCCCCATACATGTACCTGTGGACGGGAGCCCCGGCCAAGACCGCGACGGTGGTTCGAGCGGCGCTGTCCCTGTTTACCAGCGGTCCCGATGGTATGACGGGTAACGATGACCTTGGCACGATGAGCGCCTGGTATGTGTTTTCCTCACTGGGCCTTTACCCAACTATGAGCGGATCCAATTTTCTTGCCGTGACAAGCCCGGCGTTTCCGTCAGCCATTGTGAAAGTCGGATCGATGGGAACGCTGGTCATCACCGCGCCTGGTGCCTCGGAATCAAATCGCTACGTTCAATCTGTGACCTTAAATGGAGCCGATCTTTCCAATACCTGGATCCATTGGTCGGACATCAATCGTGAGAGTTCGCTTGCCTTTACGGTCGACAACTCGCCTTCAAACTGGGGGACTTCGGAAGATGCCCAGCCACCATCGGTCAATCGAAGCGGGAATGTTCTGGAGTTGGCGCCAGGAACCCAAGGGGATTAGGATGAAGATGATAAATCTGCAGGATGGGTGCGGACTGTCCTGAGATCGGGGTAAAACTGAGCTCTTTTGCTTTCTTTAAAATTTTAGAACCTGGATTTTAAGGTCAAGACCCTGAATAAGCGAAGGCTCATTCAGGGTCTTTTCTAATCGGCAAGAACTATATCTTATAAGAGTTTATGCCAGTGTCCATGACCTTTCTGGTAAGGAGAAGACCTCTATCAACTCCGATGAGCGAGGTCGATTCTCCCGTCCAAACGTCCCACTGCAGCGCCCCCGTTTTAGCATCGAGGCGAATAATGCCCATTGCGGGATAAAGGGCAGGCTTAGTGCCGTAGGTTAGATAAACATCACTGCCGAAGGTTTCGAAAGTATAAAGATGCTCATCGGCGATAGGCTGTTCGCGCGCGAAGGACCATCGCACAGCGCCACTGCTGATATCGATTGCGATCAGGCTATCTTCAGTCCTAAAAAAAAGCTTTCCCGAAGAATCAAGATTGGGTACAGCATTTACCGCTTCAAATGCCGTTTCCCAAAGCGTGGCGCCGTCGGCTTCATAAAGGGTAGCGCGGGTTTGATTGGCGAGCTTATCACTCATGCTCACGAGCACCTCGCCGCTTTGAAGCGTCGTGATATAGGAGTTCCAATGGAACTCATTTTGCCTGGCGGCCCTGGCCCAAAGAACGCTTCCATCGGTATCCGACAAACGTCTGATTTCACTGCCCTGTCGAACGTAAAAAAGCGATTTTTCGTTCCATTCGAGAGAGAGCCTGTTCTTGCCATCGCCTTCATAAGTCCAGAGTTCATGCCCTGTATCGGGATCGAGTTTTGCCACGGAATTTTTGCCGACAATGGTGACATCAAGGCCCGGTACGAGTGAGAGGTATTCGGAATCTGCCCATTGCCTCGACCATTTTTCCTTGCCTGTATTGGTATCGACAGCCAGGAGGGAGGAGGTTTCTTTTAGAGAGACCGTGAGTAACACATTCTGTCCTTGCTGGCCCTGGACCGATGCCGGGCCTTGCGCGGTATAGGCCCACAGTCTCTTGCCGGAGGCTCGATCGATTTTAGAGATTTCGCCGTTCCCAGTATGAGAGATGACGAATAACGGGCCCTTGCCGTCCATGCAGCTCAGTTGGGTGCTCGTATCGTTACTATCAAAGGTCCAGAGGGTGGTGCCATCCTTAGGATTGATGGCTGTGATCGTGCCATTTCCGAAGGCATAAAAGTGATAGGCATCGCTGCATAGAGGATAGAAACTCTCGTAAGTTGGAAACGATCGTGACCATCGATCCGAGCCCGTATCGCTATCGACCGCTGATAGAATCATGACATCATCTGTAAAGCTCTGGCGGTAGATTCCCTTTTGAGCATCTCTAAACAAGCTGCTCGTCGCTAGCGTCCACGCCTTTTGGCCCAAACCATCTGTCTGTTCCACGAATTGCCAATCTTGGCTTTCTTCCCCAAGGCAATCCTGCTGTTGAAGCATGGCGCCGGCATCGAGCCTCTGCCCTTCGATATCCAAACACTTGCCGCTGCTTGCAAATTTTATGGTGAAGCTTCCATCATGCGATGGAGTGAGATTAATCCGTGGGGCATTGCCTGCATAGCTGGCGTATTGGATGATCAGGCCTCCATTTGTTAGCGATCCATCTGCTACCGTAATGTATTGATTTGAAATTGGGCTCACAAGGTAGATGGCGTAATCTTCTACCAGTTCTCCTTCTCCGTGAGCCCTTAGCATTTGAAATTTTTGGCCAGCTTTGCCATTGCAATTCGATTGTTGCAGCTGAATGCCCTCATCGACTGTTTGGTCGGATACATCGATACACTTGCCACTGAGGCGAGAGACAATCTGGTATTTTTTCCCGGGGGAAAGATCCCCGATATTTTGTTTTTTGATCGCTCCTGGAGTGGTGCTGGCTTTTCCATCGGCTACGAAAGGGTGGATACCGATCGCCATGAGAAGCACAGCGGCACCGGTGGAGAAGATGGATTGTGTTGAACTCGACATTTTTGTAGGACTCTTCGATTCAGATAGCAACATGTTTTCACCATTTATATGAAGCAATTTTGCAAAGTCTCCTGATGCATGGATACCTATGTGCTTAGAAATCTTTCATCACGCGCTTTGCAAGCCTGTCTTTTCAAAGCAACAGAATTGATAATGCAAGGATTTGGCCAGATAAATTTCGGATGAAGATTTAAGGACGGCTTTTGCTCAGTCGAGCTACAGATCAAGAGGACAGGGAGTATCGTCACAATGAGAAGATCGTATGCACTCTATCGCTGGCTGCGGATTTTTGAACCCTCCTCGTTTATTCTGAAAACAAGAATAAAACAGAGAAGTCCTTCCGTGAAAATTGAAATCCTAAGAGAACTTGAACTATTAAAAGAACAACATGGCTCTCCGGCTCGTGGCCGTGGTCGACGCTATCCAGACGTTTTTAAGCAGAAAATGGCCGAACTCATGAAGCGTGGGATGCAGTTCGGCGAGTTTAGTCGGGCGACGGCAATCTCGGTGGCTTCCTACAGTCTTGGCAACAAAACATTCCGGTGAACAATTTCAAACGTATTGATGTATCTGCGCCTCAATCAATGGCGAAGGTTCGGATTTTTTTAGGAGAGCAAGTGTGGATTGAACTTGACGAAGATAAGCTATCGTTATTCCTCTTGCAAAGATTCGGGCCAGCGCATGATCGCAGTATCATCGATCCGTGGAATTTGGCTCGCTCGTTACAAAGTAGATTTTCGCTGAGGCCCCTGGGGCTTGCTAGCCGAGCCTTATAGCTTAGGCCTTAATCCTCTCGAAGGTGACGCTGTCCGCTTTATTGGTCGCGGCAATCCCCACCTGTATACCCCGCTCTCCTATCGAACCCAGCACCTTGCTGCATCCTCTTCACAAGCTACAGCTTCCTAGGTTTTGCCTTCCACAGCCTAAGATAGAGTGGATATCTGAAGGTGTAGCCACTTTCGACTGGGATTGCCGGGTCGATGCCACCCCAACAATAATAGGCCGATCTAGGTCCATCTGCATAAAGTCCATTATTGGTCAATAATATTATCGTGTTAAAGATATTATGTCCATTGCTCCTGGGGACTCATTTCGATAGCGAAAGGAATGAAGGGAAAAGGGTTCAAATGCCGTTAAAAAACCTTAAAAAGGTTTTGTAACTATTGGATAAAAAGGCATCAAAAAAATAAATTCAAAATAACCCTATCATTATAATTGGTTAAATTTCTGTAGGATTGTTAATCGGGCTGAGATTGAAATGAGACATAGAAACCGATTTATCAACTGGCTAGATTGACCAAAGCAGGTATTGTACGCCGAAATCGATGTATGTGATCAATTCGTTGTCCACATCCCATCACGACATAGACAGGATGAATTTTCATGGCGCAAGAAATCGACCATGTTGCTTTCGTCGCCGATTGGATGAAACAAAAAATAACTTATCAGTCTAAAAATCAAATCCATAATATTTTTCGACTTGCTTTTGATGCTTTCTGGGAGAGATCTTTTGTGACACTTGGTGAGATCACCCTTTCCGCAATATTCGACCGTGTTCTGATTGGCGCTACAAGTTCCTATCCCTGGCTGGCTAATATTACCCTTGGTTCCAAAGGTTTTGCACTTGATAAATTGAATTCAGATGGCATTTCAGAGCAGGATTTTAGCACTGGATTAAAAATCCTACTCACTGACCTTTTAATCGTGCAGGGTAATTTGACTGCTAATGCTATAACAAGACAGCTCCAAGACGAACTAACCAAAGTGAATCATGCAGAAGTTATTTCCCCAGACTTGAATGCAGAGCGTCATGCAGACCCTAATAGGAAGAAAAAAGAGGAAGATCGGGAATGAGCAACAATCCATCGATTAAACGCATACCTACTGGTGTTAGGAACCTCGATGCTATACTGGGGGGGGGAATTCCAAAAAGTAGCATTATCGTTGTTGGAGGTCCTCCGGGGTCGGCAAAGACAATCCTATCACAGGAAATAGGATTTTATAACGCGTCTGAAGGCAAAAAGGTCCTTTTCATCCAAACGCTCTCCGAGCCTACCGTTAAAACTTTACTTTACTTGCAGCAGTTCAAATACTTCGACGCAGAAAAACTTAAGGATTCGGTAAAGTTTATAGATTTAGGTGTTTTATTAAAAACGAAGGGTCTTGATGCTTCGTTAACTTTAATTATGGAGCACGTAAAAAAAGAAACTCCATTTTTGACCGTGATCGACAGCTTTAGGGCTTTTGACGATTTGGCTGGAAGTAAGGAGGACTTGCGTAAATTTACCTATAATCTCCTGATCAATCTCATCGCCTGGGAGTCTACGGCGCTACTTTTGGGCGAATTTGGAATGGATGAAATCAAAACCAATCCACTGTTCTCCATTGTGGACGGCATTCTGATGATGTCGCAGGAGGAAATTTCCGGGGAGCACGTGCGCTTTTTACAGGTTATCAAGTTGCGAGGTGCTGCTCACAACCGAGATAAGCAGGCATTCGTCGTTAGTGATCGTGGGATTGAAATTTATGCGCCGCGAATAACTTTGAAGCGTAAAGCTCACGAAGAAGTCCTGGAAGCGAATGAGACACGGGTAAAAACGGGCATTGCCATACTTGATAGCCTTCTGGGGCCTGGAATACCTCGTGGTTCCACCCTGATTGTTGCCGGACGGTCAGGGACGGGCAAGACGATTTTACTTCTTGAATTCCTTTATCGTGGGGCATTGGAGCAAGGTGAAAAAGGCTTATTCATTTCATTTCAGGAACCCGAAGAACGTTTATACATGATGGCCAGGAGTTTGGGTTGGGATTTTAGGGCCGCAGTTAAACAGGGATTGATTGATATCCTTTACGTGCCTCAACCTGAAATCATGGTCGAGGCGCAGCTTATTGAAGTTCAAGAGAAAATGATAGCCCACTCCTATAAGCGCATAGCTATCGATTCGATTTCGAGCTTTCTCTATAAGGTCACGAATCCACAATTATCGCGAGAAAAAGTTTATCAGATAGTGACCATTGTGCAGAATGCGAATGCAGTATGCCTCATGGCCGGTGATGCGGCTAGTCGAGGAAAAAAGGTAGCGCCGTTTGCGGGCGAAGAAGGTCTTGTGGATGGATTGATTTTTCTTTCCGCAAAAAAAGATGGTCGATCCCGACAGCGATACATTGAGGTTTGCAAACTGAGAAGCACGGATCACATACTGGGAAACCATCGTATGACCATCGGAAAGGATGGCATTAAAGACGACCAAAAATCAGAAATACCTCTCATGGAGGGCCCTGTAGGAAATCCCGTCTAGATTGAATGCTTAAATTAAAGAGGTATTAGGAAGTCCAGGAGTGAATATGCACCATTCAGCTAGCATTCATAAAAATATAGGTTCTTATGCGACCCACGAAATAGTGGGTTGCCTAAACGAGCTAACGAATCAACTTGATGCATTTGAGAGCGTCGAGGGTACAGTACCTAAAGCCTTGCGGTGTATTGTCAAATATATACCCATGTATTCGATCATTGTAATCCAAAGGCTTTACGGAAATATGACGATTAACGCTTGGCATAGCGAGAATCCTGACCTTGAGATTTTAGGACGTTCGATTGAGTCTGCGAAAAACACCCTAGATTATTTAGTTGGAACATTTGGGAGTAAAACCTCACAACCTGAAACGGAAATTTCGAGGCATGAACTGTCTTTGATCAACGATTTTGTCAAAGTGCTTCCTGTTGAAGATCACGGTCATCATGTAGCAATTCCGCTAAAGGTTGGAAACTCTCAGATATTTGGAATATTGCAAATTCATAGTATCCATTCGGTCGGTGAAACATCGCTCGGTCTGATCAATGCGATGGCAAATAGACTTTCTATGTCAATGGATAGAGACTTCATCATTAAAAAACAGCAAAAGCTCATAGAGAGCGAAAAGCTGGCTCAAATAAAAGCCTTGCAGGTTCAAAAACAAAACGATGAAGTGTGCGCAGCCAATACTGCAAAGAGTCAGTTTTTAGCTAATATGAGCCATGAAATCCGGACCCCGCTTGGAGTGATCCTCGGCTTTGCAGAGCTTCTCGCCACAACTGAAAACAGCGATGGCGATCGCGATCTGTATTTTTCCACTATCAGAAAAAATGGTCAGCTGCTTACGCATCTGATCGATGATATATTAGATCTTTCAAAGGTTGAGGAAGGAAAAATCGCCCTAGAGAGCCATGAGTTTTCGTTGCCTTCGCTTTTAGCGGATGTGAAAGCCGCCTTCGCATCACAAGCGCGGGATAAGGACATAGGTTTCACTATTGAAGTCGCAAACAATCTCCCTGAAAATATTATTTCAGACCCCTATCGCTTAAAACAAATTATATTCAATATTGTCAGCAATGCTTTTAAATTTACCGACCAAGGTAAGGTAGTTGTTGAGGTAAGAAAATCCGAAGCACCTGACTTAAACAAAATTGTATTCAGTATTACCGATACGGGGCGTGGGATAACGCCCGATGAACAAGCCAGGTTATTCCAACCTTTTACTCAAGCTGACAACTCAACGACAAGAAAATACGGAGGCAGTGGTCTAGGCCTCGCTTTGTCGAAACGAATTGCGGTCGCCATGGGCGGCGATGTCATACTGCTATGGAGCGAACGTGGTAAAGGATCTTCTTTTAATGTGACGATCCTTGCGGAATTCACTACAGGTCAAAATTCTGCATATGGAGAGCCCAACTCTGATGTTTCCTTCACTGAGTTAAGCGGCGCTTCCGTCCTGCTAGTTGACGATGCCGGTGATAATTTAATGCTTTTCACTGCGTTGCTTCAGGGGCACGGAGCAAAAGTGGATACTGCCTCGGACGGCAATGAAGCAATAATGAAGGTAATGGACAAAAAGTACGACATAATTTTGATGGACCTTCAAATGCCTCAAAAGGATGGGTTCGATGCAGCGTTTGAACTTCGAAGAAATGGTTTTAAAAAGCCGATACTCGCGCTAAGCGCGCTGGCTATGAAAGAAGAACGTCAAAAAGCACTTACGGCTGGATGCAGTGATCACATGGCCAAGCCGGTGAACGCATATCAGCTGGTTCGAAAAGTGACCGAAATGATTGGGCACAACAACCTTCATTGAGACGGGACCCGGCTCCTTACATTTTTAGCTCAAAAACCCAAACGAATCCGGAGCCCTGAGGTTTAAGCATTCGTGAGTAGAGGGGGTGCGTGGGTACCCCCTCCATGGACAAGAAGCAAAAGCCTCGAGGGCAAGGCGGGCGTGAAAGGTCTACCCTTATAGGGTCGCCCATCCGGACCCCGGTCAATCCCTAGAAATCGAGAGACGAACAATTGCAAGTGCTCCGATGCACTCCTATTGGCTTCGAAAGCAGGCAGTTGATTGATATTAGTCTTTTTTGCCTTTTGAAAGTCTCGCCAATACCCCTTCCAAGCTGGCAATGGTCTTAGGGTGATTCAGCATGCCCCAAGCCTGCTCAGCTTCCTTGGGGGCAAAGTCCTGCCATTCGTCGGAAAAGCTTTTGCGAAGATGGGATTTGGTCGCATGACGGGCACCATCCGGGGCCTTCAGCATCTGGCCCATAACGTCCTCTGCGGTTTTGTCCAGTTGCGCAGCCGGGCTCAATTGATCCACAAGGCCGTAGCGCAGCGCCTCGTCCGCCGTAGCCAGCAGGCCGTAGGGCAGAAGTTTTTCCGCTATCCTCTGACCAACTGTCCGAAGCATCAATTGCGCCCAGTAAGCTGGGACCGGGATACCTAAGGCCACCTCATTGAGACCGATGTTTCCGAAGTCCGTCATCACTCGATAGTCGCAGCAAAGAGCCAGGGCGCAACCACCTGCAGGGCAAGCGCCCCGGATAGCGGCAACCGTAACGAGACGGGAGCGGTAGAGTCGGGCAAAGAAGCTATTCTGAGTGACCCAAAAATCCTGGTAGCGTTCCGCTGAGGTTTTAGGGGCATAAAGCTCCATAATGTCGTTGCCAGCCGTGAAGATGTCCTTTTGCAGGCCAGAACGAAAGATAAGGCCGCGGACGCTGGAATTTTTTTCAAGTTGATCCAGCTGGTCTGACAGTTGACGCCAAAGGTCGAGGTTCATCGAGTTCACGGGTTCCCGGCCTATGCTGAGAACGACATATCCCGATTCCCGTTTTTCGACTTTAAGATAAGAATCCATGTGTGCACTTCCTCGCTGGGGTTGCCGAATCGATAGAATCGGCGTTGGACAATCATAAACTTTTTCGATGGGCCTTGAAAGAAAGACCTGAGCTGACGAGAAGCCAACTTTTATATTCACCCGGCCTCCATCCAATTAGGGGCTGTTGACGTTTGGCTACGCCAACGTCGAACATCCCCAGTAACGC
>CAXSGP010000058.1:0-29366 GCA_964236955.1 uncultured Oligoflexus sp. | reverse complement strand
ACGAGTTTGCCTGTACTTTTCAATCACTTATCTCAAACGTCAACAGCCCCTAAGCCGATGGGTATTTTTTGGGATGCGGGGCTTTTATTTCAAATCGGGGGTGGCGGAGGGGAGAGGAGAGACTGCTAGCCGAAGGTTCCCCTATTAAACATTGGAATTTTCTAGACAATGGCATTTTCTAAGAGCCTGGCTTTGATGTGCGAATTAATTTTTTTATGCGGTTCCCTCTGCTGATCGACGATATCGGCAAGTATGGCTGGGAACGCGATACCGATGGCCAGCCATGAAACCGCCTTAGAGATCGACCGCATGAATGCGATCGACGATGAGGAAACTCCGGCTGTTCCGATCAAAGTAGACAGAATAAAAGCCTGGACTTTGAAAATTCACTTCAAAACTCTCATGGCTAGGGCTGCTACCAGCGGGATAAACATGGCCAGGAATCGCTGCTTCTGAAAGCGGGAGCATAGGGACAAGGTCGATCATTTCCCCATGATCACCCTCTAGTAGTGTGAACACACAATTATCTTTAAGGTTTGATGCCGAAATTTCTTTCAAAACCAAACTATATTTACCTTCACCCAGGCTCTTCATCCAACTGCCTTCTGAAAAATCCATCCCTTGGCTTTCGCAGCGAAAGAAAAACTGTGGTGTCTTATCAGCGTCGGAAGCGGAAACTGCTGACGAACTAGCGGCAAGACCCAAGCCGAAAATAAGGTGTTTCATATTGATTTCCTTGAGTTGGGGAAGGTTATTTCATAATGAGACCATAGCGACTTCTGGCCAGGTTCTGAATAAGTGCGGATGTCGCAGAACGTATTTATAGCAAGACCCTTTTTCGGGGGGTACCAGCCTTGCGGGCAATACCTTAAAATAGAGGAAACGTCTCAAAAAACGCCAGCAAATACCCTCAGGTATAACGGGAAGGTGGTGGTTAAGCTATTGATAATAAAGAATATTATTGAAAATTAGTAGGTATTTTTCGGTTTCTTTTGCCAGGGCTGTGCTGAAGCAAATAAAAATGTAAATAAGCAATAAAGGTCTAGCTATGTTAAAAGCCTCGAGCTCAAGTCTTCTCCTTGGTTGGATCATCATGCTTCCTTCGGCATCCTTTGCTGTTGATGCATCGATGGGACTTGAATATGGATCCGTTAGCTTAAAAGCCAAGGGCGGGAAATCGATCACCATTCCCTCTTACCGCCTGAATATGTTTGACACGACAGGTGGTTTGACAGCGGGCATTCGAGGTGCATTGAATCAGAATGCAGCGCAAAAATCCAAAGAGTATCAGATCGAGCAGGCGGCAAAGAATGGGACAGCTGCACCCGAGGGTTCCTCGGTGAACCGCAACGGAGACAAACTTTATGGTAGCTACACCTATTCCTGGGAACAGCCTGCGCCCACTCCGAACGATGGTGACCGCTGGACCCTGACGACGGCAACCAATGGCACCCCGTTTATAGATTCCATTTCACCACCGACCTCCTCGGAAAAAAGTATTAATTCCATGCTAGGGATCGAATACAGTAGTTCCTTATGGAGCTTCACGGCCGCACCGCTATCTTTTTCCGTAGGCTGGGGGATGAAATTCTTCCTTTTTAGTTCGGAAGGTCCTGCCAGCGGTGGGATTGACTCCAGTTCGGCCTCACTGCCCATCGATGTGAGTCTGTCGAGCCAGGTTTATGAGGGGATTGTCGTCTATGGAAATGCTGCTATTACCCCGATCAGCGTGTTTAAGGGTAAAGGCTACTACCTGCATGAGGAAGGAGGGGTGAACTGGAATTTTTATGATGGCTGGCTATTGACCTTCAACTACCGCATGGCCCAGGACGCCCTCAGTGATAAGGATGCTGATGGTGATCCGATGGCCTATAAAATGACTTCGATTTATGCCGGTGCCGGTTATCAGTTTTAAGTCTAGGCACCAGGACTGATTATCCCTGTCCCCAGACTGTAAACTAGGCAGCTCGTAGGATAGTTAACTGTTCCAGGGCTTTCTCAAGTGCACCAAGGCAGTCTTTGACGCCATTTGGCGATTGATCCTTAGACAGCACAAGGTAAGCCTTAAGGCATAGAAAGCTGGCCTCAGCGAGAGGATTATCGGGTTTATTCAGCGGGTCATTGACGAATGAAGATTCCGGCTTGATAGCGCTAAGGGCCGGAACGGGGGCCACAGGCACCTCATCGTCGTCAAAAAAGCCGAAGGCAGCAAAGGCTGTGGAACGGGTGTCCGGATCATTACCAATGAACGCCTTCAATTCCAGTTCCATCTCCTCCGTATCAAGTGCGGCATCGAAGTCTTTGCGCAAAAGTTCGACAGACATACGAAGCATGTCGTTCGCTCGCAAGAGCACATCGACCGACTCCGAATCCGGTTGATGTTTGCCTTCGCGAATCTTTACCAGTAAGGCCTCCATAACATGTGCGAATTCGCCAAGCCTGGTAAACCCACAGGTCATAGCTGAACCTTTTACCGTATGAGCCATACGGAAGATTTCATCGACGACCTTTGAGTTGCCGGGATCTTGCTCAAAAATCAGGAATTGGTCTTCCACCCACCCTAACATTTCAAGGGCCTCGCTGATGAAATCCTGTTTGATTTTAAGGTCGAATTCGTCCTGTTCCATGGCTCAACTCGCTTTCAATGGTGCTTTGCGTCTATAGAGTGTGGCTCGTTCGAAGCGTTCCGCTTCAAAATCCTCGGAGATTCCCAAGAGGCTTTCCGAAGATCCCAGGACCAATATTCCGCCCCGACTCAAACGGTCATAGAGTTTTTGGACAATCTCTTTCCGGGAGGCCGTCGTTTGGTAGATAAGGACATTTCGGCAAAGAATGAGGTCAAAGGTTCCCAGCGCATCAAATGAATCCAAAAGATTCTGATTAAGAAAACGGACACTTTTGCGAAGCTCGGGCCGGACCTTCCAGGTGTCGTCAGCCGCTTCGCCCGATGCCTTGAGAAAGTAGCGGTCGCGAAGGGCCGGATCCAAACCCCGCTCGATGTTCATTTCGCTATAGACACCTTCCTCCGCCGCTCTAAGGGCGCGACTTGATACATCGGTCGCCATGATCTCGAATCCAGATGGAGGTAAGCTCCCATGCAGGCGCTGCAGAATCATGGCGATGGAATAAACCTCCTGGCCAAAACTACAGGCCGCGCTCCAGACACGGAAAGGCTGGGCACGGCTGCGCAGGTTGACCGCTTCATTTTCAATCGTTTTCTCAATAGCCGAAAAGGCCGGTGGATCACGAAAGAACAAGGTTTCGTTGTTAGTCGCGTGATCGAGCAAAATGCCTTTGATCCGTGGGGTGAATCCCTTGGAGGCAAGGATGTACAGCTCCTCTGCATCTTTCAGCCCGAGCCGGACGGCGACGTCCTGGAGGCGCGTCTCCAACTGATAATAATTCGTCTCGGAATAGATGATCCCAAGCTGCGAGGAAATATAGTCGGCAAAAAACTTAACGATAATCGTCGATGTCTTCATGCTGCTTTGCCTCGATAGCCAAGGATAAAACATATCTCGTCCACTCGGGAATCCATCGCATTGGTGGCTAGAGTTGCAATCTCGGGGTGCCCTTCGAGAAGGCCCTCGCGCAGTATCCACAAGAGATTAAACGCCTGATCGATCAAATTCACCTTGGACGGATCAAACACTTCGCTGGGGTCGGTGAGCCTGAGAAAGGTTTCAAGCAACTGAGCACTCTTAAAGGCCAGCACGAATAGAGCCGCGTGACGAATCATACTGAGTTCGCTCTTAAGGGCCTGTCGTTCGGCTTCGGTCGGCTTTTGATAGAGGCTTTTAAGCCGAAACAGAGTCTGCTCGTTGAAGCTCCTGCAATAAAGAAAATATAGCCTTTTCTCTTCGTTTGAGGTCGGGCGAAGATTGGTCCTTTTGACATTTATATCGACAAACGCCTGAGCGGTTTTCTTGACTAGGGTAAGTCCCGGAGGGTGTTTAATCGGACTCGGACCATAGACGCTATCGCCCAGTTCGATATATTTTTCGAGAGCCCTCGAAAGTTGAGTGATCGTCATTCGGCCTTGTTCCACAAGAATCTCGCCCAGCGGCGTGAGGCGGGATAGGAAAAAGCGACCAAGCGGGTGTTCCATCGTCGCTTCGTCCCAGATCCCCATTTCCACGCAGGCTGCGCGGTATTCCTTGAAGTGAGTAGCCTGATAAGTAAAAATCGCGAGCTGGGTGTCGATGTCAAAAATCTTGAGTTCATGGACGGCCAGGGGTAGGGAGGGTAAAGCCTCAGCCTGGATGATCATCGCGTCGACGAAGTCTTTCTTCGTGATCATGCCTTCATCGATCAGAAATTCCCCAAAGAGTTTCATGGCATTTTCCTCGTCGTCATTTTGATGAACAGCTCGGTGATCGTATCGATGGATCCTATGCCATCAAAGGCTCCCAGCGCATGGGCTGCCCCAGGCATGCCCCACACGGCCGACGATTCTTTATCCTGCAGCATCACCATGCCACCCAATTGTTTTATACAGCGGGCACCTTCGGCACCATCGTTCCCCATGCCTGTGAGGATAAACCCCATCAGCTTAGCACCGTAGATTGCGGCGGCGGACTTAAAGAGGTAGTCAGCTGCCGGTCGAACGCTATGGAGCCTATCGCCCTGGTCGATGACGATTTTAGCCCGATGGCTGTTCCCGGTCAGGCGCATGTGAAAATTGCCAGGAGCCACATACACAAGCCCTGGCAATATCTCTTCGCCATCGATTGCTTCCCGAACCGTATTATGGCTGACCTGCGCCAGTCGACGGGAAAGATCTTTCGTAAAACTTTCCGGCATGTGCTGGGTGATGAGGACCGGTATCGTTATCGCATCCTTAACTCTTTTGAAGATCTGGTCCAATACCGGCGGGCCACCCGTTGAACTGGCAATTACAATCGCGCTCGGTTCGAAAGCAGCGAAGCCAGAGCGGGATCTTGGTTCAGCGGCCTTGGGCCTCGGAGCTGTTTTATCGAGAAGGTTAAGGGCAAAGCCCAGCACCGATTCGGCGACACGTATACTGTCTTGCATCTGTTCGTCGCGATTGCCAGCCGTTTTACCGATGAGATCAATGCAGCCCAAAAGCTGGGCCTTGCTGCGCAGCTTTTCCTGGCCGATCAGTCCCAACAAGGGGAAACTCATCGCCTCATCCATATGAAGAACCTCGAGTAGGGCAAAGCCGGAGCTTTCTGCACTTTCAAGATCCAAGATAAGGAGGTCGGGCTTATTGTTCCCTATGATCTTCGCTGTTCCAGTGCCTATACGCGACGATCCAATCACCTCGACCTTGGGGCTCAAGGCGAGACGCTTTTCGATTTGGGTTCGATACGTTATCGAATCATCGGCGATAAAGACTTTTAACACTTTTAGTCCTTAGTTTTAAGTATTGCGCAGACTCTTGACCATTGCCTGGAGTCGGGTCGAAAGGTCCTGCAGGGCCTTCGCCGAGTTCATGACCTGCATCGCACCGATCGAGGTCTGCGTAGCAGCCACGCTAACCGATCGCACGTTGTCCGTGATGCCTTGGACGCCGGTGTTGGATTCCCTGACCACGCGGGCGACTTCGCTCGTTGTCGCAGCTTGTTCCTCGACGGATGCAGCGATCGCGCCGGCGATGGCATTTAGTTTTTCAATACTATGCCCAATGCCTGAAATCGCTTTGACAGCATCGATAGAATCGGCCTGTATTGCGCTGATTTTATTGGTAATTTCTTCGGTAGCTTTGGCGGTCTGCTTGGCGAGCTCCTTAACCTCGTTGGCAACCACGGCAAACCCACGACCGGCATCTCCGGCCCTTGCCGCTTCGATCGTTGCATTGAGAGCGAGGAGGTTGGTCTGCTGCGCGATCGATGAGATCACTTTGATCACATTGCCGATCTCTTTGCTGCTTTCGCCGAGTTTTTGAATCGTATTGTTCGTCGATATCGCCTGGCGCTTGGTCTCGTTAGACATGTTCGAAGCCTCGTTGGCGTTACGTGCGATCTCTTTGATCGACGCCTGCATTTCTTCGGTGTTGGTCGCGACTTCCTCAACACCTTTCGCCACGCGGGTTGAGGTGGAAGACGCGGCATTGGCCTGATCGTTCGTTAGTGCCGAACTCTGAGCCATGTCGTTAGCCGCGGAATTCAACTCATTCGACGATACGGCCAGATGGTTGGCCGCTTCGGTCAAGTTCTTGATAATTCCGACTTTTTCTGTGATGTCAGTCGCGTACTTCACAACTTTGAAAGGCTTTCCATTGATGCCCATGATTGGATTGTAGGAAGCCTGGATCCAGACCTCCTTACCGCTCTTGCTGATCCGGCAGTACTGTCCGGCATCGTATTCACCGCGATTGAGTTTGTCCCAGAAGGCGCGGTAGGCGGCCGAGTTGCGCGTCGCTTCATCAAGGAACAGGCTATGATGCTTGCCGCGAATTTCGTCGGCGGTATAGCCGAGGGTATTTAGGAAATTGGCGTTGGCGTTCAGGATGGTTCCATCGAGATTGAATTCAATGACGGCCTGGGATTTGCCGATGGCCGCGATCTGTCCTTCATAGTCAGAGGCTTTCAGCTTTATCGCCGTGATTTCGGTCGCGTATTTGACGACTTTGTAGGGCTTACCGTCGATGTCAAAGATAGGGTTATAGCTGGCCTGAATCCAGATCTCGCGGCCCCCCTTGCCGAGACGCTTATATTCCGCTGCCTGAAACAGGCCGGTGCGGAGATTGTCCCAGAATTTTTTGTAGTCCTCGGATCGCGATGTGCTCGAATCGATGAACATGCTATGGTTTTGCCCTTTTATTTCATCGAGTCGATAACCGATAGCCGCGAGGAAGTTGTCGTTGGCGCTAAGGACGGTGCCGTCCATTTTGAATTCAACGACAGCCTGGGACTTCCCTATGGCGGCGACCTGGCCGATAAAATCGTTCGTTTCCAGGCGTTGGCGGGTAAAATCCTGCGCGAGCTTCACGATGCCATGGACTTTGCCCTTGGCATCTTTAAGCGGCATGTAGGAGGCGTTGATCCAAACCGGTCGCCCCGATTTGGTGATACGTTTGAATTCACGGGTTTGAGGATTGCCGCGATTGAGTTCCTCCCAAAAGCGTCGATATTCGAGACTGTCTTTTTCCGAATTATCGACAAACATGCGGTGATGTTTGCCTTCAATCTCTTCTGCGTCATACCCAAGCAGATCGAGGAAGAGTCGATTGGCGCGGGTTATCGCGCCATCGGGACTAAATTCAATGGTCGCGTAAGTTTCGTCGATAGCCAGGCGCATCATTTCGGCGACTGAAGCCAGCGAAGGGGCTTTGACTTTGCCCTTACCTGGACTGATTTCTGATACTTTTTTACTTGCTGAACTCATAGTGTTTCGCCTACATTTTTAAAGAGTTGACTGAGATCGATAACGCAGAGCAGAGAACCTTTAAGCTGGAATACGCCGGCCATATAAGTGCGAATTGTCTCGGGAATCGTTGCGGGAATGCGTTCGATTTCGGCCCGTTCCACTTCCATTACATCGCCTATTTCATCAACCTGAAGAGCAATAAGAGTGCCTTCGTGTTTGAGGATGACATTCATCGACTCGGCTCGACCTTTCGCGGAAATCGCAAAGAGTTCCCTGAGTCCGATCGCGGTGGCGACCTGCCCCCTGAGATTGATCAGGCCCCGAACATAATTCGATGCCAGGGGAATGCGCGACATGGGCAAATGTTTGACCACCTCCTGAACCTGAATCACGTCGATGCCATAAAGTTGACCCTCCACATAGAATGTACAGAGCTGGCGATGGGGCTCAAGGCCTCGGCCAACGATCGATAGGGTTAAAGGTTCTTTTCTAAGCTCCACGTTTGACCTCTCTTGTCCGATGGATGCTGGCGTATTCATTGACCACATCGATCAGACGGGCGATGTCGGATTTTTCGATATAGGAATCGAAGCCCGCTTTCAATGCCTGGCCTTCGGTAAGGAGCTTTGATCGGGATGAGAGGGCCACAACGGGAAGTCGTTTGATCAGGGCGTTCGCCCGTACCTTCTCGACCAGATGAAAGCCATCCATGACGGGCATGTCCAGATCCGAGACGAGCAGATCAAAGGCGTCGTGGCCGTCGGCGGAAAGCCTTTGAAATGCCTCTTCGCCGTTGCTGGCGCAGGTGACTTTGAAGCCTGCGGATTCCAGCATCTTGGAAATCTGGCGCTGAAAGAATTCGTTGTCCTCGGCGTAAAGGATCCCTATCTGATGATTAGTGTGACCTGCCGCAGCTGCCGTAAAGAGCGCAGGGAATTGCTTGCTAATGATGTTGAAGGCATCGATGACGGAGATGATATGCCCGGCATGGATCTTGGTGCCAAGCAGGCAATCCTTATCGCGTATCGATTCATCGACGCTCCCGGGCATACCGATGATGTCCAGTATCTGATGGACGATCAGGCCATAGAGTCTGCCGTTTTGCTGAACGACAATGACCGAACAATAGTCAGCGGCAAATTTTTGCGGTTGGTTATTACCGCTTAGTTTGCTGGCGGTGTCGATCAGTGGCAAAATCGAGTCCCGATAGCGTACGACCAGCTGGTCGCCCGTCCGTTCGATCCAATCGATTGGAAATTCCTCGAGACGATTGACGACGAACAGGGGGATACCATAACGCCCTTCGATACCGATATCGACTAAGAGATACTCGGTGATGTCTTCGTGAAGGTTGGCCACGTTCTCAGCTGCAGTCGTATCCTGGTCCCGGCTGCCGCTAAACACTTTCGCTCGTTCGGCGAGCCCGGCAACATCGAGGACCAAGGCCACGGATCCGTCACCCAAGACAGTAGCGCCGGAATAGACATTGAGATTTTTTAAAAACCCACTCAGAGACTTGACGACGATGTCGGTGGAATCGTCGATCTCGTCGACGATGACGCCGAATACACCGGAGTCTGCCTGTAAGACGACAATGGAGATTATGTCTTCATCCCCATTGCTTTTGAGAGCGTCATCGTCTAGCCCAAGGAGTTCGTTGAGAGAGATCAGTGGTAAAAGGCTGCCGCGGAGGCGGAAGACTGCTTGACCCTGGAGGCGCTCGATACGATTGGAATTATGATCATCAGCTTTATGAAGGCGGACGAGTTCGGTTAATTTCACCTGGGGAATGGCAAACGACTGGCCTCCGGTCTTGATCAATAGCGCGGGAACGATAGCAAGTGTCAACGGAATTTTGAGCCTAATCGTCGAGCCCTGGCCTTCGACCGATGAGATATCGACGACACCGCCTATCTTTTCGATATTCGTACGAACGACGTCCATGCCCACACCGCGGCCTGATATATTCGACACCTTATCGGCGGTGGAAAAGCCGGCCAGAAAAATGAGATTGCAGACTTCCCGATCCGACATTTTTTTGAAAGCTTCCGCAGTGATCAGGCCGACTTCAATCGCTTTATTGCCGATTTTTTGCCGTTGCAGTCCTTTTCCGTCATCGCTAACCTCGATAACGATCTGGCCACCTTCGTGATAGGCGCGAATCTGTACGGTCCCCGTTTTTGTTTTGCCGGCAAGGGCACGGTCGTTTTTGGATTCGATCCCATGATCGATAGAATTTCGGACTATGTGGGTCAGAGGGTCTTTGACGGCTTCGATCAGAGTCTTATCAAGCTCGGTCTCGGTCCCTTCGAGTTTGAGATTGATATCTTTATTGAGATCTCGAGAGAGGTCACGGACGAGCCGGTGAAATTTGGTAAGGACGCTGCCGATGGGCTGCATCCGAGTCTTCATCACTTCATTCTGAAGTCCGGTCGTGATGACATCGAGACGCTGCGAAAGGTTTACGAATTCGAAGTCTTCAGCCTGGGAATTACTTTTTCTTATAACCTGGTTGCGAACGAGCACGAGCTCGCCGACCAGGTTCATGAGGCTGTCGAGAAGATTGACCTGCACCCTAAGTGTTTCCTGGCCGCTTTGCTCTCCAGCATTTACTGAGGACTTGCTATTTGGGTCGATCCCCTGAATTTTGCCTTTAAGCGGAGTGGAAGTGATGGCAGACACCGCTGCCTGGGCATTTGGCTTTGAAGCTGGTTCAATAGCAGCTGAGGAAGGAGACGCATAGGGGCTCGCTGCTGAGCTTGCCGGGGCAGGGGGTGGCGCCGCTGCGGGAGTGGCCAACGGGACAAACACTGGGTCGGGCGGAGAGATGGCTCCAGCGAAAAGCTGTGGGGACCTTAAAGCTCCACTATCAGGGGGAGGCTGCATGCCTTTGCCGTAAGGGGGAAAGCCGCCCCCATTGAGTCGGCGCGATACGATTTCGCTCAGCTGCGTGATGAGCCGGGTCATATCCCGGCTGAAGTTTTCTCCGGTACCATCTCTCAGGTCTTTGATCATCCGTTCCAAAAGACCCAGACCATTGTCGAGTTGATCCGATAGTTCGGGGGATAGCGATTGCTCGGCCTTACGTGCCGAATCGATCGACGATTCCAGGGTATGGGCAACCTGCGCCAGGGCATGACAGCCGAAGAGGTGAGCATTGCCCTTGAGTGAGTGGAGTTCTCGGTAAATGAAATGAATGGCCTCATGATCCACTTCGGCTGGATCGGCAGGGCTAAGCTTTAGGGTGATACGTTCGAGCTGTTCCTCGGCTTCTGCCAAGAACTCTCCGATCGCACCCGTTCCGTTATGGACTTTACTCATGAACGAACCTTTCCTCACTAAACGGCAACAGTTTAGTTTCGGACTAAGGGACCGGGGCTTGAGTTCTAATGTTTTGCTGCTCTTCTTCAAGGTCGATTAATCAGCCGTATCCATAAAGGATTATCTGCTAATCAATTTTCCATATTGAGCCTAAGGAAGGGGATATGATTTATTAACCCTTTTTAAACATTAAAATGGAGCGCTGTCTGCTTTTTTTAAAAAAAAGGATTTGCCTTTACAAACGCAGCCTATTACGGCGCGCGATCGATAGACTCTTAAGAAAAACCTATCGCTGCTAGGTCCGGAGCGGAAGTGTCTTGTCTAAGGTGGCAAAGGCAGGGAAAAGTAGTTTTTTTATCCTTTTATTCTATCACAAGTAAATCATGACAACGGTAGCATGTTTAAATGGGAAGTTTTTAGATTTAAGCGAAGAATTCGCTCGCCATCGATATATGAGCTTATACCGATCTCATGACAAAGTTTATACAGAGGTGGAAATCAGATCGAACTCTGGGGAAGTGGGACGGGGAAGCCTGGAACCAATGCGAGTCAGCGCCCGCATCGTTTCCACGATCGTGCTAATTGCCGCTGACGCTATTGTGCATCGAGCAGCAACCTTTCGAAGCTCCAGCTTGGGGTAAACCCTCGTAGTTTTGAGAGGCAACCTGCCATGGCACTATACTTTCGCGCTTTGGCTCCTGATTCTCTTGCCCCATGCTTTTGAGCATGCTTTCAGCCATTTCCCTGTCGATGGGACGGAATTGATGAGCGTTGGGATCAAAGACCTCGACTTCAACTTTGCCTATATTAAAATACCAGGCATGCAGACGCAGGCGATTCTCAGCTAGGGCCCTTTTTACGAGGGGATAACTGCGAAGATGGTCGATTTGCTGCAAAACATTGATTTGAGAAAGCTGGTTGTGAAGGGGTAGGTCCGAATTGAGGAGTTCACCGTTTTGCAATCGATCGATACTGGGTTCACCGTGGCGAAGCCAACTTTTGAGATTCGGGCTCAACGGTCTATTCTCATCAAGCAGAGCGATGGTCGCGCCACATTCCGAATGACCGCAGACGACGATATCGGCGACGCCCAGAATGCCAACTGCATATTCGATCGCGGCAGCTTCGGAACGGTCAAAAAGATTAACGCCATCGTCTTGTTCCGAGGCATCGCTGGGTGCGACAAGATTGCCGACATTTCTGATAACAAATAAATCACCCGGTTCTGTCGAGGCAAAAAGATTGGGAACTACACGGCTGTCCGAGCAAGCGACAAATAATACGTCTGGTTTTTGGCCCATCGCCAGGCGCGCGAAAGTTTCCTGGTAACTGGGCGCAAGGCGTTCACGGAAATCGACGAGCCCGTGTATAAGTTTGCGCATATATTCCCCTCGTTTACTCATTTGGACTAACCTTACAGATTTAAGTCGTCCGAATCAAGTTCATGATGGAGGAAACTGGTAATAATGACTAGGTTTGCTCAGGACTGCGGACAGGCACGATGGACTCTCAATGACGCTACGGTTTCGCTGGCTTCAAACGACTGTTTATAATGCGACTTAGCGAAACCGGGCTGATTCCCAGATACATGGCTATCATATACTGGTGGATGCGTCTGGCTATCTCGGAGTGCTGCTTCAAAAAAAGTTCATAGCGTTCTGCCGCGTTATAAACCAGCAGATGGTGAGCCTTATTTTCGGTTTGCAGAAAATTATGCTGAGTGATGAGACGGCTGGCTGTCTCCCAGCAGCGATGGCGTTCAAAGTAAGCCTGAAATATTTGATAATCGATGACAAGAATAGTGCTGGCTTCGATAGCCTGAATACAGACCTCTGAAGGTTCCCCGGTTAAGAGTGATACTGTTGAGCCAAGCAGCTGCCCTTCGGATGAGAAGTTTCGAATGAATTCGTCGCCATTCTGATCGCGATAAAAAGAACGGAAGAGGCCTTTCTCAACATATCCAAATTCCGTCGCTAGGGTATTGGCCTTAAGAAAATAGTCTCCAGCCGCAATATCCCTGCGCACAATATGTTCGCTAATTGATTCCCACTGCGCGCTGGGTATTTCATGATAACGCGCCATATTATTTATAAGTTCAGAAAATTTCTCACTCATTTGTACCTAGCCTGGATCTTTAATCAAACGTTTAGACATGGGGGAGTGGTCAAAGATAAAGGATTAAAGACATTCTGATGCCGACCACAAAAGCAGCGCACGGACTCTGCCGAAGGAGGCGCAGGGTCTGTATGCCCTGCTAGCTGCTTAGTTATCGCTAAGGCTCTTGAGCGGAATATCAACGTTATACCAGCCATGAATGACAACAATGAGCAGCGGACGACCAAAAATAGAAACCTCGCAAGGCGTTAAATAAATTCTTTCAACAGCTGTTCCCGGAGTTTGAAATCAGCATTAAAAATCTCCAGAACAGGACGGGCTTAAAGAAATTGAGACCCGCCACGCATCAGTCTCGTGGGTCCAAAAAATTTCGCGCCAAATCCATTCCCATAATCGTAATACACGGGATCTATTCTGTAATTTACATATGTTAATTTCTAACACCAGCGGAACAAATTCTGACTCTTTCCGTATTCAGGACTTAAGCTTTAGTAAAAAAGCGCTTTGGTGAAGGAAGGAACAGCGATAAGGGTTCAAAAGGAACTCAAGGCGCCAGGAAGGAAATTTTCCACAATCTGACATTTCAAAGCAATCGATTATACTTGAAAAAAAATTCATGATTACATTCTACGTTGCATATTTTACGAATACACGGCCTTTCTTATCGAGGAGTTGAAGTCGAAATCGCCCTCTGCGACTCCATTTTTGTATCTTGCGCTCATTCCCAGGCAATAGCACTAAGCAAAATGAAACTGCCGCTTTAGGAGGCGATGCCTGGAGGCCGCGGGATCCGCTTGGAACAATGGCCACTCAAGGGCCCAAGGGTCTTCAGCCGGGTTGACTTTGGGATCATGAGGCTTTGAAACGGCGGATTTTTTATCAATTTGAGCGCCGGTCGTCGGTTTGGCTTTTTCGGCCCTTTTCAGAAGGCGCGGCATGAGGTGGGCCGAGGCCTTAGGCCTATTTTTCCCCTTCAATATATCGGTCAAAAAATTTATTCTTCTGCTATCTTATTGAGACTCCCAGTTATGCAAGGAGCCTGCGTCGCAAGGATCCGGATTTGGGGCAGCTTTACGGATCAGCTTCAGGGCTCTTCTTTTCGGGTTTATTCCACCGGAATAGGTCTATTGGCTCAAGGTCGCCTCAGGACGCTCCGATTCATTGGGCCCGCAAAGTCCTGACGGGAATGGCCCCGCCTCAGCCTCGCTTAGGGCGCGAGGATGCGGTGGCCATCGCGGTTGTGGCGGCCAAGCCCCAAGGCAATGTCCTCTATCTATTAAAGAATGCGACAAGGAGGCTAAAGGCGCCTACTCCATTCCAAGCAGCTTAAGATGAGGCGGATTATCAGGCTCTAGTGCGGCATTAGGCGGATCAGGAAGGATCGACCATGTTCTCAAGGCTTAAATTATGGCAAAAAATTGGCTTGATCACCGCAGTTCTTGGGATCCCACTACTCTTCGTCACGCGCGAGTATGTAAAACTCGCCAAGGAACTCAGTCTCAACAATCTCAATGAACAGTTGCAGGCCCTCCCGGCGATCGAACATATCGGGAACCTGACGCGCCTGATACAGGATCACGGAGCCAGCCTTCCCTTGTGGGTCATCGGCTCAGATATCACCCCGACCCACAGGAAGGAGAGTGCCGACCGCATCGATGGCCTTATTGATGAAGTAAGCGACGATCTTGCGAAGCTCCAGCATTTCGACCGAACGCAGTGGGAGGAAATTGTTAAAAGCATCAAGGCCTTGCAAAACCTGGTACCGGACAGTCCGCGCCGATTCGCAGCTTATGCCGAACTTAGCGGCAGGCTGACCAATTATGCCGATATACTGAGTTATAATTCCAAATTCTATTCCGGTGCGGGTAATCTCTTTATCCCGAGTCGGCTCGCTGTCGACCTTACGCCCTCGCTCGGCGAAAACATCAATATGCTTCGCGGTTTCATTAGTTACAAAGTCTTGGTCAACGAGAAATCCCTTCTCGATTTAAGCACGGCCAGCAGCTATCTCAATCTCGCCGAGAGCAGGTTTCAGGAGATCAGCCAGAGCATGGTCGATCTCACACGGCATAACCCCGAATTCTATCAGCAACTCAAACCTTCACTGATAACGATAGAGCATCAGCTGGCTTCGGTAAGAGGCATGGTCAAGCAATATCTAGGCGAGTCGGAAGGTGTTACGAAGCCTGAAATCTACTTCGTTCAATGCTCGGAACTTATCAGTTCGATCTACGGGCTGCATAATATAACGATTCATTTGATTGAGCTGAAGCTTCGTAGCGAGATTCGTTCTGCCGACAGCCGTCTTAACTCTATTATAGGTTTGGCTTCGTTTGCCGGTGTTCTCGTTCTCGCACTGGTCTTCCTCATATCCCGATCCTTTGTCCGTGGCATCCGCGACATCGCTATTATTTCTGAACAGGTCGCCGGCGGAAATCGCCAGATTCGTTTTCCCCCGCAAGATAGCAACATTGAAATTCGAACGATTATGGGCGAAATTGGCCGTATATACCTCGCAATCTGCGCGTCCGAAGAAAAGTCCCGCATCGACAATCAGGAGCTCGAGGAAAAGAGTAGCGAGCTCGCGGCACAAAACAAGAAGCTCGAAGTCGTGATCGACAATCTGGCTTTCGCTAACAAAGACGCGGAAACCAAGGGGCGTGAGGCCGCCGTCGCGAATCGCCATAAATCAATTTTCCTTGCAAATATGTCTCATGAACTGCGGACGCCCTTAAACAGTATTATGATTTTAGCGCAGGTATTGGCGGAGAACCGTGAAAAAACCATGTCTTTGAATCAAATAAAGAATGCCAATATCATTCATAACTCGGGTAAGGATTTGCTCAAACTCATCAATGATATTCTCGATCTATCCCGCATCGAAGCCGGTAAGATCGAAGTGAATTCGATCAGGGTCGAGCTTGCCGCCGTGGCTGACGAGACGCGGGAAATGTATGAAGCTCTTGCCAAGAATAAACGGCTGCGCTACACGGTTAACCTGGCCGCCGACTGTCCGGAATCGATCGAAACGGATCCGATGCGTCTCTCGCAAATCGTAAGAAATTTTGTGGCCAATGCCATAAAATTCACGGAAGCCGGTCAGGTTACTGTCACTTTTCTGAAAGCAAAGAGCCCGGCATTCGAACTCGAAATTAAAGTCAGTGATACCGGAGTGGGGATACCCGACGACAAGTTAGTACAGATCTTTGAGCCCTTCCAACAGCTTGATAATACGCTTTCAAGAAAGCAGGAGGGCACAGGCCTTGGTCTTGCCATATCAAGAAATCTGGCCCAGAAGCTCGGCGGTGATATTGAAGTCTCAAGCGAGCTGGGCAAAGGCAGTAGCTTTTCGATACTCTTGCCGAAAGTGCTGCCTCTCAATGATGATAACAGCGTCGACTTCAAAAGGGAGGAAGGAGAATTTAAGAAGAACTCCAAGGCAAAGCTAAAGGAATTGGTCCAGGTGCCCAGGCCTCAAATGATGCTAGCCGAAGATCAGTTCGACGGAAAAAATATTCTCATCGTCGACGACGATATCCGGAACGTTTATTCACTTCGTCAAATTTTACATGGTCGAGCTTGCTCGATTTTCGTTGCGACCAATGGGTTCGAGGCATTGGAGATCCTGGAAGGGAAGGATCGGTCCCAGCCCAAAATCGATCTGGTACTCATGGACATCATGATGCCAGAGATGGACGGTTACGAAGCGATGCGAAGGATCCGTGCTATTCCAAGCTTTCAATCCTTACCCATCATAGCCTTGACGGCAAAAGCGATGAGGGACGACAGAGATCAGTGCCTTGCAGCCGGTGCCAATGACTATCTTTTAAAACCCGTCGACACTGAAAAGCTTATCTTGCTGATGCGGGTATGGTTAGGGACTTGACCAGGAAGGTATTCTAGGGTGAGCATGATCGCATCGATGGCTTCATGGCCGCAATTTATCAAAAATATGCTTAAGATTTTATGAATATTCTGTCAATAACAAGAGAAATGGCGAAAACTGCTGCCGCTGAATTCAAAAATAAGAGCTCGAAGAACTCAGCGAAGGCAATATGATACAATAGATAGGAAAGATGATATTTTTCGAAAGAAATGAAGGGAAGTCAGCCCATGGGTCTTGAAGATATTTCTTCGATATCACAGGACCTCAAGTCCAAGGTCTATGTGCTGGCGGTCGATGACCTACAGGCCAACCTTATCAGCCTGCAGCAGGTTTTAAATTCCAAGGAAGTGGAAGTCGTCCCCGCCCTGTCCGGCCAAGAGGCCTTGCGAAAAATTCTAAAATCAGAGTTCTGCTGCATCCTGCTTGATATCCGCATGCCTGACATGGATGGTTTTGAAGTGGCCCAGATTATACGTGCCGATCCTGTCTTTGCGCAGACCCCCATCATTTTCGTGACTGCGGAAGCCAAGGATCAGGAAGAACTTTTTTTAGGCTACGATAGCGGAGCTGTCGACTTTTTAATCAAACCCCTTTCACCGCAAGTCCTAAGGGCGAAAGTACGGGTGTTTGCCGAGCTTTATCGTCAGCGCAAGGCTCTGGATGAGTCTCAACTTATTGAAAATTTATATCGCCAGCTGAAAGAATCGAACGAGCAGCTCAAGCAGTACACCGCTATTGCCTCGCATGACATGCGCGAGCCTTTGCGGCGCATCTATTGTCTGGTCGATTTGTTGAAGATCGAGGCCAGGGAGCATGGAATAGTTGAAATCGATGAGATCTGCGAGGATCTTACCTGCTGCACGGCTGAGGGCATGGCGCTGGTTGATAACTTCGGCGAGCTCACCCGCATTGTAAATTCAGACTGCGAATATTCCCTAGTCGATATCCATGGATTGGCCCACAAACTTGTCCAGGCCAGACAGGTCGATATTGACAAGCGAGGGATAAGAGTGAAACTCCAACAACTACCCATGATCCAGTGCAATGAGAATTTTGTCCGCGAACTTATGTTCCATCTTTTAGACAATGCTCTGGTCCATACGGGCGATCAATCCATAGACATAGTCATAGGAGCGGAATTTTTAGCTGGTGAATGGATTCTATCCGTGTTTAATAGCGGATCGTCAATAGCCGAAGATAAGAAGGAGGCAATCTTTTTGCCCTTTGCCAGGCTGACGAACTTTCAAAAATGGCAGCATCTCGGTCTTGGTTTGACGAAAGCCAAAAAGATCGTGGATCGACACCACGGCCGGATTTGGGTCGAAAATTTGGTCCAAGGCGTTAGTTTTCGCTTCACTCTAGCCGGAAGTAACCATGATAAAATTACAAAATGAAAATGAAGTGATTATGGTCGACGACTCGGATCTCGATCTAAAAATCGCTCAGCGCTGTTTTGCAAAATCCAGGATCAAAAACAAGTTCGTGCCCTTGATGTCGGCCGCCTCACTCTATCTTTATCTCGAAGAGGTGAGACATAAGAAATTCAGGTTCCCCGCCTTGATCCTACTCGATATCAATATGCCCGGAATCGGTGGCCACGAAGCACTTCAGAAAATTCGAAGTGATGAGCATTTCAAATTTTTACCTTTTATAGCGATGTTTTCGCATTCCTCGCTGGAAGCGGACCGTGAAAAGGCCATGAGCATCGGCGCCAATGGCTATCATGTTAAACCCATTTCAAGCTTGGAATATATCGATTTTTTCAATTCTTTGGTTGACTGAGACCTTGTTAGCGGCCATTCAAACCATGCCAAGTCTTAAGTGACGCTTGACCTGAGAGTCAAACGGGTGCTAACAATTTGGGCCCAGAAGGCAAACAGTGGGGTGTTTGGATACACCCGGGGTTTTGCCTAGTCGACCTCAAACGGGTCAAGCTCCTCGCTCGTATCTTTCCCCTCATCCTGAATCTTTTTTAAGTTCTTTTCAACCATTCGCAAATGGTCCTCGGATATGACACTCACTTCCCGTCGTGCCGCCTCTATCATCAGCCTGGCATCTCCGAAATCACGCGATTTATTAAATTCCAAACAGATGATGCACATATTTTTGCCTCTTAAGAAAGGGATAGTGGGCCCTATTATACCATTCTTAAGGGTTGAAGCGCACTATTAGGGAGGGCTTGGCAGGCGGCTCATCTGCAGGTTTCTTTGCGACAGCTGGACTGAGTAGCGGAGATTTTGTATCGGCTCGGGTGTCCCCTCGGGCAGGGCTTCTTCAACCAAAGCTTTTGGAAAGGTTTTCTCGAGTTCAATCCTCACGAAATGATCGTAGTCCTTGGTCTGCAAAATTGTTTGTCTCGCAGCGATCTCATAGAGATCCTGTTTATTTTCGATTACTACCTGGGCACAGGCCAGGAAAAGTTCCCTTTCGCGGCCAAACCATTCCCCCCATAAGAGCTTCCGAGAGCTGAGGCTCCAGGCGGCTGAATCTTCATCGGAACAGAATTCATGGTTCCCGGCAAGGGAATCAAAGCGCTGAAAATAGGCAGGCACATTAAAGCCGATTTCGGCCAAAGCCCATTGCGCAAGAGCCGTTTCGATTTGACTGCCGAGATCCTGCAAATCCTCCCAAAAGATCCGCCCGTTCTCGCCTTGGTCGTGATGGCAGAAGAATGTACTGCAAACCGTGCTGCGGTAGGCATAGATGCCACATTCCTTGGACTCGAGATTGAGGAAAGGGCAGATGACGGTCGGCGCATCACGGCTTGGCTTGACGATATAGGCGAGCGACGTGACCAGTTGTGTCGGCGTGATATTGCTGCCTTCAGGAAGTACGAAACCACCTGCGATATAAGCTTCGGCCAGACTTTTCGTCGGGTCGGTATGGAGCGCCATTCCTAGCAGAAAATTGGGTACGCGTGGAATCACGGTGCAGCAGCGGACCTTGGGATGAAAGCCGGCGTCCTTGACCTGAGGACAATTGAAGCAGGAACTTTTTACCTCAGGATCCACCCTAAAATACTTTACCTCCTCGGGAAACATAAAGGCCCAAATACCGGGAACGGTATGCGCGCCGAACTTTATTGCCTGGTAAATTGGATCGATTGCAGTCATGAAAACCCTTTGCGACAGCTCAGTGGGATAGGGCGATTAGCTTTCGAAGTGACAGTTGCCGAATTTTTTTCCGCTGCGACAAGGACAGGGGGCCCCCTTGGAAATTTTTTCGGGCTTGCCGTCGTTCTCAAAATCGCCCGAGTGATAAAGCCACTGTCCCTCAATTTTGTCGAAATAACTGAGTTCATGCAGAGTTTCGAGTTTGTTATCGTAGATCAACTGCGCCTTAAATTCGACCTCACCCTCATCTCCCTCTTCTGACGCTTCTATAATCTCTAATCCTATCCAGTTTGAGGGCTCTTCCTGGCCAAGTTCCTCAGGATAGGTCTCGGGATGCCAGGTTTTTTTTAAGTATTCAATATCATTGCGACAAAATGCGACATAGCGACTGCGCATGAGCGTTTCTGGATGGGGTGCCAAGGCCTGGCCACTGATATAAAGGCCACAGCATTGTACAAATTCTTGTTTCGATCCACAGGGACATGGCGAGGTTGACATAGAGAAAGCCTCATAGAATGAGAGATCCCGGGCATCATAACCTCCATGAGCTTGAGAACAAGGGAAAACGCGTTCAGGTTCTAGCACAGGGCCACCTTGAGGCGCAAAACGGGCGCCCGGGCCTGAGGCGCGCCAGTCAGCTCGCCTGACGTTGACTGGCATAGTATCCAAAGACTTTCTTTAGAAGGGCCGTAGAACGTTCGATCGGATTGGCCCGGATCTGCTTTTCCTGGTTGGCGATCTCTATAAAGAGAGCGTTGACGGCTTTGCCACTGACGTATTCGTCAAGGTTCACGGCAGGAACATCAAGTCCGGCCGCGAGGGCAGCCGGGCGCACGGCGGTGACGATCTGGCTGTAGAGTCGGCCGACGTTGTTTTTTTCAGTAGCCCTTGAGACGATGGGCTTAAAGGTATCCAGCAATTTTCTTTCGCTAGTCGATCGAAAAAAGGTGGTTGCTGCATTATCAGGACCCGTCAGGATTTTAACGACATCGGTAATGGTCAGCTGATTGACGGCTTCCTTGAAGATTGGCACCGCCGAGCCGATCGCCTGCTCGGCCGCGCGATTGAGGCTTTTTTCAAAGCCCTCGACGTAACTGCCGAGGCCGATGGTTCGCGCGAGATTGGTGGCTTTTTGCAGCTCGGTCGGAATCAGGATGTGATGGATCGATTGAGAAAAGCCACCCTCCTTTTGCAAAAGGCTGATACCCGTGCCTACGCCTTTGTCGAGGGCCTGCTTTGTGGCCGAAACAGATTCGCCTGGGGAAGGGGCCAGATTATCTTGAGCGACCTTGATGACTTCGCCCATATTCTGCTCAAAATCCGCGCAGGAGATTATTAGACAGGCTGACATGCCGATCAGAACTTTTTTCATGAATTTCCCCGATCTTAATCCGAATCTTTGAGCATCCGCTCGTTTCACTTCTTCTATGCTTTAGCATTGATTTTACGCAGAATAAAGCAGACGAATCGCAAAGGATAGAGGCGCCAGGCGGTCGAACAGGGACACGGGGCTTAAAAGACCCTGGAATTAAGGGACGGGAATAAGAAAGAATCGCTCATGGGAAGAGCCGGTAAGCTTGCCAGCTGTGATAACCACGCCGTTGCCAGTTCCGCCGCCGCTGACTTCCCAGGCCAGGTCTGTGCTGTGGATTTTGATCGTGTAGGTCTGCTTATCGACCTGGAGTTCAAATTCAAATTGCTGATAATTGCCGTCGACGTAGCCGTCACCCTGCTGCAGGACTTCGCCAAGCTTGGAGCTTCCGCCCCGCACTTCGACGATCCGCAAATAGGGGCTGTAGATTTTAAAGTAACTCCCAGATACATGTTCAAAGGTGAAGATTTGGGTTTTGGAACCGGAGCAGTCCCAAAGTATGAGCGGATAACCCGATTCATCGCCAAAGGGCATATCAAGACAACGCTCGCTTGCCACACCCCGTAGAAAATAGCGACCGTTTCGAACTGATTTCGCTGCCGGCGGAGGCACGGTATCGGAAGGATTATCGGCAGTGGGCAGGGGTAATGACGGGAGGCCGGGGTTAGCCGGCACTGGAACGGGAGCATTGACGGGAACTGGCTCGGAAGCTGCTGCTCCCGCGGTAGGAGCCGGTGCCACGGGGCCTTCAGAGCCCACCGGTTCGCTGCTGGGGCGCACCGCTGGGGTAAAGGAGGTATTCACCGGTATCGTTGTGACGACCGTACTGCTGCGCGGAGGCTCGGTTTCAGGTTTAGGCAGGACATTGACCGATGGGTTTTCGATGCCTTCGCGACAGGCCGGGATGGTGACAAGTGAACACAGTAACGCCGTCAGGCGCAGCGCGTTGGGTCCTGACCTAAATTTGGTCGAATGAAAATAGATTTGCGGCATATTTGTCCTTGCTTAGGCAATGACGCTATCGGCGGGACCGGGATCGGGCTTAGAAACTTTATGCATCCATTGGAAAGGATTAGGATCAATTGCCTGATCAGGCTGTCCTTTTGAAGTTGGACTTGGATTGGCAAGACAATGTTTGCTTACGGTTTGGCGTCGTCAGAGCACCTGCTTTCCTGTATAAGAACTTCGGCTGGGCCTGTCGGGAAGCAAAGCCCGAGTATTATGCTAAGGATCAAGGAGAAATCAGTGAGTACTTTTATAAGGGCTATCGCCTTTTGCGCCTTATTTGCCCCGCTTTACGGACCTCTGTTTGCTCAGGGCAAGATGCGCATCGTGGTCAGCGTGGATTGGGAAGGGCGGAATCTGGACCCCGAAAATCTTGCTGAATTTCAAAAATTTCGGAATGATTTTCCAAAAATTCCTTTGCAGCTCTTTCTCAATGCCGCTTATTTCACCAAAGAGGGTGCGGTAGCGAAGGATATTGTGACAAGCATCCGTTCCGTCCTCCGGCCTGGCGATGAGCAGGGATTGCATATTCATGCCTGGCGCAGCCTGATTCTTGCCGCAGGCGTACCCTTTCGATCTGAGCCTGCCTTTAAAGGAGCGATCGATCTCACGACCTGTAGCCCCGACTGTGGCCACGACGTGAATATCACAGCCTACAGCGAAGCCGAATTGCGCAAGGTCATTCGCTTCAGCATCAAGACTTTGACCGAGAATGGATTTGACCGACCGAAAAGTTTTCGGGCCGGGGCCTGGCAGGCGGATAAAAAGGTCCTACGGGCCTTAGCCAGTGAGGGAATTACGCTCGACTCATCGGCGACCGATGCCGAATATCTGAAGGAGCGTTGGGGTAAAACCCTGCTCTATCCCGTTACCAAAAAAATCTGGCCCGAGGTCACCGCAACCAGTCAGCCCCACTGGATGCCTGTTGGTGAAGGTCTTAAAATACTGGAAATACCCAATAATGGCTGCCTGGCGGATTATGTCACAGGTGAAACAATCTTGGCGACCTTCATTAAAAATGTCGAGCTTCTAACAAGCGATCCCCGGCGAGACGTTTATCTTTCCATTGGTTTTCATCAGGAAACGGCAGTGAAATTTCTGCCCAATCTAAGAAAGGGCATAGAACTCATTCAGGCGCATGCTGCGGCGCAGAATATCCCTTTGGAATTTGTGGTGGCGCCGCTGGGTCTTTGATGTTTGGCCGCGAGTGGTCCCGTGTATCGTTGGGACATCGCTTTCAGAAGCTTCTTTGGGCTCTCATCAGACGAGCCAGGGTGTCATAATCCAGACGATGGCCACCGTTAAAGAGGTATAGAGTAAACCCGGGATCCACATCTCGAAATCTTTCCGCAAACTTGCTGGCATCGCTAAGGGTTATATCCTTGTCGCCTATCATCATTTGCAACTGGGACAAGGGATTGCGTTTATCGACCTTGGGATCCCAAAGGCCACTCGCCCCTGCGGCGATGATGTGTTTGAGCCTGGTATCCTTATGAATCTTGTAGAGTTTGAAGCCAAAAAATCCACCATTTGAGAAGCCTAAGATCGTATAGGGCTGATTGCCCGACCAACAGCCTTTCATCGCGGTTTGTATCATTCCAAAGGTTCGCATGACTTCTCTGGAGTCCTTGGCTGGCCAACAGACTTTTTGCTGAGCGCAGATCATGCCACGCGGCAAAGCGATACGAAGCGAAAATTCTTTTGCCAGACGCTCGAGCAGGCGGCGGTTTTCCGCGCCTTCACCCGTACGCGCCGCCAATGGTTCCAGGCCGTGCAGATAGACGAGATAGCCTTTGCTGGCTTGCGCAGGCCCCAGACAATCAGCGGCCTGAAGACTTGACCATGCGACAGGCATGGCAAGGGCGAGCGCCCCATATGAAAGGACCGGGAGCCAGTGTTTGCGGATTTTCGTTGATAACCAGGACATTCGAAAACCCTTTTACTAAATTTCCCAAGAGTGCCTCATAGGCCTACTCCTGGCTGGAATTATACCGTCTCGAGCCACAATCGCGAAAAAAATAATCGAATCCTGACGATTCCAGCAAGCCACCCTGTTCGCCGGCACCAGGTGGCTCCTTATCCCAATTCCTTTTTTCATTCTGGCGAAGGCAAAAGCCCACGGAACGGAAAATCATGAGCAAACTGCCAATGACCTCGGCGATAATGAAAAAGCTCGAGACCGATGGCCTCGCCTTGCCAAGGCACAAATAAAGTTTCCAGCGCTTTAAAACATGAAAGTGCATGTCCAGGCGAACCAAGATTGGTGATCGTCACATGAGGCTTATAGGTCTTTTTATCCTGGGCACGGAGATCGCTAGCCAGGAGTTCATCGAGATCGGCACGCATACGGTGGAGATCGACGGATTCTACGGCGACCCCGACGAACCCACCGCGGGTGATAAGGCCACTAAAAAACACTGCACCCGGCGATAGGAACGCGACGTAGTTTTCCAGAAGTCCAACAATCCCTTGCATCCTCTGCCCTGGGAGTTGGTGATAGATCGTCAGGTGGGCTTTTAAAAAATTGCGATCAGGAGGGAAAAATTGGGTCCGCCAGGTATCAAGCTGGGCCTGAGACTTTGGATCGAGCTTTAAGGTAAGGATTAAGGGGATACCGACTTGTTTCAAGGGGGAAAACCCTTCATGGTTTATGGAATGTTGGCCATGGCCGCCGATGCACGAAGGCTTAGAACTCCTAAGATGAAATTCTCATAAAATTTGATTGGCGTCATTCCAATTGCGTAACTCATTTCGATTGGCCGGGCAAAACCAAACGAGGCTTGATTCCCATGAAAAGATCGAGGCCGACCATCATTTTCAAAGCGTGAAAATGCCGACCGAACGCTCGGTCTATCAACCGGAAAATCATGATTATTTTAAAAGGAAAGCTGCAAAGTCCTGGGCTCCAATCGCCCTGAACATTTCCGGAAATTTAGTATTGCGCATCACTTTAAAGCGGAGTTACACTCACTTTGTAACGTCATCAAGCAATTGGGGCGTCTACAAAGGCTCACTGGGTCAGTGAGTGCGGTGAATTCAACATGTGGATTTTCCGTCTGGTACTCGCTGAAATAGTGTGTTTCATAGATGAGTTTAAAGTGCTTTTCTATGCCAGTGCTCTTCTGGAGCTCAGAGTTTTTTGGAATGACTTAGATTGAATTCTAACAGGAAGGCTTGATGGCAGGATGTATTCCTTTGGCTCTTTCTGTAAGGGAATTTAATCGGCGTCGGATTCCAGACATCGCTTTTATCAAAGCAGGCATCCGGATGTCATGCGCTCAGGCTTCTCGCTGTGCCGTGGTTTTCCGGGTGTTTGCTTTTAGCTCTCATTCAAAATTGTGTCGGTCTGCGGACAATTATACCGATTTCGAAGCCAAGACTTTATTGAGGTCTTGGCTTTTCAGCTATGGACCCCTAAGGTCTGAGGCCGATAGTTCTGTCCTGCCAGCGGCTGAAGAGTAGGGTGGCGATGCAAGCTCCGATCAGGGCCATGAACATATCCCATTGGGTATCCCACACATCGCCCTGGGTCCCAAGAAATGCATCGGCGCCTTGGCCCATGATGACCGCGGCGGACCATTCCAATAGCTCATATACGGCACTAAACGCCAGGCAAAAGCTGATCGTAACGATGGAAAGCAGTTTGCTCGTGCGGAGGAGCGAGTGCCGGAGCAGCAGTTCGCGAAACAAAAGAGCAGGCACAAATCCCTGAAATAAGTGCCCGAGGCGGTCATAAGGATTTCTAGTGAGATGAAAAAGATTCTGCACCCAATCGCCGAGAGGAACCCTTGCATAGGTGTAATATCCGCCCAGCATCAAGACAAAAGCGTGAAGGACCATGAAACGAAGAGTCCAGGAGCTGAGCCTTAGCCGGGGCTGAAAAAAGAGGACCAGAGCTAAGATGATGGCGACGGGGGCATTTTCCATGGCCCAGGTTGCACGATCGGCTTCTGGACTGATGCCAAGAAGTATTTCCCCCACGATCACCAGGAAAAGTAAAATACGGTTTTCCATCAACATGAGCCTCCAAAGATGTAATCTCGACAGTGTAACTGAGGATAATAGTAAAAGGTTGGGGCTCAGGACCAAAAAAAAGTAAAGTCGAAATTAAAGGCTTGCTAAAAGCATTGCGTCACGCGGGCTTGGTGATAAGGAAAACCGAATCTTTCCAAGTTCCCAGAATACAAGAGTAACGACGCAGCCTTAGCCTTAACGTTATCGACGCTGAATGAAATTTCTCGAGCCAATAAAATCCCAAAGCGAGGCGGGCCGGCCTCTTCAGGCTACGCCACTTTTTATTATTGCTGTGTCAAAGAAATTAGACCAGCATTTTCATTGGCATCTAAAGAAAATTAACGGCATACTCCTCTGGATTTTCGTTCATACTTTGCGGAAACGGCTTGTGGATAATAGCTTCAAGCCTACGCACACCGGAGGAAAGATAAAATGGGACGTACCAAAGAATTGGTCGAGAGCTACTTGACCCGCGCCAGTGAGCAAGTTAAGACTTATGTCACAGGTCTAAGTGCTGAAAAACAAGACAAAAAAGCTCTTAAGCGCGACCCAAAATGGCGTCAACTGAACGCTGAGACTAAAAGACTGCAACGTCAAATCACGTTTATCGATAAGCGTAACGCGAAGCCCACCAAGGCTGAGGCCTGATGGTTGTTAAGGGCTGCACCATGCGGCCCTTAGTCTTTTCTTCGCCAGTTTTTTATTGCCTAGCGGTTCGAGTCGTTCCCACAGGCGCTTTGCTTCAGGTCCTTTTCCTCCAATCTCCCATCGCAGTCTTTGCAAATTATCAATTTCATTAAAATGCTTTTGTTGCGAAAGTCGATCATCTTCGCCAATATTTCCACTTATCGGCACGAGCGGAGACAATTGCGCCTGCCCATTGGGTAGAGAGCCTAGGTTCAGGCTAGGGGCGAGTGGTCGAGGCTAAGAATGAGTGGCCTGCTGAGCTTTCTAGGGGTATATCGCTTTGAATGTTAAAGCAGTGTAATAAGCGGCACCCGCTTTTTTTGAGCTTAAGGTATCTATCCTTTTGCCCAGCAAGAGGCGGCTGACCGAACAGGATCGGGGACTTCCATGAAGAAAGCAAAAACGACTGAAGGAACCAGCGATTTAAGACAAATACCCAACATCGGTGAGGCGATCGCAAGGGATTTGCGTCTCATTGGGATCACCAAGCCTGAGCAGTTGAAGGGAACCGACGGCTACGATCTTTATGTCTTGTTGTGTAAGAAGACCAAGACCTATCACGACCCCTGTGTACTCGACACATTTCTATCGGCGGTCTATTTTATGGATGGAAAGGGATCTAAACCCTGGTGGGAATTTACGGCGACGAGAAAGAAAAACTACAGCAAGGTTGAGGATAGAATTGCAAAGTTCAAATAGTTCTCGACCTTTTTCCAGCTTATTTTTGCCATGCTGGGAAATCAGTGAAAGGACCTTAGATTAGCATGTAAGCGTCTTTTGGAAAGCATAAAGGTAGAAGGGCCTCAGTAGAGCGGCGAACCTTCGATGAAGGGAGGCAACTTTTGTAAACCCTTGCTTTAAGACTTACCGTTAAAGTGTGGCTGCTTTTGTCTTAATCAAGAGTTCAATATTAGCGTCAAGGTAGGCTGGTGGCTTTCTGTTCATGCAAAATACAAGGGTGGGCTGGTGGAGTATGCTGTTTGATTGTTGTCTTCCTTAGCGGACTTAGGCTCGTCCCTTAAGCGAGTGAATCGACCCCCCGATCCCAATTTCTTTCAACGACCGAACGGCAATGGATTTTTAGTATTTTCATTTTTCAATTATTTCATACCATTACTTATTCTTCCCTCGATTGCCTCACAGCTTGCGCTTGCTTTCGATATCTCTTTTCGAATATCACTAGCATTTCAGCCTGGAACCCATGCCCTACATGGGTTTAACGACTCGAGTGAAGGAAGATAAATGAAGTATTTTGGCTTAGCATGCCTATTCACACTGGCAGCCTGCTCGTCATCAGGCCCTACAAAAAAAGACCCGCAATTTTCGATTCTTCAAATCCAGGATCTCAGACTGACCGGCGATGCTCTGCCCTGGTCAACGATGACCCTGGACATTAAGAACACAGCGAATGACACCAATCTTAACACGATTGTGTTTAAAAAGTCTGATCTGGCCACCACGGGTGAGCTTAAACCTTTTAAGCTTCCTTACGGGAGATATACCTTTGATCTGAAGTACACTTCTGTAGAAGGTATTATCGTCTACGAATCATGTTCGAAATCTGAGATTCAAGATATTCACAGCCCGACCTACCAAAAGAACATTTTAATCTGTCGGGTTGGTGAAACTGCGATTGTTGGAGAAACCCCGATTGATACAGAGCCAACCAGCACGGTGACCCTCATTCCAACGGAACGACCAAACGGAACATTGCCGACGGGCACACCGGATGCCCCTACTTCGCCCCTTCACTCTTCTACTTCAACGCATGAAATCGTTTCCTACTATCAAACCTGGTCCGCTGGCTGGGCCGGAGATGGTAAAGATCTTAGTCTTGCCAAACTGCCTCCCTACGTGACAACTGTTCTGCTTGCCTTTGCCCGACCAGACGCTTCGTATCAATCGGGGCAAAAGTCCTGGGCAGGCACCGGTATGGACTTTTCAAGTGATTTTACCGTTGTTAGGGACGCAATCAGGACGCTTAAATCCGCTAATCCAATGACGAAGGTTTTACTGTCAATAGGAGGCGCAACCTATGTTAACTGGAATCAGGTTAACGCTCAGGCAATTGCTGCCTTGGTCAAAGACCTAGGCGCCGACGGTGCCGACATTGATTACGAACCCAATTCGGGACTGTGCTCTTGGGGCACGGGTGGTTCAAGCTGTCCGGGTGATCAGGATTTTATAAGCATCATTAGAAGCTTTCGCAGTGCTTTAGCTCGACCTCTCATGGTCACAACAGCGGCCTGGAGTACGGGAGCCTTTGGTGATCGAGGCTACGCGGCCTCTAGCATGGCACCTAATTTGGTGGGAAGTAACTTCGGACTTTACATCAACCCGTTAAAAGCCGTCGGCGACATGTTTGATGCAGTCTACATCATGTCTTATGATGCTGGGGGGATAAATGCGCCTGGAGATCGCCCCACTGGCTACGACCCAAAATTGGCATTTAAGGCCTATCGGGAGCTCTATAAGGGTCCGTTGATGCTTGGAATTGAATTGCCACCGGAAGCTTGGGGTG
>CAXSGP010000057.1:0-29873 GCA_964236955.1 uncultured Oligoflexus sp. | reverse complement strand
TGACAAAGTTTGCCGTCAGCTAAGGAGTTCGTGACCATCATGGAAAAGATCCGTGTAGAAGAAGTCAGTAAAATCATAAGCGAACGCATCAAAAATTTCGATCGCAAGGTTGAACTTGAAGAGACGGGGACGGTGCTGTCCGTCGGTGACGGTATCGCTCGCGTCTACGGTCTCGACAAGGTTCAGTCCGGCGAACTTGTTTCGTTTCCCAACGGAACGCGCGGCGTAGTTCTTAACCTTGAAGAAGATAACGTCGGTGTCGCTGTTCTGGGTACCACCGAAGGTATCAAAGAAGGTGAAATCGTCAAACGTACCAACGAAATCAACTCGGTTCCCGTGGGCGAAGGCCTCGTCGGCCGCGTTGTCAACGCATTGGGTGAACCTATCGATGGCCAAGGCCCGCTCGTCAATACCACGCGCGGTATCCTCGAAGTGAAAGCGCCTGGGATCATCGCCCGTAAATCAGTTCATGAACCCTTGCAAACCGGTCTGAAATCGATCGATGCCATGGTTCCAATAGGCCGCGGCCAGCGCGAGCTGATCATCGGTGACCGTCAGACGGGTAAGACGGCGATCTGTATCGATACGATTTTGAACCAAAAGGGCCAAGACGTTATCTGCGTCTATGTTGGTATTGGGCAAAAAGCTTCGACTATCGCTCAGGTAGTCGATCGCTTGAAACGCGCTGGTGCAATGGAATATACCATCGTTGTTGCAGCTTCGGCTCTCGATCCAGCCCCCTTGCAATACCTGGCCCCATACTCGGGCTGCCGTATGGCTGAGTTCTTCCGTGATAGCGGCCGTCATGCCGTTATCTTTTATGACGATTTGTCGAAGCAGGCGGTAGCCTACCGTGAGCTGTCGCTTCTCCTGCGCCGCCCTCCAGGCCGTGAAGCTTATCCCGGCGACGTCTTCTACGTCCATAGCCGTCTCCTTGAGCGGGCTTGTAAGTTGAATGATGACCTCGGCGCCGGATCGATCACAGCCTTCCCGGTAATTGAAACCCAAGCTGGTGATATTTCAGCTTATATTCCGACCAACGTAATTTCGATTACCGACGGTCAGATCTTCCTTGAATCCGACCTTTTCCACAGCGGCGTCCGCCCTGCGGTCAACGCCGGACTGTCGGTGTCCCGGGTCGGCGGTTCCGCGCAGGTTCCAGCGATGAAGTCGGTTGCCGGTTCGCTTCGTTTGGATCTGGCTCAGTACCGTGAGCTTGCAGCCTTTGCCCAGTTCGGATCTGACCTTGATGCGGGAACGCAAAAAATTCTTGCTCGCGGCGCCCGTCTTACGGAGCTCCTCAAGCAGTATCAGTACAGTCCGATGAGTGTTGGCCTCCAGGTTGCCGTGATTTATGCGGGTATCAAGGGCTACCTCGATACCTACGAGCTCAATAAGCTCAAAGGCTGGGAGCAAGGCTTTACCCAGCACCTTAAGGCGCATCACGCGGCGATGCTGACCAAGATCGAAAAGCGCGCAAAGCTAGCTGAAGTGGAAGCTGAACTCAAAGAAGCTATCTCGGCTTACGATAAGGGGTTTAAGGCGCATGGCTAGTCTCAAGGACATCAAGACACGTATTGGAAGTGTTAAAAGCACGCAGAAGATCACCAATGCGATGAAACTCGTGTCTGCGGCTAAGTTTGCCCGAGCCAGTCACGCTGCGGAAGCGGCGCGTCCCTATGCTAAAGCTCTCGATAAAATCGTATCGAAGCTGATCGCCGGAAAAGCTGGACTGGAATCACCGCTTCTTCGCAAAAGCGAAGAAAAAAAGATTCTGATCCTTATGCTTTCCCCTGATCGGGGACTCTGTGGGGGCTTGAACTCAAACATGGCGAAAGCGGTACAGGCTTTCATTCGCGAGAAGACGGCCAAGGGTGTGACCAAGGTCGACCTTTACGCTGCGGGCCGACGGGCGACCCTTTTTGGTAAAAAGAACAATTTGCCTTTTAAAAAGCAGATGGAAAAAGTTCTTGATAAAGCCAACGTGGATACCGCGCGCAACCTGACCCGGGACGCAATCGAAGCTTTCACGAGCGGCGAATACGATCGGGTTTATGTGGCATTTACCTATTTCAAATCAGCTATGGAACAGACCCCTCACATCGATCAGCTTCTGCCGGTGCACCTCAATCAAAATTCGATTGATGCCCGCAGTGCGGATCTGATCGTGGAGCCGAAGCTCGATAAGCTGCTCGATAAACTGCTCGAACGCAATATCGTAACGAGTCTTTTTGCATCGCTCCTGAGTACCCTGGCTTCCGAACACGGGGCGCGTATGACGGCGATGGACTCGGCGACGAATAATGCCCGAGAAGTGATTAAGAAACTGACGTTGCAGTACAACCGCGCGCGTCAGGCGGCGATTACCAAAGAACTGATCGAGATTATCAGCGGCGCGGAAGCTTTGAATTAACTCTGAGAAACACGAGAGGTATTTAATATGCAAACGGGAACTATCGTACAGGTCATGGGGCCAGTCGTAGACGTCGAGTTTCCCTCAGGCGTTCTTCCAACGATCTATAATGCGCTTCGTTTGACCAATCCCTTGATCAACGATCAAGTCGATAATCTTGTCCTCGAAGTGGCCCAACACTTGGGCCAAAACGTGGTTCGTACCATCGCCATGGATGCCACCGAAGGCCTCGCGCGGGGTATCAAGGTCCGCGACACCGGCGAACAGATCACAGTTCCGGTCGGTAAGGCCGCTTTGGGCCGTATCATCAACGTCATCGGTGATCCGATCGATGAGGCTGGTCCAGTCAATGCCGAAAAGCGCTACCCGATTCACCGCAGTGCGCCTAAGTTTACCGATCTGGCGGGCCAGACCGAAGTTTTGGAAACCGGTATCAAAGTTGTCGATTTGATCGCACCCTATGCCAAGGGTGGTAAAATTGGTCTCTTCGGTGGTGCGGGCGTAGGTAAAACCGTTATTATTCTCGAGTTGATCAACAATATCGCGAAGCAGCACGGTGGTTTCTCGGTATTCGGCGGCGTCGGTGAGCGGACTCGCGAGGGGAACGACCTTTATCACGAGATGAAGGATTCCGGCGTTTTGGACAAAGTGGCACTCGTGTTTGGTCAGATGAACGAGCCACCGGGTGCGCGGGCCCGCGTTGCCCTGAGTGCTCTTTCAATTGCCGAGTACTTTCGTGATGAACAAAACCAAGACGTTTTGCTCTTTATCGATAACATCTTCCGCTTTACCCAAGCCGGTTCGGAAGTATCGGCCCTCCTCGGCCGTATCCCTTCAGCGGTAGGCTACCAGCCCACCCTCGCGACCGAGATGGGCGAGCTGCAGGAACGTATTACAACGACTAAAAATGGTTCGATCACTTCGGTTCAGGCGATCTACGTGCCAGCCGATGACTATACCGACCCCGCTCCGGCGACAACCTTTGCTCACTTGGATGCTTCGACAGTATTGTCTCGTCAAATTGCTGAGCTTGGCATTTATCCTGCGGTTGATCCCCTGGGATCCAACTCACGGATGCTGGATCCGCAAGTGGTCGGCGAGGAGCACTACGCTGTGGCTCGTAAAGTTCAATCGATCCTTCAGCGCTATAAGGAACTCCTCGACATTATCGCTATCCTTGGGATGGATGAACTGTCGGAAGACGATAAGCTCTCCGTGGCTCGCGCCCGAAAGGTGCAGCGCTTTATGAGTCAACCCTTCTTTGTTGCTGAGCAGTTTACCGGTAGTCCGGGTAAATACGTCAAGCGCGAAGATACGATCAAAGGCTTTAAGGGCATCTGTGATGGTGACTACGATCACATCCCAGAGCAAGCCTTCCTCTATGCCGGTGCGATTGAAGAAGTGCTTGAGAAGGCTAAGAAGATTTAATTGGCAGGATTTTTTATGAGCAACACTTTCGAGTTAAAAATCCTGTCGCCCAACCGGGCCTGGCCTTCGGTAAAGGCCAAGTCAGCGGTCTTGCCGGGTACCCTAGGCTACATGACTGTTCTCCCCGACCATGCGGCAATGATCGCTGAATTGGAAGCGGGGGAAGTGGTGGTCGAGGCGGCCGGCGCGGCGGCGGAGCATTTCTTTATTACGGGCGGCTACGTTGAGGTTGACCATAACCGGGTCAGCGTACTGGCCGATGTCATTGAAAGTGCCAGGGATATCAATCTCGCTAAGGCTGAAGAGGCCCTGCGTGCAGCCCAGGCCGTACTGAGCAACCTAAGTCCTGAAATCAACGTGCAGGATGCCAATCGCAATCTGCGGGCAGCGGAAGCTCGGATTCAAGTGGCCAAAGGTCATAGTCAAGCCAAGTAAAAGAGAACCGCTCGGCCTGCGGCATAAGGCCAAGGCCAGGCTCCGGTTCGCGATCCGTGGCGGGTGCCCCATGATTTAGCTAGAGCGCTCGATCGGCAAACGTTTATGATAAAAAAGAGGAAGTGACCCTTCCTTTTTTTTTGCGTTGGGAGGGCCTGCGATGCTGCTGTGGGATGGATTTGGCTTGCAATCGACACATTCTGGAATCGGTCGCCATGCACTCGAGCTCGTCGAGGGTCTAGCGAGGCTGAACGCCGAGCCCCTGATTCTGCCGAGTGTCCCCCGTCTCGACCCGGCCTTCCGACGCTGGCAGGCGGCGATTCCGGCCTTCGCCTGGGGAAGGATCAAAGTCCTGTCGCTGCTTGCCGCCAGAAACCAGGCAAACCTTTTAGTTCAGGCTAAGCCCGGGCCGCATATTTTTCATGGCTTAAGCAATTACAATATTCCAAAGCTTCCCCGAGACTTTCAAAAGGTTCTCACCACTCATGATCTGATCCCCTTCCTGACCAAGGACGGGGTGTCGCAAACCTTGCGTCGCTACCTTAAGTTTCAGTTTCCACGCGCCCTCGATGAAGCCGATCGCATCGTCTGCGTCTCGAATTGGACAGCGCAGACCCTAATGGAGCTATTTCCAGCCACCAAGGACAAGATCCAGGTCATTCTTAATGGACGTCCGGCCCTGCTTGAGCGTCGGCAGGGGGGGGCGAATCGCAATCTGCGGCTCTTTTCCCTTTGCCGTCACGAAAGCTATAAACGCCTCAGTATGATTCCTGAGATCCTTAAGCATCTGCCGGAAAGCTTTGAGTGGCACGTGCTTACCGATGCCAAAGGTGTCGCCCTGCTCAAAGACCACCGGCGGCTTATTTTGCATCAATCGCTGAGCGACGCTGCCGTCAAAGACCTTTGGAATCGGACTGAAATTTTTGTTCATCCAAGCCTTTGGGAAGGCTACTGCCTGCCGGCGGCCAGCGCCCTGAGCTTTTGCATTCCCACTCTTTTTACCGGCGGCAGCGGGATCGATGAGGTCGTCGGCAACGCCGGCCAACGCATGGAAAGGAGCGCGGGCCCCGCGCTGTGGGCGGCGGCGATTGAGGAGCTTTCCCAAAGCCCAAACATCTGGCAAGAACGCTGTCGCGAACAGTGGTTATCTCTACCAAGCTGGCTCGAGGTGGCAAGGCAATTCCAAAGCCTTTATGCTACACTGGGTTATGAGTGCACGCCGTCTGTTCATTGAGGTGAACTGTGAAATCCAACCGTAAAGCAAAGCAGATTCTGATCGTCGGTTCAGCTGGATTCATCGGCAAAGCCTTGATGAGGCGGATCTCTCAAAATAGCCGTCCGGCTTATAGCCTTTACCATACGCACCTGCCTGAGCCCTTAAACCATGTGACGCCGGTTTTTGCCGATTTGTTGCGTCCCGAGCAGCTTGATACCTATGTCCGCCAGGCCGACGAAATCATCTATCTGGCCTGGTCTAACTCCTTTAAAAATCTTAAAAACACCAGCACCCCGACAGGCGAGGCCCCCAATCTCGCGATGCTTCGCAACCTTGTCGCTGCCATGCAAGAACACGGCAGCCGCCGGCTGCTCTTTATGAGTGCGCTGGGTGCCTCGCGCTACGCAAAATCATATTTTCTTAAAGAAAAATATGCGGCCGAAAGTGTGGTCATCAATTCGAATATTCCCGAAAAAATCATCCTGCGCTCCTCACTCGTCTACAGTGATATCAACGCTAAAGATAAATTTATTCAATCGATTGAAAGCCTTATGGCGATGCCATGGATCTACCCCGTGCCGCGCTTCGAACAAAAGATCGCGCTCCTTCACGTCGACGATCTTGTGGAGGTTCTGCTCAAGCTTATCGATGCCCCTTTGCCTAGCCCCACGCAAATACTTGAGATCAGAGGCAAGGAGAATTTGGCACTTGATGAGATATTCAAATCTGTCTCGCAGGGCATAGGCAAAAGTCATCATATAGCCCTCAAAGGCTTTATCGGCGAGGCCTTGACCCCTATCTTTGAAAAACTCCATGGCCGCAAACGCATGGAGGGGCCCTCCTTGCGCGATCTGCTGACGCTTGCCCGAGTCAAAGATGAAGCGCTGGACCCCCATAACCCTTTGCTTGAAAAGCTGCCGCCGATCGAGCATCGCTTTGAACAGGCGATGGGCAAGGCCAGGCCCGCCCTTCTCAATTGAAACTAAGGCAGGCAAGCGAAGTTTCAAGCGTAAAAAAAAGCGGCCATCCTTAAAGGGAGGGCCGCTTGGCAAATCACGGGGAAAGGACTAGGAGAGCGAGAGGTCTTTGTTCGATTTTCTTAAAAACGATGGGATATCCAAATCATCATCTTCGCCATGGGCAGGCGATTTGCTCAGCTGCTCCGCAATTTTTAAAGCTTCATCGATTTTACGATCCATCTCATCGGAAGCATTGCTGGCAAAATGGACGTCGACATCCTTGGCATGCAAAGGGGCAATCGCAGCGAGATCCTGGTCATCCTGATGGTGAGGAGCCGAAACCGTGGCACCGATGCGCTCGCGCACTGGGGAAACGTCCTGAGCCAGACGGCTCGACGGGGGGGCCGGGGTCAAGGGCTGTCGCTCGCCCGAGCTGATGCCATGCATGGTGAGCTTCGCGAGGTTCTCTTCAAAGCCGCTGCGTTCCTCCCGCGGAGCCTGTGGCGAAGTGGGGGATTCGGCCCGAAAGCTGCGGTCGCTAGGAACCTGGGGCCGCATCGTTGGCGCGGGATACGAGGGCTTGGCGGTGACCAGAGGACGCTTGTTTTTAAAGCCCTGGACGTTGGCCTGGCGCGATTCCCGATCAAGGCTTGGAAAGCCTGTGGCGATTACAGTCACCCGGATCTGGTCGCCAACCGTCGGATCAATCACGGTTCCAAAGATGATGTTGGCATCCTCGTGAGCGGCTTCCTGGATAAGGGAACAGGCATCGTTGACTTCTCGGATACCAAGCGATTCACTGGCCGTAATATTGATGAGTATGCCCGTGGCCCCTTCGATGCTGACATCTTCGAGAAGCGGCGAGGAGATGGCGCGTTGCGCGGCCTCTTTCGCCCGATTGGGACCCTCGCCCACACCAATTCCCATCAGGGCCTGACCCATGCAGGACATGACGGTTTTGACGTCGGCAAAATCCACATTGAGGTTGCCCGGAACATTGATGATATCGGAGATGCCCTTGACTGCGTTGACGAGGACATTGTCGGCCATGCGAAAGGCATCAATCATGCTCAACTCAGGACTGGACACTTCCAGCAGTCGCTGATTGGGAATCGTGATCAGAGTGTCGACACACTCCTCAAGGCGGCGGATGCCCTCCTCGGCATATTTTAAGCGGCGTTTGCCCTCAAACGAAAAGGGTTTGGTAACGACAGCCACAGTTAGCGCGCCTTGTTCGCGGGCGATTTGGGCGGCGATTGCAGCGCCACCGGTCCCCGTTCCGCCCCCCATGCCTGCCGTGATAAAGACCATATTTGAGCCGGAAATCGCCTCGCTGATGGCGTGCCGATCCTCGAGCATTGCATCGCGACCGATATCAGGATCTGCACCGGCACCGAGGCCGCGCGTAAGCTCTTTGCCAATTTGAATCTTGCGCGCGGCGAGCGAAAAACGCAGCGATTGCACATCGGTGTTAGCCGTGATGAAGTCAACACCTTCAATACCGGTTCGTATCATTGTATTGACTGCGTTGCCACCGCCACCGCCGATGCCGATGACTTTGATTTTCGCACCTGGAGGAACGAGATTTTCTGAGTCGGACATAGTTCTGCTCCTTCGCAACGGGACATCTACTGTTTGAACACGCAGCTTGCCCGCTCAGGCTTGACGAGGCTTTCGACAAGCTTTATAGGGGAATTGCGCATGGGCCGCAGGATGAGTTGCTGAAAATGACGATAGGACTACATTTAGTATAAGAATGAAGCGAGCTGGCTGTCAAATTTTTGACTCGAACTTAGGAAAGTTCCCGAATCCAATTCACAAAATGATCAAGGTAACGCCGCGACCAGGAACCCTGGTGCTGACGCTGGCTGTAATAGCGGCCCAGCTCCAGGTTAAGGAGGCCGAGTGCGGTGGCGTGGCGTGAGTTGACCTGTTCGCTTGAGTGCGTGACGGCCGTGAGCTGCGGAGCCTTGGTGCTGACCTTGACCTTAAAGCGATCCGCCATGAACGCGTCGATGCCATGCACCTGCGATCCGCCCCCCGTGAGAAGGATGCCTGCCCCAAGCAGGCCGCGGTACTCTTTGAGTTCATTGGCCAGATGCGCGCCGAGCTCATGCACCCGGGAGCCGAGGATGACGAACACGCGTTTGGCCATCGGATCGAGCGCTAGGCTAGGCTGGGCCTGGTGTTTGAGGTAGACGAGTCCAAAGTGATGCTTCACCTGCTCCGCTTCGGCAAAACTGAGATTGAGGCCGACCGCCAGATCCTTGGTCATCATCGAACCAGCTATATTTATCGTGAATGCATTGACTGGCTTACCGCTTTGAAAGATAATGCCATCGGTCGTGCCGCCCCCGATATCGGCCACCGCGATCCCCAGCTGCTTGGCTTCATCGTCGACCGACACCGAGGCTGAGGCAAAGGGCTCTGAGTAGAGACGGATCACTTCCAAACCGTTGCTATTGCAGATTCGGATAAGGTCTTTGAGATAATCCTTGTCGGAATCGATCACAAAGAAGCGGCCGGTGAGCTGGGAGCCGGTAAATCCCAAAGGGTTATCGATCTCCTCACGGTGATCGATCTTGTAGCCGACCGGCACGCAGTGCAGGATTTCCCGAAAAGGATTCTCTTCCTTGGCTTCGACCTCTTCGATCATTCTTTGGATATGGCGGTGCTGACAGTTTTGCCGATTCAAGGGCGCCGATTGCGAGGTCATATAACCACGCAGATGCGAGCCGGCAACGCCGACAATCACCTTATCGATGGTGGTATTAAGCTGTTTTTCCGCGCGTTCAATCAGCTCACCGAGACAGCGCTCGGCCCGTGAAATATCGGCGACCATCCCCCGGTGCATGCCGTCGGCGGGAATATCGATCAGCTCCAGACGCGGTTTCTCGCCTTGCCACATAAGAGCCGCGAGGCAAAACTTCGTTGTCCCAAGGTCCAGGGCAAAAAGGTTTTTTGGATGCACAACTCGTCCTTAAAGCTTAGAGTACAGTTTCTTTGACAAAGGCTTTGCCTTTATAGTCGAGTTCTATCGTCGCCGAACTTAGGCCCCTATCCTTCAGACTTTCGATGATTTTCTCCAGCTTTAAATACTTGCTGTCGAAAGGACGAAAGCCGAGGGTAATGCGATAATTAGGCTCAAGCATCTCTGCACTTAGGCCGCGAAATTCGTCAAATGTAAGGGAGCGATATTGAATATTGTAGCGCGATGCCTCTTGAATTGCGAGCAGAGCCTCGTCGACAATACGCTGATTCGCGTTGCTTAGTATGAACGTATCATTATCACTTTTGACCAAGGGCGAATTTTTGTAGAGCCCCCGTAAGACAGGCAGAGCGGAGCTTTCACCAGCCCCTTGGCTACCAAAGACGGTCCCATCGTCAGTCACAAAACGCAGCTGATCGAGCTCGGCCACGAGCCGCGGAGTAAAGGCCTCTGTTGCGATCGACAGTCGATCGGGTGCGGTTTGAATCAGCTGAATGGATTTGAGGCCCATCGTCTGATAAAGCCCTTTAGAAAAGTTTTTCAGATCCTGCGGTCGGCTGCCATCGAGCCCACGATAGCGGGCGAGGATGGTTGTCTTTTCCTGCTCGCTCAAGCTTCGCCTAGCCTGCAGCTGCGGCCGTTCTTCGAAGGTGAAGAGCGAGCTATGGCTCAAGAGGCTATAGGCTTTTCCAAGGGCGAGGGTAACGCCCAGGAAACCCAGGCTTAAAAGGATGTATTTTTTTGACGATTGGAGGGAAAAGGACCAATGCCGTTTAGGCTTTTGGCTGGATAGCAGGCTCTTTCTTTTCCGACTCTGGGCCATGCAGGAAATCCTTCCACTCTAGGCTTAGTCGCCACACATCCCCGGCGCCTATCGTAATGAGAACGGTTGGCAGCTGCTGGTGGCTCAGACGCTCTTGCAGGACAGGAGCCGCATACATCGATGCTTGAACCCGGCTGGCCTCTTGTATGTCTTTAGCCACGCGAGCTGGTGTGAAATCTCTCGTACTCGTTTCCCCGGCTGCATAGACCGGTAAAACAAACACTTCGTCAGCTGCTCCAAATGATTGCATGAACTCATTATACATAGTTTCCAAACGTGAGTATCGGTGAGGTTGGAAAATGACGAGTATTCTTTCTTTGGGAAAGGCGCTGCGGGCACCCTCGATGCAGGAGCGGATCTTGCCAGGATTATGGGCGTAATCGTCGTAAATCTTCACGCCCTTGTGTTCGGCCATCAGGGAAAAGCGCCGGGCAACGCCTGGGTATTGGCTCAGGGCTTTGGCGGCAGCGTGCACGTCGAGACCAAGGGCCTGGGCGACGGCGAGGCAGCAGAGCAGGTTTTGAAAGCTGTGCTGACCGACCAATGCGGCTTCGCCTGTCACGAGCGTTTTATCAACTACGGCTTCATAGGCGAGGGTGCGCCCGAGGCTTTTGAAGCGAAGGCCGCGTACTTCACTGCCGATGCGGGTTCCAAAGGCTAGCTTCTCGCCGCCGTAGGCCTCGATAAGCTCGCGGACAATGGCATTGTCCCAGCCGACAATAGCGAGCCCGTCCTTGTGAGTCTTATGGAGAAAGGCTAAAAATGCCGTCTTTAATCCTTCTATATCACCATAATGGTCAAGGTGATCGAGGTCGATGTTGGTGACGATGCTGAGGTAAGGGTCGTAGGTAAGAAAGCTGCCATCGGACTCATCACATTCGGCAACAAAGTATTCGCCCTGGCCGATTAATGAGGCCTGCTGCAGGCCGAGGAGTTCACCGCCGATCGCCGCTGTGGGATCAAGGCCAAGGGCATGCAACATGAAGGCCAGCATCGCCGTGGTTGAGGTTTTGCCGTGGGTGCCGCTGACACAAATCGCCTTTTTCTGGGCCATGAGCTGCTTGAGAAGATCAGAGCGGTGCAGGATGGTATAACCCTGTGCCACGGCCGCCTCGAGTTCGGGGTTGGTCGGCTTGATGGCGCTTGAAATGACGATGCAACAAGGTTTCACAGGAAGATTGACAGCGCTGTGGCCGATCGCAACGGGAATACCGATAACAAGCAGGCGCTCGACATTCAGCGAAAGATTTTGATCGGAGCCGCTGATTTCGAAGCCTTGCCGGTTTGCAATTTCTGCCAAGGGCCGCATACCGGTCCCACCGATTCCGATTAAATGCAGCTTAGGAAGAACTTGATTTGGCATAGTGTGTATCCGGGCTAATCGCAAGTTTAGCAAGAATACCGATGATCAGCAGAAAGCTCAGTAGGGAACTTGAGCCGAAGCTAACAAAAGGTAAAGGCATGCCTTTGGTGGGGAGTAGCCCCATCGCGACTCCCATATTTACGATAGCCTGTATCGAAATTAAAGAACTTAGTCCAAGGGCAAGGTATTTCTTATAGGGGTCGCTTTGCAAGGCCGTGATCTTCATACCTAACCAGGCAATATAAGCAAAACAGGCAATCACCAGAAACACCCCAATAAGGCCGGCCTCCTCGCCAATGACGGAAAGGATAAAGTCGGTGTACGCCTCGGGGAGAAAAAAGAGCTTTTGCCGCGACTCACCAAAACCTGCGCCAAGCAGGCCACCATTATGAAAGCCTAGGTAACTCTGCACAATCTGAAAGCCGCCGGTTTGTATCGTATCCCAAGGATCAAGAAAACTGGTGATGCGCTTGAGCCGGTAAGGGGCATGGATGATGGCCGCGACCGCTCCACTCAGACCGATAGCGCCGGCGGTCAGGATATAGCGAATCGGCAATCCGGCGACAAAAAGCATGACAAAACCCATCGAGCAGTAGACCACCGTCGAGCCAAAGTCGGGTTGCAGCATAAGGAGCACGGCAAAAATGCCCAGCAGCATAAGGTTAGGGAGGATGGCCTTGGGATCTTTGTCGATGCGTGACTGCGGGCGACTGAGACTTTTGGCCAGGAAAAGGATCCAGGCCAGCTTGCCAATCTCGGCCGGTTGAAACGTAAAAAACCCAAGTTTCACCCAGCGCGACGCGCCGTTAGCCTTATGCTGAAGACCGGGAATCAGAGTTACAGCCAGGAGCACGAGCGTGAGAACGAGAAAGGGTAGGGTGATCTTTTCAATAAAGCGAAAGGGTATCCACTGCATGGCGAGGATCGAGCCAAAACCGAGCAGCCCAAACATCGCCTGCTTGCGCACAAAAAATAGGGAGTCCTTAAATTTAATTTCTGCGGGAATGCTCGACGAGGTGTAGATCACGAGCAGTCCGAGCCCAACCAGCATCAGCACGGTAAAAATGAGAGCGTTGCGATAAAAGCGTCCCCGGGCGATCGGTCCCACGCCTGGCTCCTCTGCGATGATTTATAGTTTTGGCGGTACCATCACAATACACGAAATCAGAATTTTTTGGGATCGAGAAGAGCGCCGAGCGCTGCATTAAAGAAAAGTCCACGCTCCTCAAAGTTATTGAATTCATCAAAACTGGCGTTGGCCGGCGAAAACACCAAGGGTCCGCGACTGCTTTTTAGAAGCTCAGGCAGGGCGCCCAGGGCCTCCTTAAGCGTGGGAAAACTTATCGGTGAAAGCGCCGCAAGCTCGCTATTGATCTGAGGCGCGGCGGCTCCGAAACTTATCAGTTTTAAAATCTTAGCGCTCTGAGTGAGAAGAGGGGCATAACTTTCCCCTTTGGGGGCACCCCCGAGCAAAAGGATGCAGGGATTAAAAAGGCTTTTCAACGCGATCTCGGTGGATTCAACGTTGGTCGATTTGCTGTCGTTATAGACCGGCAGACCCTTGATCGTGCCGATGTTTTGGAACCGAAAGGGGAGCCAGGAAAAATTCGTTAGACTTTCCAGCACCAGCGGGTTGGGCCGAATAAAATGGGCGGCAATCAGAGCTGCGGCAACATTCAATTGGTTATGGATCTCAAGCGGCATGGGCAGTTTCATAGAGCCACTTAAAAGCTCAGAACGCACGGTCTGCGCCTGGGTATCGACAAAGACGGGAACCGATTGGCCATAGGCAAAAGGCGCTTCACCGTCGATAAGAATCTGGGCGATCCGGGCGCCTGGGACGGGCGCTTGAAACTGGCTGGCAAACTCCAAGATCTTTCGGGGCATCACGACGAGCCCCTGGCAGGCTTCAATGAGCTTCCATTTAGCTAAAAAATAGGCCTTCAGCGTGCCGTGGCGTTCCAGGTGATCGGGGGCAAAGGACATAAAGAGGGCCACCTGATTGGGAAGCTGCCGCGAGTATTCAAGCTGATACGAGGAGAGTTCCAGGACAAAGGCCGCGGGACTTTTGCCCTCGGCTAAAAAAAGGCTCGGAGCGATACCGATATTGCCCGACGCCTCGGCGGCAAGGCCTGAGGCCTGGAGAAAATGGGTGAGGAGAAGAGTTGTGGTCGACTTGCCGTTGGTACCGGTCACCCCGAGGACCAAGCCCTGAAAGCGTTCCATGGCGATATCGATTTCGCTGAGAATAGAAATCTTTAAGCGTCGGGCGGCCTGGAGCAAAGCTATGTTCGGTGACAAGCCAGGGCTGACGACGACATGGTCGATGCCATCGAGCAGCTCTTCCCCCTGGGGACCAATGATGACACGGGCTCCCGAGCTTCGAATGGCGGTGAGGGCAGCTGGAAATTTTTCCTCGATATCGGAAATCGTGACTGCGTGGCCATCGCGAAGGAGAAGGCGGGTGGCACCAAGGGCCGAACGACCCGCTCCGACAATAAGATAACGCAGCATAGGAACCTCTTCCCTTATCGGAGCTTGAGGCTCATGAGACCGATAATTGCCAGAATAATCGAAATGATCCAAAAGCGCACGATCACCCGCGGCTCGGGCCAACCCTTAAGCTCAAAGTGGTGATGGATGGGCGCCATGCGAAACACGCGCTTGCCCGTTAGCTTAAACGAGGCAACCTGGGTGATTACGGAGAGGGCTTCGACGACAAAGATCCCGCCGACGATCACGAGCAGGATTTCGTTCTTAGTGAAGACGGCGATGGCCCCCAAGGCTCCGCCCAAGGGCAGCGAGCCCACATCGCCCATGAACACCTGGGCCGGGTAGGTGTTATACCAAAGAAAGCCCATCCCAGCGCCGATCAGCGCCGCACAAAAGATCGCGAGTTCCCCGGTATCCCTGAGGTAGTGGAGCTGCAGATACTCAGAGAACTTGGTATTGCCTCCGACGTAGGAGAGGATCAAAAAACAGCCGGCGGTGGTCATCACCGGGCCGATGGCCAGACCGTCAAGCCCATCGGTGAGGTTTACCGCGTTGCTGGCGCCGACGATCACAAACACGGTGAATGGTACATATAGCCAACCGAGATCGACGACCCATTCCTTAAAGAAGGGAAAATGCAGGTCGGAATTTCGATAGATATAGAAATGTCCTGAGCAAATGATAGTGGCAATCAAAAATTGGCCTAATAGTTTTTTCCTGCTTGAAAGGCCTTTCGTATTCTTTTTGGAAACCTTCAAATAATCGTCGGTAAAACCAATAAGACCGTAGCCAATGGTGAGCAGCGTGATGAGCCAGACGTGGGGATTCCACCAGTCCATCCATAAAAGCGCGGGGACTATCGTCGCCACGAGGATAAGGCCGCCACCCATCGTAGGGGTGCCGGCCTTGGAAAAATGCGACTTCGGTCCATCATCTCGGACCTGCTGTCCGATCTGCCTGCTTTTGAGCTTTTTGATAAACCAGGGCGATAGCATCAGGCTGATCGCAAGGGCCGAGAGCAGCGCCGCCATAGAGCGAAAGGTGATGTAACGCACTACGTTGAGTAGGCTCAAGCTGTCTGCGATCTGATGCACAATGTTATAGATCAATGTTAGTCCTGCCCTATGCTGTCAGCAGCGTATCGATGATTTTGAATAACTTTAAACCATTTGAGGCTTTTACGTAAAGAAGATCACCACGGCTTGCAATAAGTTTGACTTGAGGCAGGAGGGCCTCGACATCATTAAAGTGAAGGAGCCTATCGCGCGCCAAGCCGCGGGCCAAGGCAGCCTCTTCGACCCAGCGGCTGCTGTCGCCGACCGTGATGAGAAGTTCGGGCTTGATGGCTTCGGCACAGTAGGCGCCGAGCTCGCGGTGGGCCTGCTCGGTCTCGTCCCCAAGCTCACGCATATCGCCAAGGATAAGGATTTTCTTGGCGACGGGAAAGGCTTTGGAGAGGGTTTCCAGGCCCGCCCGCATGCTTTGGGGGTTGGCATTGTAGGCGTCGTCGATGAGGGTGTAGGTCGGCAGGCGATGGACCTGAAAGCGCCCTTTGATGCCGTTGTAGCGCTTCAATCCCTCAAAACAAGCCTCGATTTGCAATCCAAGGCTTAGGGCGATGGCCAAAGCGCAGGCGACATTCAGGGCATGGACCTCATGAAAATAGGGAAGCACCAGGGAGTAACTTTGGGTCTCGAGACGGAGCTTGAGTTCGAGCTGGCCGTTTTTATCTAAGATCTCGCTTAGAATACGCACATCGGCCTGCTCGTGTCGGCCAAAACTTAAGGTTTTTTTCAGGCCGCTTTTGTTTTGCATCGCCGCATGCAGCCGCTCATCGTCTCGAAAGTAGACGGCGGCAGGAGCCTCGGCGATTTCCATTTTGGTGGCCAGCAGCTGCTCGCGGCCCCCGAATTCGCCAATATGGGCACTGCCGACATTGATGAGAACACCGAGGCTTTGCTGAACGATTTTGGTGAGAAAGGCTATATCCCCGCAATGGCGGGCGCCCATCTCAATGACGGCAAACTGATGAGCAGCCGTCAGCTGCAAAAGGGTAAGGGGTACGCCCAGCTCATTGTTAAGGCTGCCGACGGTTTTGAGCGTCGGGGCGATGCTGCTCAACATTTCAGCACAAAGCTCTTTGACGCTGGTTTTGCCCGAGGAACCGGTGATGCCAATCACCTGACATTGGGGATGCTGCGCGCGCCACCATTGAGCCAGATCCTGAAGGGCCCTGGTCGTATTGTCGACCGCTATTCCGCGCGCCTGCACGGCGGGACTTAATCCTGCGGCATGACTGCGGGCATATAAGAATCCAGCAGCCCCGAGGGCGCAGGCCTTTTCGATAAATTTATGACCGTCATGCGTGGCGCCAATAATCGGCACAAACCACTGCCCGCGCGTGACCTTTCGGCTATCGGTTTGAATGAGCGACGCCAGGCCCTCGGGTACCAGCAAACTCTTATGATCCCAACCGTGACTGCTCATAAATGAGCTCAGCATGACGTTCGTCCTCCTTGGAACAGTGAGCACTAATTAGCCGACTTTTTTAGAACATTTGGACTGCCTTTAGCCAGGTTGTCTTTTGGCACGAATTTATCTGGGGCAACGTTGAGATAGCGCAGACTCTCTTCGGCGATTTCCCGAAAGACCGGCGCCGCCCAAAGCCCGCCATAACCTGTTTTCGCCCCGGGCTCATCCACCACGACGTAAATCACGAGATGCGGGTCGGTAGCGGGAGCAAAACCGATAAAGCCGGCGACCCGAAGATTGGCCGAGTAGCTATGGGTGGTGATGTCAAATTTTTGTGAGGTTCCCGTTTTGCCGGCGGTCGTATATTCGGCGACCTTGGCCGCGCCGCCGGTGCCTTCCTCAACCGTCTTCTGCAGAATGCCACGAATCTTGAAGGCTGCCTCTGGCGAGTAGACCCGCCTTAACATCTCTGCCGAGTGAGCTTCGAGCATGCCGCCTTCGGTCGATTCGATATGATCAATAAGATAAGGCTTCATCAGGGTGCCGCCATTGGCAATTGCCCCGTAGGCCTGCACCATTTCCATCGCCGTGACGGCGATGCCCTGGCCAAAAGCAAGATTGGCAAAGCGCGACGGAGCCCATTTTTCCCAACGCGAGAGCCGGCCTCGGCTTTGCCCGGAGATGCCGAGGAGCTGATCTTTGCCCGTAAAACCAAGGTCGAGATAGGCTTTATAAAGGCGCTCGGGACCGAGACGCTTGACGATATGATAGGTGCCGATATTGCTCGAGTGGGTGATGACCTCTTCGGTGTTCATCGTCGGCAGAGGGTGATCATCGTGAATCCGGATGCTGCCTTCGCGATAAAAACCATTATAGGTATTATGCATCTCCTCGATCTTTACCAGGCCAGCGTCAAGGACCTTGCCGATCAGTAGGGGTTTGACGACAGAGCCCGGTTCAAAGGTATCGTTGAGGCCGAAGTTTCTTTGGCTTTCATCTTCCGTCGAGCCGGCATGAGCACGCAGACTGTGATTGGCTAGGGCGAGGATGCGGCCGGTGTGAGGATCTGAGACTATAGCAAAACCGCTTTTGGCCTGGGCGGCGATCAAACCCTTTTCCAGCGCGCTCTGGGCGATATCCTGGATCGCGCTGTCAATGGTAAGGACAATGTTTTGCCCGGTTTTTTCCGGGGAGGCGAGGATAGAGTCCTGATAGATGGCCTTGCCGCGCGCGTCGCGATGGCGATAGGTGGTAAGGCTGTCGCCTTTAAGAATTTTTTCATAGGCTAGTTCAAGGCCGCTCAAACCGTTGTTATCGATGCCAACCGTCCCCAGGATGGGAGCCATCTCCAAACCGCTGGGATAAAAGCGGGAAGGCTCGGTAATCTCCCAAACACCGTCGATTTTTAAGGCGTTGAGCTGATCGGCCTGCGCGCGTTCGATTTTACGGGCCAACCAGGCAAAATAGTTCCTACGATCGGCGATTTCTTTGACTTTGCCATAGGTCATATTCAAAATTTTTGCGAGCTTTTTGGTCTCCTCGCGACTGGGATCAAAGACGCGAGGATTGATATAGAATGAGGGGCGGCGAATGCTGATGGCCAACGGCTCGCCCCGCCGATCATAAATATTGCCGCGATAGGGAGCCAGGTCGATCTTGGTTTGATATTGGCGACTGGCCAGTCGCTCGAGAATATCAGCACTCGGTGAGAGCACCTGAATTGTAACGGCCCTGATTGCGACGACGACGAAGATAACGAAGAAGGCGATACTGAGTGCTTTGCCTCGTTCACTTCGAAACGATTCCACAGCCTGGTTGGGACGAGTCCACTGGCGCCAGTGCTGTTTCAGCGATTGGATCTTCAATGCACCGCCCAGCCTTCACTTTTAGGTTGAGGCCCTTTCCCTGAGGTTTGCAAAAGATTTTGTTTCGTGGAAATCTTTGCAAGTTCCATCTTCAAGGTACTTTGGGTTTCCAACAGTTCCGATTCCATCTGCTTGAATTGCCCGATTCGATACCCAATTAGGGTAGTCTGGATACGAACGTAGGCCTTCAAACTGGCAACAAGAAACAGTGTAGCAAGAATCGCCAGTGGAGCTTGATACCAAAGTTTCTTTAAGAACGATTTCATTGTCTCACTCTCCCTTTTTTTCGATGACCCTAAGCTTGGCGCTGCGACTCCGCGGATTCCTTTCCAATTCAAGGTCCCCGGGAATTTTAGGAAATGGCTTGATAATTGTAAACTTCTTAAGTTTATCGATCTCTACCGCAGTGATCGGCAGGCGTTTGTCGATATGCTTCACGTGGCCTTCGGCCAAGGCGCGGAAGGCGTTTTTGATCAGTCGATCCTCAAGCGAGTGAAAACTGATAATCGCACAGCGCCCGTTGGGTTTGAGCGTGGCCCCCACATGCGCGAGCAAGGCTTCAAGTTCCCGCAGCTCGCCATTGACCTCGATGCGTAAGGCTTGAAAGACTCGCGTCGCCGGATGCTTTCGGCTGCGCTCTTTATAATGCACCGACTGGGCAATGAGATCAGCAAGGTCAAGCGTTCGTTCGAAGGGATGTTTGGTTCTCTCCCTTTCAATGGCTTGGGCGATGCGCCGCGCCTGCGGATCTTCGCCGTAGACCCGAAAGAGCCGGGTAAGCTCCGGCACCGACCACTCATTGACGATTTCAGCCGCCGTAATACCCTGGCTTTGATCCATGCGCATATCGAGCGGTCCATCCTTGGCAAAGGAAAAGCCCCGTTCGGCAGCATCGAGCTGCGGCGAGGACACGCCGATATCCGCACAAAGGCCTTGGATTTTCGCTACAAGGTTTCTTTGGCTTAGTTCATGCGTGATTTGGGAAAAGGGCGCTGCAATCAATTCCAATTGGCCGCTTGCCAGCTCCTTGTCAAAACGCCGCTTCAAAACACTTTGGGCCCAGGGGTCACGATCGATGGCGATGACCTTTCCCCGCGGCCCGACGCGCTCCAGAAGTCCCTGCGTGTGGCCGCCACCCCCGGCGGTACAATCAACTGCATAATCACCTGGGGCTAAACCCAGGCTATCCAAAAGCTCGTCACGAAGGACGGTGATGTGCTCAAACGGAATCGGCGAAGTCATAGATTGATCTCCCTTCTGTGGGAGGCTTGTCATAATGCAGCGACAGGCATTGGGCAACGGGAATGTTGATATTCCTCTATCTCTAGCTTATCTGGCTGCTCTCGATGCGGTCAATGTTTGGTCTTCGATAGCCTAGACATAGCTGCTAAGTCTGTCGCCGGCGCTAAGGCGTCCTTTGCCTGCTCCTCCGCATAGACGAGTCAAGGCGTTGCCAAATGAATATTCTACTCTTGCTGAATAAAGCTGAAGAGCTCAATGATTTCGTGTTTGTAGAGGGAAACCTCTGCCGATTGCAGCGCGCCTTGATTCGGAATTTAATGATTAAAGGACCGCAATCTTTCTTCCGAGATAGGAAGGTGGATTAAAACCATTTGGAGAAAGTTTCATGTTCGTGACGTTTGCAAATCTTTGCCAGGAGGGCATCTCATGAAGAGAAGTTTAGTAAAGCTCGTGGGTCTTACGTATCTGTTTGCTGCAACCCATTTTATGACCATCGGTTGCTCGAGTTCCGAGGAAGGTACCGGCGAAGAGGTCGTGGCCGAAGAAGGCAATGAAGCCGCCAATGCCGAAGGCAATAACGCCGAGAATGATGAAGGCAACAATAACAATAACGCCAACAATGAAGAGGGTGGTGAAAACAACGGCAATAACCTTGCTAACAACGAAGGAAACGCGGCCGGTGGCAATGAGTTTGGCAACGGTGCCGAAGGTGGCAACGCCAATGCTAATGCTAATGCCAACGGAGGCGCTGAAGGTGGCAATGCCGCTCCTGCTAGCGATGACAACCTTTCGCAAATCATTGAAGAGATGAACCAGACCAATCCTGCAGCCGCCGCTGCACCCGAAGGTGGTTTTGATAACCTTGCTCAAAATGCTGGCAACGGCGCTGCTCCTGCTGGCGCTCCTGCTCCTGCGGCGGAAGCATCCGCATCAGCCCCGGCACCAGCCGCTTCCGGTGCCCCCGTCGCACCGGGACTGCCAGAACTAGGTTCGAAGATGGCCTACATCGTTCAAAAGGGGGACACGCTCGGTAAAATTGCACAACGCGTTTACGGCGACACCAACAAATGGACAGAAATTGCCGACTTCACCGGAATTGCCAATCCTAAATTAATTTACCCAGGTGATATCGTCTATTATCAGCTGACTGAAAAGACGACTGCCTTCGCCAGTGCCTATGAAGGTATCGGCCGCTCGGAAGTTCAAGTGAGTCAAGGCGATACTCTGGCAACCATAGCCCAAAAAGTTTTTGGCAACTCATCGCTCTGGAAATTGATCTGGCGTCAAAACGATAAAATCGACAATCCTGATAAGCTGACCGCTGGCACCATGGTTTATTACGTCGATCACTCAAAAATGGCAGCCATTAGTTCGGATAGCAGCAGTAAAATTGTTGAACTCAAATCTGACAAAGTAGACGAAAACAAAGGCAAAAACGCCGCTCCGAAAAAAGTAGTCCGATCAGAAAAAAATACCTCTCAGTCGACAAGTAAAGTGGAAGTGAAAAGTTCTAAAACCATCGAAGTTGCCAACGACCAAGTTATCGATCAATTCTCTCACATCAACAGTCAGAATCTGGTAGCCCGTTTGATCTGAAATTCGAAACACGAAAATAGAAACGAACAACGCTTGAAATTATCGAACTTTAAATAACCTCAATCGTCTCATGCCCGACTGAACCCAAAACGAACCCGTGCCGTCCTTAATTGAGTATCTGTCCCAGGTTTCTTGTGTAGCGCCGAAAGCATGTTTTAAAAATCAATAGACGCAATGACTTTTGACAAAAGACTTATAGCGGTTCGGATTTTAAAAACAAGCATCGAAGCTGGCCCTTAGTCCTCTGCCTCGCCCCGGCTTAAACCCCTCTCTGCCTAGACTCTTCATCATCTTCAGCCTAATCATCATGTATCATCCACAATGTTTAGACTTGCGTAAGGCGTCAGGATCTTTCCGCGTTCTTGCCTATGCTTAGGCAATCGACTGTTAGGATAGACTATGCAATTATCAATCTGTATAGCCGCTTCGGCGTGGATAGGCCCAAACACAAAGCTATGCTTAAAGCCGCGAATAGGCTGACAATCGACAAAGACCGTGCTCTGTCCTTCGTCAAAGTTCCAGGACCTCGTATCGAGAAAGAGCGCTTGGACCAGGGCATCGCGCTCGGCACTGAGCCATAGCTCCTGGTGGGCTTCAAAGTAATCGCGCGGAATCCCAAGATCGGCCCAGTAACCGTCATGCTCGAAGGCTAGCACCTGATGGTTATTGAGCAGCGTCTTATAGGTATCGATCACATTGAGAAAGCCTTGCTGCGGCAGGGCCTCGATAAAGCCTTTGCCAAGGATATGAATGCCGGCAAAAGTGCGTGGCACGGCTCCCGCCACCGCTTCCCCTATGCCGACCACGTGGCCGTCTTGGAGATAGACCGGAGTCGTCCCGGCTTTATAAGGGATGAGTACCATAGCGGCCATCGCCTCACTTGTCGCAAAGGCCTTGACAAAGGCTTTTAGGTCAAGTGAGGCCAGAATATCGCCATTAAAAATCAAAAGATCGTCGCCCGCAAGCCAGGGCCGCAGCGGGTTAATCGAACCGCCGGTGCCTAGGATCTCCCGCTCAAAGGATAGGTGAACAGGCAGCCTATACACAGGGGAGGCCTGGATATGCTGTTCGATCGAGGCCGCAAGGTGATGGGTATTCACGGCAATCGCCTCTATCCCCGTGGCGATAACCTTTTGATAGATGAGGTCGAGAATAGGCCGGCCCATAAACAGGGTCAAAGGCTTGGGCACATGATCAGTCAAAGGCTTTAAGCGCGTGCCATAACCTGCCGCTAGCAGCAGTGCTTTCATGTGGGTGACTTCCAGCGATTTCGGATGCCCTCGATCATAGCCACCGAGAGAAAGTCCCAGGCGGCGCTGCCGACATTGTCGGGGCTTAGCGTTTCCAAAGCCGCCGGCACATACTTTAAGTAGTTGCCGCGATTTTTTTGCGTTGTCAGATAACCAAAGCTGCCGAGGGCTTTGAGCTGTCGCTGCAAAAGCATGGGTCCCCATTCTTCCAGCAGGAGCTGGCGCGAAAGGCCAGGCACGCGATCGACCAGGAAGTCGCAGCCTTCCAAAACGAGCTGACGACGCTCGTTAGCCCGGAGGGGAATATAAGAATCAAAGCAGACCGACACGAGGTCATAGGTCGCCGGTCCCAGGCGCGCATCCTGAAAGTCGATGACGGCTAACTTATTGCTTTTTACCATCACATTGCGCGAATGAAAATCGCGATGCACAAAGTAATTGGATTTGGATGAGAGCGTTTCGGCAAGAACTTTGCTGCCCCGGTCAAAGGCTTTTTGCTCGGCAGGGCTCAAGCTCCAATTTAAAACGCCCTTGAGAAACTGCTCTTGAAAAAAGTGCAGTTCCCAGTCGAGACGGGCGGCATCAAAGGAGCGATCGGTCCAGTTGGATTGGCCCTTTTCGGTAATTGCGAGAAAACGGCCGAGGATATCAAAAGATTGCCGATAGAGGCCCAGGACGCCCGCCCTATCCCCTCGCTCCAGGCCTTCGAGGGCTTTCGTTTCCATCATAAGATCGCCGTAGTCTTCGATGATCAAAGCGGCAAAATCCGGGAGTGTCGCCACCGTCTGGGGGGCAAAAATCCCATGATCGTGCAGCAGTCGCCCAATTTTCACCCATTCATAGCCATCCTTTTGCAGCTGCAGGGCATCGTCACCCGACAGCTGCATGAGGACAAAGGTCCGTTCGGCCGCGTGGATGCGGTAGTAGCAACGGTCGGAGCCATCACCCGCAAGCCAGGAGGTGGATACTTTTTCAACACCGAGTGCCTGGGCGATTGCCCATTCAGGGGGGGGAGGCAGAGTTTTCGAGCGCATAGCCAGACCTGTCGTAAGGGAATGAAGAGGATTTTCGACCAAGCGATCGGAGTGATTCCTGTCGTCCGCTCGCGTCGCCTTATTCTTTGCGTTACTTGAAACATCCATAAATTATCCGTGTGGGTCGCCCTGTTGCTGCCGCCCGAATGAATGAGGAACCTGGCCCGGCAAGGCTGAGTCTTGCTTGGACGGGTGGCCTCGGTAGGTTCGGTACTATTCATTATGGCAAATTTTGCCGACTAGGAAAATCCGTTAGATCAAATGGAGAGAAATCGTAGCGAGGGGCCCAGTTCGATATGGATGTTGCCATGGGCTGCTTTATAGATTTCGCCGTCGACCGTGAAGTGGGCGCTACCTTCATAGTTGAGATCGGCCTCGCGCGCGCAGAATGTTTCCTTGCCGATCGAAGCGCCCTCGCGCTGGGCGAGGAGAATGAGGGGCAGATTCCAAAGCAGGGCGTCGGCGCCACTCGTTACAGCTGTCACTTGAAATTGATTGGGATAGCGCCGCGCCAGCGGCAGGAAGGGAAAACCCATAGGAAATTTGGTGATCGTCCCAGCAAAACAACCAAGGACCTTAGTATTGAGCTCCGCGGCCGGTTTGAAGGTGGCGCGGAGCGGATGCGCCTTCAGCACGCCCGCGATTAAAGGACCCTTTACCAAAAAGCTACCGACCAGCCTGGTCGCGAGCCAGGCGGCCCCCAGCCGGCCGGACTTTTTCCGGTAAAACTCTTCAAGGATCGCCGTCGACGATTGGTCGGCGTAGAGAAATCCATAGATATCATTGATTTTAAGCGTCGCAAGGCGCTGCGAGGGTAAAGCCCGGCCGCCTTCCACAAGGCCTATAAGGCGCCGAATATTTTCCACGGGGCCGCCCTGAATCGACAGCTGGGAGGCAATAAGATTCATCGTCCCTCCGCGCAGAATGGCAAGCAAGGGGAGGGGCTTCATGCCATAGATGGCAATCATGCGGGTGATGATCTGGGAGATCGAGCCGTCACCGCCATTGATACCTAGTATAGAAATTTCTTGCGCTTTATACTTCTTTAGCGTCTCGTCCAGATGGTCGAGGTCACGGGTGATTGTGAAGGTGCCTCTTTGGCCAAAAACTTCGGCCATAAGGCTTAGCGTTTGGGGTGAACGTTTGTTTAACTTAGAGTGAGGATTTGCTATGATCCCGATTCCTGGCATATTTGAGTTCCTATTGTGTCAGGTTCATGCAGGGGGTTCTCTCAATGTCTAAGAATCTGCCAACGCCTCGGGTGGATCAATCCGTCAGTAAACTCACACCTCTGCAACTCTACCTAAAAGAAATTGCCAAATACCCGCTTTTGTCGCCCGAAGAGGAGCTCGACCATGCGCAGCGGCATTTTGAAGAGGGAGATATAGCAGCCGCACACCGTCTTGTAACCTCGAATCTCCGGCTGGTTGTCAAAATAGCCAACGATTTTAGGCAGGCGCAGAGCAACCTGCTCGATTTGATTCAAGAGGGCAACTACGGTCTGATGCAGGCGGTAAAAAAGTTCAATCCCTATAAGGGCGTAAAACTATCCAGCTATGCCGCCTGGTGGATAAGAGCTTATATACTTAAATACATTATGGATAATAAAAGCCAGGTTAAGATCGGCACGACCGCGGCGCAGCGTAAGCTTTTCTTTAACCTGCGCAAAGAGGTTGATCGCCTTCTTGCCGAATATGATCATGTCGATACCAAGATGCTGGCGGAAAGTCTCAAGGTGCGGGAAAAGGATGTTATCGACATGCAGATGCGCCTCGGATCGCCCGACTATTCGCTCGACGCCCCGGTCGGCGACGAAGACGGGGAAACCCGGGGCTCGCAGCTTTCGGTGCCGCAGGTCAGCGCCGAAGACTCCTTGGCTGTCGAAGAAATTCGCCGGCATTTTGCCGAGCATATTGAAGAGTTCAGGCGTACGCTGAAGGGCCGCGACAGTGAGATTTTCGACGATCGCATCATGAGCGAAACGCCGCTGACCTTACAGGAGATCGGCGATCGCTATAAGATCACTCGGGAACGGGCCCGTCAGCTCGAGGCTAAGGTGATCAGTAAGCTCAAGGCCTTTGTTAAGGATCAGGGCATCATCGACATCGACTAGTCTTTTGGCGAGGGACCGGACAGGGTGCTGCCTGGCTTTCGCTCAAAGCCGCCACGCAGCTGGCTTTTAAGCGCAGAGAGGCGCTGCAAATTCACCTGTTTTTTGTCGAGTTCCTGCACCTGCTCGCGCTTTGCCGCATCGAGTTCCGATAAAAGGCCTTCGGCCGGCAATTCATCAATAAAACGACTGGGCTTACGCTCCGACTTCTTGAACTGGGAGAAACGTTCCCGTGCGTAGGTGAGATGAAGCTTTTCCTTGGCCCGCGTTAAGGCTACATAAAACAGCCGCCGTTCCTCAGCCAGGCCCAGTTCCGAGTCGCGGCTGTTCTTGTGTGGGAGTTGATCCTCTTCCAAACCGCAAACAAAAACCACCGGAAATTCCAGCCCTTTGGAGCCATGAATGGTCATCAGGGACACGTGATTGTCATGGCCCTTGGCTTTTTCCGGAGCCCCATCGGCACCAAGACTGAGCTGGTCGAGAAGATCGATAAGCTGCAGCTGCCCCTTCTCTTCGATTCGTGACTCCGCTAGCTCCCTGATCCAGGTCGGCAAGCGCTTGAGGGCATCGAGTTTGCGGCGGCGCGAGCCCTCATGTGAGGTTTTAAGCTTGATCTCGTCGTCGAGCCCAAACTCCTTGATTATTCTTCGGCCACGTTCTTCCAGTTCCAGGCCATCGCTCAGCGCTGTGTTTTGAATGCTCTTCAGTCGGTCGGTGAAGTGCTGGGCGGCTGCTTTGACCTTGGCATCGAGCGGCACATGGCCCTGATGCAAGACCTCAAAGGGACTGAGGCCAAGCTCTTTGGCTTTGCTTTCAATGCGTTCAAGCGTTTTGAGACCGATGCCGCGCGAGGGTGTATTGATCACTCGCCAAAAGGCCAAGCGATCGCTTGGATTTACCGATAGGCGAAAGTAGCAGAGAAAGTCTTTTACTTCCTTTCTTTCAAAGAAGCTCGAGCCACCATAGACCTTATATTGAATATTATGCTCACGCAGGGCGAGCTCGATGGCACGGGCCTGGGCATTGGCCCGATAGAGTATGCCGATGTCTTTGGGGCGTTTGCCCTGACCCAAAAGAGCGAAAATACGCAAGGCAATCCATTTGGCCTCGGCCACATCATCAACATGAGCGGCAAGGGTGATAGGGTCTTCGTTTTTCGAGGCGCTCCAAAGCGTCTTGTTTTTTCGCCCGCTGTTGTTGCGAATCACCTTGTTGGCTGCGTTGAGAATCACATTCGAGCAGCGATAGTTCTGTTCGAGTTTGATCAAAAGCGTGCCCTTAAACGTCTCCTCAAAACGATCGAGGGTTTCGACGAGTGCACCACGCCAGCTGTAGATCGACTGGTCGTCGTCGCCGACCACGCAGATATTTTTATGGCGATGGGCAAGCAGCTCAAGGATATAAAGCTGCGCGAAATTTGTATCTTGAAATTCATCTACAAGAAAATGGGTCCAGCGCTCCTGGAGCTTTGCGGCGACCTCAGGGAAATGCTTAAGGAGCAGGGCGGCTTTGAAGATACAATCGTCGAAGTCGATCACCCGGTTCAACTTCAACTGCCGTTCGTAGAGGTCGTAGACGACTCTAAGCACAGCCGGGTCCTTGTCGCTAAAGTTTTCATCAAGCTCGTGCGGCTGGAGGAGGGCATTTTTTGCTGCACTGATGCGGGTCAAAAGTTCTTCGGGCCGGTAGAGACCTTGCCAGCCTTTTTCTTCGAGGGCTTTACGGATGAGATCAATCTGATCTGAGGTGCCGGCCAGGGAAAAGCGGGCATCGAGGCCGACCAAATCGGGAAATTCGCGCAAAATCTTGAGGCAATAACTATGAAAGGTGCCAATGAATATACCCTTGGCTTTTTTACCAACGAGCTCAAGCAGGCGTTCCTTCATCTCTTTGGCGGCTTTATTGGTAAAGGTCAGCGCCACAATTTTCGAGCCGTCAATGCCATGGCCCAGCATATGGGTCATGCGATAGGTGATGACTCGTGTTTTCCCCGTACCGGCGCCTGCGATGATCATCACCGGCCCATTGATCTGAGTCACAGCGTTATACTGTTCGGCATTGAGCTGCGAAAGATCAACCATCGGTCTGCCCCTGTACAAATTGGCTCATGTAAATGGAAATGCACAGCATGGGCCTTAGAATTCCGTTTTCGAATATGCTACGATGCTCGAAGAGTCAATGGGACACTAGGAGTCATCCTTGTTGGATATCACTGCAGATCGTTTGCGGGCAGAGTCTCCGGCCATACTGGTGTTACTGGCAACTGCGCTAGTCTATTTAGGCGAGCAGCGAGTCCATACCTATAACTATGCCTACCTTAGCACTGTTGATGGTGAGGAGCTTATCCCTGCCTTGATGAAAAAATGCTATGGTCTGCTCCTCATTTTTCCCTTTGCCGCTTTTCTCACGGCTCTTTTGCTGCCGCGACCCCTGCTCATCTTGAAGGCCAGTCTAGCCGGAATTATGCTGATTATCTTGGGCTTTAGTCTGCGCATCTGGGCCCTCCGTACCCTGGGCCGGCTCTGGACCAAGCGCTGCATTTATATTGCCGATATGCCGCGGGCTGGCAGCGGTCCCTATCGGTTTCTTAGACATCCCGAGTATCTCGCCCGTGCGGTCGAAGGCTTAGGGTTTGCGCTCTTTTTTGGTCTGAATCCCTTAATCCTGTTACTTTGGCTTAGAGTGGTCCATCTGATCGGCCGTATTGTAAAGGTCGAGTCACGGCAGCTGCATGAGCTGTCCGCTGCCCCGTTGCAATTGGTAGATGGCTCAAGTACAGTCGGTGCCTCTAAGTTATGAGTATGGGGTAACGAATATGATCCAGCTTTTTACCGATGTTGCATACGCTCAGGCGGCCGGAAAACCCGCACAGCCGAGTTTTTTTGAAATACTGGTTATGCCAGCGGCCCTTTTGGTTATTATGTATTTATTTGTGATTCGTCCTCAGCAGAAAAAAGCCAAGGACCAGCTCGTGCTAATCGAAGCCCTTAAAGTCGGCGATGAAGTGGTCACCACGGGCGGTATCATCGGCCGCATCAAAACGATAGCCGATCAGTTTATTACCCTGGAAGCGGGTGCTAACACGTTTCTGAAAATACAAAAAAACCATATAATCAGTGCGCCGAAAGCCAAGCCTGAAGCCAAGTAGGGCCGCGCACCGTCGCGAAAGGTATGTCATGCGCAGTCACTGCATCGCCCTGGGGTCTTGGTGTGCTGCCATGACTCTTACCAGCTCCTCATTGGCTGCTACAAAGAGCAGTCTACCCGATGAAATTACGGCCACCGGCGGCCAGGGCGCAGCTCAAGCTGGTGCCGGCACCGCGCTTATTTCCGATCAAGCGGCTATCCACATCAATCCTGCGATGCTTTATCGTCATAAAAACTATGATGTCAGCGGCACCTACATCTGGCCGGTCGAAGGCCGACCCTTTTATCGCGCGGCGGCGATCGATGGGGTGACGTCGAAGTGGACGGCCGCCTTCGAGTACACTGGCTTTTCCGATGCCCTGACGGCCCGTGAAGGGCGGGAGATGGACAGTCCGGTGCGGCGGCGGGGCAGTTTGGCCTTCGCCATCCCCAGCGACTTGATGTCTCTGGGTTTTGCCGGTCACTTTGTTGAAGCTGAAGATCCGACCGCAGCCCAGCCCAAGACTATCAAGGGCTTTACCCTTGGCACCGGAGTCGTCGCGCAGGTCTCACCGGCCATTCGCTTTGGGGCATCGGTAGAAAACCTCAATAACGATAAACTTAAAAATGTATCGCCGCGCACCGTCCGGGCTGGTTTTGCATTTGAAGCCACCGGCTCCTTTGCCCTTCATGTCGACTACCGCGACCGCGAGCGCAGCGCCTATCTCGAGGGCTTACCACTGACCGACGAAGGCAAGCTGGCCATTGTCGATAGCAGCCTGCCACCGACGAAGCTGGCCCATGAAAAGATGGCGATTATCGGCGGTCAGTTGCAGACCTTTGATGTCCTGCGTCTCTTCGTTGCCGCAGGCAAGAACGTGGGCGGCGAGCGCAGTGAAGTCACCAGCGGCGGCCTTGGCCTCTATCAGAAAAACTTTTCTCTCGCCTACGCGGTGAGTCGAATTTATCCTGACGCTAAGAATTTACAAAATTCCGTGTCGCTATCCATCACCATGAAAATGTAAGAGGACTTGATGCTGCGAAAGCACCTAGATAACG